>JANYDW010000016.1 GCA_025363455.1 Oleiharenicola sp. | reverse complement strand
GAGGTAGATGCCGGGCCGGGCGCCGACCATGACAAACCGGAATTTGCCGCGGTGGCCCTGCCGGTTGAAATGCTCGATCGCGCGCAGGAAGACATGCTGGCCTTTGCGCTCGCAGACCGTGCCGATGTTGGCGATGACGGTTTCGTCGTCGTCGAACCCGTGCTTCCGACGCATGTCCGCGCGGGTGTGGGTGCGGGCGAACTGCACCATGTCGTCGAGCCGGATCCAGCTCGGCACGATCTGAAAATTACCGCGCGTGTTCAGGTCGTCGTAGTAAGCCTGCGTGGCTCGGCACAGGAACAGCGCGCGGGTCGCAAGCTGGAACGCCTCCGCCACGAGGCGGTGCAGCTCGAGTTCGAACTTCCGCTCGAAGAAACGGAAGATGGTCGAACTCTCGTGGATGTAGAACAGCGAGGCCTTGCCCGCGCGGGCCGCCAGATGCACGCCCCAGAAGCTCAGGAGAGTGTTGCACACCACGAGGTCGATCCTGTCCCAGTCGAGCCCCTGCTTGATCTGGCCGAGCCGCTGGTGGAAGGTGTCCTCGTCTGGCGAAAGGTAGAGCGGCCCCGCGTCGATCACGGTGACATGCGCCCCGAGCGCCTCGAAGGTGCCGCGCAGCGGGCCTTCCTGGGAGGACAGCACCTCGAGGGAAAACCCCGCCTCGCGCACCATCCAGGTGGCGTATTCGAGGAGAAAGAGGGGCGCGCCCTCCAGGTTGAGATTGTGCGTGAGCAGCAGCAGGCGGAGCTTGCCGGCCCGCGCGGTTTCCGCGACGGCCGACACCACGCAGCGCAGGCGCGCACCGTCGAGGCCGAGGTGTGGGCTGAGATACGGGTCGCGCCACATCGGGTAGCGCTCGACGAAGGCGATATGCTCGGCGTCGTCGAACGTGACCCCGCGCGTCGCGCTGCCCCAGTGCATGAGTTGCGCCTGCGGCGTGTAGATCACCCGCTGGCCGGCGCCGCGCACGCGCAGGCAGTAATCGACGTCGTTGTAGGCGACGCCGAAGTCCCGCTCATCAAAGCCGCCGAGTTTTTCGTAGAGCGCAGTGCGGGTCATCAGGCAGGCGCCGGTGACCGCCGAGACCTCGCGGGCGGCGGCGTGCCACTCGACCGGCACCTCGCGGGGATCGGCCTTCACGAACGGTGTGTCGGCCAGGCCGCCGTGCGGCCCGATGATGATGCCGGTGTGGTTGAGCGTCTTGTCCGGGTAGACAAGCTTGGCGCCGACCACGCCGACGTCCGGCTGCAGGAACCAAGTGGCCATTTCCTCCAGCCAGCCGGACTCCAGGGCGTTCACGTCGTTGTTCAGGTGCAGGACGAGCGGTGAGTCGAAGTGCGGCCGGGCGAGGTTGACCAGATGCGAGTAATTGAACGGTGCGGCGCGGTCCGCCGGGCGCACGACCACACAGCGCAGGTCGGTGCGCTGCTGGATGGTGGCCAGATAGCGCACGGCGTCGGCGTCGCGCGAGTGATCGTCCACGATGACGAGCTTCACGTGCCGCCAGTCCACGGTTTCCTCCAGCAACTCGACGCACTCTTGCAGCAGGTGCAGGCGGTCGCGGGTGGGGATGACGATGGTGACGGGCAGCCTCGCGAGAATGCCTGGCTCGGCGCGGAACTGATGGTAGCGGATCTGCCGGTGATGCCCGGCCTCGGGCAGGAAGGGCGCCGTGTGGCGTCCGCGGCGCGACGCGGCATCGGCGAGCGAGCGCCGGGTTTCCTCGACCGAAGGATCGGAAGGCGGCGTTTGCGACGATATTTCGGCCCGAGCGTGGTGGCAGACCAGAGGTAGGTGAACGACCTGCGCCGCTTCCAGCTTGTCGCCGAGACGCCGCAGCAGGTCCAGCCAGGGCAACAGGGGATACTGCTCGCGAAAGGAACCGAGCTGCAGAAACCGGTCTTGGCGCACGACGCTGAGCTGGCCGGGGAAAAGTCCGGAGTCGGCTAGCGCGGGGCTCCACGCCGGCTTGAAGACCGGGTCAATGCGCCGGCCGCTGTCATCCATCCGGTCCTCGTCGGTATAGACCAGCTCCAGGTTCGCATCAGCGGCCAGCGTGTCGGCAATCTCGGCCAGCGCGTCAGCGCTCAGGCGGGAATGTCCGGGCAGCAGGGCCACGTGCGTGCCGGTCGCGGCGTGGGCCGCCGAGTTCAGGGCCTTGATGAATTCCTGGGGCGCGCCGACCGGCGAGGATTTGAGGCGGCTGTCACCGCCCGGGGCGGCGGCGCCGACGAACGAGGCCTCCCAATGCGGATAAATCTGGGCGCGCAGCGAGTCAGCGAGCTGGCGGAGCTGTTCCGGCGTGCAGGCGCGGGTGTCCACCAGCAGCGTGAAGCGCGGGCCGGTGGGACCGAGTTTTCGGACGATGGTTTCGAGCGACTCGCGCAGGTGAGGGGTGAGGGCATTGGCCTTTTGCCAAAGGGTATAGGCGTCCGTCGTGGCCCGGTGCGGGTCCGGCAGCGAGGCCGGGGCGAACTGGCGGAAAAGCCGGTAGGCAATCTGGCACTGATCCCAATACTGGCGCCAACCGCCGAGGCGGATGCCCTCGGCGCGGCAGGCCGATGCGAAGGCCGCGGACGTTTCCACAAAAGTGGCCCGGCTGAAGGCAGGCAGCGGGCGTTCCAGTTGCGCGCAGCCGCGCTGATAAAAACGCCGCAGGAACACGAGGTGACGGGTGCCGTCCTCCAGGTCGGCGAAGACCTTCAGGCAGCACGGGTCCGTCGCCTGTTCGTCGATGTCCACCATGCCGAAGTATTGGGAGCGGGCCGCGTAGGGATGGCCGGGAAACATTTCGCCGGCGTCGAGCCGCTCGCGGTCGCCATAGTCCATCTCGACCTCCACCAGCGGATGGGTGGACGCGATCAGCCGGCGGATGCGCTGTTCCTTGTGGATGATCCAACCCTCGACCTGGACTTTTCCGAACTGGGAGCCACCGGTGAGCATGGGCTTTTCCAGCGCGCCGAAAAAAGGAGGATTGGGCAGCGAGTCGAGCGGCACGACGGCGGACTCGATGGCGAGGCGCCGCGCGAGCGGGACAAGGGAACCGGTGGGATCGGCCCGGCGGGCCTGCAGCAGCTTGCGGAGCTGGTCCGGGACGATGGCCGCATTCAGCCGGCCGCCGGGGCTCGGGCCGTGGTTGACCTTGATCCCGGTGCGCCAGAACTCGACCCAGCGACCGCCGGCATCCAGCAGCTCCAGCCGCAGATCCGTCGCGCCCTGTGGGGGCTGCACCTGCAAAACAAAACCGGCATAGGGCAGGCCGATCCGGCTGCGATGGCGTTCCTCGATGTCCGGGCGCGGCAGGCCGAGGATGCCGAGGTGCGTCACGCCACCGGTGACGGCGCGGAGGTCGCTGTAAATGGCGTCGTTCTTGGACAGGAACCAGCCGCTGATCCAGGTGGGTTCGCCGGAAAAAACCCACGAGGTGGGCAGCTCGACATCAAATATGTAGGAGTCGTTTTCGTTCACGCGACGGTCATTGAACCAAGGCAGACCCCGCGATGCGGCGCAAGCCCTCAGCCACGGATCACCCGGCCTGCTGGTTCCCATAGCGGTGGATCTGGTGTGACTAGGCGAGTCTTACAGTGTTCCGAAAAGGCGTATTCGCGTTCAAAGCAATGCAGCAAACTCGGCTATTACCTTAATGTCCTCTGCGCTCTCCGGTTTAATGTCGATCGGACTGTAATCTGGATTGAGAGGCAGCAACCGAATGCTCGAATGCGTCCATTCGTGCTCTTGCGAGACGACTTTGGTCGATTGGTATTTTTTGACCGTGTAGCTGCCGCCCGTCTCCGGATCATTAATATCGTTATGCTGTGCCAAAACTATTCGCCCGCCTCTTGGACCTTCGACGCCAAATCTGAAAACACAGTAGGCACCATCCTTGATCAATGGTTGCATTGATTTTCCGACTACTTTTGTGACGAAGTGTAGTCGGGTGATCTTGATTCCTGCTGGTGCCTTAACCCAGCCAATGCAATTTGCCGGATCCACCACGCCAAATGATCCGGCCGCCGCCTCTAGCGAATACAGCGGAACGTGTGTGACGAACTTTCCCGCCTGTGGGGCTTGTACAATCTCCACTTCCGGCGGGATGGACTCTTCATCCGCTGCAGACACCAATGCCAAACGCTGTTTCAAGTATTCTCGAAGCTCCACATCCGCACACCAAACATAACAACCCATACGGCCTCGCGAAAGCAGCACCTTATATGTGCTTTTGATGATGGTCTGCACCTTATCAAGCACGGCTTGTTTCCTGGCGCTGTCTTGCTTGGCATCCGTAATTTCCTTTTTCCATCCCTTAAGCGACGAGTCATTTTTTGCTCGCCTAGCTGGATCACCAACGACCTTTCCTTCTATGTATGTCAGGTCTGCCCCGATTAGGACTCCAAGCCAGTCGAACTCGATCCCTTGGCTAGTATGAACACATCCGACCTGCTCAATACCATCCTTGCTGGTGGCCCAGTTCTCGCCATCGAAGTTCCAAGGTAAAGCCAGCTTGTCTGCCTGAACATGCTTAACCGAAGTCCCGCGTTCTCTACCCTTTTTGGGCCATTCCCATGAGTATCCCGCAATTAGTCGGGCCTTGTTCTTCTCGTTTTTGGCTCTTAGGGCAGCATACAGATCCTCGGCACGATCAAATACTTTGAACTCATATTGCTGCTCTCCCCAATTATCAAAATTCCCCGTCTTCCTTATTTCGAGCACATCATCCAGCCAATTCATATATCCTGTAGAGCCACTGCATCGAAACTGAGCGTGGAGTTTAAAAGACGAATGAAGTTTCGCGTCAAATTTCGCTGCCGCCTTCGTGATCGAAATAACCGAACCAATGTCGCCCCATGAAACCCGCTGGGTCTCATCAATCAGAAACACAACGACCCGGGCGGCACGCACCATGTCTTCGACCATGTTTTTGCCTTTATACATATGCGCTTTGTTTTTAAGCCTATGCGCCTCATCAACTATCAGGACGTCGTTGCGACTATCCTTCTCGTAGTCGACGTCATGAAAACTCCATGATGACTTGAAGATCGCTTGGCCGTCTTCGCGATACCCTAAATTGCCTCTGGCAAGATATTCTATGATGGTTTCGCGGAAAGCCCGATTTGGAGCCACGAAAAATCCCATCCGTTTTGCCTTTAGTATCTCTGCGAGCAATCGGACGGCGATTACTGATTTTCCAGTACCAGGCCCGCCTTCGACCACAAATACATGCCGGTGCTTGAGGTCCTTCATTCCAATAAGGGCATGACGGATCACCTGGTAGGCGACGTTTTGCTCGTCAATCAGCTCAAATTCTTCGTTGCCGTCTAGCATGCTGCTGACGCGTCCAATAAGTTCGTCGGTGGGCCGCATCCGCCCGTTCTCGATATAATGTATTATGTTCTTCTTTGGTTTTCTCGGTACGATGTTTTCGATGTATCGACGCAGCCCGGTGACATCTTCCGCAAGAAAGAGTGGTGAATCTGTCAGTGCATTTTGATAGCGCGCGTCTTCAAGCGGCTCTGGCTTGCGCCTATGAAGATTGAACATGTAGGCCGCAGATTTCAGTCGAATGCCCTGTTCCTTGACATCCTGATTGAATCGCAGAATCAGGCCTTTATACCTGCGAGCCTGAACACAAGGATGGTCTGCATATTTGCCTCCTGCTATTGGCGAGATAACCATCTCGTTTACATCCGTAAGATCAGCAGTCTCCCAAGCCTTTAGTTCAATAATCAGGCCATTGTCGGTTTGCCCGTCGTTGCCAGCTAGCAGCACATCGATACGAAAGCGGCCAGCGGCTGAAATGTGGTACTCGATGGCAACCTCTATGTCATCATCCACCTTGGCCTGTCCGAGCGCCATGGCAAATCTACTGTATTCGTCGGCCCAAACATAGCTGTCACTGGGAACAGATCCTGTTTTTGCCTGAAAGGCATCTACCAATCGCTGCTTGATTACGTTATTGTCCGCATCGGACAGAAATCGAGCCTTGGATTCATGATAGATGATCATGCGGATCAAAGCTCAGTGTATTTCTTTGCCGTACCTTTCGCCCTTTCCACCGGATACTTTGTTTCGTTGATCGCCAGCTTGCGGTCGATTGCCTCAAGCAAATCAATGCCGAGGTTGTCCGCCAACGCTATGAGGTACATCCCCACATCGGCTATCTCCTCGGAAAGCTCGTCGCGCTTAGCTACCGCATAGGCAGCGCTTTCCTCCGGGGTCTTCCACTGGAAGTGCTCGAGTAGCTCCGCCGCCTCTATCGAGATGGAGCAGGCCAGATTCTTCGGGTTATGGAACTTCTTCCAGTCGCGCGCGTCGCGAAAAGCGCGGAGTCGCTGGGTGATTTCGACGAGTTCGTTCATAAGTTTTGCCTCTTTGAGTTAAACAACCCAAGCGCCGTCAGGAACGGCTCGTGGAGATCCATCCCGGTGTCCTGTTCAGGGGCTAGACGCTTAAAGCCAGCATGCATCAGGCACATCATCTGTAGGCCGCTGAACGTTTCTCCTGGTAGGGATTTCAGCCGGTACTTTTTCTCCGGGTCGGCATAGTCCAGCCCTTCTCGTCCGATCATCGCCACTTCGAACGCGATTTTGCGCACCTCTTCGGTCGTTAGCTTGGAATACCTCTGCAGCGCATCTAGGAGGAACCACACGGCGGCGGGATGCTTGGTGCGCAGCAACTCGGGGTTGGTGGTGCCTTCACGCACCGGATCGGCTTCGTCGGCCGTTGGCGTTGGTTGGTCACCCGGGTCCGGTTTCCACATGTACCAATCGCGCATGCCGACGATGTCTGCGAATTCATCGACGAGATCGTATTCGCCGCCGGACGTGAGGGCGGGCTGCCGTTGCTGCCAAAGTTGCCAGAGCTTCTGCGAAAGATCGGCGGTCTCGAGTTTACGATAGACCTGCCAGCAACGGAGCGTGCCTCCGGTCAGTTCGTCGACGAGGAGCGCGTAGGCGCCATTTAGCGCACTGGAGGCGCGCAGAATGCGCGACGGCGTCAGGCGGCGTACTTCAGGATTGAGGGTCGCGGCCTGGGCTTCTCGTGCCAGATGGGCGAGGGAGATTACCTGCGCGGAACGGAGCGCCGGCAACTCTGTGTCGAGCCGCCGCTCGATGAGCATGTCGAGCGGACAGTTGAAAAGTTGCGAACATATGCCTTCGACCAGCTGCCGCACGAACCGCTGAATCGCGTCGGCGCTGGAATTCTGTTTTTCGAGCCGGCGAATGTCCGGACCGATGGAGCGGATGGCCAGTTCATGGGTGACGGGCGTGGTGGCGAAGAAGCGATTGCGTCCGAGTCGCCGGGCTTCGGCCTCAAGACGAATATGAGTAAGTTCATGTGCGACAATGTGTCGCGAAATGGGGGGGGTAGACCTCGCCTTGACGTGATGAGATGCCGATCACGACTATGCTTCCACGCCATCTGTGCCCGACCGGCAGTCTGCGAGGGCAGATCATCCTCGGAGACCTCCACCGGATAGCCTGAATCCAGTTCGACCGTGCGTCGGTAGGTTTCGACGGCCTTGAACGCTGCCGATTCCTCCGACTGGGCCAGCGCCGACTCCGCAGCCAAAAAGATTTTTGATGCTTCGGCGAAAACCGGCTCCGAGCGAGCGTCCTGCATCTTGGCCTGGGCAAACAGGGATCGGATCGTGCCGGCCGACTCACGCGGCTGCTCGCTGCGAAGTTGGAGCAGCGCCTTGCCGAGCCACGCATTCGCAAACTCAGGATTCGACTGGATCGCCTCATCGAACCGGAGCAATGCACCGGACTGATCGCCGGATTCCGCCAGGGCGGAGGCCAGCCCGTTCAGCGCCCACGCATCACCGGGCTTGAGTTCGAGGGCGCGTTCGTAGAAGCGACGGGCCTGGTCGGGGTTGGCTTCGTGCTTGGCGTAGAGGTTGCCGAGGACGACGAAGCTCCAGGCGTCGGTGGCGTCGAGTTTGAGGGCGTCGATGAGGGCATCCTTGGCTGCGGCGTGCTGACCGAGCTCCATCAGGCACATGGCCAAATCGCGATGCAACGTGGGCAGGGACGGGCTGAGTTGCAGGGCTCTCCGCAGGAGCTCAATGGCGCGGAGGTAGTCGCCTTCTCGGGCACGTTTCGTGGCGCGCTCTGCGAGCTTGGCACATTCGGCGGATTTTTGCGGCGTGGCTTCCCGCAGGTGGAGTTGCACAGTGTCGTCGAAGATTTCAACTTTACCGACCTCACCCAAGAAGCTGAAGAGGGCTTTGATACGCTCAATCAACACCTGCTGCGGCAACGAGGATATATCTTCCCCAAGCAAAAGGGTGAGATGGCGCAGGTGAACCAGAAGAACCATTACGCGAAGTTGAGCCATGCTTCCGCTATCCGACAAGCGATATTCCGATGAAGCTCGAATGTGCCAGTTTAGCTAAAGCACATCATGTAGTCGGGATGAAGATGAAGACGGATTACTGACTAGCACTTGATAGCACTCAATCCCGCCCGGCCGCCACCGTCGTCAGCAGGCGTTCCCACTGCGGTAGGAGGCGCGCGGGGTCGTGGCGGGCGCGGAAATCTGGGGCGATGGCGGTGGCTTCGCGTTGGAATGAGGCGGGCTGTGCCTCCCAAGCCAGCAGCGCGTGGGCGAGGGCGAGCGGGTTGGCTTCGTCCACCAGCTGCACCTTCGTGTCTTGGAAAATCTCCTCGGTGAGGGCGAGCCGGGGCGCCACCACGGGAATGCCGGCGGCGGCGGCGTCAATCACCGGTCGCAACGGCCCGCGGTCAAACAGCGGACCGAGGCAGAGAGTGATCTCAGCCACCGACCAGTCGTCGGTGCGCTGCAAGACGGGGAAATTAAAGGCATCATCTTGTTGCGCGAGCCGCTCGGCGTCGACCTGGCCGGCCGGACCCTCGCGGAAATTCCAGCGCGCTGCGGTTGCTGGGTGCTGCCGGGCCAGCCAGTCAACCGTGCGCAAAGGGGCGAGGATGGTGCGGCAGTCGGCCGGGGCGTTTGTGGACAGGCCGGGCGTGTGCCAGGGCATGATGATTTCCGCCGGCCGGTCGCCGCAGCGACCTTGCTGTGCGCGCGCAGCCGAGTGGGACGCAAAGCAGACGGCGCTGGCCAAGCGCCAGCTGTCTCGCAGCATATTTTGCACGGCGGGGCTGGCCGTGGGGTCCGGCTCCATGGGGACCACGTCGGAGCAATCGAACAGCACCGGAATGCCTTGGCGTCGCGCGAGCATGATCGCCCAGCCGCACACGGGATCGAAAACCGCCACCGCGTCCAGGTGCTGCCAGAGGATCTGGCGCTGCAGGTCGTGCAGCGCCCGCTCCAGCGCGGGAGCGTCGCCGGCGGCGAACAGCGGGCCGGGATTGACGACGAGGGACTCGACATCGCAGGCCTCGAAATTCCGGCGCAACGGTCCGTCCTCGGCGGCGACGAGCCGGGCGGCCCAGCGATGGGACGAAATCAGGTGCCGGGCGAGATCGAGCGCCCGCAACGTGGCGTCATTGGGCAGGGGGCTGCGCACGACGAGGAGCAGCCGGCGCGGCCGGCCGGAAGGCAGCGCGGACAAGGGCTGGTAGGCCACAGGTGGACCAAGGTGGAGACCGGCCTCCGGACGGGCTGTTAAATCGGCGATGCCAGAGAACCCGTCCGGAGGCCGGGTTCCACCTGCGCTCGGATCGATCCGCTGCGCAAAACACAGGTGGACCGAGCCATCGGGTGAGACCGCATACACGCGGAGGCAGGCCGGCAGGACGAGCGTGGCCGGGCTGTCCACCGGGCCGCGCAGGCGCGCGCGGGTGGCGCCGGGATGCGCGACCTTGGCGGCGAGTTTCTCATCAGTCAGGCTGTGGGCGAGGTGGTTGAAGACCAGGGTGTCGGTCGTGGCGAGCACGACGGCCAGGGGCCGGGTCTCGTCGAGCAACCAGCCAAAGACCTCGGCGCGGCCGTGCGTCAGAGTGGGCGTCGGGCCAGGGTCATCGAGATGGCCGTGGAAAGGGTGATGGGCATCGCGCACTGTCCAGGTGCCCTCGGGCCGGACTTCGAGCCGGCCTTCGACGCGCGGCGGCGGCGTGCCATCAGGTGCGACGGTCAGTGCGATGGTTTGCAGCATGTGCCAGCCGCCGTGCGCATCCATCGCCTCAAGGGTGAGGCTGACCGGGCCGTCAGCCACGGGCACGCCGAGGATGAACTCCGCGGGCAGCCAGGGTCGCGCAGATTTGAAATGGGCGGCAAGGTCGGTGCGTGGCAGGCCCAGTACCCCGAGATGCGTGCCGCGGTCGTGGCGCACCCGCACGTCGATGAAGGCGTGGCCCGGCTTGCCCACGATCCACCCGCGCAGCCATACGACGGGTCCGGCGAGGCGCGCGTCCTCGGGCGGCCATTCCAGGTTGTGAAAGCAGGCGGCGGATTCGCGCATGCTCAGAGCCGGTTTTGCGCGGCGGCGCGGGCCAGGCCGGCGTGCCGGGGCAGCGAGCGGGCCTCGTGATATTTGCGCAGCACGGTGGCGCGGGCCTTTTCCGGGCGTGTCCGGTCGCCGGCGAAATATGCCGCGAGCGCGAGCTTGAGGGCCTCGGCCAGACGGTAGCGGTCACCGGGTGGGATCAGCCAGGCCTCGTCCGGTCCGATCATCTCCGCGATGCCGTTGACGTTGGTGGAAACGATGAGCCGGCGGAACACCGCAGACTCCAGCAGGACGCGGGGAAAGGATTCCTCGAAGCTGGTGCAAACGAAGATGTCGGCCAGCTGGTAGTAGTCGAAGATCTCGCCGGTTTCCGGCGCGAAGATCGCCAGCCCCTCCAGCCCGAGACGGGTGATCTCCTCCTGCAGGATTTCCAAAAACAGGCCGGGCCGGGCCCCGACCATGACAAACTGGATCTTCTGGCCGGGATAAAGGACGCCCAGCTCGGTTTTCAACAGCTCGACGGCCCGGATGAAGACGTGCTGACCTTTGCGCTCGCAGACGGAACCGATGTTCACCACGAGGACCGCGGCGGGATCGAGCCCGTGTTTGCGTCGGAGGTCGGCGGCTTGGTGCGCGGCAGCAAAGGCGTCGATCCGTCCCGCATCCACCCAGCTCGGCAGCAGGCAGAAGTTCCCGCGGTCACCGAGATGCTGGAACACGCGGCGCGACGAGTCGGCGGTGAACACGACGCGCGTGGCCAGCCGGAAGGCGTCCTCGATCACGGGGAACAGGCCGGGAGCATAATCCATTTCGAAGAAACGGCGGACCGGGGAACTCTCATGGACATAGAGGAGACTGGGCTTGCCGGCCTGCCGGGCGGCGTGGATCGCCCAGAAAGACACCATGGTGTTGGCGATCACGAGGTCGGTTTCAGCCCAGTGGATCGCAGCGGTCGCCGGGGCGAGGCTCGCATTAAATTCTTCTGGCGTCTTGCTCCGCATCGCCGGTCCGACCTCGATTATGTCCACCGCCATGCCGGAGTCGGTGAACACGCGACGCATGGGGCCGTCCTGGGGCGCGAGCACGCGCACGGTGGTGCCGGGCTGCGATGCAAGGTGCCGGGCCAGTTCGAAAATGAACCAGGGCGCGCCCTCGAAGTTGAGGTTGTGGGTGACAACCAGCACCCGCAGCGACCGCGCGGGGTCGGTGGTCCCGCCGGTTTCAGTTGCCAGGCTGACATGGCCGGCCGGAGCGGGTGCCTCGGCGGCGTAGGCGGCCCACGCGGTGCGGAGGGGCTGGCGCAGCGCACCCCACGCCCCGAGTGGGAGGCCGTGACGCTGCGCGGACTGGCGCAGGGCCCACGCGGCGCGAACGAAGGTCCGCATCGAGCGCACAGGCAGCGGCGCCTCGGCGCCGGCGATCACCCGCGGGGTGAAACGCTGGGCGAAGACGAGGTGCTTTTCGCCGTTGTCGAGGTGGGCAAAAATCTTCAGCAGGGCCGGGACGGGGCTGTCGGCCGGCAGGTCCACATGGCCGACGAAGGCGGAGGTCTCGCGTCCGGGCAGATCTGCGAACTCGCCGGTCACGTCGGTACGCGGCAAGCCGTAGAGCAGGGCGCCTTCTTGGAGCGGATCCACGATGGCCGTGAGGCGGGTGACACGGTGTTGCCGGTGCGCCAGCCAGCCGGTGATGGAGAGGCGGCCGTAGCGAACCCAGCCCAAGTCGCGCGGCGCTTCGAGCGCGCCGAAGAAGGGCGGACTCGGCAGCGCGTTGCGTGGCTCAGCGACGGCTCCCGAGACGACCTGGTCGGCCAGCGTGGCCAAGGGCACGGCCGGATGCTGGCTATGGAGCCGGAGGAGGGGATTAAGCAGAAGGGGGAGCAGGTCCGGCAACGGCTTCGGTGGCGGGCAACCCGGTGCGTCTGCGGCCACAGTGATGGCGGTGCGGAAGATTTCCATCCACTGGTTGGTCTGGTCGCGCACCTCGAGGCGCAACAGCGTCGCCCCGGCGTGCGGTTCGAGGAGCAGGGTGAAGCCGAGGTACGGCGGGCCCGGATGCTTCAGGTAGACTTCGTCGAGGCCGGGTTTGGGCAGGCCCCAGTTGGCGAGGAAACAGCGGCCATCGATCCAGCAGCGGAGGTCGGTGGCGAGGCGGTCTTGCGGCGACCACAGCCAGCCGGCCAGCCAGGTGACGCCGGCGGGAAACCGCCAGTCGGCGGGCTTCACCTCAATGTCGAGTTTCCAATGGGCGGTTTCGATCATCGGGCAGCAGTCAGGTTGAAATGCTTCACGGAAGTGGGCATGAAAAGGTGGCGGAGAAATTGAGTCCTGTCCCGGGCAGGTCAACCTTTGGCTCGGTAGGTCGGTGTCCTAATTGGATTTTTCTCCAATCTCAAGATGGACCACTTCACGCCTGCAAGGGCACACGCGGCCGTCGCTCCCGTCAACGCCAAGCTGCGACCGGGATGGGCCGGATAAAGATTGCCGTCCGTTCTTCGGGCCGCTTTCTGGGGCGCCATGTGCAGTTCGGAATCCTCCCGTCGCGAGCGCTGGCTTCTGGTCACGATTTTCGCTCTCGCCCTCGCTTACCACCTCTACGCCGTGACCTATCACTGGACCATGGGCTTCATGTCGGGGCATGAGTTCCGGCAGGCGCAGACGGCGATCACCACCTACTACATCGACGAGCAGAACAATTTCTCGCTGCGCTATGAGACCCCGATCCTGGGCAAACCCTGGGTGGGCCTCCTGCTGGAGGTGCCAGTCTACGAATGGAGCGTGGTGCTGTTCAGCCGGGCGACCGGGCTGTCGCACCTGGTCGCGGCGCGTTTGGTCTCCACCGCCTGCTTTTACCTGATGTTGCCGGCGGTCTACCTGCTGCTCGGACGCCTCGCCGTGCCGAAGCCGCGCCGCCTACTGCTGCTGGCCCTGGTGCTGAGCGCACCGGTCTACATCTATTATTCGCGGGCGTTCCTGATGGATTCGATGGCGCTGATGTGCAGTGCCTGGTTCCTGCTCGGGTTTGTACGGACGATGGACGAGCGGCGCTGGTCATGGCTCGCGCTGACCATCGTGGTGGGCAGCGCGGCGGCCCTGATCAAGAGTGCCACGCTCGCGGTCTGGTTGCTACCGGCCGCGGCCTACGGCGCCTGGATGCTGTGGCGCGACCTTCGCGCCGGCACCGGCTGGATGGCGCCGCTCAAGACCCTGCTCTGGGGCCTGGCGACCGTGGCGGTGGCGCTCGGGGCCCTGCGGTGTTGGATCGCTTGCACCGACCCGATCAAGGCGGCGCACGCTTCGGCCTTCATCTTCACATCGAAGAATCTCTCCCAAGGCAACTGGGGGTTGTTTGATTTTCGGCCGCTTTTCTCGACCGAACTCTGGCGCCGCCTGCTCGGCTGCTGGGAACAGGCGATCATGTCCCGCTGGCTGATCGCCCTCGGTCTAATGGCCGGGCTGGCTTTCCCTGCCGTGCGCTGGCGCGTGCTGGGCACAAGCAGCGTGTTTTTCCTCGCCCAGTTCCTGTTCCCGCACGCCTATGCCGACCAGGATTACTATTTTTATTCCTGCGCCGTCTTCCTGCATGTCGCCCTTGGCTTCACCCTGCTGGCTCTGCTCGATTCGCGGATACCGCGCTGGGGCGCCGCACTCGTCTGCCTCGTGCCATTCGCGGCCCAAGGGATAGCGTACCAGCAGGATTACTGGAAGGGCCAGAGTACCGTGTTCCAAGGTGATCTGCCTTTTACGCAGGTTCTCCGCGAGCTCACGCCCAAGGACACGGTCATCATCGTGGCCGGCGCCGACTGGGCGGCGATGACGCCGCTCTACGCTCAGCGCAAGGCCCTCATGATCCGGAGTGGCCTCGAGTTTGACCGAAACTACCTGCATCGCGCGTATGAGGGTCTCGCTGACGAGAAAGTGTGCGCCCTGATTCTGCAGGACCGGGCCCGACAAGATTCGAATTTCATCACCATGACCGCGCCGCGCTTTGAGATGGACGCGAGCGGTCCCACTTTCTCCTCGGCCAGTGTCGATGTCTACGTGGCTCGACCCTACGTCAAGGCAGTGCTCGAAGGCCTGAAGAACCGCGAACGCTACACCGAGTTGACCGTGCGGCAGGTCCCGCCGGAGGACGTGGAGGCGAAGGATGTCGTGGCGGTCTCGCCGGAGGTCGCCCGGGAGACGTTTGCCAGCATCACCCCGGCCCCGATCCAGATGAAATTCCAGCATGGCGCCGGCCGACAGGGCTTCGGCGACCGGACGGTGATCCTGGCCCACACCAATTCGGACCTTTGGCTAAAACCTCCGGCCATGGCCACGCGGATCGAGTGGAGTTACGGCATTTTCCCCGCCGCTTATGAGCGGGCGGAGGGCCATACCGATGGCGTGGAATTCATCATTGAAGGCGAATTGCCGGGTGCGCCGAGCCGGAGGATTTATCGCCGCGTGCTCGATCCCTGGCAGGTGGCGGGGGACCGGGGCGACCAGCATGCTGTCATCCCTTATCACCCGCGGCCGGGCGAGACGCTGCGTTTTTCCACCCGGCCATACGAGAACTCGGCGTACGACTGGGCTTATTTCGTCGAGATCGGGGTAAGGTAAATAAATACCCGCTTGGTGAATAGCGGGTTAGCAGGGCTCATCTGTCCCAGTCCAATAGACTGGATAAAAGTTTATACGTTTCCCGTGGAATTTTTTCCGGCAAAAAAAACTTGCCGCGAACGGGATTGGTATTTTCTGATTTTTTCATGTCCGGTTCGGAAACATTCCGACGCGAAAACTGGATCCTGACTGGGATCTTCATCGGTGCGCTCTGTTTTCATTTCTACGGGGTCACGCTTAATTGGAAGGCGCCATTTATGTCGGGGCATGAGTTCCGTCAGGCGCAGACCGCGATTACGACTTACTATATCGACCAACAGAATAATTTTTCATTGCTCTATGAGACCCCGATATTGGGCAAGCCTTGGGTCTCCATCCTGATGGAAGTGCCGGTTTATGAATGGAGCGTGGTGTTGCTCAGCCGGGCCACCGGGCTGCCCCATTTTATGGCGGCGCGCACCGTATCCATGACCTGCTTCTACCTGATGCTGCCAGCAATCTACCTCCTGTTGGCGCGATTCGACCTGACCCGGCCCCGGCGATTGCTGTTGCTGGCCCTGATCCTGACCTGTCCCGTCTACGTCTATTATTCGCGGGCATTCCTGATGGAGTCGATGGAGCTGATGGGTTGCGCCTGGTTCCTGCTCGGGTTCGTGCGGACGATGGACGAGCGCCGCTGGGCGTGGCTCGGCCTGACCATCCTGGCCGGCACCGCGGCGGCGCTGATCAAGAGTGCCACGCTGGCGGTCTGGCTGATGCCGGCCGCCGCCTATGGTGCGTGGATGCTGTGGAAGGATGTGCGCGCCCGCACCGGTTGGCGGACACCGGCCAAGACTGTACTCTGGGGCGCGGCCACGGTGGTGGTGGCCCTGGGTAGCCTGCGCGCATGGATCGTCTATTCGGATCCGATCAAGGCGGCCCATGCGTCGGCATGGATTTTCACCTCGAAGAATTTGTCGCAGGGGAACTGGGGTCTGTTCAAGATCGCGCCGCTATTCTCGCGGGAGGTGTGGCGATATCTGCTCGAGGATTGGAAGCTGGCCATCGCCTCGCCCTGGTTCATCGGACTTTTCGGTCTTGCTGCCTTGATTTTTCCCGGACGCGCCCGGGTGCTGGGTATCGGGGGAGTATTTTTGCTGGCTCAGGCCCTGTTCCCGTTCGCCTACGCCTATCAGGATTATTATTTCTACGCCTGCGCGATTTTCCTGAATCTCGCCTTCGGCTTCTGGCTGCTGGGCGTTCTGGATTCCCGTTTGCCGCGCTGGTTCTGCTGGCTGCTGTTCCTCGGGCCATTTGCCGCGCAAGTTTCAGCTTACTGGCAGGGTTACCGGGTGCAGCAGGCTGTTTTCGCCAATGGCGGTTATCCATTCACGGATGTGCTGCGCGATCTGACGCCCAAGAAATCCGTGATCGTGGTCGCGGGGGCAGATTGGGCGGCCATGACCCCGTTGTACGCCGAGCGCAAGGCGCTCATGGTCCGCAATGGCCTCGAATATGACCGCGCCTACCTCGACCGGGCATTCAAAGACCTGGCGGACGAGGATGTTGCCGCCATGGTGCTTTACGGGCCATTGCGCCAGAACCGCAACTTCATCGAACTGGCCGCCGACCGGTTTGGCTTTGATCCCAGCACGCCGACCTATTCGCACCAGGTGGCGGACGTATACGTCGCCGCATTGTACCGGACAGGCTTCCTGATGCGCCTGAGACACAGCCAGAAATACCGGGACCTGACGATAGCCGGCGTCGCCACGGACGAGGTGGAGCTGAAGGGGCGCACGAATATTTCACCCGCAGGTGCGAAGACGGCCTTTTCGAATATTTCACCGGGTCCATTCCAGGTTAATTTTCAATACGGCGTGAACTGGATGGAAAATGGACCGAGGACGGTGCTGTCTGCCCACCCGAATGCCGACTTGTGGCTGCGCCCTCCGGCCGGCACCACCCGGATTGAGTGGAAATATGGCATTTTCGACGGAGCCTTTGCAGGTGAGACCAAGACGAATGGGGTGGAGTTCATCATTCTCGCCGAGATGCCTGATGGCCAGACGCGGCAGATCTACTACCGCTTGCTGGATCCGGTGGCGAATATGAAGGATCGGGGCGATCAGAACGTGGTCATACCTTACACGCCGCAACCGGGGGAAGTCCTGAGGTTTTCGACCCGGCCCAACCATGACAGTTATGCGTTCGACTGGGCGTATTGGATCAGGATCGACGTAAAGTAAGCGCGCGCTTGGCCGAATTACGCAGGACCAGGTGACAGCGACCGCAGCAGAGCGATGTGGCGGGGTAGAACCACCCGGCTGTCAAAATGGGCTGCAACGCGAGTCCGGGCCTGTTGCCCCAGCGCTTGGCCGATCCCGGGTGACATCAACAGGCGATGCAGGGCGGTGGCCATCGCAGCGGTATCGCCAGGTGGCACCAGCAGCGCCTCACGATCAGCACGGACCATCTCGGGTATGCCATGCACCTCTGTGCTGATGATGGGCAGCGCGAAAGCCATCGCCTCGAGCACCACGCGGGGAAAGGACTCCTCGTAACTGGAGCAGACGAACAGGTCGGCGGCGCCATAATAAGGGTAGACTTCACCGGTTTCGGGAATGACGCGCAGGTTCGGCCGGTTCAGGACGGCCAGGAAATCCCCCAGATCGCGATCAAACGGTGTGTCGCGTCCGCCGACCATCAGGAACGCGGCAGAGGCCGCCAACTCAGGCGCCGTCTCCCACAACAGTTCGACCGCCCGGGCAAACAAGTGCTGGCCTTTGCGTTCGCAGACGGTGCCGACATTGATTACTAATTTCTGGTCAGGCTTCAAGCCGAGCCGGGTGCGTAGATCTTCCCGTTGCTGCGCGGCACGAAAGAGATCGATGCTGGCGAGATCGATCCAGCCAGGGTTGAGGCAATAGCTGGAATGGTCGGTCAGGCCGGAGTAGTAACGTTGCGTGGAGGTGGTGAGAAAGGAGACGCGGGCGGCCAGGCGGAAAGATTCTTCGGCGGCCCGCAAAACCGCCAGTGAACGGATATGGCCGCGGAAAAATGACGCAGGGGGCGTGCTTTCGTGGATATAGAAAAGCGCGGGCCGGCGGGCACGATGGGCCAAATGAACGCCCCACCACGCCGACAGGGTATTGGCGACCACCAGACTGGCCTCCGAGAGGTCAAGCCGGCGGCCCAGCGCGTCCAAGGCCTGTTCCAGCGCGTCGTCGTCGCCGGCGACAAGCAATGGCGCTGCATCCACGACCCGCACTTGGGCGCCAAGCGCCTCGAACCCGGCGCGCAAAGGGCCTTCGCGCGCGCTAATGACCGTGAGGCCCAGGCCGGATTCCTGGCGGACCCGGCGCGCATATTCGAGCAGGAAGAGCGGCGCGCCCTCTCTATTCAGATTGTGGGTAACCAAGTGGACGGAAGCGGCGGCGGACCTGGCCGTGTTCGCGGGAATCGCGGACCTCGTCGTCGCTGCGTGGTTTCGGCGCGGGGCTTCCGCGGAGTATTCCTGCCAGGTCCGTCGGATGGCCTCCCGGTAGGATTCGCCCGAAGGCACCGGCCAGCCGCGGGCCTCGATCGCGCGCACCAATGCCCGCCACGCCCGCCCGAAGGGTAGCGGTGAGTACGATGGGAAGGGTTGCTTGGCGAACTCGTGGTCAGTAGCGGCGAAGCGTGCGACCGAGCCGAGGTGCCAGCTGCCATCCGACAGTTCAGCGTAGACCCGCACCGTGACCGGCAGGGGCAGTTGCGCCGGCAGGTCGATAAAGCCGTCAAAACCGGCATGGGTGGAATGCGCCGGCGTGTTCGGCCGGGCGGGAAGGAAAGGCGTTTCGCGGGCGTATTTGAGCTCCTGCACCGCTTGCAGGTCAGTCGTGGCGAACACGCGCTTGATCGGCAGGCTCTCGTGGAAAACCCAGCCCGTAATGGCCAGCCGTCCAAACAGCGACCGCGCCCAAACCTGCGGCTGGTCGAGGTGCCCGTGGAACGGCCGGGGTGGATGCTGCAAGTGGTGGCGCGGCGGGCTGGCGGCGATCAGGGCGGCCGCACCAGCTTCCGGCGTGAGCCCGCCGACGCCCAACTGGCGCAGTAACACCTGCAGGATTTCCCCGACGGCCGCGGCGTCGAGCGGGACCCGCGGTTCGGGGTCCGGCCGGGCTTCGTCCTCGTTCACGTCGCGATCGACTGCATCGATCGTTTCCCAGCTGCCGGTCAGGTTGCAGGCCTCGAGAATCAGGCGGTGACGACCCACCGGCAGGGTCAGGGTGATGCTGAAGCCCGCCAGCAGGGCGGGCCGATCCACCTTAAAAAACACCGCGAGATCCCGCCGGGGAATCCCATGAATTCCTGGAAAAATTGTTGCGCCCACGACGACCCGCACGTCCGTATAGTGCCGGCCTGCTTTGGGCACCAACCAGCCTTGCAGGAGCGTGCCGCCGACGAGCCCGGGCAGGGGGGGCTCGAAATGCAGGGTGGCGTGAGGGGTTTCGTGCATGCGGTGCCAGGGAAGTGGCCGTGAACGGTGGAAAACTATCCGGACCGGCACAACTCAGGAAATAAGCCCGGGCCCGGCGGAAAGTAATTTGCCATTCGCTGGCGGGTCAGTCCTTCGGGATTGTCAATCTGCACCGCGGGGTTGTTTGTTGGGACGCCCGGTTGCCCTAAAACTGCGCTCCAAATAGATATTGCCGCTCCCGTCCGTTCCCCTTTTTCAAGCAGCCCATGTCCGACCATCCCCCGCGCCCCCGCGAATCCCAGATCCTGGTGGGGATTTTTGTCGTCGCCCTGCTGACGCACGGTTGGCTCGTGACGCGCAACTGGACCGCCGGCTTCATGCCCGGCCACGAGTTCCGGCAAGCGCAGACTGCGATCACCAGCTACTACATCGACCAGCAAAATAATTTCTCACTGCTCTATGAAACCCCGATCCTGGGGAAACCATGGGTCTCGATCCTGATGGAGGTGCCGGTCTATGAATGGAGCGTGGTGCTCGTGAGCCGGGCGACGGGCGTGCCACATCTCATGGCGGCGCGCGCGGTGTCCGCCGGCTGCTTTTATCTGATGCTGCCGGCGCTCTATCTCCTGCTGGCGCGTTTTGGCCTGACCCGGCCCCGCCGGCTGCTGGTGCTGGCCGTGATCCTGACCAGCCCCGTCTATATTTTTTATTCCCGCGCCTTCCTGATGGAGTCGATCGAGCTGATGTGCTGCGCATGGTTCCTGTACGGGTTTGCCCAGATGATGGACCGGCGGCGCTGGTCTTGGTTTGTGCTGGCGGCCGTGGCCGGTACCGGTGCCGCCCTGATCAAGGGCTCAACGCTCGCGGTCTGGCTGTTTCCGGCCGCGGCGTATGGAGCGTGGATGCTGTGGCGGGACCTGCGGCCGTGGAAAGGGTGGCAGGCGCCGGCAGAAACCATATTCTGGGGACTGGCCGGCATCGTGGTTCCGTTCGGGGCGCTGCGCTTGTGGATTGACCTGACCGACCCACTCAAGGCCGCCCATGCTTCCGCCTGGATCTTCACCTCGAAAAATCTCTCGCAAGGCAATTGGGGTCTCGTGGATGTCGCCGCGCGGGTTTCTGTCGCCGTCTGGAGTGCGCTGCTGACCGGCTGGCGGCAGGCGGTACTCCCCCCCTGGTTGATCATCGGGATCCTGGTGGCCGGGCTGGCGCTTCTCCCGCGGGTGCGACGGCCGGCCCTGGGCCTGGCGGGCATGTTCTTCCTGGCCCAATTGCTCTTCCCGTTCGCCTATGCCTACCAGGATTACTACTTTTATGCGTGCGCCATTTTCCTGCTCGGAGCGTTCGCATTTTTCCTGATCGGGCTGCTGGAATCCTCCGCCCCGCGGTGGTGTTGCTGGCTGGCTGTGGTGGCGCTGCTTGGCGCGCAGCTCAACACCTACCGGCGGGACTATTATCCCCAGCAGCTGGTGTCGTCCAATGGCGGATTCGCATTTACCGAGGTGTTGCGCGATTTCATGCCCAAGGAATCGGTGATCATCGTTGCCGGATCCGACTGGGGGGCGATGATTCCATTCTACGCCCAGCGCAAGGCCCTCATGATCCGCAACGGCCTCGAGCATGAGGCCGCGTATCTGAGCCGCGCTTTTGACGAGCTGGCCGACGAGGATGTGGCGGCACTGGTCATGACGTTTGATCAGCGGGGCAACCGGACCTTCGTCGAGCAGGTCACCAAACGCTTCGGGCTGGATGCGACACCCACTTTTTCCCAAGGCACGGCCGATATCTATTGCAACCAGCGTTACGCCGCCCGGGTGATAAAAAACCTCAAGGAGCGCGGAAATTATGGCGGGGATATCGTCACCAGCGGCCCGGTACCGCTCGCGGCGCCGGGCCGGGAACCGTTCCGGGTTTTGAGCAACCTGGCCGGCACCACCTTTGCGATGGTTTCCCCCGCGCCGATCCGGGCGCACTTTACCCAGGGCGTTGACTGGTTGATCGCTGACGGTAGCCGGGCACTTTTTGCGCACCCCGATAGCAACCTTTGGCTACACACTCCCACGCACGCCTCCCGGATTGAGTGGAACTACGGCATCGTGCCCGGGGCCTATGAAAAAGAGGGCGACAAGACCGATGGCGTTGAGTTCGCGGTTACCGGCACAGCCGGCGGCGCAACCCGGGAGATCTTCCGCCGCGTGCTGGATCCGGTGAACCGCGCGGCTGACCGCGGGACGCAGCACGAGATCATCCCCTATCAACCGCGACCCGGCGAACTGCTGCTCTTCACCACCCGCCCCGTCAATGGCTATGGCTTCGACTGGGCCTATTGGTCGAAAATCGATGTGAAGTGACCGAACTTCGGTGGAGGCTCAGAATTTTCCCGCGGCGACCGCCCCCGCCAGACCGAGATGCAGGGGCAAGACGCACCCGGCGGAAAATTTATCCTCCACTCGCGCCCTGGCCCGGCCCGCCAGTTCCCGACCGGTCTCAGCCGCCGCCAGCAAGCGAGCCAGGCCTTCGCACCACGCCGCGGTGTCGCCGGCGGGTAGCAGCAGGGCTTCCAGGTCGGCCCGCACCAGCTCGGGCACACCTTGCACAGCAGAGGCGATGATGGGCGCGCGGCAGGCCATCGCTTCGAGCACAACGCGGGGTGACGACTCCTCGTAGCTGGAGCAGGCAAAAATATCCGCGGCCAGGTAGTAGCGCAGGTAGTCGGTGGTCTCAGCGTGGACGATGATATTGTCCCGGCCGAGCTCCGCGAGGGCTTCAGCGAGCATCGTGTCAAAGGGTGAATCCCGGCCGCCGAGCAAAATGAAGCGCGTGCGCCCGGCCAGTTCCGGATAGCGTCGCCACAACAGGTCCACGGCGCGCGCAAAGGTGTGCTGGCCCTTGCGGTCGGAAACCGTGCCGATGTTGCAGACGAGCTGTTCGCCGGGTTGCACGCCGAGATCCCGTCGCAAGGTCTCACGGTCCTGCCGGGCCAGCCACTGGTCGAGCGCGGCGACGTCGATCCAGCCGGGCGTAAGCCGGTGCCGCTCGGGCCGCCCATAGCCGAGATGGTAGTGTCGCGTGGCCGCGGTCGTGAAGGAAACGATATCAGCGAGGGCAAAGGCTTCCTCGACCAGCGTCACCACCGCCGGCGACGCCCGCGTGCCGTAGAAGGCGGCGGGGGTCGTGCTTTCATGCACGTAGAACAGCGCGGGTCGCGCGGCGGCCTTCGCGGCATGCACGGCCCAGAAGGTCGTGAAGCTGTTCGCGATGACCACGTCAGCCGTGTTCCAACCGACACTTTGGCCGAGGGCGGCGAGGGCCTGCCGGGCGGTGCCGGAATCGCCGGCAGACATCAGGGCGCCCGCATCAATCAGGGTCACTTTTGCGCCAAGAGCGGCGAACTCGGCCCGCAGCGGTCCATCTTCCGCGCTGACCACCTCCAACCGGGTACCGGCGGCGGCGAAAGCGCGGCCCAGATCCAGGAGGAAGCGAGGCGCGCCCTGCAGGCTCAGGCCGTGCGTGGCGAGCAGCACGCGTTGCGGAGGTTGGATTCCAGCGCGAGCCGGGGTGTCGACGAGTGGTCCGGCGGGTCGGGCCGGACGCTGGCGGGCACCGGACGCGAGTTCAGCACGCAGTTTGGCCAAGTAGCGTTCCAGTTCGGCCTCCCGGGCTACGTTCATCCCGCGCGCAGCGAGGGCTTCCTCCCAGGCGGCCTGCGTCGACGCAAAGGAACTCGGGGCCGCTGCGCCGGCGGATTTTTCCTCCTCCAAGGTATGCAGGCGACTCCGCACGACCGGGCCGAGCTGGAGACTGCCATCCTCCAGCTCGACATAGATGCGCAGGCTGACGGGATTGGGCAGCTGCGCTGGCACGTCCACCAAGCCAGCGAAAGCGCACGCCTGGGCGTTGGGGTACTGCGCGTAATGAGCGGCTTGCGCAGGGGAGGGTTGATGGATCGCGAGGGGTTGCCACGACTGCAAATCAGCCGTGGCCAGGATGCGCGTCGTGCGCAGCTCGGGGTGGAACAAGTGCCCGAAGGCCGGGACGCGGCCGAAATGGTTGCAGCAAATCGAGGCAGGCTGATCGACAAAGCCGAGCAACGGAGCCGGGGCGTCGCGGAGCATGCGCGGATAGGGCAGCTGGTCAGCGAGGGCGGAGGCCAGCGCCGCGAGGGATTTTTCTGGTCGGCGGGCCGCGGCTTCCAACAGCAGTCGCAACCCATGACCGTAGTCAATCCAGCGCAATGGTCCGCGGGGCAGGTCGAAGAACGCCGGCGGGTTGGCCGGTTCGACTTGATATGAAATGGTTTGGAAACTCCGCCAGCGTCCATCGATATCGAGCGCCTCGAGTACGAGCTCGACCGGGCCGGGTGAGAAATCAACCGCGATGGTGAAGCCCGCCAGCGCCCAAGGCCGGCGGGTTTTGAAATGGGCGGCGAGGTCGGCGCGAGGGAATCCATGGATCCCGGCGAAAAGGCGCTCGCCGACGCGCGCGCGGACATCGACGAGAGGCGCACCCGTTTTCGGCCACACCCAGCCGCCCACCACATGCCGTCCTTGGGGCAGTTTCGCGCCGGGAGCGGGCGTTTCAATGTGACTGAAGGTGTAATCGGTCTCAGGCATCGCGGGATCAGGAAGTGGCCGGCGCGGCGACGATGCGAATCAGTTCCTCATGTTCCGGCAGCCGTGACTTGGTATCGGACAGAAAGTTGATCCGGGCCTGGGCGCGTTCGGCGCGTGTCCGGTCCCCGCGCCGATGGGCCTCAAGCGCGGCCTCCATGGCACCGGCGAGTTGGTCCGCGTCATCGGGGGGCACCAGCCAAGCCTCGTCCGGCCCCAGCAGTTCGGGAATACCGTCGACGTCCGTGGATACAATGAGCCGGCCGAAGGCCGCCGCTTCCATCACCACGCGCGGCAGCGCCTCCTCGAGGCTCGAGCAAACGCAGATGTCCGCGGCTTGGAAATACCGGTAGGGGTCGGTCGCCGATTCGATGAGCCGGACGCCGGTGATCGCCTGGGTCGCGATCGTGTTGCGCAGCAGGTCGACGTAGGGATCGATCCCGGGTTTGACGCCGACGATGAGAAACGCGCAAGGCGCCGGCAGGCTGCGCTGCTGGACCCGGGCAATGGCGGCGAGAAACACATGCTGGCCCTTGCGGGGCAGGACCGCCCCGAGGTTGGCGAAGATGACGGTGTCGTCGGCGAAACCAAGCTCGCGCCTCAGATCGGCGCGGGCGTGGGTCGCGGCGTAGGCTTGGATGCGGGCGACGTCGATCCAGCCGGGCGTGACGCGGAAATTTCCCTGGTCACCCAGCGCGGCGAACGCGTGCTGCGACGCATGGGCGAGAAAGGCCACGCGGGTGGCGAGGGCGAACGCCCGCTCGACTCGCGCCAGTGCCGGCGACCCAAACTGCAGGGCGAAGAACCGGCGAGGGCCGACGCTTTCATGAATGTAGAAGATGGACGGCTTGCCCAGCCGGGCCGCGACATGCACCGCCCAGAAAGCGACCATCGTGTTGGCGACGATGACGTCGGTGTCACTCCAGGCGGGGTGTTGTGCCAGCCGGTCGAGCGCTGCAGCAAATTCATTGTCCCCCTGCGCGGCCAACACGGCACTGGCGTCGACGACGTCGACCGTTGCGCCCGTCTCGGCGAAACGGGCGCGGAGTGGTCCATCCGCGGGTGAGACGACGCGCACATGCCAGCCCGGCAGCCCGGCCAGGTGACGGGCATACTCGAGGAGGAAAAGCGGCGCGCCCTCGTGGTTGAGGTTGTGGGTGACCAGCGTGACCCTCAGCTGCGGGACAGAAGGCGGAGCGATGCGATCGAACCGAACGGGGAGCGGATGGAGCGCCGGGGCCGCGACGCGGTATTCTTCGCGCGCGGCTTGGCGGATCGTGGCGAGGACACCCGGCTTCCAGCCTTTATCCCAGTCGGCGGACCGGAGTGCCCATGCGGCGCAGACGAATTTCCAGCGGGAGAAAGCCGGCAGGTCGGTGCCGCGGCCACTGGTGAGCACCGGATGGAAGCGTTTCAGGAAAACCAGTTCCTGTCGTCCGTCGGCGAGCTCGGCAAAAATGCGCAACGCCAGCGGGCGCGGGAGGTGGGCAGGGACGGGGAGGTAGCCGGCAAAGCGGGAGTGTTCGGCGTCGACCAGGTCGGGAAAAAGCGAACGGGCGTCCGGCCGCTCAAGTCCGTACACGAGCGGCAGCGGCGTGGTGGTATCGAGAAATGCGGTGAGCCGGACGATCTGCTGCTCGCGGTGCGCCACCCAGCCGGTGACCAACAGGTGGTCGTATTGCACCGCCGCCCGGGCGTCCAGTTGCTCGAGGGCGCCCTTGAATGGCTCGCTCGGCATCACATCGAAGGTGCTCGCAGATTCGGCGGCGAGGATTTCCCGGGCGAGGCTGCTCCAGCTTTCATTTGGCCGGGCGTGGCGGGCGCGCAGCAGTCGGAGGAGAGGTTGCGCGTTCGGTAACTGGGGGGGCGGTGCGACCGCGGCGCCGGCGCAAGTGATGGCCCGGCGGAAAATCTCCGTCCAGCGGCCGTGCTGGTCACAGACCTCGAGGCGGAGCTCGTCCGCCCCGGGCACGGGATCGAGCAGGAAGGAGAACCCGGCCTGGGGCGGGCCGGCGCGGCCGCGGGAGGCGGTTTCCTTGTCCGGCCGAGGCAGGCCACACAGGCCGAGGAACGGTTGCGAGCTGAGCCACGCGCGCACGTCCACTGGCACCAGGCTGGCGGACGTGACCCAGCCCGCGATCCAGAAACGCCCCGCAGGACAGATCCATGCTGGTGGATGAATTTCGATCGCGGACTTCCAGTCGGGCGGCGACATGGGGAGCTCAGCCGAGCCAGGCCTCACGGATCACCTGAAGATGTCGGGGCAGGGCGCGGGTGTGGTGATAATGGCGGGCGGCGCGGGCGCGGGCCATCGAGATCATTTTGTCGTTGCCGGTGAAGTGGTCGGCGAGCGCCTGCTTTAGCGCGGCGGCGAGTTTGTGTTGGTCACCCGCGGGCACGAGCCAGGCTTCGTCGGTGTTGGTCAGCATCTCGGCGATGCCGTTGACGTCAGTGCTTACGATGCGGTTGCCGAAGACCATTGCCTCAAGGATGACCCGCGGGAAAGATTCCTCGAAGCTGGTGCACACGAGGATGTCGGCCAGCCGGTAGAAGTCGTAGATGTCGGGCGTCTCGGCAAAGATCTTCACGTCATGCAGGCCCATGAGCGCGATGTCCTCCCGGATGGTCTCCATGTAGAGGCCGTCGCGGGCGCCGACCATGGTCCACTGGATGGTTTTGCCCGGGAACAGGGCGGGCAGTTCCTGGGCGAGCAGGTCGATGCCGCGAATGTAGATGTGCTGGCCCTTGCGTTCGCACACGGAGCCGACGTTGACCACGATGACGGCTTCGGGATCGAGGCCGTGCTTGCGCCGCAACGCCGCCTTGTCGTGCGCGGTGGCGAATTCGTCGATGCGGGCAAAATCCACCCAGCTGGCCAGCAGGCGGAAGTTGTCGTTGACGTTGAGTTCTTCGTGGATGTCCCGGGTGGACCGGGCGGTGAACACGACGCGGGTGGCGAGGCGGAGCGCCTCCTCGGCCACGGGGTGCATCAGCGGTGGCAGGGTCGGCTGGAAGAAGCGTTTCACCGGGCTGCTCTCGTGGATGTAGAGCGCGGAAGATTTGCCGAGACGGGCGGCGAGATGCACCGCCCAGAAAGAGAGCAGGGTGTTGCAGATTAAAAGCTCGGCATCGTCCCAGTTCCGCCCGCCGGCGAATTGCTGCAGGGCGGTGGCGAACGCCGCCGGGGTCGGGGCGCAAGACAGCGGGGCGGTGTCCCAGATTTCCACCTTGAGCCCGAGCTGCTCGAACCGCGCGCGCAGGGGGCCGTCCTCGGATGCGGCGACGGTGAGCGACACGCCCGGTTGGGTGGCCAGGTAGCGGGCCAGCTCGAAGATGAAGATCGGCGCGCCCTCGAACTTAAGGTTCGGGGTGATCACGAGGGCTTTGAAAGGCCGGGCGGTTTGCGCGTAGCGCTGGTGGTAAGGGTTGAGCGGCAGGTTGCGCGGTGGGAAGTCGAGTGCCTCGCTGTGGTAGGGATCGCGCCGCTGGCCGTGCCGCGCGATGTACTCCAGATGCTCGCGCTCCGCGTACACCTGGCCGCGCGACGCGCTGCCGACGTGGCGGAGCACGGCCTGCGGCGACACGACCGTGCGGAAACCAGCGGCACCGGCGCGCAGGCAATAGTCTACGTCGTTGTAGGCGACCTGGAGCTTAGCCTCGTCGAAACCGCCGAGCCGGCGGTAGAGGTCGGTGCGCGTGAGCAGGCAGGCACCGGTGACGGCGGTGACATTACGTGCGGCCTGCGGCAGGAAAAGATAGCCGAGCTCCTCGGCCGGCTCGCGCTCGAAGAGCACGTGCGGGAGGCCGTCCTCGGGGCTGAGCGAGATGCCGGCGTGGTTGACCGTGCCGTCGGGATAGAGGAGCTTGGCGCCTGCGACGCCGACGCCGGGCACGCTGAGCCAGCCAGCCAGTTCCTCCAGCCAGCCGGGTTGCAGCGCTTCCACGTCATTGTTGAGATGAAGCACCAGCGGGGTATCGGCGCGCGCGGTGCCGAGGTTAACGAGGCGGGAATAGTTAAAGCCCGCGTGGGAGCCCGCGGTGGCGGTCAGCGCGGCGGGTTCCTTGACCTTCGGGGCGGTGAGGCCCGCGTCGCCCGTCGCCGATGGGGAAGTCGAAGACCCTCCGGCACGGACGACTTCCACGCGCAAGTCAGCGCGGCCAAGCTGTTCGGCAAGGTAGGCGAGGGTGGCAGGATCGTCCGAGTTGTCGTCCACGACCACGACTTTGACGGACTCGCGAGGCGTAGTGCGGGCGATCGAGTCGAGGCACGTGCGGAGCAGGTCGGCGCGGTTCTTGGTCGGAATGACGATCGTGACGGGATTCTCGCGCAGGATGGCGGGATCCCATTTCAGCTGGTGGAGGCAGAGCGCATAATTTTTCGCGAAATCCGGCAGCATCGGTTCGGCCCGCAGGTGACGCCGTTGCACGGCCTCGGCGATCCCGTTGCGCGCGGCCGCGAAGAGGTAGCCCTTCTGATCGCCGCGGGTGGCGGTGCTTTCGGCGTGCGCACGCCAGTGGTAGCCGATGAATGGCACGTGCACGACGTCCTGCGTGCCGGTCAATTCCCAGCAGCGCAGAAACAGGTCGATGTCCTGCGCGCCATTGAACGCGGGGCGAAGACGGCCGGCCTGTTCGACGAGGCTGCGGCGGATGACGGTAAGGTGATGCGTGTAGTTGTGGGTGATCGCCATCTCCGGGCTCCAGCCGCCCTTGAACTGCGGGTCGAAGCGCCGGCCGGTGTCGTCGACCTTGTCCTCATCGGTGTAAAGGTAGTGGGCAGTCGGCTGGCGGGCGATGGCCTGGGCGACGTGCAGCAGCGCATCGTGCGGCAGCAAGTCGTCATGATCGAGCAAAGCGACGAATTCGCCCGTCGCGACGTCGAGGGCGGAATTAGTCGCGAGGGAAATGTGGCCGTTTTCGACGCGGAAGACCGGCTTGATGCGCGCATCGGCTTTGGCCGCGGCCTCGAGGACTTGACGGACATGTGGCTGGGGCGAGGCGTCGTCGGCAATGCACAGTTCCCAGCGCGGGTAGATCTGCCGCTGCAGGCAGTCGAGCAGCTCGCGCAGGTATTTCTCCGGCGTGTTGTAGGCTGGCACGACCACGCTGATGAGCGGACCGCCGGCCTTGACGAGGGCGTCGGCATCCAGCTGGAGCACAGCGCGCAGGCGCGGCGTGAGACGATTGTGCCAGCACCAGCGAGTGTAGGGATCCTGATCCTTGCGGCGGACGATCACCTCGGGGATTTTCCTTTCCTCACCGCTGCTGAGGGTCGAGGCAAGCTGGGCTTTGAGGCGGGTGATGGCGGCACGGGCTTCCGGCCAGCTGTCGAACTGGTAGCGGCCGAGGAGGGCGCCGCGCAGGAAAGCGGCCGCCACCTTGTAGAACAGAAACGGTTTGAAGACGGGGACCGGACCCGAGTGTTCGTCGCGCCGGTCGAGAAACAGGCGGCGGGCAAAAGCCACGGAACGACCGCCGTCGCTCGTCTCGGCCAGGATAAGCAGGTTGGCCGGGCTGGGGGTGTCGGGGCGGATGTCGACGAGACCGTAGTAGCCGGACTTGAGCGCGCTGGCATGGTCGGTCCGGTGACTGGCGACATCGGGGCGGTCCTTTGGGTAGACAAGGCGGTTCTCCGCGAGGTCGCCGGTGAAGGCGTTCAGCTGCGTGATGCTGCGGTTGACCGCGAAAATCCAACCGGTGACCCGAAACTTGGCGTAGGTAACATTGACCCAGTAGCCGGGGTTCTCGATGTGGCCGAAGAATCCATCGCCGATGGGGACATCGCTGTTCGGCGTGAGAATTTCGGCCAGGGCGGCGTCTGTTTCGCGGCAGAGTTCGCGCCACGGAGCGCGATGGAAATGGCGGTAGAGGTAGTGGAGGGTGGGAAGGACGACGGCGGCGCGGAGGACCAGCGGCGGTTGGGCGGCGTCGACGGGCAGGCCAAGACTGTCGAGCTTGGGGCGGAAGAATTCGCGCCACTGGGTGCCGTCATGCCAGTCGAGGGCGAGTTCCCGCGCGCCGCGCCAGAGCTGGACGCGCTGGATAAAACCGGTGCGCAGGGCGGCCGGCGCGCCGCCGAAGGCCTGAGCGATATCCGGCCGTTCCAGACCGTAGAGCCCGAGACAGACGCGCCCGTCGACCCGCGCGCGCAGGTCGACACACCGGGCCGACTTGCCAGGGTAAAGCCAGCCGGTGATTTCGAGCGCCGCGTCCGCAGGCCGCCAGTCCGTGGGGCGGTCGATGTGGAAATGGGGCGAGGCCGGGTCGGACATGAGAGCGGGAAATTAAGCGTGGCCCGGGGCGGGGGAGTAAAGCCTGTTCCGGCCGGAAGGATCCCGGGCAATAATCGGGTTGGCAAGGGGTGGGGGTTGAATTTGCCTCAGGCGATGGAACCCCCCGTCGCCATTCAGCCGCCGTCCTGCATGGAAGGCCGGCTGGCACTAGGCGCGTTTCTGCTCTGTCTTCTCTTCAATTTTTGGGGCGTGCACGTGGGTTGGGAGAGCAAAAACCTGCCCGGGGGTGAATTCCGACAGGCGCAGACCGCGCTGGCAGCCTACTGGATCAAGGCGGAGCACAATTTCTCACTCGCCTACCCGACGCCGGTATTGGGCAAGCCCTGGTCGATCCCGATGGAGTTTCCGCTTTACCAGTGGACTGTGGTCGGCGTCAGCGAAATCACTCATTGGAGCCTGACCAAGGCCGGGCGCGCGGTGAGCATCGCGTGCTTTTACCTGACCCTGCCAGCGATTTTCCTCCTGCTGGGCCGTTGGCGGGTGGCGACAGCGCACCGCTGGCTGGTGCTGGCCGTGGTGCTAACGTGTCCGTTCTACATTTTCTATGCGCGAGCCTTCCTGATCGAGACCATGGCGCTGATGTTCAGCGTGTGGTTCTGGGTGGCGTTTGAGCGGGCGGTGGCCGAACGCAGCCGGGCCTGGCTCGCTCTCGCCGTGCTGGCCGGAACCGGGGCGGGCCTGGTCAAGGTGACCACGTTCATCCTCTACCTGCTGCCGGCCGGGGTGTGGGCTGTCGCCCGTCTGTGGCGGGTGCGCCAAACCACTTGGAAGAGCGAGCTGGCTTGGATGGCCGCTGCGGTGGCGGTGCCGTTCGCCGCCACACTAGGATGGTTGCATTTTTCTGATGGCACCAAGGTGCTGAACCCGCTGGCGGTTTTCCTGACCTCGTCAAACTTGCAGGGTTTCAACCTCGGCACCGAGGAAACGCGCTGGTCGGCCCAGATGTGGAGCATGAAGTGGCGCACGATCAGAGAGGAACTGAGCTGGCTGCCGGTGTTGGCGGGCGGGGGGCTGATGGCGGTCATCGGAGGTCGGGCGCGCTGGCGCGAGTGGCTGGGCTGCCTGGCCGGCTTCGTGTCGGTGTTGGTGATCTTTCCCGTACTCTATGCGTTGCACCCCTATTATTTTGTAGCGAGTTCCCTGTTGTTGCTGCTGGCCTTGGGTCTGGCCTTGGTGGCCTTGGCGGAGAGCGGCGTGTCCCGGTGGGTCGTCGTCCTGGCCGTCGCGTCGGTCCTAGGCGGTCAGGCGTGGCGTTATGTGGATTATTTTTATCCGGGACAGCACGCGATCAGCCCGGGAGGTGACGGGCTGACCCGGTCCTTGCAGGCGCTGACCAATCCGCGCGATGTCATCATTGTCACCGGGCAGGACTGGAATTCGATGACCGCCTATTACTCTCAACGAAGAGCCGTCATGTTCCGCGACGATGTCGCGTCGGACCCGAACCGGGTTGAACAGGCGCTGGCCGCACTCAAAGGTGACAAGATTGGCGCGGTGGTGATCGTTGGGAAGGTCGACGGCCGCCAATGGCTGGTCGACCGTGCCGGGCTGCGTGGGATCGGCCGCGAGCCGCTCTACATCTGGCACGACGCACAGGTTTACGTGCCGGAGGCTCGGCGGACGGAGCTGCTGTACGCGTTGCTCGAGACTCATTTTCACGAAGTGAGTCTCGCGCCCGGGGTCCAGATTCCCCGGGAAAATTTGGCGGGACGGTGGATTGAAGTGGCCAAGATGCACCACTGGCAGCGCGAGCCGTTTATCGCGCTGCAGCCGGTCCCGGTCCGTTTCTACTCCAGCTTCGGCCCGACGCTGGACGGCTCCAGCGGCCAACCCATGTACGGGGCGCATCCGGTAACCCGGTTGGTTTTCGCGCTGCCGGCCGGCGCGCACACCTTGCGCAGCAGCCTGCAGATGCCGACCGAGGCCTACCGGCTGGACCTCCCGGATTCCGGGACAACGGATGGAGTGGAGGTGAGTCTGTTTTCCCTGGAGGTGAACGGGGAAAGGCGGTTGCTCGCCACGCGGCTTTTTGACCCGCGCCATAATCGCGAGGACCGAGGCGTGTTACGATCGCTGGAATTTGCTTTCACGCTGCCGGCGGCCGGTGAGGTGGAATTGTTCTTCGGCCCGGGCCCGGCGGGCAAGGACACGCGCGACTGGATCCAACTGGGGCCGCTGAAGATTGAGTGACCACCCCGGTTAACAATGCTGGCTAGCGATCGAGGTAGCCCGCGGCGGAGCGGCGGATGCCTTCATCGAGGGCGACTTGCGGGCGCCAGCCGGTGGCCTCGGTCAGCCGGCGGTGATCGAGCCGACTGTCCTGCACATCCCAGGCCCGGGCTTCGGTCGTGGTGGTGAGGACTTTTTTGCCGGTATGTTTTTCCACCAGCGTGATGATCTCATGCACACTGTGCGATTCCCCGGCGCAAAGGTTAAAGGTACCGGTGAGTCGGCGGGCCACGACCTCGTCGAGCGCGGAGAGAAAGTCAGTATAGTAAATGAAATCCTTCTGGGCGTGACCATCGCCCCATAGCGGAAGTGGACGGGCCTCGACAGCGCTCCGGACGGCGTGGGGAATAATGCCCTGTACGCGGCCCGTGGGCACAGGGTAGCCGTAGGGATTGGAAATGCGCAGGATGGTGCAGGGCAGGGCATGACGGGCGGCGGCCGCTTCGATCAACTGTTCCGCGGCGAGCTTGGCCCGGGCGTAGGAACCAATGGGCCGGCAGAGATCCGATTCGACATTGGGCCGCCCGGGTGCGTTGCCATAGACGGCGCCGCCGGACGAAAAAAAGACAAAATGAGGCCGTTGCTCCGGCTCCACCGCAGCGCAGGCGTCCAGGAGTTTTTCCAGCAGCGGCAGGTCCTGCTGCTGCTCCGAGCCGGGGTTTTGCTCGGAGGTGGCGGGCAGGGTGCTCCAGGCAAGATGCAGGACCACGTCGGTGCGGGCCAAGACCGCGGGCTGGATCAACTCCCCGAGCGGCCGGAAACCATCTTCCTCACCTCGGGAATGGAGCACGACTTCATGGGCTGGAGCCCGGAAATGATCCGCAATAAGCGAGGCGAGCCGGCCACGACCACCGGTGACATGGAGGCGTTTCGGTCGGGAAACGGGGAAAGACATGCGGCATCAGGCTGGCAGGGCCGCGTAGAACTTGGCAAGCGCCTCCGCGCTGCGGGGCCAGCTGAAGTGTTTTTCCGCAAAGGCCAGCGCTCCCTGGCTGAGGCGGGCGTGGAGGGCGCGGTCGCGCCGCAGTTCGGTAACGGCAGCCGCTATGCCGGCGTTATCGGCGCGTTCGAGCACATAGGCGTCGATGCCGTGACGGAGCTGCGAGCCGAGGTTGGTGCGGGGTAGCACGACAGGCCGGCCGAGGGTAAAAAATTCCGGCAGCTTCGAGGGGAAACGGTAGTCATTGAAGGCATCCGAGGCCCCGGGTTGCACAAAGATGTCCGCCAGCGCCATGAGCGGAGGCAGGTGGTGATGGTGCAGGATCTGTCCCAATGAAAGGACGTGCGGAGCGACCTCCTCCGCCAGCGCGCCCAGAAAATCCACTTGGTCGAGGCCGGTGCGGATCAGTGTCACCGGCAGGCCGTTCCGGTTGAGCTGGAGCACGGCCGCGTAGAGTTCGCGCACTTCCGCCGCATTGGCCGCATGCACGTTGCCATGGTAGAACAGCACGGAGGCATCCGGCCCGGGATCGAGGGTCTGGCGAAAATCATCCGGCCGGGTCCGGGCGAAAAAATAGCGGGCATCGGCCGCGGGCCACACCGTGTGGCAAGGCCGGCCGGCCGGGACCAGCTCGCGGAGCTTGTCTGTGATCACTGTAACCGCGTCGGCACGGGCGAGAAAGTCGCGACCATGGCGCGGATGAGACAGGTCGGGCGGCACGAGCCGGTCCAGCTCGGCGGCGGACATCTTCTCCAGTTCGCCGGCCGGGCGCCCCAGCGACAGAGCAAGAATTTCCTGTTCGTTGTCCTCCAGGTGCACCACGACCTGCGCGCCATGGTCGGCGCGGAGTTTTTCGGCGAGGACCCGGACGTTCTCCCGGGTCGTCCAGGCATGGACAACCTGCGGCCCGCGACCGTTGGCGAAGGTGACGCCGCTCGCGGCTTCACGATGGAGCAAGCCACGGAAAAGCGGCGCCACGTGGTGACCCAGGGTTTCCGGGTCGTGCGCCACGGCGACCGCACAGTCGTGGCCGGCACGACTCAGTTCGTTGGCGAGTGCGGCGACATGCAGCGCACTGTTCGAGGCGAAGCTGCCTGGCAGGATGAAGAGCACATTGAGTGGCCGGTCGGTCTTCACCGTTGGTGCGGGCAGCGCCGCATTCCGGGTGGCGGCCAACGGGATCCGGGTTGCTCCGAAATCAATGCGCGCGTCGTGGTGTTCGTCGGTGGGTACGTCAATCTCCAGGGAGGTGCGGGCCAGGGCGACGGAGCCGTCGGCCAATTTCGCCTTGAGGCGCAAGGGACCGCGACCGGCCGAGAGGATAACCCTGCTTTTGAAGCCGGACCGGCCGGCGTGCGGTGCTTCGGGGTAGGCAGCCGGCATGTCAGCGCGGGGGCGGTCCAGATCGCACGGAATTTCCTGATGACCGTAGCGGAGGGTCAGCTCCCGGGTCGGCTGGGCCGGAGCGATCGCCCAACCCTCGACATGAACCCGTCGGCTCACCTTGCCCGTCGTGGAAGGGGATTCGATCCCGGCGGCGAAAGGCCGGGCGTCGACGACGAGGCTTAGCGTGTTGAAGGGTTCCCAGCGACCGTCGGGCAACTGCGCTTGGAAGCAGGCGACGTAGACGCCCGGGGGCAGACGGCCCTCGATGACAAAGCCGCATTCAGTGAGGGCCGGTTGGCCGGGCACGTCAGGTCGCTTGATCCGACGGTACAGAGCCAGGTTGCCGGCCGTGGTGGCCAGGCGCACCGGTGGGGAGACGGCGTCGCCCTCGACCAAACACCATCCCGTCACTACGACCAGTCCATCGCGGGCCCGGAGCGGCCGGGGCCCTTCAATTTCGCCGCGCAGTCGGTATGCGCTGGTTCCGTTCATGGCTTACGGCCACCGAGCACGCGCTCAAGGGAACGGAGCCAGGCCGTCCAGCGCCAGCTACGGGATGATTTCATGGCGCGCTGCTCGGCGTCGAGTTGGGCGATGCGTTCCTGGCGGGTGGCGGACTCGGCCAGGGCGGCGCGGTGAGCGGTCTCGAGGGAGGAAATCCGTTCGAGCTGTTGCCGGGTGGTGTCGGCCAGTTGCCGGGTGAGGGTGTGCAGGTTTTCGACCTCGGAGAGCAGGGCCACCTTCCCCAAGGAGTGCGCCGCGACCTCGGCGCGGCTGGCATTCAAAGCCTCATTGGTCACATGCTGCATGTGGCGCAGATGCTCATATTGCGTCTGCAGATCGGCCCGGACCTTTTCCAGATGGGCGGCTTCCTGGAGTTTTAGGTCGGTGAGGTCTTGGGCGGCGGTGAGGAGCTTTTCCAGTCCGGCCAGCCTGGGCTGCAGTTCGTCCCGGCCATCCTCCAACTCCATGATTCGAACTTGCGCCAGAATGAGCTGCTGGCGGAGAAGATTCACCTGGTCAGCCGGCACGGCGGGGTCGGACTTCATGGCGGTGTCCCAGCAAGCCGGGCCGTCGGGCGGATGTGAAGCCAATTGTCCGGTGTGGGGCAGAGTCTGCCGACCGAAATGGGGAAAGGGCTTTATGCCCCGACGATTTTGGCAGGGAGAGCGTGCAGTCGGGGCGTAAAGCCCCTCCCACATTCAACCCTCCAAACAACCCGTCCGGAGGCCGGGTTCCACCTTTCAGGCTCAGAGTTTGTAGCCGGCGGAGGCGGCGTCGTTGGCGAACATCTTCACTGTGTCGAGGGAAAGCTCACCGAGGTCCATGCCGAGGAGTTTGGCCGCCTTGGCGAGGATGTCGTGTTGCACGGTAACGATATGGCAGCCGCTTTGCTCGGCCTGCACAATGTTCAGCACCTCGCGCACGCTGGCCCAGAGCAGTTCGGCCTTGGGCTGGCCGGCGAGGATCAGGCGACTCTCGCGCATGATCGCCATGGGATCCACCCCGGTGTCGGCGATCCGGCCGGCGAAAATGGAGACCACGGACGGCACCTTCGGGTTGAGGGCGGCGGCAACGTCGCGCACCTGCTCAAGAGTGAGGATGGCTGTAATGTTGAGCTGCACGCCCTGGGCGGAGAGTTCGCGGATGAGCGGAATGGAAGTCTCGCGGCGGGAATTGGTGATGGGGATCTTGACGTAGACGTTTTTGCCCCAGGCGGCGATCTTGAGGGCCTGGCGTTTCATCTCGGGGAAGTCGTCGGAGAAAACCTCCAGTGAAATGGGTTTGGCGGTGACCGTCTGCAGGATGTCGCGGGCGAAGGCCTCATAGTCCTTGATGCCTGCCTTCTTCATCAGGGTCGGGTTGGTGGTCAGGCCCTTGATGTACGGCTTGGCGTAAAGCTCGAGGATGCCGGCCTTGTCCGCCCCGTCGGCGTAGATGTGGATCTTGAGGGTATCGAGCGTCGCCATGGCTTGAGTCAGTGAGTGGTTCCGGATCGGGCAAGGATAATACCGGCCGCGTCGGCAAAGCTAGTGACGGTGAAATCCGGTTTACGCCTAATTGACTCATCATACCCATGATCGATGAAAATCGTGAGGCAGCCGGCGGCATGGCCGCAGTCGATGTCACGCCAGCGGTCGCCGATCATCCAGCTGCGGGCGAGGTCGAGTCCGAGGGCGGCCGCGGCATCGAGCAGCATACCCGGCGCGGGTTTGCGGCGGCTCGAGACCATACGATATCCGTCATCGTAGCAGACCTCGATTCGGGTAATCTCGGGCACGAGCTCACAGAGGTGCGCGTGCATGGCTTCGACCACAGCTTGTGGTTGCGTGCCTCGGCCGACGTCAGGCTGGTTGGTTGCCAAGACGAGTACGTAGCCGGCGCCATGTAGTTTTCGGCAACTCTCCGCCACGCCCGGCAGCAGCTGGAATTCAGCGACTGTGGCAGGAGGATACGGTTTCCCTTCTCGCACTACCGGTGCATTCAGCGTCCCGTCGCGGTCGAGAAAAACCGCTGGGCGGTTTTTCGGGAGGCAGGAGGCTGGAGTCGGGATTCGGGAAGAATCATGCAAGGGAGGTTGCTGCATTGGGGGCTTCGGGGCGTGAGGAAGTCTTCGTTCGAGATATTTCTGTCTCCTGCCGCCCGTCTCCGGTCTCCAGCGTCACGCCTTCGGCGTGACGGATTCCCATTTCGTCTGGTTGACCTTCAGGTCGGGATGCGAGACGAAGAGATGCCAGACGACTGCCTGGAAGGCTTCGGAGTGCGGCGTGATGTTGTTTGGGTTCACCGTCGGCACGATGACGCACGCGTCAGCGACCTTGGCGGTGTAGCCGCCGTCCTTGCCGACGATACCGATGACCCGGGAGCCGACCTGCTTGGCGAGCTTGAGGGCGGTCACAAGGTTGGGGGAGACGTTCTTCTCGAGATTGCCGCCACCCACCGACAGGATAAGAAGGCAGTCTTTCGCGGTGAGGCGCGAGCCGCGCAGCCACTCAACAAACACGCTAGCCCACCCCTCGTCGTTGGTCCGGGCGGTAAGCTCGGAGACGTTGTCGGTCGGGGCGTAGCACTCGAGCCCGGCAATCTTGCGGAAATCATTCACGGCATGCGAGGCGTTGGCCGCGCTGCCGCCGACGCCCAAGATGAAGAGCCGGCCGCCCCGGGTGCGCACGCCGACGAGTTCGGCGACACATTTTTCGCAATCGGCGGAATTGAGCTTGGCGACGATCTCGGCCGTTTCCTTAAGGTGCTGGATGGAATAGGACATGGGGCGTTAGGACTGAGTTGAGCCGGAACGAAGGAGTTGGTCGAGTTCCTTCAGGCCGGCGGGCGAGCCGATCTCGTAGAAGCGTTCTTTCATCTCATAGCCCGCGAGTTCGCCACGGCGGCAGAGGTCGGCTTGCACGGCGGTGAGGTCCACCACGGCGTCCCGAGCGTAGCCGGCAAAGGCGGCGGTGCGGAACACGCCTAGGCCATAGTCGATGTGGCGCATTTGGGGCGGTTTTTCGGTTTTAGAATAGAGCCGGATGCGGCCGTCTTCGAACCAGACATTGCTGGCGTCGTAGGCTTCGCGGTTCTCGAAAACGGTCATGAGCCCGAGTTTGTCGGAGGCGAGAAACGCGCGGCCGACGGACTGGTAATCGATGGGCAGGTAGCTGTCCCCGTAAAGGACGTAGAAAGCGTCGCCCAGTTTAGGCAGGGCACGGATGAGGGCCCCGCCGGTGCCGAGGAGTTTTTCACCGTCAAAGGAGTAGTCGATCTGCACGCCCCACTTGGCCCCATCGCCGTATTTTTCCACGATCAAGTCACCGAGATGGCCCACGCAGAGGACGATGCGGGTCAGGCCGTTTTTTTTCAGCAAGCGGAGCTGGTTGGTGAAGAAGGGTTCGCCCGCGACTTCAACGAGGAGCTTGGGAATTCTCTCGGTGACGGGTCGCAACCGGGTGGCCAGACCACCGGCGAGAAGGGCGACGGAAAAATCTGGGGCGGTAATCGTCATGATTTCAGTTCTGCGCCACGACCTTGGTGCCTTCAAAGTCGAAGCGGAAGCGGACCTCTTGCAGGCCCTTCTCGCGCATGGCGTGGCGGAGCCGCGTCTTGTCCGCCGCGTAGAACATCAGGAATCCGCCGCCGCCGGCGCCGATGAGTTTGCCGCCGAGGGCGCCGTGCGCCATCGCAAGATCATACCACTCGTTGATACGGTCGTTGCTCATGCCGGTGCTGCGGGCCTTCTTGCGCTGCCAGTGGACGTCCATGAGCCGGGCGAATTCGTCCAGTTTCGCCCCTTCGAGGGCGGCCAGAGACTTATAGCCGAGCTCCTTCGTGAAATGCAAGTTGTCGAGCATTGCGGCGTCGTTCTTTTTCGATTTGTCGTTCTGGTCTTTCAGGATCGCCGAGGCGGAGCGGGAGTAGCCGGTGAAAAACATCAGCAGGTTGTCCTCGAGGTTGAAGAGGGTTTCCTCGGCGATTTTGGCGGGGCGGTATTCGACGCGCCCGTCTTTATGAAAGGTGAAGGCCGTGATGCCGCCGACGGCCGCGATATACTGGTCCTGCTTGCCGATGGGCTCGCCGAGCCGGTCGAGCTCGATGTGGCAGGCCTGTTCGGCCAGTTCCGCGGGCGAGATCAGGTTCTTGTTGGAAGCGTGCAGCAGTTTGAGCAGCGCGGTCGTAAAGCTGCCGGAGGAACCGAGGCCGGTGCCGCCGGGGATGTCGGCCATTGACGTAAGCTCAAGCGAGGCGCCCGTCATGTTGAGCAGGGCAAAGGCCTCGCGGATGATCGGGTGTTCCAGCTGGGCGGCGCTGGCGACGCGCTCCAGCTTGGAATACTTCACGATCAGGTCGGACACAAAGGTGCGGTGCAGAGTGAGGTAAACGTACTTGTCGAGCGCCCCGGCGACAAGGAAGCCGCCGTGCTCGCGGTAGTAGGAAGGCAGGTCAGTGCCACCGCCGCCAAGGGAAACGCGCAGGGGGGAACGGGTGATGATCATCGAAAAGGAAGAAGGTAGAATTATGAATTAAGGTGTGAACCGGTCAAAGCCCTGCGGTGGAAACGGGGTAGCCGCTGCTGCGGTAGATCGACTCCACGATTTCGAGCGTGCGGATGCCTTCGGGCAAGCCGGGACTGGAGGTGCGACCGGTGCGGATATCCTCGGCAAAGGCGGCGAGCTCAAGTGCCCAGGAATTATCCCCGGCCGGGTAGTCCCAAACCGTGGTTTCGGGCGGGCCCATCTGCGGAAGCATCTTGTAGTAAGTGCAGCGTTCGGGACCGTAACTTCCCCCGAGGCCGTCGATGGCGACCTTGCCGTCGCGCCCATAGAGCTCGACGGAGAAGAGGTTCTTCCACTCCGTGCAACTGACGTGGAGCCACGCGGTCTGCCCGGTGGCCGTGCGCAGCGAGAGGAAGGCATTATCGTCCACCGGCATGTTCCAAAAGGAGGTCGTCGCGTGCCCCGTGATGGTGGGAAAATCGCCGAGAAACCAGCCGGCGAGATCGATCAGGTGCACGCCTTGGTCGATGAGTTCTCCGCCTCCAGAGAGCTTGGGGTCAGCGCGCCACTCGCGGTCGTAGCCCTTCCGACCACCGTGGCCGTAGCGTGCGCGCAGGAACATCAGTGGGCCGAGCACACCCGACTCGAAGAGTTCGCGGGCCTTTTGGAGCGCTGGGTGAAAACGGTGGTTGTAACCGATGCGCACGCGGACGCCGGTCTGCTCCGCGGCCGCCTGCACCGTGCGCAACTGTGCGGCGTTGAGTGCGCCAGGTTTTTCCACGAGCACGTGCTTGTCGGCGCGTACGGCCGCGAGGGCGATGGACGCGAGCGCGCCATTGAGGGTGGCGACGACGACCGCATTGATGGCCGGGTCGGCCAGCGCCTGTTGGTAATTGGTCAAGGCGATCGCGCCCGGATAGGTTTTGGCCAGGTCGGCGGCACGGGTGGGGTCGAGGTCGCAAGCGTAGCGCAACTGGCCGGCCGGGAGACTGGCGGCGCGCTTGCGACCGATCACGCCACAACCGACAATGGCGAACTGGAGCGGGGCCGAGCTCATCGGACGTCAGACCGCCCATCGACACACCCCGGCGCTGCGCGCCACCCCTCTTGATAGAGGGGATCCAAACTTGCGTTCACGGATATCCCCTCTGGAGAGGGGTGCCCGTCAGGGCGGGGAGTGTGGAATAGGGGCATCTTTTCAGAGCATCTTGCGAGCAAGGCACGCTTCAGGGCGTGGGCTTCTTCACTCGGTCCTCGGGGACGATGCGGCGCAAGGTGTAGACGTCGCCGGCGGCCAGCGCCCGGAATTTCGCCGGATCCTTCCACGGGTCCCACTGGGCGCTGATGAGCTTGCCAGTGATGCCGTCGCTTTCGGTGCTGGCGAGCCAGACGCATAGCGCGGCACCAAGCTTGGGGTCCACGGCGCCGTCGTCGGACCATTTCTTGTTCTTCGCGAAGAAATCGGCGCCGGCTTTTTCCGGGCCGGCGGCAAGGACCTGGGCGGTCAGTCGGGTGCGGAGGGCGCCGGGGGCGACGGCATTCACGTCAATGTGGTCGGAGCGATATTCCTCGGCGAGCGTCTCGGTCAGCCGCACGACCGCTGCTTTGGTTGCGGCGTAGGCGGCGAAGCGTGGCATCGGGTTGGTCGCGCCCCCGCCGGAGATTGTGATGATCTTGCCGGCCCCCCACGGTTTCATGGCGCGCACGGCGTGCTGGCAAACCAACAGGGTGCCGGTGACGTTGATCTGCCAGGCCTGGGTCCAGTCGTCGAGCGAGACTTCTTCAGTCGGACCGATGGGTCCGTAGATGCCGGCGTTGTTGACGACGGCGTGCAACGGCCCGAGTTGGGCGGTTCGGGCAAAAAGAGTGGTGACGCTGGCGGGATCGGCGATGTCACAGGCCAGACCGACCAATTGCTGGCCGGGTTTCAGCCCCGGGGTGATCTCGTCCAGGGTCCGGGCGACGTCGGCCGCCGTGCGGGCGCAGAAGACCACGTGGGCGCCTTCGGCGAGGAAGGCCTCGACGATGACACGGCCTAAGCCCTGGCTGCCGCCAGTGATCAGGGTATTGCGTCCGGAAAGTTTCATGGGCGATCGGCCAGCTCGATCCGTTTCAAAGTGTAGGAGCCTGCTTGCAGGCGATTCGAGATAGTGTCCGGCACCGACCGTGAGAAATCGCCTGCAAGCAGGCTCCTACAAATAGGCGAAGAAGGTAGAGCTATTTTCATGGGCGTCCGACGGTAAGATAGACGCTGCCTGTGACGGGGGCGACCGCTTTTTCGACGAGACGGTTGGCGTCGATGACCACGGGCCGCGCCATGCTGCCGAGCAGCGCTGGCCAGGGATAGTCACGGAACTCGGGCCACTCGGTGCAGATGACGACGGCGTGAGCCCCGTGCAAGGCGTCGGCCGCGGAAGCCGCAACGGGAAGGTCGCGATGCTCGGCGTCCGGCGTGCGGATGAGCGGGTCATAGGCCTTCACCTTTGCGCCCGCTGCGAGCAGCTGGCGGCAGAGTTCGACGGCAGCGCTGCGGCGGAGCGTGCTGGTGTTAGGTGTGTAGGTGAGGCCGAGCACGGCAACCACCGGTTGCTGGACGCCGGCCAGGACAGACTGAATTTTCCGGAAGGCCCAGCCGCGGTGGCGGTCGTTGCTTTCCTTGATGGCGGGGATGAGGGCCAACGGCAGATTTTGCGCGGCACCGAGTTTGGTCAGGGTAACGACATCGCGGGCGAGCGTACCGCCGGCGAAGGGTCCGCCGGGCCCGAGGTAGGCGCGCGGGCCGATGCGCGGGTCGCTCTTCAGCCCGACCGCAACTTCCTGGGCATCGGCGCCGACCGTCTCGGAAATGGCGGCGATCTCGTTGATGTAGGCTACGGAAAGGGCGAGGAAGGAGTTCAGCGCATGTTTCACCATCTCTGCGGACTCGGGCCGCATCCACACGATCGGCGCGCCAATCGGGGTCAGCATTTTTTCCAACACCGCCCGCACCGGCCCCGGGGAGACGCCCACGATGATGCGCGCGGGTTTCTCGAAGGCTTCGATGGCCTTGCCGAGCCTGAGATTCTCGGGTGAACAGGCAAAATGGAGCGCGGGCTGCTGCCGGGCCAGTTGCGCACAAGTGCCGACGGGCAGCTGGGAGGAGATGAGCACGACGGTGCCGGGGCGAAGACTTGGGAGGACGCGAGCAAGGCGCTGATGCACCCAGTCAAGGTCGGAGCGATCATCAGCATCGACCGGAGTGTCGTAGCAGACCCAGAGGACATCGGCAGTCACGGCCGCGCCGGCATCGGCGGAAAAGCGCAGGTTGCCACTGGCGAGGCCAGCGGCGAGCAAGTCATCAAGCCCCGGCTCGTGTAGGGGGGCGTGGCCGGCCCGGAGCTTCGCCAGCACTGCTTCATCGAAGTCGAGACCCGTCACGCGGTGATGACGCGCCAGGCACGCGGCGGTCACGGAGCCGAGATGCCAGAGACCAAGGACGACAACATGCATGGCTCAGTGACGGGCTTCGAACACCCAGCGGTTGGCTTGGAGCCAGTGCAACGTCTTCACGATGCCCTGTTCGATGGAGAGCTTCGGCTTCCAGCCGGTGGCCAGAATTTTTTTCGTATCAAGGAAGATGAAGGGGTTGTCTCCGATCCAACCACGGTCGCCGCCAGTGTATTCTCGCTTGGGCTTCAGCCCCAGGGCGGCGCAGATGTAACCCACACTGTCGTCGACCCGCACGTATTCCGCCGTGCCGAGGTTGTAGATTTGCGTATGGTGCGGGGCTTCGCGGGCGGTATGGGCGCGGGTGACATGCAGCACGGCATCCACGCAGTCCTGCACATAGAGGTAGCTCTTGCGCTGCTTGCCATCGCCGAGAATGCGGAGCCGGTCGGGGTGCTCGACGAGTTGCTGGTAGAAATCGAACACGTGACCGTGGGTGTAGCGTTCGCCGAGGATGGAAACGAAGCGGAAGATGTAGGCCTCGTCGATCTGACCGCCCTCGGCGTAGGCGGAGAGCAGGGTCTCTCCGGCGACCTTGCTGGCGGCGTAGAGGGAAGTCTGCACCGGGAAGGGCGCGTCCTCGGGCGTGGGGATCACGGTGGCTTCGCCGTAGGTGGAGCCGGTCGAGGAGAAGGCGATGCGCTTCACACCGTTCGCCCGCATGGCCTCTAGAACATTGAACGTGGCGGTGGTGTTTTGCTCGAAATCTTTTCGTGGGCGTGACCAACCGTCCTTGATGTCGGCATTGGCGGCGAGGTGAAAGACAAAGTCGGCGCCCTGCATCGCGACGGTCAGGGCAGAGAGATCGAGGTTGTCGCCGCGCACGAGTCGGAATGACGGATGCTGCAGAGCGCCGGCGAGGAAACGCTCCTGGCCGGTGGAGAAATTATCCCACCCCGTGACGGCGGCACCGTCCGCCAGCAGGCGGTCGATCAGGGTGGAACCGATGAAACCCGCAGCGCCGGTGACGAAGACTTTTTGCATGAGAGACTTTCGGAGGGATTAGCCTGATGCGGGGTGGCGTCCATCCTGAAGATGAACGCGGGTGGGGATCAGATGAACTTCACCTTGCGGGCGGCGAACAACACCATGCGCAACAGCAGCCAGCCGTGGCTCCAGCGCTGGATGTTGGTGGTGCCGTAGGTGCGCTCGCGGTAGCGGATGGGCACGTCAGCGATCTTCAGGTTCAGCCGGGCGGCGCCAAACAGCAGGTCGAAGTCACCGAACGGATCGAAGTCGCCGAAGTAGGCGCGATTGGCGGCGATCTGCTCGTAGTGGGCGCGGGTGAGCACCTTGGTGCCACAGAGGGTATCCTTCACCCCCTGGCCGAGCAACCAGGTGAAGATGAGGCCAAAGGTCTTGTTGGCGCACAGGTTCAAAAACTGCATGGCCTCCTTTTCCATGGGGTAGACGAGGCGCACCCCATTGGCGAATTCCGCCCGATTGGCCGCGAGGACCTCGTAGAATTTCGGCAGCTCCTCGGGCGGCATGGTCAGGTCGGCGTCGAGGATCATCAGGATATCGCCTGTGGCGGCGGCGAAACCCATCCGCACCGCGTCTCCCTTGCCCTTGCCCGTCTGCTGCATGATCTTGATCTTGCGCAGCGGGTACTCTTGCTGCACGCGTTGGATCTGGGCCCAAGTGTCGTCACGCGAGTGACCCTCGACGAAGATCAGCTCGGTGCCGGCGCCCATCTCGGGGGTGCGCAGCACGGCGGCGACGATGTTGCCCGCCTCGTTGCGGGCGGGAATGACGATGGAAACTGTCCGGGGGGCGGTGGGGGCCGCGCGCAGCGAGCGGGCGGTGCAGAAAACCGTCAGGCAGAACCAGCCCATGAGTGGGGCCAACCAACGGTTGAGCAGCCAATCCACACCCAGGCAGGGAAAGGGCAGCAACACGCGATTTTGACGGCAGATCGGATCCCAACCGGCGAGCCGGAGCAGGTTGAGCACATCGGAGGAGGCGAGCCAGCTGTTCTGCGGCTGGGCGGACTTAAGTCCGAGCATCCGAGCCAGGGAGAGCCACGGCCGCCAGAGAGAGTTCTGGAAATTGACGATGAGTCGCGTGCCGGGGTGCGCGACGGTATGCATGCGCTCAAGGAGGCGCTGCACGTCGGCGGCGAGATTCAAGGTGTCGGAAATTATGATGTAATCGAAGGTGGCGGCCAGTTCCAGCGATTCGCCCGCCTGGACATGGAAATTCGCGTCCGGCACATGCTGGCGGGCGGCGGCAATCTGCGTGGCGGACAGGTCGACGCCGGTTTTCCGGGTGGTGCGCAGCAAACCGAGGAGTCCCCCGGAACCGCAGCCGATTTCCAGCACCGAGGCCTCCGGCGGAATGAGCAGGTTGTAATAATGCGCGAGCAGCCGGCGGTAGCAGCGAGCCCCCCACTGCGGAGTCACCGGCGCGGCATCATAGAAGGCGCGGATTTTCTCCAGGTGGGCGCTGATGATTTCGGAAACGGCGGTCATGCTGGGCTTGGGGGGAAAGGAGTCGGGCGGGGGCGGAGGCTCAGGCCAATGACGAGATTGTTGAAGAGGAAGGGCAGGAAGGGCAGCGGAAAATAGCTGCGGGCCTCGGTGGTGAACCAAGGGTGCAGTTCCTCCATGACCTCGTGGGCCAGGTTGATGTGCTCCCGCTTGATGAAGACGTCGTAGGGCATGCCGTAGGTGTTCTCGAAGATGCGCTGGGCGGAGATCCGGCGCGCCAGGGTGTAGGCGGCGCTACCCTCGCAGGGAATGACGACGAGGAGCTGGCCGTGTTTCTTGTCCAGCAGGCGCCAGGCTTCGCGGATCGCGGCGGGTAGATTGGGCAGGTGCTCAAGGACATGGACCGCGAGGTAGCGGTCGAAGAAGCCGTCGGGGAAATCCATGCGTTGCTGGCAGTCGCCGACAATCGTCTGGACCCGGGGATGCAGGCGCTTGATCTCGGACGCCATGTTCTCGCGGTATTCGTTGCAGTAGTAGTTGGCCTCCTGCTCGGGCGTCAGTTTCTCGTAGGGCAGATGCCCGCCGAGGCCGGCGCCGATCTCGATCGTGGTCTTGAAGCCGGGGCGGGTGTGGCGGACGGGGAACTGGTGGTTGAAGCGCTCGATCAGGCCATAGCGTTTCCGGGCGCCCAGCTCCTCATGCCATTGCTGCATGAAGCGGTCATTGATGTTCTGTTGCTCGGGCGTGAGCGGTGGCAGGATCTTGGGCCATTTGGCGGTAACCATGGCGGAAGGTCAGGCCGGCTTGTCGAATCCGGCGGAGCGCTCGACGATGAATTTTGGCCGCGCGCGAACCTCCTCGTAGATCCGCCCGATATATTCTCCAAGGATGCCGACACTGATCAACTGGATGCCGCCCAGGAACGAGACGAGGATGACCAGGGTGGGATTGCCCCAGAGGATGGTCCATCCCATCAGCTTGTAGAACAGGTACACGCCCATGAGCAGAAAGGAACAGCCGGCGATGACGAATCCCATTAGCGTGCTGAGCTGGAGCGCGTAGGTGGAGAAACAGAAAATGCCGTTGAAGCCGATGCGCAGGGAGCCGAGGAAACGGTTATAGTTGGTCTCGCCCGCGAAGCGCGCCGGGCGGTCGAACGGAATGATGATCTGCTTGAAACCGACGACCGCCACCATGCCGCGGAGGAAACCGTGGGATTCCTTGAGCTTCACCAGTTCATCAACCACCCGGCGCGACATCAGCCGGAAATCCCCGGTGTTGGGCGGGATCTGGACGTCGGCGATCTTGTTGATGACCTTGTAGCCGACGGCCGAGACGAGCTTTTTTACCCAAGGCTCGCCGGTGCGGTGGCGGCGCTGGGGCAGCACGACATCGTACCCTTCGCGCCACTTCGCCACCATCGTACCCACGAGCTCGGGCGGGTCCTGGAGGTCGACGTCCATGACAATCACCGCGGCCCCCGTCGAATACTGCATGCCGGCTAGGGTGGCCATGGGCTGGCCGAAGCGGCGGGAGAATTTCAGCAGTTTGATCCGCTGGTCCAGTGCCCGGGCTTCCAGGATGATCTCCTCGGTCCGGTCGGGGGAGGGGTCGAGGGCAAAGATGATCTCATAATCCCCGGTCACCGCTTCCAGGATCGGCCGGATGTGGCCCAGATATTCCGGGATATTCTTCTCTTCCCGGTACACCGGGACAATGATGGAGAGTTGGTGAGGCATCCGCTCCCAGAGTGCCCGGCAGGCGAGGCATGTGAAGAATAATGTAGCGAGGAGCGGGAGTCAGGACAAAGGGCCGAAGTGCGGGAAGACCGAAGGCACCAGACCATTGGCCACAAGAAACACGAAAAACGCAAAAAGCTGTGGTCACATCAAACACATCAGCCGGTGAGTTTATTCGCTCTGGGGCCAATGCCCCGAGGCTTCGGCCGTCGCCAGGCCTATGGCCGACAGATGCTTCGGCTTGGTCGGGATGTAGGAGCCTGCTTGCAGGCGATGTTTGGTCCACGAATCGCGACCAAGGTCGCTCCCACAAAACCAAACCAGGGGACTTGGCGGAATGCCCCGGGGCTTGCCCCGAGGATCCTTATTTTTGTGTTCTTAGTGTTTTCCAGCCACGGCGCAGGCCGGGCGACTGGTCCCGGGCTTGCAGAAGCAAACAACAGGACGTGTCCATTTCGGCTCGGGTTGGGTCCTAAAGCGTCCGGCCGCCGTTCAGGCAGTCAGGGGATTCTTCCAATTGAGCCCCTTAAACCGTGCGAAATCCGTATCGGCCGTGTGAATCTCTGCGCCATATTCCAGGGCGAGGGCGGCGATCTGGGCATCACTGACCAGATTACCGGCCGTGCCTGCAGCCTCCAGTAAAGCGCACACCGCCGCAAAGTGCTTGGGGCCGGGGTAGAGAACCCGGACGTTGGGCCGGTCGATCCAGGACTGGATTCGCTTCGTGGCTTCCCCGGCGGTCATTGGTCGGGTAAAAACTTTCGGATGGGTCGCCAGACGAAGGAAGCTGAAAACCACTACCGAGCACATCCCGACCGGTTCGCTGCTCGAAAGTAATTTTGCCCACCAGCGGGCCGAGGCCTTGTGGAACGGACTGTCGCTGTCGTAGGCGTAGAGCAGGAGATTGGCGTCCGGTATGATCATCGAGCGGCGCGGCGCAGACGGCGCGTAGTGGCGGCGAACGCCTCCAGTTCAGCTTCATCCGCGAGTTCGTGCAACCGGGCTGGGTCGAGACCGGCGCGCAGGCCCATGGATTTGGCCTCGACCACAAAGGGCTTGGCCGGAACGAGCGGTGCCTGATGCGCCAGTCCACGACGCAGCGCGGCGTTCAGGGTCGCTTTCAAGCCCTGTTTCTCTCCGTGCATGGCCTGTTTGAGCAGCTGCTCCACATCGGGATCCACGGTTAAGGTTGTTCTCATCCAAGCATCAAGATGCTTCCAAAAGGTGGCGTCAAGATGATAGCTTTGGGGTTGACTGCTTTGCCCCTTTCGCGACCACCTCGTCCTGCCGCGAGACCATTGGCCACAAGAAACACGAAAAACACAAAAAAGTGCGGTCCCATCCAGACACATTACCTAGCCCACTCCGTTAAGTTCATCCACACACCCCGGCACTGCGCGCCACCCCTCTTCATCCGGAAGCATTCAGTTAAGGCGTGTTATCTTCGCGGGTGTCCGGACTGAATGGTGGAACCCGGCCTCCGGACGGGTTCTTTAGGTAGGGCGGTGAGTCCCTTCACCGCCGAAGCGGCGCGGAGTGGAATCCGCGCCCTACCAACGCGTCCAGAGGCCGCGTTCCACCCGCGTCAATTGCATGAGTCCGGCTGGAGAGGGGCCTGCCGTCCGTAGTCTTGGCGAAGGATGGTGCCCGATAGGGCGGGGTGTGTCGGGCTCAAGCGACGTAGCCGAGTAGTGCTAACTGGTCTCCTTTCGTGCTCTTGGTGTTTTCCAGCCACGGCGCAGGCCGGGCGACTTCAGCCACAACGCAAGGTTGGGCGACGGATCCCGTGAATCCAGCGGGATTCAACAGGAGGTCCCGGGTTTGCAGAAGCAAACAACAGGATGTGCCATTCCGGCACGGGTTGGCCCTGAAGCGTCCGGCAGCGTTCGGCCGGGAAGTCCGACGGCACCAGGCTATTGGCCACGAGAAACACAAAAAACGCAAAAAGCTGTGATCACATCCGACGCATCAGCCGGTGGCTTATTTTTGTGTTCTTGGTGTTTATTGTGGCCATTCCGTCTCCGGCTGGGTCCTAAAGCGTTCGGCCAGCGTTCGGCCAGCGTTCGGCCGGGAAGCGCGGAAAGATGGAAACTACCGCCTCTGGGTTCGAAAGACAATCCCGCGAATAATTTTCAATTACGGGCTGCGGATGCCCAGTTTCCACAGCATCTCAATCCGCGCGCTCTGACGCAGGTAACTGAGCAAGCGGGGATTCCGCTCGAGTTCCTGCGGTGGGAACGGCCGGCCATGGGTGCGTTCGCGCAGGAGCGTGATTTCCTGCTGGCCGATGTCGTGCATCCGGGCCGCGGTCTTCTGCGCGGCGTGGACCCGGAAACAGGCCAGGAACCGGGGTACTCGAACGATTCGGGCCCCGGCGGCCTGGAACCGTAGCAGCAGGTCCCAATCCATGGCGAATTTGAATGCAGGGTCGATGCCCCCGACCCGGTCCCAGATGCGCCGCCGCCAGAAAAGGGTCTCCTGCGGCACAAAATCGTTCAGGCGTAGCACCTCCGGGTCGTGCCGGGGTAGGAACCAACGGGCGATTTCCTGTGATTCCTCGTTCACGACGATGCGGTGGCCATAGAGCACATCAACGTCGGGATGCTCCGCAAAGTAGCCGGCTACATAGGCCAGGGTGCCGGGAAGGTAGAAATCATCGGAATTGATCCAGGCCATAATATCGTCTCCCCCGCCCTTGGTTTTAGCGAAAGCGCGCTTGATGGCGTCTGCCTGCCCTTGGTCTGTCGCGCTTTCCCACGCGATGAGGCGGGGCGCGTCGGGAGGCGGGTTTACTTCGGATCCGGTCTCCGATCTCCGGTTTCCAGTCTCCTTAGCAAGGCGCGCAATGAGCGCTTCGCTTCCGTCAGTCGAACCACCATCCTGCACGATATAGTCACAGGTTACCTTCGCCTGATCCAGCACGCTGCGCATCGTTTCGGGCAGGAAACGCGCCTGGTTATAGGAAGGCGTGACGATACTGATTTTTCGCCGTGGGGAATGGGTCGGAGGCGGAAACTGCTCCCCGCGCAGCGGCCTCGCCGGGTAGGCCATGTGCGCTGGCATCTGGAAGAACATCAGTTCCTGCCAGTCTCCGCCACCCAGCCAAAGCGGCAGGATCTGACGCTGAACCTGGACGGTGCGTGCCAGCAAGAGACACCAATTGCCATCAGCCAGTTGTGCCTCGAGTTGGACCTCCTGTCTGCCGCCCGGCAAGGTTCCCCGGATTTCAAATCCCGTGAACTCGTCTGGTGCAGCGGGCAGCGCCACATTGACATCCGGCCGGGGAAGCCCAGTCACGCCATTTAGGGTCAGGTCCATGGTGCGGAGTCTCACGGCCCGCACCGGCTGGCCTGCATTGGAAAAGGACCAGCCGCGGACCAGGATGCACTGACCCAATACCGACCAATTGGAAGGTTGATCGATGTAAAACTGGATGGGAGAGCCGGGCTTCACTAGGTTGATTTATTGAAATGGTTGCGCGCGACTGACTACAAATTATATCGGAGCGAGCGGTCCATTGTCCCACAATCGCGTCGGAAGCCGAGTTTTTACAAGGAAACGGGCGGCGGCGGCCATCTCGAAGGCATTCGGTCCGAGAAATTGTGCTGCGAGTCGCGACAAAGCACCCCTTGGATGGTTCCGCGGGAATTAGCCGCCAGTTAGCAGACAGGCCCATGCAATGAAGGAAGGCGAAACGAGGACCATTCGCGTTCTTATTTTTTGGGAACAATTATACGGAGCAATAGCTTATAACTTATCAGAGCCTTAACCGCGGCAGGACGATTTCGTGGAACGGCGCAGGTGATCAGGTATATGCCCCGCTTCGGGAAGTGGAAAGGCCCCGGAAATCCGCGAGCTCTGGTGTGTGTGACAAGTTTTTTTCAGGTCATGGCCCCATGCGTTTCCCGGGGATTCTCGGGTACCTTAGAGAGCAATTTCACACCCTCTATGAATACATCTAAAAATCATGCGGCAGCATTCTGCCTTTTTCTTGTCACATTATTAGCGCTGCCGACGATGCGCGCGCAATCGCCGACCATCTCCATCGATCGTATAGACTATTTTTCCCAAACGGATGCGTCGATTATCACTCCGCACGGCGTGCCATTCTCATTAAATATCCAAATACGAGGAGGCAGTGTCGATATGAGCCACTGGGGCCCCGCTTTTTATAAGCCGGGTTCCGCTGGCACGCCGCAAAGTGGCGCAAGTAGCGACACCAACACGGGCACTCTCAATTTCTCGACGAGCCCGAATAATGGCACTGATTTCATGTTCGGGCATGATTTTACCACGGACGCCGCCATGACATCGTTTTATCCCGTTGCACCCACTGACGGCGGAGCTTATGGCATCAAATTTCTTGGCGGCGACAAACCCACCCCTGACTTTTTCACCGCTGGTTTGGTCTTTGCGGCTGGAACCACTTACCCGAGCGTCACGCCCCAAATTACCAGCGCGGACAACGGAGCGGTCTGGTCCTCGAATCACTTGCTCCTGAAATCCACGGGAACCACTACGCTGACTCTCAACTCCTTTCCCGAATATGGCACAACCACCTACGGGTCGCTGATCGGTGCCGGCATCTATAATGACCATGGAGTGATCGGGCCTGCTTCGGTGGAATCAGGCTTTCTCCCGCTGGGCGACAGTCCGGCCACGCCTACTCCGATATATCAACCGCCGGTCACCCAGCTCACCGTAAACGGCTCTTGGTTGATTCCCGGACAAACCTACACTCTTGAGCTCCAATATTCCGTTATCGGGGGCCGACCCGATGAAGTTAACTTGAATGGCGTCGAATGGCAGGGTGTGTCGACGTATCGCAAGGTCACGAAGATCAGTCTTAGTACGCCAGCGCTTTTACAAGCCGATTTCAATGGAGACGGTCATCCCGATTTGATCTGGCAAAATACCACCACGGGAGACCGGGGCGTGTGGCTCATGAATGGCACCACGGTCCTGAGCGGGGTGATGATCGCGACGAACGTGCCCCTGGAGTGGAAAATTGCGGGGGCGGCTGATTTCAATGGGGACGGTCATCCCGATCTGATCTGGCAGAATACCACCACGGGTGACGTGGGCGTGTGGCTGATGAATGGCACCACGGTCCTGAGCGGGGTGATGATCGCGACGAACGTGCCCCTGGAGTGGAAAATTGCGGGGGCGGCTGATTTCAACGAAGACGGACATCCCGATCTGATCTGGCAAAATACCACCACGGGTGACCGGGGCGTGTGGCTGATGAACGGCACAACAGCCTTGAGCGGGGTGATGATCGCGACGAACGTGCCCTTGGAATGGCAGATCGCCGGGACGGACGATTTCAATGGGGACGGTCATCCCGATCTGATCTGGCAGAATACCACCACGGGTGACCGGGGCGTGTGGCTGATGAACGGCACAACAGCCTTGAGCGGGGAGATGATCGCGACGAACGTGCCCTTGGAATGGCAAATTGTGAATTACTAGGAAATCCAGTAAGAGTTAGGCCGGAAGCCCGGAAACCGCCACGGGCCGCCGAGTGTTCCCACGATTGGCCAGCATGCGAATAATTACGTGCTGGCCATCTTTGCGTTTGAGTTGATCCTGTGCCGGGATGATCCGCAGCAGCGCCCTCGTCTTCAGGAAACTACAAAAAATCGACGATCAGAAGTTCGGTCGTCAGAATGGTTCCACTTGAAGCAATATTCCCCGGGGCATGGCTAATAACTTTGATTTGATCCGGATTATGGCGGCGTTGGCGGTGCTTTTCTGGCACGCGCACGTTTTGACGGGGCGAGCTGACAAAGAAATTCTGGTCCGGCTGTCCGGTGGACAGTTGCATTTCGGGGACGTCGGAGTGGCGGCTTTTTTCCTGTCCAGCGGTTTCTTGTTGTTCATGAGCTGGGGTCGCGATCCCAACCCGGTGCGTTTCGTTTTGAACCGAATACTGCGAATCATTCCGGCCTTGGCCGCAATAGTGCTGTTGACGGTTTTTGTGATCGGCCCGGCAATCTCGTCCCACGCACCGGCGGAGTACTTTTCGTTTGCGTCCACCTACACCTACTTGCTCAACATCAAACTTTTCCCGCTGCAGCACGACCTGCCCGGTTGTTTTACCCACAATCCCTATCCCAATGCTGTCAACGGCTCGCTCTGGACCATTCCTTACGAGGTGCTCTGCTACCTGGTTTTTGTTCTGTTGTCCGCCATCGGCATCCTAAAAGGGAGGTACAGTGCGCTTGCGCTATGGTTAATTACGGCGTTTGTCTATTTGGGAATCATCCAGTCGGGTCACAGTGATGATCTGCCGTCACATTTTCTGGGCCTGGCTGTTCCTGATCTGTTATGTTTTTCGGGTTTTTTCTGGGCCGGTGCATTTTTTTCTCAGTACCAGTCTCGTATTCCCGTTTCCTTGCCACTGTCGGCGCTTGCGCTGGTCTGCATGGCTGTTTCCAGCCGGTATGGGTTCCTCAAGGAATGCTTCCTGTTTTTTTTCTCCTATCTGGTGTTTGCGGCGGCGCACATGCGGATGCCGGAGAGCCTACGCAAAGGGGTCACCCGTTTTGGCGACTTGTCTTACGGGCTCTACCTGAGTGGATGTCCGACGCAGCAGATTTTGGTTCAGTTCGTTCCCGGCGGACGGCTGCCTCTCATCAATTTCCTTGTGGCGGCTGTCGTTGGAAGCGCCTACGCCGCTTGTTCGTGGCGATTCATTGAATCGAGGGCCCTGCGGCTGAAGGGAGGACTTCTAGTGCGCCTACGATGGATAGAATGGTTTTCCCGGAATGAAGCCATCACCACCGGCTCGCAGATCTTCCGTGTGGCGACCGCCCTCGCTCTCGGGGGGATTCCCCTCGCGATCATCGGTCGACCCACGCCTTTGCCACCGGCCGGATTGTACGGTAACCGGGCTTTTGACGGCCAGCTGGGCGATCAGTGGCTTCCTTACAATCCTGCTGAAGGACATCGCTGGATGGGGCGGACCGCTTCGGTCATGCTCCGCAAGGGCCTCGAGACCACTGCGCTGCACATCAAGATGTATGTTCCGGGAAATTTCCGCGAGGTGACCCATGTGACGATCTTGATTGACGAAAAGGTGGTTCATGAGGCGGATGGCAACGCGGATGGCGGCGGTTGGTTGATTGATGAAAAGGTGGCGGTTCCGAAGGTCTATCGGTCAAGATCCTCGAGAATCACCTTAGTCATCAACGGGGTCCACAAGCTGAAAGCCACGGATCCGGATCAGCGGGTCGTCGCAGCGCTCGTTGAAGTAATTGCTTTCGAGTAGCGCGCGGGAAAGTTTGCGAGACGGTGGAACTGCCCGGCGCCCTAGAGCATTTTCTACTTAGATAGACGTACTGCCACCTTTTGGTATGCTCCTTCGCATGAGGACCAAATTGTGAGACCGTTGAGCGAGGATCTGCGTCAGCGTATTGTTAAGGCGCGGACGGATGGGGCTGGTACCGGTGAGGTTTGCCAACGCTTTGGGGTGAGACGCAAGAGTGTGGTGCGATTCTGGAAGCAGCACCAGGCTAGCGGGCACTGCCGCCCGAAGCAGATCGGCGGCTATCGGGTCTCCCGGCTGAAGAAGCATGAATCTCGATTGCGGCGATGCATTGCCGCCCAAGCGGATCTGACCTTGGTGGAGCTGCAGCAGCGTTGCCGCCAGGAGCTTAACGTGCAGATCGGCCTGACGGCGCTGTGGCATCGGCTCGATCGACTCGGGTTGAGTTATAAAAAAACGACGAACGCCGCCGAGCAGGAGCGACCTGATGTTCGAGTGGCGCGGCGGCGCTGGCGGCGCGCCCAAGCGCATTGGGCGAGTGGGCGCCTGGTCTTCATCGACGAGACCGGACTGAACACGAAGATGGCACGACTCTACGGGCGCGCCTTGTGCAGTCAGCGCTGCGTGGCCGCCGTACCGCACGGGCATTGGCAAACCTCGACTTTTCATCGCCGCGTTACGCTGCGACGGGTTGGCCGCTCCCTTCCTGATCGAAGGGGCCGTCAACGGGGAAGTCTTCACCGCCTATTTGCGCGAGGTGTTCTGTCCCGAACTCAAAAAGGACGACCTGGTCATCCTCGACAATCTTTCGACTCACAAAATGCCAAAGGTGAGTGAGCTCATCGGCGCTTGTGGCGCCACCGTACAATACCTTCCCGCCTACAGCCCCGATCTCAATCCCATCGAGATGGCCTTCGCCAAACTTCAGTCGCAACTACGCAAGCGGCGGCCCGCACACTGCCCGAACTTCAGCTCGCCGTGGTCCAAAGCCTCTCCTCCTTCACTCCCGGTAAGCGTAGCTTCGGGCTTCAATTACCCATAAGTTTACGGCCAAGAGCATAGCCGAGGGAGAGAGAGGCCGCGCCACATGACGGTGTTGCCTGGCACTGGGTCGACGGCGCGAGCCAAGTAACCGTCGAGCTGGGCAATCCTGACCAGATAGGAGCCCAAGGCTGGATCGGCCTTGGCTTTCGGTAAGCGTAGCCTCGGGTGCCTCGTAGTTACGAGAGCTACGACCTGATAGGGTGTCGTAATGGCCACCATTACGACGACGGAGTTGATCGATACGGGCGAGAAGCGTGATACGCTGGGGCGGCGGCACACATCATTGGTGAGGCGAGCGGAGTTGCTGGCCGAGTATCGGCAAAGCGGGCTGACGCAGACGGCGTTCGCGAAGCGGGAGGGGCTCCGGTACTCGACGTTTTGCACCTGGGCGCAGGCCGAGCGGCAGCGGGGCAAGCTGCCGGTAGTGCCAGCGGGCCGGAAGCGGCGGCGGGGCGCGGAGGCTCCCGCCGTGCGTTTCGTGGAGGCGTGCCTGCCCGGACCGCGGCCGGCGCTGGCTGTCCCCGGTCTGGAGGTGCGCCTGCCCGACGGCACGGTGCTGCGGGGTGGGAGTGCGGTGGAACTGGCCGCGCTGCTGCGGGCCTTGAGGGCATAGCCAATGCTGGCCTTCCCCGCAGCGATCAAGATCTACGTGGCCGTGCAGCCGGTGGACATGCGCAAGCAGTTCAACGGGCTGTGGACCGCCGTGCAGGACCAACTTGGCGAGGATCCAAAGTCAGGCGCGGTGTTCTGCTTCATCAACAAGGACCGCACGCGCTTGAAGCTCCTGTATTGGGACACCACGGGGGTGTGGGTGCTGGCCAAGCGGCTGGAAAAGGGCCGCTTCTCGTGGCCGCAGCCGAGCGAGAAAACAACCAAGCTGGCGCTCGTGCCCGAAGCCTTCGCCCTGCTCGTCGGCGGCATCGAGCTCAAGCACGGTTCGCTCAAGGCTTGGTACGAGCGCTGAAGAAAAATAGTTTTCTTCCGACGGAACTCTCTGCGCTGCGCCCTGACAGAGTGCGCGCGATGAGCACGAGCGCGATCAGTCCCGATGAAGTGCAACTCCTGCGGGAGGAGAACCTGGTGCTGCGCCGGCAGATTCAGTGGCTCAAGCAAAAGCTCTTTGGGCCGGGTCAGAGCGAGAAACTCGACCGCGCGCAACTGCTGCTGCAACTCGGCGCCCTCGAGCAGTTCGCCACCGCCGCCGAGCGACCGGTCGCGACGGTCAGCTACGAGCGTGCCACCGGCCCGGCGCCGAAGCGCACGCTGCCGGCCGAGAGCTTCGCGCACCTGCCGGTGCAGGAGACTGTCGTGATTGAGCCGCCGGCCGTGCAGGCCGATCCCACGCTCTATGAAAAGATCGGCGAGGAGCGCACCTTCGAAGTGGATGTGGTGCCGCCGAAACTCTTCAAGCGCGAGATCGTGCGGCCCAAGTACCGGCACCGGCTGGATCGCAACCGGGCGCCGCTGCTCGCGCCGGCCCCGGCCCGCGTGGTGCCCGGCGGCTTCGCCTCGGCCGGCCTGATCGCCTGGGCGCTCACGGCCAAGTATGCCGATCATCTGCCCCTTTACCGCCAGGAAAAGATGCTGGGGCGCTGGGGCGCGCCGATCTCCCGCCAGAACCTCTGCGACTGGGTAGGGGCCGCCACGGCGCTGCTCGAACCGCTGGTCAAGCGGATGAAACAAGACCTGCTCCAAGGCGGCTACGTGCAGGTAGATGAGACCCCGATCCGCTGCAACGACCCCGACCTGAAAGACGGCCGGACCACGACCGGCTGGCTGTGGGCGCTCTCGCGACCCGGAGGCGGAGTCGTCTTCGAGTGGCGATTGTCCCGCCGGCACGACGAGGCCGAACGGTTGCTCGGCGATTTTGCCGGCGTGCTCCAGTCGGACGGTTACGAGGCGTATGCCGCCTATGCCCGCGCGCATCCGCTAGTCGAGTGGGCCGGCTGCTGGGCCCATGCCCGCCGCCGCTTCTTCGAGGCGGCCACGGAGCGGCCGAAAACCGCGGAGCGGGTGCTGCGCCTGGTCGGCCGGCTTTACCAGCTCGAGCGGGAATGGGACCAGGCGGAGGTCGGCGAACAACGCGCCGCGCTCCGCCAGGAACATTTTGCCCGGCCGCTGGCCCGCTTGCGCTGGCTGGTGACCGCGTTGCAAAAGCGCGTCCTCCCCAGAACCGGGCTCGGTCAGGCCTGCGCGTATCTGCTTGGCCACTGGGCCCCGCTCACCGCGCATCTGCGCCACAGCCAGACCCGGCTCGACACCAACGCCGTGGAGAACGCCATCCGCCCGAGCAAGCTCGGCGCCAAGAACTGGCTCTTCGTCGGCCATCCCGACGCCGGCGACCGCCCCGCCGTGATCTACTCGCTCATCGTCTCGGCGCAGCGCTGCGGACATGACCCCCACGCCTACCTCAAGGACGTGCTCACCCGCCTGCCGGCGATGACCACCAAGGACGACCTCACCCCCCTGCTGCCGGCCCACTGGAAAGCGGCCAGTGTTTCGCAGCTCTCGTAACTACGACAACCAGCCCGGTCGTAGCTCTCGTAGTTACGAGCCGTTCAAATCCCGTGCCACCGACTGGAGGCACCCGGGACGACGCTTACGGCTTTCGTGGTCCCCGGGAATATCAATGAGTGCATATGAGTTCATTGCGACTGAGATTTGAAAAATCTGAAAACAAGACTTAATGCTTTGCTCGTAAGAAGACAGATTGAGCCCAGCTTCGAAGAAAGGGAATTTTCTCTGCCACCCGGCCTGACGCAATAGTGGTTTCGATTAGAAAATCAGGGGTGTTGGGCAGAAGAAAATCTCGGGTATCCACTTCTATATCGTAAAACCCCGCAGTAACTAATTTCTGGCAGATAAATGTGCGGGAGAAAGCCATTTCATCTGGTTCTAGGCGTGCCAGTCGGCGGAATAATGGGAATGAGAATATCAGGAAGATATAGGGATTATGCAGGTTTGGCTCCCAAAAAATAAGACGGCCACCCGGCACAAGCCAGCGCGCCAAGGCCGGCAGAAAACCATCCAAATGATGGTAAAGGTGATGGAGAATGCCATTGCCTACGATATAATCGTATTTCTCTTGAGCGGAAGCTGGGGCTTCCTTGCTCAGGTCAGAGACAATAAAGCGAAGGCCAGGGAAAGAGTGTTTGGCGGCAGCCTGATCAATAAATTGGGGCGAGAGATCGACGCCAGTGACGCGTGCGCCGGTGAGTTTCGCTAGCTCATAGGCAAGCTCTCCGGTACCACAGCCCAGTTCAAGAATATGGATTTGACGCCGCGCTTCTCCGTCAGCGGGAAGGTTCATTTCGGCCACGATAGACTCTGCTCGGCGGCGAAGACGGACAAGCTGGGCCTGCGTCAGCTTGAAGCCTTGATTGAAACCACGTTCGTCAATTATGCTGGCCATGGCAGCGACTTACCACCGTGTCTCGGCGACTTTTTAGGAGATGTTGAATGTCTTGTTCGTTGGCAAAAGTATCACCACCCTTGAATATTCGGGCGCGGATATATCGCGGGCGGCCCTTGGTCTCCTCAAGTACCTTGCCCAGATAGTCGCCGAGAATACTGAGGGAGAAGAGCTGAATACCTCCCAGGGCCAGTACAAGAAGAATGATGGTGGTGATTCCCCTGGCTCCCGTTGGAGGATGCAATAGGTAATTGCCGAGATAGAAGAGGGACAGCGCCATGCTGGCCGCAAATATTACGAATCCCAATCCTTGGATATAGTACAGTGGTTTGAGGCTGAAGGAGAATATCGCCTTCTTTGCCCACCAGATATTCTTGAGGAAATTGTTGGTGGTTCGTCCAAACATCCGCTCGGGTCGAACATATGGTACGCCGGTTTGTTTGAAGCCGATCCAAGCTCGTAAACCACGGACAAAAACATCCCGCTCCGGAAATTTGAGTAAGTGGTCAACGGCTTTGCGATCAATCAGCGAGAAATCACCGGCGTCCACCGGCATTTCCACATCCGATAGATGGCGTAGTACCCGGTAGAATGTTTTATAAAGAATCTGCATATGCCAGGTGGCCTGGCGCTTTACCCGGATTCCAAAGACTACATCGTAGCCTTTCTTCCATTCTCGATAGAAACCTTCGATCGTTTCAGGAGTGTCCTGCAGGTCGCCATCCAGTAGTACGACGGCATCGCCAGTGGCTATTTCCATGCCACTCAAAAAAGCGCTTTGGGAGCCAAAGTTTCGTGAATGGGAAATGCCGACCACATGAGGATCCTGCTCACAGAGGCGCTGGATGATCGTCTCGTCTTGAGTCGGGCTGCGATCATTGACGAAGATGATTTCATAGTTCACCCCGAGGGTGCTAAACACTTTGGTCAGGCGCTCATGCATGACCGGGATAGCTTGGTGGTCACGGTAACAGGCGATGACGGCCGACAGTTTTTCCACCTTGCTAGCGACCATTCCAAACCTGACATGAGGGGCAGCCGATTTTTCCCATGTCGAGGAAAGCACCAAGCCTGCCTCCAATGGAGTACGCGAAGCCCAGCCAAGTTGGGTTTTGGCCAACGCCGGATCACCGTACCAGTTGGAGAGATCCCACTTGCGATTGGGCATGGAGCCGAAAACCGGCTCGACCGGAATCTGGAAGGTTTTTTTAGCCAACTGGGCAATCTCGGCCAGAGAGGTTTTGATTCCGGTGGCGATGTTGTAGGCTTGGCCCGGGTGCGAACGGCAGGTCGTCAGAGCTGCCCTGACGAATGCCCGGGTGCAATCATCTACATATAAAAAGTCCCGCGAGATAGCTGGGTTGACCAGTGGTGGGTATTGACCTTGGAGTCCAAGTCGGATCAGAGTCGGAACAAGACGATCGCGCTCTTCCCACGGACCATAAACGGAGTAAATCCTGAGGTGAGTACAGGGGAATCCCTTCAGCCTGCCATAGTAGCCCAGTAAGTAGGCCGAAGCCACTTTTGATACGGCATAATCACTGTTCGGTTCGAGCACAGCGGACTCGGTCGGTCCGGCGCAGTTGAGTCCATATTCTGAAGAGGTACCTGCTTGTACGAAAGCATCACAACCAGTCTCAAGGAGCGACTGGATCAGGTTCAGCGTTCCGGTATAATTAACCTCATGAATACGTTCGGGGGCATTTTGTCGCTCGTACGCGCCATATGCCGAGAGGTTAAAAACAGTTCGTGGCCGATGCTTTTTGACGGTCGCGATCACTTCGCGGGGCTCAGTGATATCCAAGGCAATCCGATTGGGGTAAGGGCAATGCAATAGGCGCCAGCTAGCTTCCACCTGCCGAGAGACGGCAAACACATCCGGACGCAGCCGGGAAAGAGAAAAAAACACCTTGGCCCCGATGAAACCCGAAGCACCTACAACCCAGATTGGACCCTGCAGTCGCCGTGCATCTTCCCGTTCAGCATCCGACCAATTGTCAGTCCATAAGTCTATTGTCGGGGTTTGAGGCGCATCGAGCATATTATTAGGGCAAATCAAGAAACAAGCCGTGACACATTGGCTTGGAGCGACATGGCGTCTAGGCCTGATTGCTGCTGATGATAGGCTTGGCTGCCATAGCGGCCATTGGGATAACCGGCAGCATGCTTGTGGTGAAGGCGAAAGGAAACTCCTTCCCGAGCTAAAGCTGCGGCCAGAAATTCTCCGAGACCTCCGCGGGCCGCATGTTCTTCGACTACGATCAACTGCTTCGATGCGACCACACTTTCGATTAAGGCGGGAGTGAGTGCCGGCAAAGGAAGCTGTGAAATGGCAAATACGTCAACTTGTCCGTTCTCCGCCGTCCATGGCAAGGTACTAAGCAATACGGGACCGATACCGGCCACGGTTACCCTCGGTGGACCCAGCCGACAGGCCACAAGCTGGCGCACTGGATCGAAAGGAGGAAGTAATCCTACAGTCTCCGGCCAGAGACCGTAGCCAAGACGTAAATAGCCGGGCCCCATGTGCTGGAAAAGGAATTCGCAGGCACCGGTCACGTCGGAATTACATAATGGTACTACACAGTTGAAATTTGGTAGACATGAAAGCACGGCAAGGTCCTCCAAAGCGTGATGCGTCGCCCCCATGATACCGTAGCCGTAGCCGCCGCCATTGCCGATGATCTTCACTGGCAACTTGTGGATGGCAATATCCAGGCGAATCTGCTCGTAAGGGCGAAACACCGCAAAGGGCGCAATACTATAGCAAACTGGGAGTAAGCCCTGCTGGGCTAGACCTGCACCGACGGAAACCATATTTTGCTCGCAAACGCCCATGTTTACGAAGCGAGGACCAAGCGCGGCCTGTACATTTTCCAAAGCGCCAAAGCCAAGATCACCAGTCAGAAATATTAATCGTGGCTCGCGCCGGCCAAACTGTTCGGTCCATTGAGAGAATTCCTTACGCATGGCAGCCTACGAGCAGCTAGCGCTGTTTTCATGCAAGGCCTGGGTGTATTGCTCATCCTTCATAGGAAGATAATGCCACGCAACTTTGTCCTGCATGAAAGAAACGCCATTTCCCTTTACGGTACGCGCGATGATGCAACGGGGTCCCGCGCTGTCGCGAAGTTGGTCGTGGGCCAATGCCAGGCTGGCGAAATCGTTGCCGTTCTCGGCCACGGCCACGGCGAAGCCGAAGGCGCGCCACTTATCTGTAATTGGTTCAAGCTGGAGCACATCCTTGGTGTAACCGATGCCCTGGATGCCATTGAGGTCAACAATGACGGTCAGGTTCATGAGCTTTTGGTGGGCGGCGAAAAGTACGGCCTCCCAAGTGGAGCCCTCATTGCAATCTCCGTCCGAGAGAATCGCATAGACATGGAAGTTTCTGCCAGTGAAGCGCTGCGAGAAGGCGAGGCCGCAAGCCAAGCTCAAGCCATGGCCAAGGCTGCCCGTGCCGAATGGAATGGCCTTGATCTCGCCCGAGCAGGGTGGATGAGCGGCTAGCAGCGTGCCGTCCTTATAGAATGTATCGAGCTTCGCATCGAGCAGGCGACCGGATAGATCGAGAGTGGTGTAAAGTGCTCCGGCGGCGTGCCCCTTGGATAAAATTAGCATGTCATCTTTGCCTAGGCGTTGAAAGCAAAGGTCGACGAGGATTTCCAGGCAGCTAAGTGAGGAGCCGATGTGCCCGGCGTTAGCTTGCTTGTAGAGAGCCAGCAAACGGGTGGCGCATTCATTTCGCTTAGCTATGAGGCAGGAGTTTAAGTCCGTCATGGGGCGATATTCAGTACTAAATAAAACGGATCATTTGCCATACCCCAAGTTTGGCAATTTATTTAGCACAATCGTTGGGGGTTAGTTGAAGGAAAAATCTCTAATAAAAAGCCAATCAGAGGTTTGATCGCCGGACCTAGATTCCAGGGAAAGTCTTATACTGTTACAATCTTCAGGCAACTTGATCTGATAGGATTGCCATTCAGGCCGTCCCTCATTCTTCAGCGCCGGCACTCTTACTGAGAGAAGTTCGAACGATTGTTGATTTAGGAATTGGGCAGTGATAGCCAAATCCAATCCATCTCCATTCGCTGAGCTGTGCGTGAAAGTGATTGCCAGATTCTTGACCGAACCTGGCGCGTGAACCACTAATCCAACGGGTGAAGTAAGCATCCAGCCCTGGGTTTCAAACTGCCTGAAGGCGAAGGAGGGTTTGCCGTTTGGCGTAGACAGTTGGTAGGTCGGGAAATTGACAGTCATTGCTGTGCCCAGACTGCTGACCTGGTTTTTGTCTGCGGGTTCGGATAAGGAGAAAGTCCCGTTACTTTGATGATACACGACTGATGGCAACCTCACCGGCTCGGTGGCCTTGCCGGGCGCGGAAGGGGAGAATGCTAAAGGCGGAAGTTTATAAAAGCTTGCAAAGGCACCTCCCATGAAAACCCAATTTGAAATTGAGAGCTCGTCGCCCCCAATCACTATTTCCCTACTAGTCTTCAATGCGGGCGTTTTTTGGATCAACGCGTATAGATTTTCCGCCAGGTGGTACGCGCTTCTGGCATAGTAGTTCGCCCTGTGTTCTCGAATGCCAAATTCTGAGATAATAGCCAAAATAATGAAACCCACCAAAGGAATTCGGGCAATTGGGTGCTTAATGGTTTGTTCGAAATCATCGGTACCGAAGCCAAGCAAAATAAGAAACGTGAGGTAAGCCGGATAAAGCCAACGGTATTCCTGTCTGAAAGTGATGCTGGCGGACAGCACCAAAGCAAAAACGAGGCAGAGCAGCACAACCACTGTCCAACCCGGTCTGGCCTCGCGGGGAGAAGCCTTGATGGAGCAGCAGGAGTAAAAAATCGCGCAACTGAGAATCAACAAACTCAGAGTGGCGGATCCTACCGAAAATAGTTTTAGCCAAGGAGGAGCCTCCGCGTAGTCTAGCACCGAAAGATAAGAGGGCCCTCGATTCACGCCGCCCAGATTGCTCATACCGTCAGCAAAAAAGCAAAGAATGGTTTTGGGATTGAACTCAATCGCCTGCGTAGTTGTCCCCATGAGTATGGGAGCATGCATGAGTAGTTTTTTGGCTGCGAAATTGAAAGCGAGCGAGGCTAGGGAGCAGCTGCAGGTAATGAAGCTTGCCAGGCGATTACTTCGGTAAATCAACGCAGCTACGATAAAGCAGGCACCGGCTAGCACCATGTAGCGTTCATGGATATGCAATACTATGAAGAAGGATAAGCCCACCAGAAGCGCCCACCTTGCTTGACAAGTATCAATCAGTCGCAGAAGCGCCCACAGGAACAACAGATAGCAAGTGATGGCTGCGCCCTCCATGATTGCCAATTCAGGCGTGATCAGATAGGCGGTAAAGCGATTGAATGTCGCGATTAGGGTTAAACCCAGGGCAAGTCCGAGCGATACCCCCGTAACTTTTCTCAGTAATGCGAGAAAGATAAAAGCGTTAAGCGTGTGAAGCCCGGTCCCTATCATCAGCAGCGTGGGATAATGTCCCTGAGAGCAAATAGCACTCAACCAGATGAGCAGAGACGTTACAGGCCGGAATCGGAAAAATGAGCTTAGCAGACTATTGTATGATCCAAGCCCCTGAAGGGCGGTCGGGAAACAGCGGACATCGTCACCTGCCAAAACCTGGAATTGTGCGCAATCGAGCCACCAGAGCTGCAGGCCAAAGAGGACCGGAAGCAGCACGAGGGCAAGTAAGGCCAGGTGGATCGGTTTTGAAGGGAAGTTAGGCGATTCCATTTTTAGAGGTGGCGGCTCGAAGGAAAATTAAGGATGCGTTCAGCGGGTCCGCTTCACACCTTCGTCAAAAACGGGGTTGGACGCACCGGTTCTGGCGGCTACATCCCGGGCCAAAACAAACCAGTGCTGAGCTTGGGGAAGTTCCTTGCGCCGTTCCTTGAGTGTCCCGAGATAAAAATAAGGATACGGATTGTCAGGAATAATCGCGATGGCGCCTTGTAACGCTGCTTCTGCGATGGGGTCGTATTCGGGATCATAGCGGGTGGCCCCAAGGGCCAGCAAAACCGGAGTTATGTCCGCACCGGTCTCAAGCGCTGACTTGCTCTCCCACAGCTTTGGATAACGGATACAATCAAGCGGATTGCCGGGGAACGGCCCGAGGGCACCCGCCGTCAAAGAAGCTGAGTAGGGAGGGGAGAACTCTCCCACAATCTGGCCGGTTTCGTTGAAAAGAATGACGCGATTCGTTCGGGCGATAAGTTCTCCGGTCACCTGGACCGGGGCGATGAATCGCACCTTGGTGCCGTCAGTGCGGGATGGATCGCCCCGGCCTAGCTTCTGCTCCCCAGTCGAATAGGTGACGAAATCAATCTCGCTGGCATTTGGGAACAAGGTGCTGGCGAACGCGGGCCACTGAAAAGGGTGAAAGATCAAATTCATGCCCGAGATCAGGACACGTGAGCCAGGGAGGAGCGTTCGATTGCTTGCCTTCAGGCCCGTGAGTAGCAAACGCTGTTCCTGCTGGCGGTCCAGGGTCCATCGCTGCTGGGAGTAATATTTCTGCCACGCAATCAAGCTCAAGCCCACGAGCCCGGCGGCCGAAAATGCGAAGGCCCGATTGAAGCCGGCCCGGCACTTTCCATTAGCCGGAAAAAACTGCGCCGTCGCGGCGTTTCCAATCAGCAGCATTGGCGCGGCGAAGAGCGGCATGGCGGACCAGGAATAGAAGCTGGCGAAATGACGAGGCAGCATAGCATACGGGATCAAAGCTAGAACGCCGGCCACGCTCAATAACAGGGTCCGGATGAATTTTCCTTCCCGCCAAGCCAGGAGATATGTACCGGTCAGTAACAAGAAGATGGGCCAAACTAGATTTGGTCTTAGGTAGGCTCCGAGCGTATCCAGCACACTTTGGGGTGTCGCGACGACTTCGTAGGCTTGCTGGCCCGAAGTGAAAACCGCCCCGCTCAATCGCATATAGACAAAGGAGCCGGCTGACCCGACCAAGGCGGCGAGCAGGGGCGCCAGTACCGGCGTGTCCCGGCGTTCCACGAACCAAAGGTACCCCCAGAGTGCGGCCAGACTCAAGCAGTAGGCCTCCTTGCAAAAGGCACTGGCAAATATCAGGCTGCAGACGAGCCAAAGTCGGGCGTGGGTGACTGGCCCGACGGGGCGGACGAGCCACAGAAAAAGCCCGAGAATTGCGAAGAAATACTCGAGGTTGGAGAACTGGTCATAGGTGTGAGCTACGTAGAAACCGGGATGCGCGATCAGGCAGCTCAGGTAGGAGAGCAGACTGACGAGGTGCGGTCGCTCGATCGAAAGCCAGCGGCGGGCAACCTGCACCGTAAGTGCAATGCTGACCAAAGGGATGAGGGCGTTTAAAAACAGGCCGGTTCTTAAACCGTAAGCATGGAGGTATTGTTCAAGAACGAAGCCAAGCGGGCGTGGAATTAATAGGGGGGAATTTTCTGCCAACCAATGCTTCGCGGAAGGAATGAACATGTAGGCGTCCGCGTGAACTGGCCAGTAAGGCGAAAAGAAACCAGGAAAAACAAATGACAGCAGCAGGAAATAGACTGTCCCGATCTGGGCCGACAGGATGGCTCCCTGGACAAGTGGATGGCTTCTGACTGGGGTCATCATCTGCTGGAAAGGTGGCGCAACCGTGCCGGTCGACTCGGGGAGGGTAGGCGCGCTTACCGTTGTCCAATAATCAACAATTGATTGGGGCCCAGGTAACCGCGGTCGAGGGACCAGTAGAAAACCGTATGTGCCTCACTGAATCCCGCGCGCTGCATTTCATCCAACACATCCCATCCGAAAACCTGGAAGCACAGGCATCCTGAATTGTCGACCGGATCGCCGTGATATTCCGGAGGCAGGTGGTGCACAACGGAACCGTCAGCGCCGATCGAAGCCCGGACGAGGGTCTTTGCCAGGCTGGCATCAAAAGGAAAACTGCTGAGAAGATGGCCTCGCGGTTTCAGGACGCGGGCGATTTCCCGGAAGGCGGCCCGGTAGTCGGGTACGTGTTCCAGGACATCAAAAGAAAGTACGGCATCGAAGCTGCCGGTTGCGAAAGTCAAATCGGTGATATCCTCGTGCCGGATGCCATTGGCATTAGCCACGCCGCGCTGGGTTCCATCCCGCAGGTATTCGGAGCCGGTTATGGCGAGATGCCGGGAGTGAAGTTGGGCGAAGAGAGGGGTGACCTGCTCAGTCGCATAAAGGGCGGGATTTTGAGTTTTGCCGACGAGTTCGCCGAGGAAATCCAAGGCTGCCCGTATCCGGTTGTTCAGACCACAGGCGCACTGGAGTCGCTCTCGCCAGTTTGGGCGGACTCCGTCGCCCCATTGCAAATCGACCTTCAGGGGAACAACCTTGCCACAAGCCACACAGAAGCCGGAAACGTTGAATTCGCCCCGGCCGGCTGAAAGCGCGTTTTCATACGCGCGCTGAGCTTCAAGCTCGGGTTTATTGGTCGCTCTGTAGGAAACATATTCCTCAAGGCTGCGGATTTGGTGGGAGAAGCTGCAGATCATGGGCAGTTGGGATTGGGGGTGAGAATCGGGCGCGAAGGGTCAGGGTGTGCAGAATCGGCAGGCGGTAGTAGTTGAGAGGCCAGAAAGGCCCCCAGATCATCGTGAAGCAGAATGGAGTATTGGTTCGCTATCGCGAGGTTTGTCGCGGAAGTTAGATCTGATCGCACGGCCGCGGCTCGGATTCCAGCTGACAGCCCCGCTCGCCAGTCAGAGTCTGAATCGCCCACCATCCAACATTGAGCCGGAGTGAGGTCGTACTTGGTGATCATCTCTTGAATGAAGCGTGGTGAAGGCTTGCGATAAAGGGAAGGCGCTTTGGGATGTTCGGGTGCGACGCATATCTCAGTGAAAATATCCCGACCCAACCCGAGCAATTCGATGAGCCGAGTATGCACCCGATGGACGTCATCGAGGCTAAAGTAGCCGCGGCCCACCCCTGATTGGTTGGTGAAGAGGAAAAGAAGATAACCTCTCTCTCTGGCCAGGCCGAGGGCGGCCGTGGTGCCCGGCAGGAGAGCGACCTCCTCAGGTTTGTGCAAATACGGTTTGTGGGCGATGAGCGTGCCGTCCCTATCGAGAAAGAGGGCCTTGTTCATGCTTGGACCAGATCCTGATGAGCTCGCGCCAGATCGGACGGCACCCCAATGTCGATGAAGTAGCAGTCTGCCACTGTGCTGGCAACGGCCCGCCGCTGGATCCAGCGAGGCAGGAGGTCGCGCTCCAGCGAGAAGGCCCCGGCGGGCGCGTCGGCCAGAAACGACGCGCGATTGATAAGATAGATTCCGCCATTGATCAAACCCGGTCCAGTCGCGCCCTTTTCGTGCATAGCAGTAACGAGCCCCTGCGCCGCGGTAATATGCCCGTAGCGAGAAACATCAGGAATCTGCCGCAGCACCATGGCAAGGTCGGCCTGCCGGGCGACCTGGACCTGCGCCAGCTCCGACAGGTCGACCGGAAAGTAGGTGTCTCCATTCAGCACGAATACGTCCTGCTCCTCGATCAGTGTCATCGAGAGCGCGATGGCGCCTCCGGTGCCAAGCGGCGTGTCTTCGTGAGAATACGTCAGAGAAACGCCGCGATAATCCGCGCCCAGCACATAATCGAATTCCCCGGCCAAGTAGCCCGTTGCCAGAAGAATTTTTTTGATCCGCTGCCGGACCAGGTAGTCGAGCACGTGAAGCAGGAAAGGGCGACCCGCCACGTTCAACAGGGGTTTGGGCGTCTGTTGGGTCAATGCACCCAAGCGGGTTCCCCGTCCGCCTACCAGGATGATCGCGGTGTCAGGAAACAGGTTTTTGGAAGACGGCATAGTGGGCGAAGCCTAGCTTGGACCAGAGACCATAGCTGCCCAGCTCCTGGTCGTTTTGAGCAACGGCCTTCGCCAGCATCCGGTCTTCCATGTAGGGCATTCGAATGGTGCCGGCCTCGTGCAGAGTGAATCCCTGCTGAATGAACAAATCCTTCAATTTCTGGCGGCTTACCGCGGTCGTGTGGGTGTGATCGTCGAAGAAATTGATGGTGGTGGTGGGACAGCCGTTCGCGATGAAAAACTCCCGGCCCGGAAACTGGCAGGATTCGTCGGTTGGCGTTTCAATGTAAACCATGCCACCCGGCCGCAGGACGCGCATCAGTTCGGTGGCCAGACCTTCCTGCTTGCGCAGATGCTCGATCACGTGCGAGGAAAGCGCGGCGGAAAAGTGATTGTCGGGATACGGGAAAGCCGTGCCGTCGAAGTCCATGACATGAAACGCGGCATAACGGTCTGCGAACTGCCCCGGGGAAAGGTCACAACCGTGCATTTCGATATCCAGGCGCACCGGAGTCTGCCAGTCCTTCCAGAAGGACATGCCGCCGGAGCCCGCGCCAATATCAAAGAAACGGGAATTGAGCGGGCACATCTTCAGGAAGCGAAACCGGGGATGATGCTGCCAGTAGTTGGTGATCAGCTCATCGCGATTCGTCCCGCCCTGGTCGGGCGGAATGTCGAGCGGTTGCGCGAGGGAGGGGTGCTGGATAATCGGCATAGAAATTGTCAGGCGAGGGGACGAAACAGGGCGCGTTCAACCAAGCCGCACAGGGTATGGGCGACGATAATATGGCACTCCTGGATCTTCGCTGTGATGGCAGAAGGACAAGCCAGCAAATGATCGCAGGTCGTCCCGTTGGCCAAACCCGGCTGGCCGCAAAGGGCAACGGTGGTCAACCCCAGCTCTCGTGCCACGGCTAAAGCATGAAGCACGTTTTCCGAGCGACCAGAAGTGGTGATACCAACGAAAACATCTTCCTTCCGTGCGTAGGCGCGAACCTGACGGGCAAAGAGTTGAGCGTATCCGTAGTCATTGCCGATGGCGGTAACAATCGAGGTGTCCGCCGTGAGGGCGAGGGCGGGGAGCGGAGCGCGATCGAATTTCAGGCGGCTGACGAATTCGGCCGCGATATGTTGGGCATCGGCAGCGCTGCCTCCGTTGCCCGCGAGCAGGATTTTACCGCCGCTCTGATAGGCGGTCACCATCGCGGATGCGGTCAGCTCGATCTGCCTAATCAGTTCGCTTTCCAGGAGCAGACGCCCCACCGTTTCGTGACTCAAACGGAGTTCCTCAAGGATAAGATCGTGGGCTTGCATAGGGCGAATTCAGCGGATGCTCCACGTCTCCACGCCATGCGGCGTGAATTGAAAGCGGTGAACATTTCCTGGAAATACACTCAGCGCCTGGGTGACTTCTTCACGTTTGCAGGGGTCGATCATAAACATGATGTAACCGCCGCCGCCGGCGCCTGACACCTTGCCGGAAAGTGCCCCAGCCTGCCGGGCGGCCGCGAAGACCTCTTCGATCTGTGGATTGCTAATAACCGTAGCCATCCGCTTTTTCGCCTCCCAGGACCGACCGAGGACCTGGGCAAAGGACCGCAATTCGCCCCGCAGCAGGTGCTCCTTCATTTGGACGGCATCGGTCTTCATTCTGTGCATGGCATTGACGGAATCAGCCGCCTTATTGGTTACATTTCGGATCTGTTCGGCGATAATCTTGGAGGAGTCGCGCGAGACACCGGTATAGTAGAGGATCAAACTGGATTGAAGTTCGTTGAGCGTCGAGGCGCGGATGCGCAAGGGATTCACGATCACGCGGTCATCCGCATTAAATTCCATGAAATTAAAACCGCCGAAGGCTGCCGCGTATTGATCCTGCTTGCCCCCAACTAATCCAAGTTCCAGGCGCTCGATTTCGAAGGCTAGGTGGGCTAGCTCGTATTCACCCAGTGGCAGTTTGAGCCATTCCGTGAACGCGCCCAAGATGGCCACGGCCATGGTGGACGAAGTGCCCAACCCCGATCCTGCCGGGGCGTCTGAGTAGGTCGTAATCTGACAGGGTAGTGGCCGGCCGGCATTGAATTCGCGCACAATGCGGTTATAAATCGCCTTGTGGAGTGGCAGGGATCCTTCCAAGGGTAATGCGGCGGGCGCCAGAGTGTTGAACTTTTCCCTGCGATCAGGCGCATGAAATTCCACCTGCCCATCATCCGCCGGCGTAATGGTGCAGTAAGAATAGAGGTTGACGGTGGCGTTTAACACACAGCCACCAAACTCGTCGCTGTAGGGGGAAACATCGGTCCCCCCACCAGCCAAGCCAAGACGCAGGGGGGCGCGGGAACGGTAAAGGACGGGCATATTAGAAGAAATCTATATCCTGGCTGAAGACCCGGCGCAATGCTGCGCTTGAGTAGTGTTCGGCAAGGACAGCACTGCCAGCCTGGGCGAGGCGGGCCAATTGCTCTGTATTGCCGAGCAGAGACAGAAGCGCCCCGCCAAATTGATCGAGTGCGGCAATCTGCATGCAGGAGGCGGCCGAGGGAATACCCTCGGCCCCCACCGGGGTGGTCAGGACAGGCAACCCATGCCACAATGCCTCCACCACCTTGCCCTTGATGCCTCCTCCGACTCTTAGTGGCACCACCACCAGCAGGTGCGCGGCATATAATTCTGCCAGCCGTTGATCCGAAACATAACCAGTGACGCTGATCGTCGAGCTGGCGAGGCTCGTGATCTCGGGTGTGGGATTGGAACCCACGATCGTTAGGCGGATGGCCGGATAATGCTGCAGGATGGTGGGCAAGATTTCCCGCGTGAACCAAAGCATGGCATCAACGTTGGGCGGATGACCGAATCCGCCCACAAAAAGCAGACCGGCTCGCTGGGGATAAGTGGTGGCATAATCATCCCGGGTGATCCGTTTAAAAACATAGGGCGGGAGCTGCCGCGCGAGCAGGCCCGGCCGGTGTTGCACCAGGTGGTTGATTTCTTCGCCCGAGGGATAGTAGGCCACGTCCACTAGGCTGAACACGTCATTCTCGAGGGCCATCCATTTTGCCGCGGCTTCCCGGGCCTTGGAATCGCCCGTTACTTGATACTCATGTTCGAAGGTACGGGATAGCAAATCGTGCCCATAGAACATAATTTTGGCCGTGGTTTTGCGTCGGAAAGCAGGCAGGTAGTTAATCGCAATATGCGCCCGACTGAAAAAGACATATTCGATCAATGAACCGACCTGCTCGAGCCACTGTTCCCAGTGATTCGCGTACCAAGTGCCGCACAATACCTCAATGCCCCTTTGCTGCATTTCGGTGAAGTAGGGTTCATGCGGAAAGTAGTTGTGTCCTATGAATTTCACCGAGAATCCGGTCTCGAGAAAGAATTCCAGGTAAGACCAGATCGTCCGCGAGCCGGCGTCGCGGTCGTAGTGGGGCAGATAGTGATCGACGAAGAGAATCACCTTGCGATCCAGACTTCGTTCGCGGGCTCTGAAGACATCCACTCCGCCGGGGCGATGTTGACTGCTGAGCACTCCGCGCCATTTCGCGAAGAGTTTCACACTGTTGTCCACCTGATGGCGTTTGATGCCGCCAAACGTATCCGTCCCATTGCTTTGGCCTTCGTGATGGATGATCACCGCTCGAGGTTGGTAGTAAACTTGATAGCCGGCGGCGCGTACTTGAAAGGCGAGGTCGGAATCCTCGCAGTAGGCCGGGACAAACCGTTCGTCGAATCCTCCCAGTCGGGCGAAGAGCTCCCGGGGCAGCATGATACAGGCCCCCGAACAATAATCAGTCCAACGGACATAATTATACTCAGGCTTGCTCGGGTCATCGTTGCGGCCATAGTTCCAAGCCGAGCCGTCATTCCACAGAATGCCGCCGGCTTCCTGCAAACGACCGTCGGGGTAGACCAATTTCGCCCCCACCAAGCCCGCATCGGGGTAGCGAGTGAAGGTATCGTGCAAGGCTTCCAACCACCCGGGTTGAACTTCAGTATCATTGTTCAAAAAAAGCACGTATTTACCGCGAGCCATGCCGGCACCGCGGTTACAATTGAGCACAAAGCCGCGATTGTGCTCATTTGAGAACACCTTCAAGCCACTGACCAAGGATAAGGTTTCTGGAACGTACTTATCGGATTTGTCGTCGATGATAATCACCTCTGAGCTGGTCTGGCCGGCGTGGCGCACCAGGGATTCAAGGCAGCCCAAGGTGAAATCCAGCTGGTTGTAGATGGGGATGATAATGGAAACATCGGGCTGCTCCGGGGCGGGGAGTTTGATCCGGGCGGCCCGGATCTTGCCAGCCAGCTGCTGAGCCCGCTCCAAATCCCGATTCGGAACTGTCAGCGCGGGCAGCAAAACCTGCTGCAGTACCGAGCCATTGCTCAGCTTCACTTTCAGGTTTACGGTCCCATGCCCAGGTTCCATCGGGAAACGACCGGTGAAACCTGAGTTTGCGGCCGAGCGAAATTGCGGGTGAAGGCTGGCGACATCCGGACGCTGCCCGCCATGCTGGAGCAAAGCCTGCTGGTGGGCGAATTGGATGGTCACACTTTCAATGTCGCATTGCGGGTGGAAACACCACCCTTGCACATACCACTCCTTGGGGTCCTCGACTAAAGGCGCACTTTCCAGCTGAACCGAAAGCGGACTTAGTCCCGCAATGAGGCTCAGGGTGTGGAAGGGAATCCAGTCGCCCTGCCCGCTAAGGCGATACTCGAGGGTGCCAATATGAAAACCTGGCGGCACATGTGTTTCCAGTCGGAAGCCACTTTCTGCTGCACCTAGCAGATCGGGATGCGCGGCCACTACATCGGGCCGGTCTTCCCCGGTGCGACAGTCAAACAGACTGCTCTGGCCGAGCCGCAACCTGACCTGCGCGCCCGCGGTTAACACACCGGCAATCCATCCGCTGAGCTGGAGGAATCCTTCGGGCGCCTGCAAGGCTCCCGAAGAATCGATAGCGTAGGTAAACGCGCGTCTTGGGGCAGTCGGCATGATCATGAGCGGGGTGAGGCCACCGATTTCGCTGCCGGCGCACGCGCCGCCAGACGACAAATCAACCGGCTTTCATAACGAGAAAGCTCAAGCCGCGCGGCCTGGAGTTCCGCGATGGTCGAAGTAAACTGGTGTTCGATGTCTTGCTTGGCCGCCGCGAGGGTGTTTGTCCACTGCTGCAAGTCGGCTGTGTGCTTCAGCAAACCATCCAGATGCAGTTGTGCGTCTTTAAGGGCGATGTTCAGACGGACAACTTCCGATTCAGTGACGTCAGCACGGAGCTGGGTCTCAACGCCGTTAGCCATTGCCGCATGGAGCTCTGCATTTTTGGAGGCGAGGTCACGGCGCAAGTTAGCCAGAGCAATCATACATTGCTCCAAGAGGGCGTGTTCTCCTTTCCCGGGGTCTGCGGGTATCAAGGGCACCAATTCCGCGCAGGCGGCACGGAGGCCGGTGAGTTCCAGATTCAATTTGGCACTGAGACAACTCAGATCAGCGATTTCCGTGTTTAGTCGATCTCTTTCTTGTGAAAGCTCAGTGGCAGCTTGTGCCTGTTCTTGACAAGCGTCGCGAGCCCTTTGCAATTCAGATCCCAAGGATAGGGCCCAGGAGGTGCGTTCGTCATGCTCCTTGGCGAGCTTGGCGTAATTACCTTGGGCTGTGAGCAGTTCATGTTCCAGGGACTTGGCCCATGTCGTGCGTTCTTTGAGCAACTGGGCTTGAGTCGCGGCGGCGGCGCGGGACTTCTTTAGTTCGTCTTCCAGCGAGAGGGCCCAGGAGGTGCGTTCGGCGTATTCTTTTGTCAGTTTATCGACAGTAGCGTGCGACCTCCTCAATTCGTCTTCCAGCGAGAGGGCCCAAGTGGTGCGTTCGGCGTATTCCTTTGTCAGTTTATCAAAGCGTTCTTGGGCAGTGCGCAGATCATTTTCCAAGGACTTGGCCCATGTCGTGCGTTCTCCGAAATCTGTCGTTAAACTCGCGAATGATTTACGCTCGCGCTCGCGCTCTTCCATCAAGCCTTGTATCTGGGTGAGTAACTCCGCCTTGGAATTGAAGAGACTGGTGGGTAGGGCTGGCACCGCTAAATCGGAGGCGATAGCAATCAAGTAGGGCGTGTCAGTGTCCGATTTTAATTCGTTCAGTTGTTCAAAATTGCCTGAATACTCGGTCGTGGGAACAGCCCGGGCATCCAAAGGGGAGATCCAAGATCCGGTTACGGATCGCTGGCAGCTCACATTTACATGTTTGAAATGTTTCGACAGAAGTTTTGTGAAGCCCGGCAGGTCCAGTTCGCGCAGGTGAAATGGATTCAGCTTACCGGAGACCTTGCGGTATGGCTTGCTGTTGGGGGTGGAGATGAGCAGCCGGCCGCCCGGCCTCAGGACACGCTTGATCTCCTTCATCATGGCGTCGTGATCTTCCAGATGTTCCAGTGTTTCATAACTTACCACGAGATCGACCGAGCTTGCAGGCAGAGGTAATTTTTCCACCCGACCTTCGGCAAATTGAAGGTTTTTTGCCCGGTATTTGGCCCAGGCGTGGGCGATGGTCGGTGCATCGCAGTCCACGCCGATTACGCTGCGGGCAACCTTGGTGAGTAACGCGCTGCCGTAGCCCTCGCCGCAGGCCACATCCAAGACATCACAGTTTTTGGCAAACTCCAAGGCGAGGGCGTAGCGATGAAGATGCTCCGCCACAAAATCTCCGGTAGCCGAGGCGACCAATCTTTCACCTGTCCAAGGCAGATCCGCCGGAGGGCTGCCACGAAGTTTGCGCTGGCGGAAGCTGGCTAGGCGTTTGGTGGCATCGGGCATTTGGGAAAACTTGGTGCGTGCGAGACGATAGGTAAATCGCCAAAGTTCAAGGTCGAGTCGATTGCGCTCGCGCAGCTCCCGCCAAAGTGTGGGCGGCAACGAGGTGCGAATCTCCCGCAGGCGAGCGAGCAGCGTGGGCCGGCGCGTCGGATTCCGGTTCTCATCGTGACAAGCCAGGTCGAGATTCGGCACCAGACCAGTGAGCTCTCTCTCCAAAAGAGTTAAATACTCGTCCATCCGCTCAAGAACTCCTGGGACTATGGACTGAGCGACCGCCGCCTTGGCCTTGACCAGATCAGCCGCGACTGGTGGGAAGAAATATACTCCACCCCGGGCAAGCGAGGAAGTCTGTGCGTTGCAAACGACAGCGGGAATTTTTCCCATCGCAAGTTGGATAAAATCTAGCAAGGAGGCGGTGCGGGCAATTTCGAGTGCCGGGTGGACGTGGCGGTTCAGGTTTCGCTTTTCATGGTGGTAAACTGAAAGAATTCGATCCAAGGGATGGCGGATCAAAAACAGAGGGATGAAGTTATACCCTGGACTTGCAGGTGGCGGAATCCGGGCAGTGTGTGAACTCAGAGCCTTGATTTCCGGATAATTCTTCAACAAGGCAATTGCCAGCGACCAATTCATGGGACCGTTGGGGTCATCGCCTTCGATTTCCCGCCAGGCGGTTCCAAGGTTTTTTCTCAGCGCGGCATCCAACGTGCTGCCGCCGTTCTTGAAAATATGATAGTGCAGCAGAATGGTCCGGGAGGGCGCACCGGCAGCAGGTGGTGGCACGGTCGGCCCGGACTTCCTGTGCTGCTGATTTTGGTCCCTTCGTTTCTTTTGTTGCATTGCTCTATATCCCAGCAGCTGGTTCATGCCTCTCTACCGTAATACCGAGCATGGGCAACCCAACCAGTCCGGCATGTGCCCAATCTGTCGCCGAAGAAAGTACCAATGCTTCATGGAGCCACTGCTGCTGGCGATGATTTCCGGGTGTGCCGGAGGCGACTGCTGCCGCAATGGTGTATTGCCCTTGATGCAGCACCGGCATTTGGAAAGTGAATCGAGCCCGGTAGCATTCACCAAGGTGCATGGCGATCTCTGTGGCAGGGACACACTGATGCGTATTTTCGCCGAACAGGTGCTGGCCAAGGCGATCTTTTAAGTTGAACCCAAAAAGCACATTGCCGGTTGGTTCGACACATTGGGCCGTGATCATCAGGCAGACGACATCTCCTCCTCTGATGGTGTGAAGACGAGCCCCCTGTGCATCAATGAACTGGACATCAATGATCTTGATTCGGCCGTCACCAAACCCGGAAGAGAGGGAATTAAATCCCGACAAAGTGAGGATATTTTCCACGGCAACCACGGGCAGGCGAAAGGACTGTCCGGTTGGTGGAGCGGGCGGAGTGGGCACCACCGGCTCGGTCCGGAAGGATTTGATCTGAACAACCTCGCTGTTCTTCTGGCTAAGATTTGATTCGGCCAGGTAGGCGGCGGCGACATCCTGTGCATTTCCGTGCATGCGGGTGGCACCCTGTTCCAGCCACAAGGCCGAGTCGCAAAGGGAACGAACCGAACCCATGTCATGGCTGACGAATAGAAGGGTGCCGCGCTCCCGGAAATCGCGCAGGAAGCGCATGCATTTCTGCATGAAGTAGACGTCACCAACCGCCAGGGCCTCGTCTATGATCAGCACGGTGGCGTCAATATGCACAATGACGGCAAAGGCCAGCCGGAGGGCCATACCACTGGAGTAGATTTTGATTGGCTGCTCCATGAACTCTCCGATGTCAGCAAATTGCGCCACGGACTCAAACCGCTGTTCCATTTCAGATCGGGTAAGTCCCAGGATCGACGCGTAAAGAAAAACGTTTTCCCGGCCCGTAAACTCGGGATTGAAACCCGAGCCCAGCTCAAGCAACGCGGCCACTCTGCCATTCACCCGCACGGTCCCCGCGGTCGCCTGCAATGTACCAGCAATGATTTGCAGCAGGGTTGACTTACCCGAGCCGTTGCGTCCGATTATGGCGAAAGACTGGCCGCGTTTCGTCGTAAACGAAACATTATTTAGGGCGTGAAAATCCCTAAAATATTTCACGGGATTGACGCGGCGGCCGATCAGGGTGTTGAGAACCGACGCAAGCCCATACTGCACAGGCCCGCTCGAGTCGTGCCAGAGTCGGTAGCACTTTGAGACGCCATGGACCTCGATGGCGTTGGCTTGTTCTGGGGGTGGGGCTGGCATGTTTACTGGGAAACGGGCAAAGACTCGGGAGAGATACCAAGAATGCGACGACGAATTGCAAGCTGAGCTGTCTCAGCCGGGACAGCGAGCTGCTGTAAGCTGGTTTCATGGCGCTGACTCCAGAGCCAGCAGTAGTCAACCAACGGAGTAGGCAATCGGCGAAGAGTGACAGAGAAATTGTGCTCGTTAAGAATGGCTAGAGTTTTCTTTTGGAACCGCCCGACTTCACCCGGATCGGAACCGATAGGGGAATGCCAAGTATGACCACCGACATCCTGACCTTCTAGCCAGATTCTGATCCGCCGTTGATAATCGGGCGACAGCGGCGCATCAGGCCGAAATTCGGTCGACTCATGGGAGGAGAATATGGCCTTCGGATCGGTGAAGGCTGCCCATGTGGCAATCCGGGAGATAACTCCGGCGGGGAGAAAAAAGAAGCAGGTCCTGATCCAGAATCTGGAAATACTGCCGGCCAGCTCAACTGGCTGGTCGTAGCCGTCGATATGCCCCAGACACACATTATGTGTCTTCACGTATGGCAGCATTTCGGCGCAGAAATGGCCAAGATAGGTAGTATACAACGTATTGAACGCTGAAGTAACAAAGTGAACGACGTCGTATTCAATCTGCTCAACCTCTGCATCACGCAGGGCGTGCGCCCAGGCGGAGAATTCCCACGCCTGATTATCCCCGGCACGCAAAAGCGTGTCTAGGGCCAGAACTTGTGGCCGGAATCCGGCATCCAGGGCGTTATCGATGATCCAAAGTGTTCGCTGGCCCATCAACCCGTGGCGGGCATACCACTGGTCTAGCTCCGCCAAGGCGTCAGGGTATTTCTCAGTGCCATGCCGGACAAAGAGGCAAAGGATTTTCATGGTAGTGGTGAAAGGTTGGTTAGCCTGGATCCCGCAATCTTTCGGTTTTCAGCAATCAGTCAAAATGCTCGGCATGGACTGACGCGTAGATCGCACGGGTTTTTTCAGCCAGGCTTCGCCGGTCGAATCGTCGAAGATTGACTGAGCCGCTCTGTCGGAGCTTTGCCTTCAGCGGGTCATCGCCAATGATACGGAGGATCGCAGCGGAGATGGCATCCGGCGACGCCACATCGGTGTAGAGCACGGCATCGCCAGCGATTTCAGACAGGCAGGTATGCTGCCCGCAGACAACCGGGCAGCCTTGTTGCATCGCTTCGATTATCGGCATGCCAAACCCCTCGAACAGGGAGGGGAAAATCAGGGCTTCGGCCGCACGATAAAGGGCAGTAATTTCTAAAGTTGAGCGGTAGCCCAAGTGCACTACACGGTTGCGCAACCGGGGGTCCAGTAGCAAGCTGGTCGCTGGGTGATCAGCGGAGAAGGGCTGACCGGTCATGACAAGTTTATAGTCAGCAGGCAAAGCTCTGTCGGAGAGCAGCATGGCATCAAGCAGTCCGCGATGATTTTTGTGCAGCCAGGGCGCGGCGGGATAAAAAAAGAAGGGCGGCTTGATGCCCATGCCTTGTAGCAAACGCCGCAGAGTGGTCGGCCCCAGATTTGTACCGGTCTGGCGGGGCGGCAAATTCCAGATCGTGGTCATTTTATCCAGCGGTATGCCATAGCGGCGGTGGACATCCTGCCGGGTGAATTCCGATGTGCAGATGACATGGCTAGCGCGGTGGCAGGATTCCCGGTACTCCCTTTCGCGAGTGGTAATGTCAGCAGGGCTGAAAAACTCCGGCCGATGCAGATGTTGCAAGTCATGCATGGTCACGACCGATGGGAAACGGCGTAAATCCGGATGAACCAAACAGGGGAGGCCATGAACCACAGTGAAATCCAGCCGGGTATACCATTCGAGCGCCCTCAATTCGGGCGACATGAGCGGGGGCCAGGCAAGTTCGGCTGTCAGTTGATTGACCAAGCCATCACGCCAGGCCATCCGCCGGGCTGCCGGGCCATCCGAGCAGACGACCTTGTGCTTAAAGCCAGAGGGAAAGCGCCAGTCGCGAAAAACCCGTTGGTGACCTTGGAAGCGATATTCGAAGGTGCGATCAAAGCTCGCAATCTCATCCACCAACTCACGAGTCATTTGCTCCACGCCGCCTACTTTGCCCGGTACAAGCCAGCGCAGATCATAGAGAACCCGCGGCGGGGATTGCCGCCTCCGGCTCGCCGCGACCTTGAGCTGGGTTGCCAAAGGTGGACAAGCCACCTGAGGGGAATGCTGGGCTTCCACTAAGGACCGAGCGGTTCGCAACACAGTGGCGGGGCAGGGTTCGCGCAACAGCTCAACGACCTGAGCAGCGATCGAAGCGGGTTCGTCGCGGATCCAGCAATTTTCCCCGTCATGGGCAGCTATGCCTTCCGCTCCCATGGTGGTGGTCACCACCGGTCGCCCGACAGCCCAAGCTTCTAGGATTTTCTGCCGGACACCACCGCCATAACGCATCGGGACGACGTATACCCTAGAGCTTTGGTAGTAGGGCCGGATATCCGGCACATTGGGAATAAGCTCGACCCTAAGCGCGCGGGTGACCGTTTCTGCGATCACTGGCGATGGGTGCAGGCCGACGATTTTGAACGTTGCTTCCGGTTGGGCCGCCAAAATTCGTGGCCAGATCGAATCTAAGAAATATAGCACGGCATCCACATTGGGTGGATGCGAGAGGTGCCCGGTGAACAATACGACTGGAGACCCCGCATTTGAAGAGGGCTGAAATTCGAAATAGTCGAGATCAAGGCAGATGGGAGCGATAGCGATGGGTGCCACCGGCTGGAGCTGAGTGTTTGCTCTTTCATGGTCCAGCGCCGAGAGCACGACAATGGCATCCGTTTCTTGGACCACAATCGACTCTTCGAGCCGCACCCCCTCCAGGTTGCGGCTTGAAAGCCGATTCGCTGAGCGCTGAAGATAATCTGATCGGATATCATGCAAGACGATGCATCGGGCCAGGCTGGCGGGCAGAAAGGGCAGCCAACCGGCCGAAGTTGATTGCGAGAGCAGAACGACATTCCAATACTCTTGGTCGAGAGCCTCAAGAATCTTGGGTGCTAAGTTGACCAGCACTTGTCGCCAAGCCACCGCATCATCGGAATAACGGTACATTCCGGTTAATCTCCGGATCAACCAGCGTTTGATCCCATTCGGCAGCCGTTTAATCATTACTGGCCAGCGAGGAGGCTTCGCACTCAAAGCAGGATAGGGCCCAGGAACCGGATGTTCCGGCCACCAGTAAGATCGTTGCACGGTATCTCGCAGCTTTTGTAATGAGTCTTCGGGCTGATGAGGATAGCGAGGGCCCAAGACCCCGACAATCTCTTCTTGCGCCAGCTGGCGCATGTGAAGTGACATCAATCCCCCCTGACCCGGGAAATAAGGCAACTCTGTTGTTATGTAGAGGATCCTCGGCATCAGTTTGCGTTTTACAATGCTTCCGGCGCAACTGTCTCGTTGATCGTTTCGTGCTGCAGTTCGGCAAGAGGGGATGGGTGAAATCTGACCGTAGCCCTCGAGGGAAATAGACGCAGATGGGTTAGTCCCAGAGCCCTGAAAAAACAGTATATATGGATAGAAAAACAAGCCATTAGGTAAGCCATGAGTACAGGACTAATGATTGAGGGTGAACCGAGCGATACTTGTATCCATTCGGCTACTTAAGGCCCGCGTTAGGCTGAGGTGGCAGCTGTTAATGCTGAACGATTGAATTTTGTACCTACAACGCTCAACTCTCACTCGTTAAAGAACATCAGCAAAGGCTGGTTTCATTTTCAGGAAGGCGGCATGTCCGAGGTAACAGACGGCCAAACTGAAGGCGTACAAGTAGGCCAGATGGTTTAGTTTGAGTGGATGTTGCCAGAGTGCAGCGTCTCTGGCCATTTCGACTGACAGCAACACTGGGTTGAAGCGCAAATATATCCAGACACTGGCCGGGGCTTTCGCTGCGGAATACATCACGGCACTAGAGAACATGAGTGCCATTGTTATGAACTGCATGACTTGTCCGACATCACGAAAAAATACACCGAAGGCAGAAAGGAACCAGCTCGCGCCCAGGCAAAGTAGAAACAATGGCGCAAGGATAACCGGCAACCATAGGGCTGTTATAGAGAGCCCGGGACCGAACATTAATATACTGACCAGCACCAAGGTCAGGCTAACGCATGTATGAAAGAGAGCGGCACCGACACTTGCGGCGGGCAAGATTTCCAAGGGGAAAACCACTTTCTTCACAAAATTGGGGTTTCCTACAATCAGGGTAGGCGAAACATTGAGGGTCTCGGCCACGATATGAAACATAGTCAGCCCGAGGAATATCCCAAGAGCATATTCCACCTTCGTTTCATTGGGCAACACGCCAAATGTGCCACCGAGAATGTAGCCAAACACCAACACGTAAAGCCCGAGCATCAGGAGTGGATTGAGCAATGACCAGATCAGGCCGAGGTGACTACCCTTGTGGCGTAATTCCACATTGCGCAGGGTGAACTGCCACAGAAGTTCGCGATGCTGCCAGAGATCGGCGGCGAAGGGGGCGAGGCGGCGGAGCATTGGAAAAGGGAGAAAGGAAAAGGGAGCAGGTCAGAAGACAGACGACAGAGGGCGGAGGACTGAGGACAGACGACTAGAAACCTGAAAGCTGAGACTTGAAACCTGAAAATGGAGGACGGAGGACGGACGACAGAGGGCGGAGGGCAGAGAGGGGAACGGGGACTTCGGCATACGATATTACCGGACCGCGGTAGGCGTTGGGGGTACCTGCAGCTTGAGATGCGGAAACCAGCGGCTGAAATCTCGGGGATTGCGTGTGACCAATCCGGTTCGATTCGCCGCAAATCCGCCAATGAGCAGGTCGGCGACGGGTCGTTTAACCGCCTTGGCCTGACGCTTGGCGACCACATATGAGTTCCAAGCGGTGCAGGCTTGCTCGGTGTCGGCTGCGGTCCACGGTTCGCCATAGGCAATGCCCGCTTGATCCAGAAAGCGCTTTTGTTCGGCCAAGTCGCCGGCAAATGCGGCGGATAGTTCGACCATCGTGATCGGACTGATCACCAGCCCTCGGGGCAGCAATTGGTGGAGCAGCCGGGCGGAAGGCAGGCCAAAGGCGGGGTCATGCTCCAGGACGTCCAGCACGACGCAGGTGTCGACAACCCACACGGTCATTTCTCTCCCGCGCGCAATTCCTGCATCCAGCGGGCGGTGCGGCGGGCAGCCCCGCCGCGCAACTTCCGGGCATAACCGAGCACGCCCAAGGGACCGGGCACTGCTTGTGTTTCCACCGAGACCCGCATTTCCCGGTCGGAAATACGTAGCCAAACCAGCTTCTGACCTGGACGCAATTTCATGGATTTGCGGAGGGCGGCCGGCACAGAGACCTGGCCTCTCTCGGTAAGGGTGGAATTATCCATCCCGGAAAACTATCATGTAGGAACATCATGTCAAGTGGGTGGGGTGGGCGGAGGGCGGACGGCGGATGACAGAGGACAGAGGACGTACGTCAGAGGGCGGAAAGCGGCGGAAAGCGGCGGAAGGCGAAGGGAGAAAGGAGAAGGGAGCAGGACAGAAGACGAAAGACAGAGGACGGATGACGGAGGACAGAGAAAGGGGAATTGAGAGGACGGAGGCGGAACGGACGGCGGAGGTTTCGGTACTTAACCTCCGGCTCTCAACCTTCAGCTATTGCTGGCGCAGCGCAGGCGGCCTGCCCATGACAATCCAACCTAGGGAACCCGCTTCAACCATGGTGATTAGCAAAAATTTCCTGATTGCCAAGGCACGGGCTTTGCGGCGGCCTGTCTTCCTCTATCCCATGAAAATACCGAGACTTTTCGCGGCCCTGCCGCTCCTGCTCGCCGGGCTCGGCGCGATGGCATCGGCAGCGGACAATATCACCACCCCCGAGCAATTGTTTCCGCAGTTGGACGGCATTCTCAAGCGGGCCGTTGCCCGGTCCCCCCGGATGATCGGCCGGGCCATCGATCTGGAGATAGCGGAGAACAACCGGATTTCAGCCCGGGCAGGCATGCTGCCGAGCATTGGTGGCAGCTACAGCTACTATAAGGGACAGGACGACCGAGCTGACCTGAATGGCCGGATCCCTGTTACCAAGGTATATTACAGCTTCAGCATCAATCAGCCCCTTTTTTACTGGGGTGACCGACGCAATGGAGCTCGAATTGGTGAGATTCAACAGGCGATCACCCAAGGCCAGGTGCGAGAGGCCTACCGGTTGTTGGCGCAGGAGCTGCGCGGTATCTATCTCCGCTTGATCTTGAACAAGCTCTACCAAAAGAAAGCGCAATTCAGTGCCGAGGCGGCGCGAAAACTCCAACGCCAGGCCGAAGAACGCCTCTTGAAGAAAGTTATCTCGGACGCCCAGATCTTCGGCATCCGCCTGGATGCCGAACGTGCGCAGATTTATTGGGATCGGGTCAATTTCGAAGCGGAAAGCATGAAGGCTAGCTTTGCCCGATTGACGGGCGACCCAGTCCTGAACGACAACGATATTCCGGATGCGATCCCGGAGGTTGCTGATCAGAACCCATCCGTCCAACGGCTGCTCGCCGGCTTTCTCGCGCAAAAAGACCCGGCCACGCCCGAGGCCGAGGAAATGCGCAAAAAGCAGGAAATCGAACGTCTCGGCCTCCTGGCCCAGAAGAATCGCTTGAAGCCAAAATTCAACCTTTTGGTGGCCGCCAGTCAGGATCAGCAGAGCTACACGCTGAATGTGGCGCAAAAATATCAGGTCAACTCGTACTACGGCGGTGTATCGATCTATTGGACCATCTTCGACGGCCTGGCCTCCGGTGCTGCTGTCCGTAACTCGCTCGCCCGGATCCGGCAGTTGGAACTCGATTATCGCGCGTTGACCGAGAACCTTGGCCAGCAGGCTCAGAATCAGTCCCGCGTCATTGGTTTCGCATTCCGGAACGCCTCGATCACCGATCGGTTGCTTGTATCGGGCGAAGGCAACCTGAACTATCGGAACGAACAGTTTACCCGCGGCGTGATCGCGGAGGAGGATGTCAACGCAGCGCGGCTGAACTTCTACGATGCCCAGATCAATGCCTGCACTTCGAGGGCGGATTGCCTCAATCAGGTTAGTAGCTTTCTCGGCATCGTGCGCGAAGACCCGGTGCTGGCCAACCTGGCGATCAAATGAGCCAGTCACCCCGCGCCGTTGGAAAATGGGTCGTTCGCCTCGGGCTGCTGGCTGCGATTGTGGGGATCGCGGTTTACGCGGTCAGTTACGTCCTTCGGCCCACGGTTCAGGTCGTGCTGGCATCCCGCGGCAAGGCGGTGCGCAGTGTTCCCGGTACGGTCGAGGTGAAGGCAGAATTTGACGTGATCCTGAAGAGCGAGGTGGGCGGTCGCGTGAAGACCAGCGAACTGGAGATCGGTCGTCGGGTGTATAAAAATGACGTGCTCGTGACCATCGATTCGGGTGATGTCGAATTGGAGATCGAACGCATCCAGAACGATCTCGGAGCCGCGAAGAAGAAGCGCGAAGTGGGTTCCACTCTGCGTTCGGTGGTCTTGAATCTGAAGGACACGTTGGACGAGCACGAGCGTCAGACGAAGGCGGGCTCCTACCCGGCCGCCGATTTCGAAAAGGAACGTCGCGTCTACCTACAGACGGTCCAGAATATGGAAATCGATGAGGTGAACTTGAAGCTTGCCGTGGAAAATTTGGAGAACGGCCTAAAAGCGAGGCAGCGCGAGAAATCCAAGATGACCATTGTTGCTCCCACGGACGGCGTCGTCACGGCGGTCATCGCCCGGGTGGGCGACCTGATCGATCGCAATGCGCCCATCGCCAACCTCATTTCCATCAAGCGCACGATTGAGGCCAAGCTCAGTGAGGATAACTTCGCCGCCATCAAGCTCGGCCAGAAGGCTTCGGTGCGGTTCCTGACCTTTGGTGAGGAGCAATATCCCGCCACTATCTCCAAAGTACTTCCTGCCGCCGATGTCACGACCCAGCGCTATTCAGTCTATCTGGATGTTGCACTGCCCGAGGGCAAGGTCGTCATGCCCGGGCTAACCGGCGAGGTGAGCATCATTATCGCCGACCGGACTAATGCGGTGATTATTCCCCGGCGCGCAATGGTGGGCGACTACGTCTATGTCGTCACTTCCGGCAAGATCGAGCTACGCGAGGTGGTGAAGGGTTATGACAGCCTCAACCTGATCGAAATTCTCAAGGGCATCGAGGCGGGTGAGAGCGTGATCGTCGAGCAACAGGACCGTTTCCGCGCGGGTAACCGCGTGCGCACAGTGGTGGTGCCCGCGTTCTAACCGCGCCCCGGACGCCGGCCCGCTGTGTCGAACAATCTCCGCATCGCCCTCCGTTTTCTCACGGCCCGGAAACGCTCCATGCTCATGAGCCTCAGTGGCATCGTGTTTGGCGTGGGCTTTTTCATCGTGACCCAGGCGCAGACCAGCGGTTTCGAGGAATTTTTCGTCAAGACCATCCTTGGCACCAACGGGGCGATCCGGATCGAGGACAAGCTTCAGGCCACCATGTTCTTCATGCCCGCGACCAACTCCTACCAGGAGAGTGAATTTCAACTCAAGACCCCGCGCGAGGCCCGCAAGTACATCGAGGGAGTCGAGGAACCCGACGCCATGATGAAGGCGTTGCGCGAATTCCGGAACGTATCGGGGGTCTCCATCATCGTCGAGGGCTCGGTGATCGCCGACAGCTCATTCAAGAACGACACGGCCAAGGTCCTCGGCATCCGGTTGGATGACCATCTGGCAGTATCCGACCTGGCGGCGCAGGTCGGTCGGGGAAGCGGCAGCCTGGACGATTTCCGCACCACTCCCCAGGGGCTTCTGATGGGTCTGGAACTGGCGAAGCGCCTTCAGCTGGTCGTGGGCGATTCGGTGATTTTGCGGGCCGGCACCGAGCAGCGCCGTTACCGGCTTTCGGGTATCTTCACCACCGGAGTGCGGGACATCGATCGGATACGCATTTACATGCATCTCGGCGAGGCCCGTTCTCTGCTGAAGAAGGCCACTGGGGCCTCTTCCATTCAGGTGGCGCTCTTCGACCGGGATCGCGCTCCCCAGGATGCAGCGCAGATGGAGCAAGTGCTCAAGCATGGCGCGCAGAGCTGGCAGGAGCGGGAGGTGAGCTGGTTGGAAGCTTTCCACGCCCTGCAGATTTCTGCGGCGTTAACCGTCTCGACCATCATCTTGATCTCGGGCCTCGGCATGTTCAACACGCTCGCGATGATCGTCATCGAGAAAACCAAGGAGATCGCGATCTTGCGATCCATGGGCTACACCCGGCAGGATATTGCCCGGATCTTCATCTGGCTTGGTGCGATCGTTCTGGTCATAGGCACTGTTGGCGGTTGGTTGCTGGGTGCCGGCGTTACCTATGGCGTGTCGAAGTACCCGATCCACCTCAGGGGCATTTTCTCGGCCGACAATTTCCAAGTCCACTGGTCCATCTGGCATTATGTCGTTGGCACGATCACCGCCGGTGTGGTGGTCATGACGGCGGCGATAATCCCCGCCCGCCGAGCCGCGCGCCTCGAGCCGGGTGACATCATCCGGGGGACGTCGCAATGAGCGCCAAGGTAAATAGCACCGCGGATATCGCCCTGCGCTGCACCAATCTGCACCGCTATCTCGGTCAGGGGGAGGGGAGGGTGCACGTGCTTCGTGGCGTGTCCTTCGAGGCCCGGCGCGGCAATGTCACGGCAATCGTCGGTCCTTCCGGCTGTGGCAAGAGCACGACCCTTTACCTCCTCGGCTTGCTCGACCGGCCGGATGACGGCTCCATCTGGATCCGCGACCAGCTGATGTCGAATAGCAGTGACTCCGACCGCACGGCGGCCCGGGGCGAGCACATCGGATTTGTCTTTCAGTTCCACTTCCTGATGCAGGAATTCTCCGCCCTCGACAACGTGATGATGCCCATGCGGAAACTGGGCAAGCTGGCCGAGGACGAGATGGCAGCGCGCGCCGCCTCGCTGCTGAATGACGTCGGCTTGGGCGACAAGACGCACCGCCTCGCCACCCAGCTTTCCGGCGGTGAACAACAGCGCGTCGCCATCGCCCGCGCCCTGGCCAACCAGCCGGCCATTATCCTCGCCGACGAGCCGACCGGGAACCTCGATGCGAAGAATTCGGGCATAGTTTTCGACCTCTTGACCCGGTTGGCCAAGGAAAATGGCCAAGCGGTGGTTTTGGTGACCCACAATCCGGACATCGCCAACCGCTGCGACGAGATCAAGCCGATGCGCGACGGGGAATTTGTCAATTGAGCCTATGCGACCGGGTCATGTATTCTGGTTTTTTGGCCTGAGCGGTGCGGGTAAGACCACGCTTGCCACGGGCTTGACGGCAATATTGCGGAATCAGGGCCGGACGGTATTGCTGCTGGATGGGGATGCCTTGCGGGCCGGACTGTGCCGTGATCTGGGATTTACCGACGAGGCCCGTTGGGAAAATATCCGGCGGGCTGCGGAACTAGCCGCACTTGCGACAGCGCAGGGTCAGGTGGTGGTCGCTGCTTTCATCACGCCCCGGGAGACCTTGCGGAGTCTCGTGCGGGAAATCGTGGGGCAAGACCATCTCGATCTCGTCTGGGTGGATGCCTCGCTCGCGGTTTGCCAGCAGCGGGATCCCAAGGGTCTCTACCAGCGGTCGGCGGCGGGAACATTGCCTCTGCTTACAGGAATGGATTCAGTTTTCGAGGCGCCAACGGCACATGATTTGCGAGTGCCGACCGACCTGCGTTTGGCTAACGATCTACTCATTGAGTTGGAAGGGTATTGTCGCGACCGGTTGGATTGAACAATTGTTAGACCAAGTGGTCAAAGTCGTAACCTAGGCTTTGGCCTGGCGTCTGCTGTTATTCGGTTGGGCCACCGAATAGCAGTTTTGTGATCAACAATTGTCATTCTAACTAATGATGAACTCCGGCCCTTCAACAACTCGTAGCCAATATCTCAGCATACATATTCCCAAGACTGCGGGCGTCAGTATCCGGAATATACTGAAGGAACATTTCGGACCGGGATTTGTGCTGCACTACTGGGAGATTACCGATGCTTGGGGGCGAGTCTTGGGTGAAGTGCCATCCGATGCCGCCTGCGTGCATGGTCATTATCAAACCGATCAACTGACCCGAAAATTCCCGCACGCCGAATTGATCACCTGGGTGAGGGATCCCGTTGAAAGGGTTATTTCGTCTTATCACCACCGGCTCCGTGACCCGGATCCCAAGCATCCCGTTTGTCACGAGTTGCATCAAAAAAAGCTGTCTTTGACCGATTACGCGGCCCTGCCCTTGGTGAGAAACGAAATGACCCGCTTCTTCGGCAGCAAGAAACCGAAGGATTTCCTCTTCATTGGCATTGTGGAGGAATTCGAGCCGTCGCTGAGATTGATGGCCCAGTTGCTGGCCATCCCTGCCCCGTCCTCGCGGCGGGACAATGTTAATCCCGAGAAACTGTCCGGGTGTTACCAACTTGATCCCGCGGTCCGCCGGGCGATCATGGCCTTGAACGAGCAGGATGCGGATCTTTATGCCGATTGTGTACGCCTGAATCGATACGAGAAATTGGAGCGGATTGCCTGACGCGCGGGATTAGCGGTAAAATTCAGCTCCGCAGTTGGGTTAATATTGTCTCCGGCTTACGGTTGGGTGGAAATTTTGTTTTACATTGCCCGGACGGCTTCTTTGCTCGGGGGGCATTTTCACAGCACACCACCTGCCAGTTAGGATTCTTCGCTTAACCTGAGGGCCCGCCTACCGATCCCTCTCGTTCGCGCGAATTCCGTCAGTCACCTCCATGTCCAAGATCTTCCCGAAATCAGCCAATGCTCTGCCCCTGCAGATCCTGATCTTTCTTGGCGTGCTCGGTGGCGTCGCGGCGGCTGGAATCACCTACTACGCGACGCCGGCCTACCTGCGCGTCGGCTACCAGCCGGTCCAGCCCGTTCCCTTTGAACACAGCCTGCATGCGGGCCAGTTGGGCATCGATTGTCGCTATTGCCACGCCTCGGTCGAGAAATCAGCCACCTCCAGCGTGCCGGCCGCCCAGACCTGCATGAATTGCCACAGCGCGATCAAGATCCAGAGCCCGCTGCTGGAGATCGTGCGCGAGAGCTACCGCACCGGTGATCCCGTGCCGTGGGTCAAGATCCACGCCAATCCCGACTACGTCTACTTCAACCATTCCGTACACGTGAATCGCGGCGTCAGCTGCGTCGAGTGCCACGGCAAGGTCAACGAGATGACGGTCGTCCGCCAGGACAAGCCGCACAGCATGAGCTGGTGCCTCGACTGCCACCGTAATCCTGCCGAGCGCATCCGCGATCCGAAGGATGTCTTTAATCTCGATTCCCCGACCCTCGCTGTGCAGGGCCGCCTTGAGGACGCCAAGAAATTCATTCATGACTGGAAGGTCATGCCGCCCACCAGCTGCTCCGGCTGCCATCGCTGATGAAACGCAAATTTGATCATTCCGCCCCCGCGCAACGCGAGCTAACCGGCCCGAAATACTGGCGGAGCCTCGACGAGCTGGCCGACACGCCCGGTTTCCGCGAGCATCTCGCCCGCGAGTTCCCCGAGGGCGCCGCCGTCATGGACGGGGTCGATCGTCGCCAGTTCATGCGGTTGATGGCGGCCTCGTTCGCCCTTGGCGGCTTGGGTCTCGCCGGCTGTCGCCGCCCGGAGAAGCACATCCTGCCCTACGGCAAGTCGGTCGAATACACCGTGCCCGGCCTGCCGCTCTATTTCGCCACCGCGATGCCGCTGCGTAAATCGGCCATCCCGCTGCTCGCTGAGACGCACCAGGGCCGCCCGACGAAGCTCGAGGGCAACCCCAGCTACCTCCCGCATGGCGGCGCCAGCACGCTGCTCGCCCAAGCCTCGGTTCTCGATCTCTACGATCCCGAGCGCGCCACAACCCACACCTCGGGCGCCAAGACCCTCAACATCGCCGACGTCAACGAGCTGCTCGCGAAGATTCACAAGACCTACGCCGGCAATGGCGAAGGTCTCGCCTTCCTGGCCGATGAATCGGCCTCGCCCACCCGCACCCGCCTTGTAGCGAACCTGAAGAAGCAATTTCCTCGCGCCATCTGGGCGGAATACGAGCCCGTGCAAGACGAGCCGCCGGTCGCCGCTGCGCAGGCCGCTTTCGGTCAGAACGTCAAGCCGCTCTACCGTTTCGCCGCCGCCAAGCGCATCGTCAGCTTGGACGCCGATTTCTTCCACGCCGAGGCCGGCTCGCTCTACTACGCCCGTGAGTTCGCCAAGGGTCGCCGCGTAACCAAGCCGGAAGACCCGATGAACCGCCTGTACGTGGCGGAGAGCGGCTTCAGCCTCACCGGCAGCATGGCCGATCATCGCCTGCGCGTTGCCAGCAGCCACATGTTGGCGCTCACCGCCGCGCTCGCCAACAAGGTCCTCGGGACGGACAAGTTCGCTTCGCTGACCGCGGGCCTCGATTTTCCCAACAAGGACAAATGGATCGAGGAATGCGCGAACGACCTGCTCGCCCACAAGGGGGAGAGCCTCGTGGTCGCCGGAGCCCACCAGCCCGTTCAGGTTCATGTGCTGGCTTACGCGATCAATTCCTTCCTCGGCAACCTCGGCAAGACGATCGATTTCGCCGCCGTCGAGCCTACGGCCGCCTCGACCATTGCCGCCCTTGCCACCGCCATCAAAGGCGGCGCGGTTAAGACCCTTTTCATCCTTAACGGCAACCCGGCCTACAACGCGCCCGCCGATCTGGAGTTCGGAGCGTCACTGAAGTCCGTGCCCGAGGTCATCCGCTTCGGCTACTACCAAGACGAGACTTCCGCCCTGTCGGGCACGCACCTCGCCGCGACGCACTATCTCGAGTCGTGGGGCGACGCCCGCACGGTGGACGGAACAGTCGTGCCAGTGCAGCCGATGATCATGCCGTTGTTCAACGGCCTGTCCGAGGTCGAGCTGCTGGCCCGCGTGGCCGGCGAGGAGACCCCCGACGCCTACGTGCAGGTCTTCACCACGATCGGCAAGCTTTCCAGCGGTGACGGTAAGAAGGCGTTTGAGAAGTTCCTCCACGATGGCCAGCTCGCGGGCTCGGCCTACCCGGTCGTCAGCGTCGCCTTTGATCCGGCGCGTTCCGGCTCGGCCTTTGCGAAGAACCCGTCAGTGGTTGCGCTTTCGGCTGCCAACCTCGAGGTCCGCTTCGCCACGGACCACAAGATGGACGACGGCCGCTTCGCCAACAACGGCTGGCTGCAGGAGTGCCCGGACCCGATGACGAAGATTGCCTGGGACAACGCCATTCTTGTCAGCCCGCGCCTCGCCAAGGACCTCGGCATCGTCCCCCACGGCAGCTTGCTGCAAGTCGCGCGCAAGGAAGAAGCCGAGTTTTACCAAGGCAAGGAGAACGCCCGCCTCTTCGAAGTGACCGTCAACGGCCGCAAAGTCACCGGCCCGGTGCACATCCAGCCGGGTCTCGCCAATTACACCGTTGTTCTCCCGCTCGGCTACGGCCGCACCAAGTCTGGCCACATCGGGACCGGCGCCGGTTTCAGCGCCTACCCGGTCCGCACGACCGACGCCATGGGCTTCGCCACCGGCGCGACTCTCCGCGACACCGGTGCGCGCATGAAGCTCGCCAACACCCAGGAGCACTGGTCGATGGAAGGTCGCGACATTGTGCGCGAGGCCAACTACGAGGGGGAGCACAGCTACAAGTCCGACCCCGCGTTCGTTACCGGCATCGGCATGGAGGGTCACTCCCCGGCGGTCTACGGCGACTACACGCCCGAGCAATTCGCTGCACTGCCTGCCGCCGAGCGCAGCAAGCTCGCCATCGCCCGCGCCACTGAGACTCCCCGCGGCAACTCCCTCTACGAGACGCCCAACCTCGACGGCATCCACCAATGGGGCATGTCGATCGACCTCAACACCTGCATCGGCTGCAACGCCTGCATCGTGGCCTGCCAGGCCGAGAACAACATCCCGATCGTCGGCAAGGAACAGGTCCTCCGCGGCCGCGAGATGCAGTGGATCCGCCTCGACCGCTACTATTCCGACGGCCAGGCCGACCCCGAAGCCTTCGGCGCCGAGGGCAACAAGATCCTCCCCGAGGACCCCCAGGTTTCGATGCAGCCCATGACCTGCCAGCACTGCGAGCTCGCGCCCTGCGAGACGGTATGCCCGGTCAACGCAACGGTGCACGATGACGAAGGCATCAACGTGATGGCCTACAACCGCTGCATCGGCACCCGGTATTGCGCGAACAACTGTCCGTACAAGGTCCGCCGCTTCAATTTCTTCGACTTCAACAAGCGCGCTCTCGACGCCCTCTACATGGGCCCGCTCGGCCACCAGGACGAGATGCCGGAGCTGGTCAAGATGGTGAAGAACCCCGATGTCACCGTGCGCATGCGCGGCGTCATGGAGAAGTGCACCTATTGCGTCCAGCGCGTCCAACAGGCCAAGATCGCCCAGAAGCGGAAGGCCGGCGCCAGCGGGGACGTCGAGATTCCCGACGGCACGATCAAGACCGCCTGCCAGCAGGTGTGCCCGGTCGAAGCCATTGTCTTCGGCAACATCAAGAATCCGGAAAGCCAGGTTTCCAAGCTGAAGGGCCAGGACCGCGACTACGCCGTCCTCGGCTACCTTAACGTCCGCCCGCGCACCACCTACCTCGGCAAGCTCCGCAACCCGAACCCGCTCATGCCGGACTATTCCGCGCTCCCTCTCAGCCGCGTCGAGTACAATAGAAAGAACGGCCACACCGAGCACGGTGCCGCGCATGGCCATGAGGCGGAGAAACCCGCCGGCGAACACGGAGGGCATAACTGATGTCCGCCCACGTTTCTGATCACCCCGCTCCCGCCATTCTTGCCGAGGTCAATCCGGCGCCCATTCCGCGGGCGGTCCTGGTGGAGCATCACCGGGACTTTCACTGGATCACAGAAAAGATCTGTGGCCTCGTCGAAGGCAAAACCCCCGTGTGGTGGTGGTGGTGCTTCGGCTGCGCGTCGATCGTCGCCTCGTTCACGGTGGGCGGCCTGACTTATCTCGTCTCGACCGGAGTCGGCGTCTGGGGCCACGCCAACCCGGTCAACTGGGCCTGGGATATCGTCAACTTCGTGTTCTGGATCGGCATCGGCCACGCCGGTACGTTGATCTCGGCCATCCTCTGCCTGCTGCGCCAGAAGTGGCGCACCTCGATCAACCGCCCGGCCGAGGCCATGACGATTTTCGCCGTCGTTTGTGCCGCGATCTTCCCGGTCTTCCACGTCGGCCGCATCTGGTTCGCCGTGCTGCCGGGCTACCTGTTCCCGTTCCCCAACTCCAACGGCATCTGGCAAAATTTCCGTTCGCCGCTCGAGTGGGACGTGTTTGCCGTCTCGACCTACGGGACGGTCTCGGTGCTCTTCTGGTACATCGGCCTGCTCCCCGATCTCGGCACGTTGCGCGACCGCTTCACCGCGGCGGGCAATGTGTTCAAGGCGCGGATCTACGGCTTCTTCGCCATGGGCTGGCGCGGTTCCAACCGCCAGTGGAGCAACTATGAGATGGCCTACCTGATCCTCGCCGGCGTCTCCACCCCGCTCGTGCTCTCCGTGCACACCATCGTGTCGTTCGACTTCGCCGTCTCGCTGATCCCCGGCTGGCACACGACAATCTTCCCGCCGTACTTCGTGGCGGGCGCCATTTTCTCCGGCTTCGGCATGGTGCTCACGCTAATGCTGCCCCTGCGCGCCATCTGCCGGCTCGAGGACCTGATCACCCAGTATCACATCGACTGCATGTGTAAGATCATTTTGGCGACGGGCACCATGGTGGGCTACGCCTACTCGATGGAGTTCTTCATCGCCTGGTACGGCGCGAATCCTTACGAGGGCTTCGCGTTCATCAACCGCGCGTTCGGCCACTACGCCTGGGCCTACTGGATCATGATCAGCTGCAACGTCATCACGCCGCAGTTCTTCTGGTTTAAGAAGGTGCGCGAGAACACCACGCTGGTCTGGATTCTCTGTATTTTCGTCAACGTCGGCATGTGGTTCGAGCGCTTTGTGATCATCGTTACCTCGCTTGCCCGTGACTTCCTGCCGTCGAGCTGGGGCTACTACTCGCCGTCGATCGTCGAGATCTTCACCTTCTTTGGCACCTTCGGCGTTTTCTCCTTCCTGTTCCTCCTCTTCATCCGCTTCGTGCCCATCATGCCGATGTCGGAGATCAAGGCGGTCATTCCCGCCGCGGACCCGCACGGTGCGGCCAAACACTGAGGTATCCGCCATGAAGAAGAATTTCGGAATCATCGCTGCCTTCGACACCGTCCCGCAGTTTTACCAGGCCTGCGAGCAGGTGCGCGATGCCGGTTACTCGCAGTGGGACGCGCTCACTTCTTTCCCCATCCACGGGCTCGACTACGCCATGGGCGTGCGCCGCTCCAAGGTGCCGCGCTTCTCGCTCGCCGGGGGCATCACCGGCTTCTGCACCGGCATGTCGTTCATCGCCTGGCTGGGCTGGGTCGAGTATCCGCTGGTCGTCGGCGGCAAGCCAATGTTCAGCCCGATGTTCGCCTTCCCGGTCTCCTACGAGCTGACGATTCTCTTCACGGCCTTCGCCACAATCGGCGGCATGTTTTTCCTGAACAAGCTGCCCATGCACTACCATCCGGTGATGAAGGCCCCGCAATTCGTCCGCGCCCTGGACGACCGCTTCTACATTGTGATCGAGGCCAACGACCCGAAATTCAACGCCGCTGCAACCCGCGACCTCCTCGCGAAGGCCGGCGGCAAGGACATCGTCGAAATCGAGGAATAAGATGCGCTACGCCTACTACACCCTCGCTTTCCTCGTCGTGCTGCTCGTGTCCGTCATGGGCTTTCGCGGCATGCCCGCCACCCGCCCGCCGATCGAGTTGTTCCCCGACATGGACCACCAGGCGAAATACAAGCCGCAGGCGGAGTCCAAGTTCTTCGCTGACGGCCGTGCCGATCGCCCGATCCCCGCCGGCACCGTGCCCTTCGGCCGGAGCGCGGATCAGGCCGACCCCGCTTTCCTCAAGGCCGATGACGTCCATTACGCCGGCAAGAACGCCGACGGATCATTCCTGCGCGGCTTTCCGCCGGACCTGACCGTGAACGAGGCTTTCCTTCGCCGCGGGCAGGGCCGTTTCGAGATCTACTGCGCCCCGTGCCACGGCAAGCTCGGTGACGGGCAGGGTATCACCAAGTCCTATGGGATGGTCGCCACCCCGACCTATCACGACGACCGCCTGCGCACGATGCCCGAGGGCGAGATCTTCAACACCATCACCAACGGCAAGAATACGATGTTCCCCTACGCCGACAAGCTTAGCCCCGATGACCGCTGGGCCGTGGTGGCGTACGTGCGCGCCCTCCAGCGCTCTCACCATGGCACCCTCGACGATGTCCCCCCGGACCAGCGCGGAGGGCTGAAGTAACATGAGCGCACCTGTCCATAGCCCTGAGCCTGTCGAACGGGCCGCTGCCACCGCTTCTCTGGCGAACAAATTCCTGATGGCCGGCCTCGCCGGCCTCGCCGTCACCGCGCTCGGTCTCGTAGTCGGTGACGCCCGCGGCGTCGCGCTGTCGTACGTGGTCGGCGTCTCCTACTGGGTGGCGATTGCGGTCGGGATGTTGCTGCTGATCATCATCCACCATCTCACCGATTCGGGCTGGTCGACGGTAATCCGCCGCCAATTCGAACACGGGACCTCGGCCTTCACGTGGCTCGCCGTGTTGTTTCTGCCTCTGCTGGTTTCGGCTTGGATGAAGCCCGGCTTCATCTGGCCGTGGATGGACACCGGGCATGTGATTCACGGCGGTCACACGGTCGGGACCGATCCGCTTTACGTGAAGAAGTCGGGCTTCCTGAACCTGCCGATGTTCACGGGCATGTCGGTGGCTTTCTTCGGGATCTGGATCGGCCTGTCGGCCCTGTTCCGCAAGGCTTCCTTCGCCCAGGACCACGACGGTGATCCGAAGTGGACCTATCGGAACCGCCGGACGGCTGCAGCCGGCATCGTCTTAACCGCCCTGTCACTGTCCTTTGCCGCCATCTACTGGATGAAGAGCCTTGAGTATCACTGGTTCTCCACGATGTACGGCGTGTGGTTCTTCGCCAATTGCATGCGCGGCGCCATGGCGATCGGGGTGGTCATTACCTTCTGGCTCTACCACCGCGGCGACTACAAGGGGATTTACAACACCAACCAGCTGCACTGCCTCGTGGCGCTGGCCTTTGCCTTCGTGGTGTTCTGGGCCTACGTCACCTTCTCCCAATACTTTCTGATCTGGAATGCCAACGTCCCCGAGGAAACTTTCTGGTACAATATCCGCGAGCACGGCGACTGGGTCTGGGTCGGCATGCTGCTTCTCTTCGGACACTTCTTTTATCCATTCCTGATGTGGCTGTCCTACCGCCGCAAGGCCACCCTCGGGCCCGCGCTGCACGTCAGCTGCGTGGTCGCTGTCGTCATCCTCATTGACCTCTGCTACAACGTCCTGCCGGCCCTCAAGGATGAGCAGGACCAGCCGCTCCCGTTCCTCTCGCTCAACCTTCTGTGGGTGCTGTCCTCGGTCGTTGGCATCGGCGGTATCTGTGCCTGGTCTTACCTGCGGAGCTTCAGCACCGCCAAACTCATCCCGATCCGCGATCCCCGCATCGTCGAGTCGCTCACTCATCACGAGGCGACGGCCCCGGAGTCCGGCGCGGTCCCGGCTGCCCATTAAGCCATGAGTGATTCCACCAACTTCTCCTTCCCGCACCGCACGCCGGTCTTCACGGCCCTGATCGTGATCCTATGCTTTGCCTCCTTTGCCTGGCTGGCGAAGAAGGTCTACACGCCCCATGCCTCCGCTGTGCAGGCGGTCGAGGGCGTCCGCACCCCGGATGATCGCAGGAAATTGTTGGCCGAGCACCGGACCAAGGAACAAGCCGAGGCCGCCAGCTACGCTTGGCTCGACCAGAAGGCTGGTGTGGTCCGTCTCCCCATCGACCGCGCGATCGAACTCACCATCCGCGATCACGCGAAGAAGTAACCCTTGCCGATGAATTCAAACGTAACCAACGCCCGGGCCGAGCAGGCGGAGATCGACGCCTCCGCCAAGTGGCCTGTGCTCGTCTTCCTCGGTTCGGCTTTGCTCTGGCTGCTGCTCGGCGGAGCCCTGCAGCTGGCTGCGGCCATTCAGCTGCACACCCCGTCCTTTCTCGCAGATTGCGCCTGGTTCACCCATGGCCGACTGGCGCCCGCGGCGCAGAACGCCCTCGTCTACGGCTGGGGCATGAACGCCGCTTTCGCCTTCGGCCTCTGGCTGATGGCGCGGTTATCCGCCACCACACTCCGTCATGGGGGCTGGCTGTTTGTCGCCGCCAAGTTCTGGAATCTCGGCGTCACTCTAGGCGTTGGTGGCATCCTGGCCGGCTATTCGACCTCCTTCGAGCTGCTGGAGATGCCGCGCTTCGTAACCCTGATCCTGCTCGTGGCGTATGCCATCATTGGCGTCTGGGTCGTCACCACCTTTAGCATCCGCAACACGGAGAACGTCTACGCCTCGCAGTGGTATCTCTTCGGCGCCGCTTTCTGGTTCCCGTGGTTGTACACCATTGCCCAGGTGATGCTCTTCCGCGCCCCGGTGCGCGGCGTGCTTCAGCCCGTCGTCAACGCCTGGTATGTCCACGGTCTCTACGGCCTGTGGTTCGCGCCCGTCGCCCTCGCGGCCATCTACTACTTCCTGCCCAAGCTGCTCGGCAAGCCGATCAGCAACTACTATCTGGCGCCGCTCGGTTTCTGGTGGTTGGTGGCCTCGACGGCCATTGCCGGGGGCAGCCGGCTGATCGGCGCGCCCGTGCCGGTCTGGATCCCGACGCTCGGCATCGTCGGCAGCATGATGCTGGTGCTGCCTCTCGTCATCCTCAGCCTCAATTTCCTCGGCACCCTGTCCGGCCGCTATGGTTCGGTCGGTGGCAGCCTGACCCTCCGTTTCATCGTGCTCAGCATCGCGGGTTTCCTGCTCAGCTCCGTGCTGGGGCTGGCGCTTTCGCTGCGGAGCTTCGCCGCTGTCGCCCAGTTCACTCTGCTCACCGGCCTGCGCGACTGGCTGCTGTTCTACGGCTGTTTCTCCACCGCCATGTTCGGTGCCGCCTATTTCTTCCTCCCGCGCCTGACCGGCAAGGAATGGCGCTCGACCGCCCTCGTGCAGGCGCACTTCGGCGCCACGGTACTCGGCCTTGTGCTCATGACGATCGGTCTGGCCGCCGCTGGCTGGCAGCAAGGGCACTTGCTGAATGACCCCGCGGTGAAGTTTGCCGAGATCACCCGGGCGCTGGCGGGCTGGCATACTTTCAATTCCGTCGTGCTGGGCGTGTTGCTGGTCGGCCATGTGGCCTTCCTGATCAACTTTGTTTGGATCGCCTGCCCCTTCAATTCGCAGGGTACGCCCGTTGCGCAGATCAACCCGCCCCCGGCCCTGAGCCTCGCGGCCAAGGAGGGCCACGCATGAAAAACGGATTGACCCTCTTCCTCGGCGTTTTCGCGATCCTCGCCACCTCTTGGGCTGGCCTGCTCCTCGCGGCGCACCGGCAGATCGGTAGCCTCGCTCAGTTCAAGGACCCGATCGAGGAGACCCTCAACCCGCAACCCCTTTCGGGTCTGGCGAATCAGGGCCGCCTTGTGTACCAGGATCTCGGGTGCGTCAGCTGCCACACCCAGCAGGTCCGCCATGATGAAACCGGCCCGGATATCAAGCGCGGGTGGGGCGAACGCGGCAGCTACGCTCGCGATTACATCCGTGACCAGAGCACGTTCATCGGCCAGAGCCGCCTCGGCCCTGACCTGCGCAATGTCGGCAAGCGCCAGCCCGATGCCGAGTATCTCTACAAGTTACTCTACGCGCCCGAGTCCACGGTGGCCGGCGAGGCCCTCGCGCACGGCATGCCGGCTTATCGCTTCCTGTTCGAGGTGCGCCCGCTCGCGGGCAACCAATCCTCCTACAAGGCGGTCAAGATGCCGGCCAGCGCCGGGCTGGTGGCCGGCTTTGAGGTCGTGCCCACCGCCCGGGCCGAGGCCCTCGTGGCTTACCTCCGGAGTTTGCAGGACAACTACGACTATCCCACCGAGCGCAGCCTGAATGCCCCGGGCGTATCCGAGGAAGGCGGCGAAGCCAAGGCCAAGCCGGCGGCAGCAGCTGCTCCGGTCGCCAAGCCTCCGTCGGGTGCCACCACTCCAGCCGCCCCCGGCGCCGCCAAGACTTCCGCAGCCCCCGCTGAAAAGCCCAAGGAGGGCGGCCACTAAGATGAGCCCGAAACTCGATAACAATTTCAAGGTGGAGCAGTCCGCTGCTTCCGACGACAGCATCCAGCAGGTCCACGCCCGGCTGCAGAGCCAGAAGCCCGAGAAGAAAGATGGTTACTCCCTGACACCGCTTGTGCTGCTCGGCGTGATGTGCTCGGCCGTGTTTTTCGGCTCGATCTATATGGCGCATAATGCCGTCCGTTTCGACCCGCTCGTCGTCAACGAGCATGCCAAGCGCGAGAAGCCCGGCGCTGCCGGGGCGGTGGCCCTCACCCGCGCGCAACTCGGCAAAAAGATTTTCCTCTCCACCTGTGCCACCTGCCACCAGGCGAATGGCCTCGGCGTTCCCGGCCAGTACCCGCCGTTAGCCGGCTCCGAGTGGGCTCAGGGTCCCGAGGAGCGGGTCATCCGGATTGTCCTGCAGGGTCTCAACGGCCCGATCACGGTCAATGGCACTGATTTCAACAACGTCATGGCCCCCCTCGGGGCTGTCCTGAAAGACGAGCAGATCGCCAATGTGCTTTCGTATGTCCGGGCCGAGTTGGGTAACAAAGCGCCTGAGGTGCAACCCGAGACGGTCGCCAAGGTTCGGGCAGAGGTGGCGGATCACGCTGGCTACTGGACTGCGCCCGACTTGCTCAAGATCGGCCAGTAAGTCCCGCCAGGGATTTATCTCGCCGACAGGCCGCCATGGCCCTTGGTCGCGGTCAGCGCCGCTCTTGGCGGGTAACCTTGGCGGCGGCGGAAGCCGTTAGCGTTGGCGGATGAGCCACACGAACTCCCCAAAAAATTCAGGCCGGGCGATATGCCCGGCCTTTGATCGGGATGTAGGAGCCTGCTTGCAGGCGATTGTGCGGTCGGTCCGGCGGGCGTTCCGAATCGCCTGCAAGCAGGCTCCTACAAAAAACGGCCAGCAACAGCGGCCTGGCGGGTCTGATCAATGCCTCGGGGCTTGCCCCCGGGATCATTACTCTCGTTTTTTGAATGGATTAAGGTCGCCGAAATTGGGCATCTGGAATTTCGAGTAACCGGCGGGCGGGACAAAAAGCGCTTCGGGCAGCGTGCCGGGCTCGATCTTGGTGGCCTCCATCCGGAAGGACTCTTTGCTCTTGGCGTCAGTCGTGATCACCCGCAGCGGAAAGCCGCCCTTGCCCTTGAGGGCCTCCTCCCACTTGGCTGCGGCGGCGGGTTTCCCACCACCAAATGGGCCGCCGCCACCCTTGTTGCCCATGCCCATAAAGGTACCCAGCCCCTCGGCCACCCACATCTCGGTGACGGTGCCCTTGTCCTTCACAAGGATTTGATTGCACTTATAACCGAGGATCGTGTCGGTTTTGCCAGTGACCTCGATGTCGGCCGTGCTTTCGCCCTGCTTTTCCATGACTTTCTCGACCGGCTTCTTGAGCGGCACGACCATGTACATTTGCTGCTCGGGCATGAGCATCAGCACCTCGAGCTTGGCCATGTCCATGATGGTTGACATGGAGTGTCCCTCGGCATCCATGTCCATCCGGAGTCTCTGGTCCTTGATGGAGTAGTTCAGTGTCTGGGCTTTGCCTTTGCCCGAAGTGATGGCGAGGCTGACCTTGCCCTGGAAGGCGTCGGCCGCGAAACTGACGGAAGCGGTGAGCAGGGTGCCCACGGTGAGAAGACGGAGCAGGAGGTTCATGCCGGAACTTTACGGCCGCCGGGTTGGGACTCAAGCCGTCGTTGAAGGGCGTTGCCAATATTCCCGGGTCGCCAAATCTCCGGCCATGCCTTCCGAGTCGTCCTCCTGGCGCCATGGTCTCTGGGTCGCCGGCCTCGTCGCGGTGGTCTGGCTGGCCTGCTTCCGCTTTCCGTCGGTCTGGGTGGCAACAGGGATCGGCGAGGCCCAACGGCCGTTCATGGATCTGTATGGAATCCTGGCAGCGAACGACGCGCAGCGGGCTGGGGTGGATCCGTTTCTGCCCAATGATTTCGATCCTTATCACCGGCCCCATGTTTATTCCAATTGGTGGTTTGCCCTTGGTTGGCTCGGCCTGGGCCGGTCGGACACCCTTTGGCTCGGGACCATGCTGGTAACGATTGTGCTGCTCATCAGCGTGGGCTTGGTGCGCCCGGGCACGCGTCGCGAGGGTATCGCCCTGTTCCTGCTGCTGGTCTCTCCAGCCCTGTTGCTGGCGGTGAACCGGGCGAACAACGACCTGGTGGTTTTCGTGATGATCAGTCTTGGCTTGGTGTGCTTCCGTCGCGAACCGTGGTATTGGCGGGCATTGGGGATAATTCTTTTCGCCGTCTCGGCGGTGCTGAAATACTCCCCCTTGGTTACGCTCATCGTCCTGCTGGATCTGCGCAGCCGTCGCGCGCTGGCGGCCGGGGTCGGGCTTTACGGACTGGTGCTTTTGTTGGCCTGGCCCGGGCTGGTGCAGGGCTGGCAAAGCGCCGCCCGGTTCGTCCCCGCGCCGGATTGGCTTTATGCCTATGGCGCCCCGGTGCTCCTGAGAAACTTGGAAATCACTGCGGCACTGGGCTGGTTGGCGCCCGCCATTCTGCTCCTGGTCTGGACCGGTGTCCTCGGCTATGGGAAAATGAACGACCCGGAGCCGCCCCGATCCGGACCAGAGCGCGCGGCCGAGCGGGAATTCATGTGTGGCGCCGCGCTGGTGGCCGGGCTTTTCTTCCTGGGGTCGTCCTATGTTTACAAGCTGGTATTCGCGGTGTGGCTTTTACCGTGGTTATGGAGGCAGGGCAGGGTCGATCGGGTGGAATTGCGCTGGGCCCGCGCTGCTTGGTTCCTGTTGCTGGCCGTCGTCTGGCTGGAAGGCGGGATGGCGGTGGTGCTCAACCTCCTCATCGGTCCTTGGTCTCTGCCCCTCGCCCAGGGATTGCTCAAGGCCACCCTCATCCTCGCCCAACTTGCCACCTGGGCGCTGGTGGCCTGCCTGTTGCGCTTCCTGCTCCCCTATGTCGCGCGGCGTGGCCGGGCGCTCTGGATGGGCGTCTGAGCGAAAGGCGCGGGCCGCAGGGAAACGGGTTGCCAAGCCGGCCGGGGAGGAAATCCTCCGGTCATGCCCTCCGTGTTCCGCCTCACCCGCATTGTCGAATTCAGTGAGACTGACATGGCCGGAATTATGCATTTCTCCAATTTCTTCCGTTGGATGGAAGCGTGCGAGGCGGGGTTTTACCGCTCACTGGAACTGCCGCTGATCTCGTTTGTGCCGGGCAGTGTCGTCGGCTGGCCGCGCGTCAGCGCCTCATGCAGCTACAAGGCACCGCTCCGCTTCAACGACACCGTGGAGGTGCGACTCCTGATCAAGGAAATCCGCACGCGGGCCGTCATCTATGTCTTCCAGTTCCGCCAGGTCGTGGCCGGACGAGTGCTCCCCGCCGTCATGGCGCAGGGCGAAATTGCGGCCGTGTGCGTGACGTCTGACGCCGCGGGCAAGATGATGGCCCAGCCGATTCCGGCTGACGTGAGCGCGAAGCTGGAGGTAGCGCCGCCCGCCGCCTACACCGAGTAAGGTGGCTTGGTTTCGCCTCGGGCCGAAAGGGCGTAGATTCTCACGGCGTCAGCCTTGCCCTTGACCCGCACCTCGCCGAGCGCGCGCGCGGACGGCCGGGGCTCGATCGCCGCGAGGGTAGCCTCGCTAATGATGATCGGCGTGGCGTAGGCGGGATCCTTCGTCAGGCCCTCCAGCCGGGAAGCCAGGTTCACGCCGTCGCCGATGACAGTGTAGTTGAGCCGGGTCTTGGAACCCATGTTGCCGGCGACGACCTGGGCGGTGTTGATGCCGATACCGAAGGCGAGCACGGGTTTACCTTCGGCTTGCAACTCGGCATTGAGGACCTCCAAGGCGCGGGCCATATCCCGGGCGGCAGCCACAGCTCCGCGGGCCGCATCGGGGGTGGCCACCGGGGCGCCAAAGAGCGCCATGATCGCATCGCCGATGTATTTGTCGATGACGCCACCGTGCTGCTCGATGATGCCGCTCATGCGGTCCAGGTAGCGGTTGAGCAGGGTAAGCACCTCGGTCGGCGGCATCTTCTCACTAAAGCTGGTGAAGTCGCGCAGGTCGCAGAACAGGACGGTGACCACGCGTTCCTCGCCCCCGAGCTTGAGGTCGGAGTGCAGCAGCTGGGTCGCGATTTCGGGCGACACGACCATGCCGAGGAGATTGCGCACGCGGTCGCGCTCGGCGAGGCCCTCGGTCATGTGGTTGAAGGCGGAGGCCAGCTGCCCGAGCTCGTCCTCGCGCGGCAGGTCGATGCGCTGGGTGTAGTCGCCGGCGGCGACGAGGTTGGTGTGCCGGGCGAGTTCCCGCATCGGCCGGCTGACGCCGCGGGCGATGCCAAAGATGACCAACGTCGCGGCGGCCAGGGCAACGAGGGAAATGAATAACACGAGTCTTTCCAGCTCCCGCGCCGGAGCCAGTTCGGCCGTCAGGGATCGTTGCAGGGCGATGCGCGCCGGGGCCTCGCCCAGCAACTCCAGCTTTTCGAAGAGGGTGACATACGGTTCGCCGCCCAAGGTGATGGTGTGGATGCCATCCATGATGCCGGCGGCGGCCGAGTTTGGTCCGGTCTGTTTCTCTGCCATGCCGGGGGCGAGCGTGGTGGCCAGCACCCTCGGGTGGGGTTCGTTCTCCGCCGAACTGAACGTCACATCCAGCAGCGTGGTCCGCTTGATTTCGCGGGCGCGCTCGGTGTCGATGGGATACGCGATGCCGAACCAGGCCGCAATGTTGGGCTTGGGCGCGTAGAGCGGCACGACGACCAGGACATGCAGCTGGCCCGCCAGGTAGGAGAAGCCACTGGCCTGCTCCATATCATTCTCGGTGGCCCGGCGGATCAAGTATTGGAATGGGCCGACGTTTTCGGTGCCGGACCCCTCCTTGTTCGTGCCCCAGACTTCGCTTTCGGGTGAGAAGAGCGTGAGCACGGGAGCGTCCACCCGTTCGGCGTAGCTGCGCAGGTTGGAGGCGAGGGTCTGCGCATCCAGGTGCTCCTGCTTGAGCAGCAGACGGATCGCATAATCGTTGGCCATGGTCTTGCCGGTGCCGGTCAGGAAAATAATCCGCTCCGAAAGGTTTTGGTGAAAAATACGCGCACCAATCTGCAGGTTCTGATGGATGTGTTCGATGGCATTGCGCTCATTGACCCGCGAGATGAGCAGGTAAACCGACAGCTGCACGACGGCGAACAACCCCGCCAGCAGCAGGAGCAACTGGGTGCTAAAGCGCCGGAAGCGGAAAATCCGGAGAGCCACGGGGTCAGTAGCCGCCGGTCTTGGTCCCGACGGACCGCCGTACCCGGCGGTCCGGCTTCAGGGTAAGGACGGCGGTTTCCTTGGTCGCGGCACTGTCCGCCAGCGTCAGCTCCTTTGCCGCCACCGCGCCCCGCGGATGCCAGATCTCCAGCCGGTACCGCCCGGCCGGGGCGGTGATTTTGGCCGTGCCTGCGGCGTCGGACTTCGCGAACCAGGGCGTGGGCACGACTACGAGGTGGGAGATCATCCAGTCATGGATGTTGCAGCCGATGGTCACCAGCCCGGCGACATCGAAGACGATGGATTCAGCCTTGCCGGGATTGTAGAGAGGCAACTCGAATTTCTTGGGCTTCGAGAGCGAGTAGACGTGATGCTGCACCGAGTCGCGATTGGGAAACACCACCTTGGTTCCCGCCTGCACGACGGTGACGTAGGAAGTGAATTCCTGATCCTGCTGGGCAATCTCAACGTGGGCGTCTGCCGGCACGGGCGGCACGGGGGCGTCGAGCGGGACGAGCGAGACCACGGCGTCGGCGACCGGCGCGCCCTTGGCACTGCTGATCGTGCAGGAATATTCCGCGGCGCGGGCGGAGAGGACGGTGACGGCGAGTAGGAGAAGGAGGGTTGGTTTCATGCCGGGCGGGGTTAGAACCGGTGGGTGAGGCTGAGCCCCCACGAATCGGTGGGGTAGCGGATGCCGATCTCGTTGATCACATAGGCCGCACTCTTGCGCAATTCCACTGAGGTATGATCCGATAGGGCGTAGGTGAGCGTCGCGGACCACAGGTCCACGTGGGCCTCGACATTATAGGTGACCCAGTTCGGGCCGTAAATGTTGGTTATCGCCCAAGGCCGCGAGGCATAATAATTTTGCACGCTCGTGCCTAGCCCGCCGTTGAGGGCTTGCGCCCAGACGGGCCAGGCGGCATTGGCCACGATGTTGCCTGACAGCCGGCTGACGCTGCCGTTCAGGCTCCAGCGATCGCCGATGTCCCAGTTGGCCTCGACTGAATAGGAACGTTGGTTGAGATCGAAGTAGGGATCCGGAGCCGCGTGTTCCAGCCACTGGGCACTGGCGGCCAGCCGCAGGTTGGGCAGCACGCGCTGGGCGAGTTGTACGCCGGCCTCGGTGGTCCAACCCCGGTCATCAGCGAAGCGGGCCGCCTTGTAGGTGAGCCCGGCGCTGAACTGCAGCACAGGCGCGAGCGGGCCCAGGCCGAATTTTTTCTGGAGCGCAAGACGTCCGCCGGCCCGGAGATTGTCGGCGAGATTATATTCCGGCACGGTCAGGGTGTTGATCTCCCCGCTGGCCACGAGCAGCACGCTGGACGCGAGCTGCCGGGGCTGGCCGCCACTGAGCTTGAACTCATACGTGGTGGCATCCTTGCGGGTGGGTTCGTAAGAAGTGCGGCTGAGGTTGTTGACCCAGGCGGCGCCACCGCTGGCGGTCAGGTGCAGGTTTTCAATCCAACTGGTCGCAGCTCCTTCCTGGGCGCGAGCCACAAGGGCCAGCGGGACCAAAAGCAGGAGAAGTCGGCGGTGGGTGGTCATAGCAGCGGTTGCAGCGTGCGCCATACGGTGTCAGCGACGATTTGGTGGCCTTCGGCGGTCGGATGAATTCCGTCGGGCTGATTGAGGGTGGGCACCCCGCCGACGCGGTCGAGCAGAAAGGGGATGAGCACGGCTCCGCTCGCCCGGGCTACCTCCGGGAAAATAGCGGCGAAGTCCCGCGTATATTCCGGGCCCATGTTGGTGGGAATCTGCATGCCGGTGATGACCACCTTTACGCCCGGGTAGCGCTGGTGGATGCGTTCAATCATGCGTTCCAGATTGGAGCGAGTGGTGGCCGGGGGTATTCCCCGCAATCCATCGTTGCCACCCAGTTCGAGGACGAAGATGTCCACGCGCTGCCGCAGGATCCAGTCGAGCCGGCGCAGGCCGCCCGCCGTGGTTTCGCCACTCAACCCGGCGTTGACCACCCGCCAGGGCCGGCCGGCCGCCTCGATCTTGCGCTGGATGACGGCCGGATAGGCCTCGTCGGGGTCCACGCCATAGCCGGCGGTGATGCTATCGCCGAAGAACACGATGGTCTTCGGTTCCGCCGCGCCCAGTCCGGCGGCCAGCCACAGGGCCAGGATGACCGTCCACCCTGTTTGGCTTTTGCGCTTTGGGTTAAGTTCACTCTTGTTCACGCGCATTCGGAATTCCTCTATGATCGTGCAACCTATTCTAAATGTCCAGCGCCTGACCAAGACTTACCCCACGGCCGCCGGGCCCCTCACGGTGTTGCACGAGGTGTCCTTCACGCTGCTGGCCGGCGGCACCTGCGCCATCGTCGGCCCTTCGGGTAGTGGCAAGACGACCCTGCTCGGCCTTTGTGCCGGGCTCGACCGGCCCTCCTCGGGTTCCGTGGAGCTGGCCGGACGCGAGATCGGCAGCCTCGACGAGGACGGCCGGGCCCGGGTCCGCAATGAGTGCGTCGGGTTCGTTTTCCAGAATTTCCAACTCATTCCCACCCTGACCGCGTTCGAGAACGTCCTCGTGCCGTTGGAACTCCGGGGCGAGACCGGCCAGGCGGAGGAGGCGCGGGGGCTGCTCGAACGGGTGGGGCTGGGGGAGCGGCTCGACCACTACCCGGTGAAGCTGTCCGGCGGGGAACAGCAGCGGGTCGCGCTGGCCCGGGCTTTCATCAACCGGCCACGCATCCTCTTTTGCGACGAGCCGACCGGCAACCTCGACGGTGACACGGCGCACGCGATGGTGGACCTCATCTTCGGCCTCAACCGCGAACGCGGCACCACGCTGGTGCTGGTAACCCACGACCTCGAACTGGCCGGCCGCACGTCGCGCATCATCCGGTTACGCAGCGGGGCCGTGATCTCGGATGAAACCACCTGAATCAGTAAACCATCAACCCCGGGCCCGCGAATCACGCGAATCAACACGAATGAAAGGAGAAACCATGAATGAGCTGATCTATGCCAAGGAGTGCTACCAGATCGTGGGCGCCTGCTTTGAAGTATATAACGACAAGGGCTGTGGATTTTTGGAGCCAGTCTATCATGACTGTTTGGAATTGGAATTCGGTCTGCAAGCCATCCCATTTGTTCACGAACCGCCGCTTCGTCTGACTTACAAAGGGCAGCCGATTAAGCATACCTATTCTCCCGATTTTACCTGCCAGGATAAGATCGTGGTCGAACTCAAGGCCGTTGAGAAGCTCACCGACGACCATGTCGCTCAGGTTCTGAATTATCTAAATGCCACTGGCTACCAACTCGGGGTGCTGGTGAATTTCGGTCACTATCCGGGCCTCGAATGGAAACGCATAGCAAAAACAAGAACCTGATTGGCGTTTATTCGCGTCATTCGCGGGCCAAAGCATGAATTTCATCCTCAAAATGGCCTGGCGGGACACGCGGGCGAGCCGGCGGCGCCTGCTGCTCTATTCCCTGTCCATCGTGCTGGGTGTGGCCGCGCTTATCGGCATCAGCTCGCTGGGTGACAGCTTGCGCGCGGCGGTGGACGCCCAAGCCAAGGGATTGCTCGGCGCCGACCTCTCGGCGTCGGGCCGGCAGAAATTTTCCGAGACAACGCTGACCCGGCTGCGCGCCGCTGGCGGTGAGATGGCCCTCGGGGTCGCCACGACGACCATGGCCACGTTCGGCGACACCGGGCACCGGCTCGTTCAGCTGACCGCGGTGGAGGGCGGGTTTCCGTTTTATGGCGACGTCGAGACGGTCCCGGCCGGGGCGCTGACCCGGCTGCCTGAGGGCAACAACGCCGTCGTGGAGGAAGCGCTGCTCACCTCGGCGGGGCTCGCCATTGGCGGCGAGATCAAACTCGGGCCGACCCGGTTCACGGTGGTCGGTGTGCTGAAAAAATATCCCGGCCAGTCGCCCTTTGCCGCCATGTTCGCGCCGCGGGTGCAGGTGTCCATGCCCGCGTTGCAGGCCACGAACCTGCTCAATCGCGGCAGTCTGTCGACGCACACCGCCTATCTGAAGCTGCCGCTCGCGATCGACGCGAAAGCCGTCGAGCGAAAGCTCCGCGAAGACCTGCGGAGCGAGCGGTTGAACTTTGCCACGGCCGAGGAGCGCAAGGAGCAGCTCGGTGACGCGCTCAAGAACGTCTTCGCCTTCACCAGTCTCGTGGGCTTTCTCGCGTTATTCCTCGGCGCGGTGGGCGTGGCGAGCGCGATGCACGTGTTCATCCGGCAGCGCCTGGCCACGGTGGCGATCCTCCGCTGCCTCGGGGCGAGCGCCCGGACCGGGTTTGCGATTTACCTGACGCAGGGTCTCGGTCTCGGGCTGGCCGGCAGCAGCCTCGGTGTGGGGCTGGGCCTTGCGCTGCAGTTTGCGCTCCCGCTCCTTCTCCGGAATTTGCTGCCCTATCAGATCGAGTTTGTGATTTCCTGGCCGGCCATCCTGAAGGGCGTGGCGGCGGGGGTGGGAGTCAGTGCGCTGTTCACTCTGCTGCCATTGCTCGAGGTGCGACGGATTTCGCCGCTGCACGTGTTGCGCTCGGGTTACGAGGACGAGGACCGCCCTGATCCGTGGCGCTGGGCGGTCTATGCGGCGATCGGTGCGGCAGTGTTTGGCTTTGCCGCGCTGCAGACTTCGAGCTGGAAGCTGGGCCTGGCCTTCAGCGCGGCGATGGGCGTGAGCTTCGCGGTGCTGACCGGCGCGGCCCGCGGCCTCATCTGGTTGGCCCGGCGGGCCCCGACCGGCCGTCTGCCCTACACCTGGCGGCAGGGCGTGGCCAACGTGCACCGGCCCAACAACCGCACGCTGCTGCTGATGATGTCGCTCGGGCTCGGGACCTTCATGCTGCTCACGCTCCTGCTGGTGCGCTCCTCCCTGCTGGCGCAGCTGCGCGGCATGGGTGCGGGCGAACGGCCCAACCTGATGTTCTTCGACGTGCAGGCCGACCAGCTCGAACCGCTCAAGACCATCGCGCTGCGCGAGGGTGTGCCGCTGGTGAAAATCTCTCCCATCATTACCATGCGGCTCAGCAGCCTGAAGGGCCGCACGGCCGAGGAGCTGGTGGCGGACAAGACGAACTCCCTGCCCGGTTGGGCGCTGCGGCGCGAGTACCGTTCCACCTACCGCGCCGCGCTCGACACGGCGGAGAAGGTGATCGCCGGCAAGTTCGAGGGCGCGGTGCCCGCCGGCGCGGCCCGGGTGCCGGTGTCCATCGAGGAAAGCCTGGCCAAGGACCTCCAGCTGAAACTCGGCGACGAACTGGACTTCAACGTGCAGGGCGTGCCCGTTGCGGCCGTCATCGGCAGCATCCGGCAGGTCGAGTGGCGGCGGATGCAGACGAATTTCTTCTTCGTGTTCCCGATGGGGCCGCTGGACGGCGCCCCGGTGACCTTCGCCGCGGCTGCCAAGGCGCCGACTCCCGCGGACACGGCCCGCCTGCAGCGGGCGGTCGCCCGGGAACTGCCCAACGTGTCCACCATCGACCTAGGCTTTGTGCTGGGCATGCTCGACGGGATCTTCACCAAGATCGCGTGGGCGGTCTCGTTCCTTGCCAGTTTCACGGTGATCACCGGTCTGGTGGTGCTGGTGAGCGCCGTGCTGATGGGCCGGCACCAGCGCGTGCGCGAGGCGGTGCTGCTGCGGACCCTCGGGGCGCAGCGCGGGCAGTTGCGGCAGATCATGTTTGCGGAATACACCGTGCTCGGCTTGTTGGCCGCGGCGACCGGCGGCGGACTCGCGGTCGCCGCGAATTTCCTGCTGGCGCGCTTCCTCTTCAAGGTCCCGGCGCTGCCTCCACTCCCTTTGCTGGCTGGCGCGGTGGCGGCGGTGACGGCCCTGACCATCATCACGGGCTGGCTCGCCAACCGTGGGGTGAGCGGTCATCCGCCGTTGGCGATTCTTCGCGAGGAAACCTAGCCGGCGGGACGCCGGAAAAAAATCCAAACGCCAAACTCCAGGCGCCAAAAAAGTTCCAATCACGAAGAGGGCGGGCATTTTGGGCTTTTGTTTTTGGGGTTGTTTGGCGTTTGGCATTTTGGCGTTTGGCGTTTCGCTTGCCGCCATGGCCGCCCCCCGCCACTTCACCTTTCACTACACCCTGCGCAACCGCGATGGTCGCATCCTCGACACCTCCCGCGGCGCGGCGCCGCTGTCTTGCCTGGAGGGCGCAGGGCAGATCATCGAGGGCCTCGAGGAGTCGCTTTTGCGGATGAGCGAGGGCGAAACGCGCCAGGTGGTTGTACCGCCCGAGCGGGGCTACGGTTTGCGCGAGGCGGAACTCGTGCAGAAGATTCCGCGGGTCCGTCTGCCGATGGACGAGGTGAAAGTAGGGGATCAGTTCCAGACCGGGCCTGATCGCCAGGCGCCGGTGGTGACCGTGGTGGCCATCGAGGGCGACGAGGTGTTGCTCGATGCGAACCATCCGCTGGCGGGCGAGGAACTGCACTTCGAAGTGGAGTTGGTGGCATTGCGCGCCGCCACGCCGGCGGAAATCAAAGCCGTCGGAGAGTTTGCCCGCTAATCACGCGAATTGGCGCGAATGGAACTGATCGATATTCAGTCCAAAGCCTGACCAGTACCGATCGGGCTGCGTTGCTGCTTGTTTGCTTAGGACCTGTTTTCAAACCCTTGGAACACGAAGGAAGTGAACCGCTAATTGGATTTCACCAAAGGTGAAATCTACGGTGACCGCTCCGGCTAATCGCCTACGCCGGCCGGTTTGGGTCTGCTGATCGCAGACTTACCCTGCCCACGATTAGCGGGCCCCCTGAACCCATTGCGCAGGCGATCAGCCGGAGCCGCTTGCTCAAAATTTCGCCGTTGGCGAAATTCCATTAGTGGTGACTCTGGTTTGGCCCCATCAAGCCAAGCCGGTCTTAGGGCTGCCGGGCGAAGGTTTGAAGACACACCTTGGTCTTCTCTTCAGGTTTCGCGTTTATTCGCGTGATTCGCGGGCCATTTCTCGCCTAGGCTGCCCGTCCATCATGAAAGTTCTCGGCATCGACATCGGCGGGTCGGCCCTCAAGGGCGCGCCCGTGGACACCAAGACCGGCCGGCTCCTCGCCGAGCGGCATCGCGTGGAGATCAAGTCCCCCTGTTCGCTCAAAGAGGGTCTCGCCGCCGCTCGGGAGATCGCCCGCCACTTCCAATGGAAGGGGCCCGTCGGCCTCGGCTTTCCCGGCATTATCAAGGCCGGGCGCATCGGCGCCGTCGGCAATCTCGGCCGCGTCTGGGAAAACCAGAACGGGTTGACCCTTTTCCGCCGGGCCACGGGCTGTCGCGTCCAGTTGCTGAATGACGCGGATGCGGCCGGACTCGCCGAGATGGCCTTCGGCGCCGGACGCGGCCGGACCGGCACGGTGCTGCTGCTGACCTTCGGCACCGGCATCGGCTCGGCGCTCTTTTACGGCGGGAAACTTTTCCCCAACGCCGAGCTCGGCCATGTCCCGTGGCGGGGCAAGCCTTTCGAGCGCTATGCCGCGGCCGCGGTGCGCAAGCGCGCCCGACTCGACTGGCAGCAGTGGGCGGTTCGGGTGAATGTCTATCTGGCCGTGATGGAGCGCCTCTTCTCGCCCGACCTGATCATCATCGGTGGCGGGGTGAGCAAGAAATCCGCCAAGTTCATGCGGTACATCCGCGCCCGGGCCCGGGTGGTGCCGGCCCGTCTGCACAACGACGCAGGCATCGTGGGCGCGGCGCTCGCGTGGGAGCAGGCCGGCGGGTAGCCGCGGGCCGGCCGGACCGTGGCGTCCATTCATCCTCCCCCGGCTCCATTCATCAAAACAGGCTGCAACTTTGGCTCCGCCCCGGGTGTGATACCGCCATGCCCGACCTTATCCGCCCGTCTTGCCTGCTGGCCACCGCGCCCGGGCGTTTTGCCGCGGAAACCACCCGTTTCATCGCTCTGGCATTCACCGCCCGCTCGCCCTGCGCCAACCTCCGCCCGTTCGCAGTTATCAGTTGTGTTACAGAGGGGTCCGCAGGGACCCCTCTGTGTGTTATGGGCCGGGACTTGGTGCGGGCCACACCCGCGGTTTTTTTCCCAATCTAATCGATCAACTGAAATCCCATGTCTGCACCTGCGAACCCTCCCTCCACTCCGGCTTCCGCTGCGCCCAAGAAAAAATCCCGCAAACGCCTCTGGATCGTCCTCGGCTGCTTGGTGCTGCTCGTGGCCGTGGTGGCAGGCGTCATCGTCAAGAACAAGGGCAAGGAAGCCGGCATTCCGGTGACCACCGAAAAGGCCTTTGTGAAGACGATCACCCAGGTGGTTACCGCCACGGGCAAGGTCCAGCCCGAGAGCGAGGTGAAAATTTCCCCCGAAGTCGGCGGCGAGATCATCGCCATCCCCGTCAAGGAAGGCGCGGCGGTGAAAAAGGGGGAGCTGCTCGTCAAGATCAAGCCCGACTTCTATCAGGCCCAGCTTGAGCAGATGGATGCGGCCCTGGCCTCCGCCAAGGCGAGCAGCGTGCTCAGCCAGGCCCACCTCACGAAAGCCGAACAGGACTTCAAGCAGTCGCAGGAACTCTATGCCAAGAAACTCGTGTCGGACGCCGACTTTACGACGGCGCAGACCAACCTGAATGTGGCGAAAGCCGATTACGCTTCATCGCAGGCACAGATTCGCCGCGGCGAGGGCTCGCTTACCCAGGCCCGCGATTCGCTCGAAAAGACCACCCTGTTTGCCCCGATGGACGGCACGATCAGTTCGCTCACCAGCGAGGTGGGCGAACGCGTCATCGGCGGCGGCCAGTTTGCCGGCACCGAGATCATGCGCATTGCCGATCTCGGCAACATGGAACTCCGCGTCCTGGTCAACGAGAACGACATCGTGAACGTGAAGATCAAGGACCACGCGATCATCAGCATCGATGCCTATCCCAGCCGGAAATTCTCCGGGTCGGTGTCCGAGATCAGCTCCTCGGCGCAGGGGAGTGCGACGGTCACCTCCCAGTCGGCCGCCCAGTCCACCGAGGTCACCAATTTTCTCGTCAAGATCCGGGTCACCGACCGCGATATCCAGCTCCGCCCCGGCATGAGCGCCACGGCCGACATCGAGACCAAGACCGTGGAGAACGTCATCGCCGTGCCGATCCAGAGCGTCACCGTCCGCGCGGAAGGCGGCAAAACCACCGAGGAATTGCAGCAGCAGAAGGCCAAGGAGGCCAAAGAAAAGTCCGGCAACGACCTCGAGGTCGCTGATGAAAAGACCCAGGCCCGCCGCACCCGCGATCAGCTCCAGCGGGTCATCTTCATCAAATCCGGCGCCAAGGTCCGCATGCAAAAGGTCGAGACCGGCATCGCCGACAACACCCACATCGAGGTCAAGAGCGGCGTGAAGGCCGGGGATGAGGTGGTCTCCGGCACCTATGCGGCCATCAGCCGCCGACTGAAAGACGGGGCCGCGGTCGTGTTGGAAAAGGCGAAGCCGGTCGAGGAAAAGAAATAACCCCTGATGCCGCCCGCCATGACCGTTGCCCCCGCTCCCACTGCCACCGGCTCGCGCCATTATCGCGAGCCAGGTTCCGTCGTCATTGAAATCGAGGACGTCACCAAGGAGTACAAGATGGGCGAAGAAATCGTCCATGCCTTGCGCGGGGTTTCCCTCAACGTCCGTCGCAATGAATACCTGGCGGTCATGGGCCCGTCAGGCAGCGGCAAGTCGACCATGATGAACATGCTCGGCTGTCTCGATACTCCCACGACCGGCAAATACCACTTCACCGCCAAGGATGTCTCCAGCATGTCCGACGACGAACTGGCGGACATTCGCAACCGCGAGATCGGTTTCGTCTTCCAGACCTTCAACCTGCTGCCGCGCTCCTCCACGTTGGCCAATGTCGAGCTGCCCCTCATCTATGCGGGTTTGTCCCCATCGGCCCGGCGGGACCGGGCCATCGCGGTGCTCCACAGTGTCGGTCTCGGCGAGCGCATGGGGCACAAGCCCAACGAGCTCTCCGGCGGCCAGCGCCAGCGCGTCGCCATCGCCCGCGCGCTCGTGAACAACCCCTCCATCATCCTCGCCGACGAGCCCACCGGCAATCTCGACTCCCGCACGGGCGAAGAGATCATGCAGCTGCTCGAGGATCTGTATGCCCAGGGTAATACCATCATCGTCGTCACGCATGAGGAGGACATCGCCCGCCACGCCCGGCGCATTGTCCGGCTCCGCGACGGCCTGATCGAGAGCGACGTGCGCCAGAATTAGGATTTTCGATATTGGATTCTCGATTCTCGAACAACCCATGACCACCCACCTCTGTCAATCTGAGCAAAGCGAAGAATCCAGTGGGTCTGGCTTCAGGCGCAGTTCACAGACCCCGGCGCATGGCGCCACCCCTCTTGCTAGAGGGGCCCCAGACCATCGTCGCGGGAATCCCCTCTATGAAGAGGGGTGCCCGACAGGGCGGGGTGTGTAGGGCGGGAAGCCCTTGCCGCGGCCGCAAACAAAAATCGGAAACCAAAAAATCAGAAATAATATGCAACGCCTCTGGAACGAATTCAGCGAGTCCTCCCGCATCGCGCTCACCCAGATCCGGGCAAACATGATGCGGTCGGTCCTCACGGCCCTCGGTGTCATCATCGGCATTGTCGCGGTCACGCTCATGGGGACCGCCATCAACGGCATCGACGTGGGCTTCCAAAACAGCCTGGCGATGTTGGGGGACGACGTGCTTTACGTGCAGAAATGGCCGTGGGGCCGGGTCGACGACTGGTGGAACTATCAGAATCGCCCGCTGATCCGCCCGGAGATGTCGGACCAGCTCAACCGCGTCATCGAGGATTCCCGGGATTCCTTGCTGCAAGTCGCGGTGCCGGTGGCCGCCCGGGGTGGCCCGGTCAAGACCGGCGAGAACCAGATCGGCGGGGTGCAGATCGTGGGCACCACCGCGAATTATTCGCAGATGATGTCCGCCGATTTCAAGGAGGGGCGGCTGTTCAACGACACCGAGTCTGCGGGTGGCCGCCAGGTTTGCGTACTGGGTTTCGACGTGGCCGAGGCGCTCTTTCCCAACAGTTCGCCGTTGGACCAGAGCGTCAAGATCTCCGGCCAGCCCTTCACGGTCATCGGCGTGCTCGCCAAGCAGGGAGCGTTCCTCGGCCTCTTCAGCTTCGACAACCAGGTCATGGTGCCGCTAAACGCCTATCGGAAATATTTCAGCTTCAATTCCAACAGCTCCCAGCTGCGGGTGAAGGTGAAGGACAAAAATCGCATGGAAGAGGCCAAGGAGGAACTCATTGGCGCGATGCGACGCGTGCGCGGACTGCTCCCGGGCGAACGCGACAATTTCTCCATCAACCAACAGCAAGCCTTCCGCGAGCAGCTCGATCCGATCAAGAAGGGCATTGCCTTCGCCGGTCTGTTCATCACGGGCCTGTCGCTCTTCGTTGGCGCCATCGGCATCATGAACATCACCTTTGTCAGCGTGAAGGAGCGCACCAAGGAGATCGGCACCCGCAAGGCCCTCGGGGCCCGGCGGCGCAGCATCCTCCTGCAGTTCCTTATCGAGGCCGTCTCGATCTGCCTGATCGGCGGCCTGATTGGTCTGACCCTGACCTTCAGCCTGTGCCTGATCCTGCAGTCGACCATGCCGAGCCTGCCGGTCGTCTTTTCGGGGAGCCTGGTGATCATCAGCATGGTGGTTTCGATTGCCACCGGCATCGTGTCGGGCTTCGCCCCGGCCTGGGGCGCCTCGCGCCTCGATCCGGTTGTGGCCCTCCGCTACGAATAGCACTCATAGTCCAATGAATTTCCGCGAAATCCTGCAGATGGCCCTCGGTTCGCTTGGGGTGAACAAGCTCAGGTCCTTTCTGACCATGACCGGCATCACGATCGGCGTGTTCTCGGTCATCGGCGTCATGACCACCGTGACCGCCCTGCGGGGATCGATCGAGTCGGGCATCTCCCAACTCGGCGCCAACGCCTTTCAGTTTCAAAAATATCCGGCCGGCTTCAACAACGGCAACAACCGCAAATTCCAGCAGCGCCGCAATATCACGGTCAAGGAAGGGCAGCGTTACCAGCAGTTGATGGAGGGCGTCGCGGAGATCATCAGCCTTGAGCTGTATGATTTCGGAGCCCAAGGCGCGGCGCAGGCGACTTATCTCAATCGCAAGACTTCGCCCGACCTGACCTTTGCCGGTGGCAACCAATACTATTTTCCCGCCAACTCCTATACCGTCGGCGTCGGTCGCAATTTCACCCAGGCGGATATCGACCTGGCCCGGCCGATCTGCGTCATCGGCGAGGATGTGAACAAGAAACTGTTCCCGGCCGAGTCCGGCTTGGGCAAGGTCATCAAGGTGCGCGGCCGCACCTATGCGGTGATCGGCATTTTGGCCGCGCGCGGAACCTCCTTCGGCCAGAGCCAGGACGGACTCATCATCGTGCCGATCACCCGGTTCGCGATGGAGTTCGGCAACACGCGCCAGTCGCTGAACATTGCCACGCAGGCCCCTTCGCATGATCTCTACAACGAGACCATCGACAAGGCCATCACCGCCATGCGTATCGCCCGGGGGCTGAAGGCGGAGGACGACAACGATTTCGACCTGTTCTCCAACGAGTCGCTCATCGCCTCCTTTGCCAAGGTGGCTGACGCCGTGGCGGCCGGCTCCTTTGTCATCAGTGGCATCGCGCTGCTGGCCGCCGGGGTCGGCATCATGAACATCATGCTGGTCAGCGTGACTGAGCGCACGAAGGAGATCGGCATCCGCAAGTCCATCGGCGCCCGCAAAAAGAGCATCCTCGCCCAATTCCTGATCGAGGCGGTGGCCATTTCCCTGGCGGGTGGCGTGATGGGCATTTTGCTCGGAGTGGCGGGCGGCAACGGCCTGGCCCTGATGCTCAATGCCTCGGTGGTCTTCCCTTGGGATTGGGCGGCCATCGGCCTCCTGGTCTGCTCGGGGATTGGCGTTGGCTTCGGCTTCTACCCGGCGTGGAAGGCCGCATCCCTCGATCCGATCGAGGCCCTGCGCTACGAATAGGCATAGAGCAGCCTGGTCCGCCGGGAGCCTGCCGTATTTGCAGGACTGGACAAAGCGCTGGCCAAGCCCCGTATATTTCTCCCAATCTACCCGACCTACTGAATCTCATGTCTGCACCTGCCAACCCTCCCTCCACCCCGGCAAACGTCACGCCGAAGAAGAATTCCCGCAAACGCCTCTGGCTTGTCATCGGCAGCCTGCTGCTGCTCGTGGCCGTGGTGGCCGGTGCCATCATCAAGAACAAGGGCAAGGACAAGGCCTTGGTGGTGACGACAGAAAAGGCCATCATCAAGACCATCATCCAGAGCGTCAACGCCACGGGCAAGGTCCAGCCCGAGATCGAGGTCAAGATCGCGCCCGAGGTGTCCGGCGAGATCACCGAGTTGCCGCTGCGGGAGGGCGCCCTCGTCAAGAAGGGCGACCTGCTCGTGCGCATCAAGCCCGACAACTACAAGTACCAGCTCGACCAGCGGGAGGCCGCCCTGGCTTCGGCGCGGGCCTCCGCCATCCAGACCAAGTCTTCGCTGCTCAAGGCCGAGGAAGATTACAAGCGCAGCCAGGACCTCCACGGGAAGCAGCTGATCTCCGATGCCGAATTCACCGCCAGCCGCACGGCTTTTGAGCAGGCCCAAGCCAACTACGACAATTTCCTGGCGCAGATCCGCAGCGCCGAGGGCCTGCTGGCCCAGGCCCAGGAACAGCTCAGCAAGACCGTGATTTATTCGCCGATCGACGGCACGGTCACCTCCCGCACCAGTGAGGTCGGTGAGCGCGTCGTGGGTACCGGCCAGTTTGCCGGCACCGAAGTTATGCGCGTCGCGGAACTCGCCAAGATGGAGGTGCGGGTGAACGTCAACGAGAACGACGTCGTCAACGTCAAGATTGGCGACAAGGGCCGCATCTCGGTGGATGCCTATCCGAACCGACGGTTCAACGGCGAGGTCTGGGAGATCGCCTCCACCGCCCGCACCCTCGGCCAGAACACGCAGGAGGAAGTCACCAACTTTGTCGTCAAGATCCGCATCACCGACCGTGACGCCGCGTTCCGACCCGGCATGAGCGCTAACGCCGACATCGAGACGAAGACCGTCACCGACGTTGTCGCTGTGCCTATCCAGGCCGTCACGGTGCGCAGCCGCGAGGGGGCCAAGACCATCGACGAGCTTGCCGGGGACCGGGACAAGAAGGCCAAGGAAACCAAGGGCGAGGGCGCCGCCGCCGCGGTCAACCAGAAGGACCAGCGCGAACGCGAGCGCGCCGACCGCGAGGCCCTCCAACGCGTCGTTTTCCTCCGCTCCGGCGACACGGTCAAGATGGTGTCGGTCAAGACGGGCATCGCCGACTCGACCCACATGGAAATTACTTCCGGCCTCAAGAAGGGCGACGAGATCGTCTCCGGCCCGTTCAGCACCATCACCCGGATGCTCAAGGACGGCGACAAGATCCGCCTCGAACCTCCGAAGAAGCCGGACGAGAGGAAGCGACTGTAGGGCGGGGATCGCTGATCCCGCCGTCTCCTACCATGACCGCTTCATCCGCTCCCGCAGCCGCGCGCTCCGTCCGTCCCCCCGGCCAGCTGGTCATCCAGATTGATGGCGTGACCAAGCTCTACCAGATGGGCGAAGAGACCATCCACGCCTTGCGCGGGGTGGCGCTCACCATCCGACGGAACGAGTACCTGGCCATCATGGGACCCTCCGGCTCGGGCAAGTCCACTCTCATGAACATGCTCGGGTGCCTCGACACACCGACGGCCGGGCATTACGACTTCAACGGCAAGAATGTGGCGTCCATGGTCGACGACGAACTGGCCGACATCCGCAATCGTGAGATTGGTTTCGTCTTCCAGACTTTCAACCTCCTGCCGCGCTCCAACGCCCTGCATAACGTCGAGCTGCCCCTGATCTACGCCGGATTGTCCCGCTCCGAGCGCCTCCAGCGCGCTGCGCAGGCCCTGACGGATGTCGGCCTCGGTGACCGCATGCACCACCGGCCCAACGAGCTTTCGGGTGGCCAGCGCCAGCGCGTGGCCATCGCCCGGGCCCTCGTGACCCGCCCGTCCATCATCCTCGCCGACGAGCCCACCGGCAACCTCGACTCCAAGACTGGCGTCGAGATCATGGATCTCTTCGAGCACCTCTATGAACTGGGCAACACCCTCATCGTGGTCACCCACGAGGAGGACGTTGCCCGGCACGCCCGCCGGATTGTCCGCCTGCGCGACGGATTGATTGAATCGGATCAGACGGTTTAACCCCTGATTCTCGATTTTCGATTTCTTCATGAACCCCCGTAACTCAACGCCCGAAGACGGATCGTCCGGTAGCGCGTGTAGGGCGCGTTTGCTTTCGGGTGTCGCGCACACACCCCGGCGCACAGCGCCACCCCTCTTGAGAGAGGGGAATCAAGCCTTCGCTGCGACAATCCCCTCTATGAAGAGGGGTGCCCGGCAGGGCGGGGTGTGTGGAGTCTGGGGCGAAACAGTCGAGGCGTAAAGCCCCTCCCACGTTCGAAATCGAGATTCGGAAATCCAAAATCGAAAATCCCATGAGACGCCTCTACTACGAGCTCACCGAGTCCCTGCGGATCGCATTTGCCCAGATCCGGGCCAACAAGCTGCGCTCGGCCCTCACGGCCCTCGGAGTCATCATCGGCATCGTGGCGGTCACCCTCATGGGCACGGCGATCAAGGGCATCGATGCCGGGGTGGACCGCAGCTTTGCGGGGTTCGGCGACGACCTGCTCTATGTTACCAAATGGCCTTGGGGCAATATCGAGGATTGGTGGAATTACCGCAACCGCCGTCCCGTCCGCCACGAATATGCCCGCCAGATAAACGAGTGGATCGCCACCAATCCCGGCACCACGCTCAAGCTGGCCGTGCCGGCGGCGGAGCGTTTCACCACCATCATCCGCGGCGAATACCGGCTGAACAACATCTACACGCTCGGCACCACGGCGGACTACGCCCGGATCACCCGTTCCGACATTAGGGAGGGGCGCTTCTTCAGCGACTTCGAGGGCCAGGCCGGGACGAACGTTTGTTTCATCGGATTTGACGTCGCCGACGCACTCTTCCCCAACGACTCGCCGCTCGGGAAGACGATCCGGATCAAGGATCAGAATTTCTCGGTCATCGGCGTGGCGGCCAAACAGGGCAGTTTCCTCGGCCTGTTCAGCTGGGATTCCATGGTCGCCATGCCGCTCACCACCTACCGGCGGTATTACCGGGTGGGGGAGGACTGCGAGATCCGCGTGCAGGTCGATGGCACCCGCATGGCCGAGGCCAAGGATGAGTTGCAGGGCCTCATGCGCCGGCTCCGCATGCTGGGGCCAGAAAAGCGTGATGATTTCAGCATCAACGAGCAGGGCACCATCCGGGAACAGCTTGACCCGATCAAGAACGGCGTGGCGCTGGCCGGTCTCTTCATCACCGGCCTGGCCCTCTTCGTTGGCGCCATCGGCATCATGAACATCACCTACGTGAGCGTGAAGGAACGCACCAAGGAGATCGGCACGCGCAAGGCCCTCGGCGCCCGCCGCCGCACCATTCTGCTCCAGTTTCTCATCGAGGCGGTGGCCATCTGCTTTGTCGGCGGGGTGGCCGGGCTCACGCTGGCGGCCGGCCTGACCTCCGTGGTCGGCGTCATCGCACCGTCGTTCCCGCTCGTCTTCTCCACCAGCCTCGTGGTCATCGGGCTCGTGGTCTCGGTGTTTACGGGCATCTTCAGCGGCTTCGCCCCGGCCTGGTCCGCCAGCAAGCTCGACCCGGTGGTGGCGTTGCGTTACGAATGAACTTCTCCGAAATCCTCCGCCTGGCGCTGGACTCACTCAAGGCCAACAAGCTGCGTTCGGGACTTACGATGCTCGGCATTGCCGTGGGTGTATTCTCCGTCATCGGCGTGATGACGGTCATCACCGGCCTGCGCGGCTCGATTGAATCGGGACTGAATGTCCTCGGGGCAAATAGCTTTCAGTTCTCCAAATATCCGGCGATCAACTTCAGCGATCCGCGCCAGCGTTTTGCCAACCGCCGCGACATCACCTACCCGCAGGCGGCCCGGTTCAAGCAGCTGATGGGTGACTCGGCCCAGGTCGGGCTCATGCTCCGGCGGGGTGGCCGCGTGGCCACCTACCTCGACCGCCGCACCAACCCCAACGTCCTGCTCGGCGGGGCCGACGAGTACCTGATCACCGCCCGCAACTTCGAAATCGCGGTCGGCCGCAACATCGGGCCGGACGACGTGGAGTTTGCCCGCCCCGTCTGTCTCCTCGGTGACGAACTAACCCAGAAACTTTTCATCAACGAAAACCCGATCGGGCACATGGTGCGGATCGACGGGCAGAACTACACGGTCGTGGGCCTGCTCGGCCACAAAGGCTCCTCCTTTGGCCAGAGCATGGACAATTTCGCCATTATCCCCATCACCCGGTTCCTGGATGCCTATGGCCGGCGCGGCCGTTCCATCAGCATCAATGTCCAGGCCCCCAGCCAGGCCGGCCTGGCCGCCATCCAGGAATCTGCCGTCGGCACGATGCGCCTCGTGCGCGAGCGCGGGCCGGAGGACTCCAATGACTTCGAGATCTTCTCCAACGATTCCCTCATCGAGGCTTTCAACAACATCGCTGGCGTCGTGGCGGTCGGCGCCTTTGTCATCAGTGCCATTGCCCTGCTGGCCTCGGGCGTGGGCGTGATGAACATCATGCTCGTCAGCGTGACGGAACGCACCAAGGAGATCGGCATCCGCAAATCCATCGGCGCCAAGAAGCGCAACATCCTCTCCCAGTTTCTCATCGAGGCCGTCGTGCTCTCGCTGGCGGGCGGACTGGTCGGCATCGCGGTGGGCGTGATCGGCGGCAACGTCGTCGCGACCATGCTCAACGCCACCGCGATTTTCCCCTGGGGCTGGGCCATCGCGGGCATGGCCGTATGCTCGGCGATCGGCATCGGCTTCGGCTACTACCCCGCGTGGAAGGCCGCCTCCCTCGACCCGATCGAGGCCCTGCGGTACGAGTGAGCGGTAGCTAACAGGGCGACCGCAGCTATACTGTATCTGCCCGCAGCATATTCACCTCAGCTAAGTTGAGCTTTGCATTGTTACGGCCCGTGCCGAAGTGAGACGGGATATCTGCCTGAAGTTCAACCCCCGGGTTCATCGGATTGACCTTTTACCCGTTGCTTTGTCACCGGCAGAAAGCTCAACTCATTTCTACACGGGCTGCGTGTATGGACAATCATCCCGTGTCGTTTCTCCACTGGCAGCAGGACTCGGCTCAGACCAACCTGAGCCCGGTGGCGAAAGCATCATGGCAACTCTTGCGGGTCGGTCCTCCACTCTTGGTGCGAAGCAGACCAACCACCCTTGCGGCCCACGCAAATCGGTCTCTGCGTCCGCCGCCCGTTCGCCGCGCTTCAGCCCGTTCGACTGAACCAATTCCCCCAGACCAGTTTGTAGTCTATTAGACTACAAACGCCCCGAAAAGCCATGTGTGCCTATAAACCAATCAGCAAGATTATCGACGAACCGCCGGGCCTGGCGGCGCTCTATTTGTTTCAGGATGCCTTGGCGGCCGCCAGTCGCGCCGCCGATGCCCGGCGCCGGCGTCGGGCGCCCAAGCGCGGGCTGACACTGCTGCCCGGGCCAGACACACCGCTCTGGAACGAACTCGTCCGCCAGGTGCGCCCGCACCTGCGCAAGCGTGGGAGCAAGGTGCAACTCGCCCGTCTGCTCGGCCTGCCGCGGCAGCGCCTCCACGTCTGTTTGAAAGCCGAACGCGGCTGTCTCGACGCCGAGCGCACACTACTCCTGCTCGCGTGGCTGAGCGCCCGGCAGCGTGGCCGGGAGATCATCGCCTGAAAAAGCTCGGAGGTTTGTAGTCTATTAAACTACAAACTCGGCGTGGGTGTATGTAGTTTAATAGACTACGAGTGGTCGGGAAGAGTCTGATCCCAAAAACGTCTCGTCCTAGCATGGACGTGAGGTTGGAAGAGTAGGTGTGGAAGTGGGGAGCGAGTGATAGTTACCTGATTGGGCCCGCCCGGTAATTTTTGCCGGAAGTGGGAGTGCTTGCCGGGCAGGGTGAAATTCACGGGGAATGGTTGAATTAAGAAATTTTCTTATCGCTGCGAACCAGTTGCTTGCGCGGGGCGGGGGAGCGTCAGGCCTTGGTTTTGCTCTAGGGGGGAAGCCCCCTCCACTTATGCGTGTCCTGCTCCTGACCGGTCCCCCCGCCCACTACATGGCTCCCCCGCTGTTGGGCGAGACCCAGATCATCGCCGGTCCGGACTGGCCCGATGCCCAGACGCCCGACGGTGAGTGGGTGACCCTCCGCACCCCGGTCGGCGAATACGACATCGCCACGCTCCTCGCGAAGATTCCTTCCAGCCAGCGGCCCGACGCGATCGTCAGCCTTGTGGACTCCAGTTGGCGCAACTTGCCCAAAAATCTCGCGTTGTTCCGCGGGCCCAAGGCCCTGCTCGTCGCCGACACGCATCACCAGACCTCGCCACTCATTGGCATGTTCAAGTATGCGGCCACCGAGCCCTACGACCGCATCATCTTCCTCTACGACCGCCACCACCTGCCTTTTTTCCAGTCGGCCGGCTTCCGCAACCTCCATTGGTTCCCGGGTCTCACCCTGCCGCATGATGACGCCACGGTCCGCGCCGCCCGCGCCCGCAAGCGCGCCCCGCGCCTTGCCTTCGTCGGTCAGGCCGGAAAAATCCATCCGCAGCGCGCCCGTCTGCTCGCGGCGCTCAGGGCCGCCGATCTGCCCGTCGACCAGCGCCCGCTGCCCCAGCGCGACGCGCTCGACTTCTACGGCGACTCGTTGCTGGGCTTCAACGCCAGCTTGAACGGCGACCTCAATCTCCGCGTCTTCGAGATCATCGCCTCCGGCGCCGCGCTCCTCACCGACCGCCTCGCGTCCGAATCGGGCCTGTTCCGGCTTTTCACCGAGGGGAAGGACATCTTCACCTACGGTTCCGTGGACGAGCTGGTCGAGCGCGCCACCCACGCGCTGGCGCATCCCCGCGAAACGGCCAAGGTCGGCCACGCCGGCGCCGCGCTCTTTGACCGGCTGTTCAACGCCCCCTTGCGTCGCGCGGCCTTCCAGGAATTGCTCGTCAACGGCACGCCGGCACCCGCCTTCGCCGAGGAGGCGACCACCCCGGTCCGCAAGTATTTTACCGGCGATACTGATCGCCTGCTGCAAACGATGATGGTCTACGAGGGCGTGCAGGAACTGCACCGCACCGAGGAAAAGGTCCGTGTCGTGCTCACCCCCGGCGTGGAGGAGGACGTGACGGCGGTCTGCGCGACGCTGCCCCGGGTCCAGGTCGTGCGCGGTCCGGTTTCCACCGAGGCGCACATTGCGATTTTCACCCGGGATGACGAGATCGTCCCGGCCGAGATCAATGCCCCGCGCATCTGGTGCTGCAACGCGCTGCCCCAAGACCGGGCGGTGCTGAACGACTACCTGGCTCCTGCCGGCTTCACGCCCGTCAGCGATGACGTGGCCGTCCTCTGCCGCATCGCCCCGGTGGTGCCGGTGGCGTCCGCTCCCGCCGAAGAGGGCTCTCCGATGCAGCAACTCGCCTCCTGAATCCAGCCAACGGCCTCCCATGCGCATCCTGCTCGCGACCGTTTCTGCCCCGCACTACATGGCTCCGCCAATTCTTTCGGACGAGCAGGTAAACTGCGGGCCGTTCTTTTCGGATCGTGTCATCGATGGTCGGGTGATCTCGCTGGCGACTCCGAAGGGCGAGTATGACCTGGCAGCCATCGCGGCCCGCTTGCCGGCCGAACAGCAGCCCGAGGCCGTTGTGTGCCTGGTCGACTCCAGCTGGTTCAGCATCCCGAAAAATCTGGCCGCCTTCAAGTGTCCGAAGATTGCCCTCATCGCCGACACGCACCACATGACCAAGCCGATCCTCGGCATGATCGGCTACCTGACGGCCCAGAAGTTCGACCGGCATATCATGCTCTACACCCGGCATCACCTGGAGCTGTTCCGGGCCGCGGGCATTCGTAATCTTTCCTGGCTGCCGGGCCTGACATTCCCGCATCGGGACGGCGTGGTGCGGGGCGTGCGGCGCGACGAGCGCTCCGCCGGCGTCGTGCTCATCGGTCAGTCCAGCAACCTTTATCAGCGTCGCCTGGCGCTGGCCGGCGCGCTCGCGGGTGCAGGGCTGCCGCTCAACTTCCGCGAAGGCACGCAGCGCGAGTCGCTGGAGTTTTACGGCTCCTCGTTGATTGGCCTGAACGCCACCGCCAACGCCGATCTCAACCTGCGCGCCCTCGAAATCACCGCCGCCGGTTCGCTCATGCTCATGGACCGGCTCGCACCGCAATCCGGCGTGGGTGCCCTCTGGCAGGACGGCAGGGAATACGTGAGCTACGGCAACGCCGGCGAACTGGTCGAACAGGCCCGACACTACCTCGCGCATCCCGCCGAGGCGAGGGGCATCGGCGAGGCTGCCGCCCGCTGGTTTGACCAACACCTGAATTTTAATCGCCGCCGCCAGCTTTTGGAGCAACTCGTGCTCGACGGTCGGGAGGACCCGATGTTCGCGCTGCCGGCGCCAGCCAAGTCCGTGGGTTCACCCTTCAAAGGCAATACCGCGCGCTATGTGGCGGCTCTTGCGGTCTACGAGCATGTGCAGAAACTGCACAGCACGGCCGAGATGGTTCGCGTGCTGGTCGACGATACCGTGCCGGGCGATTTTGCCCGGATTTGTGCCACGTTGCCGCGAGTTCAGGTCGCCTCTTCCTTCGCGGAAGGCGAGTCGCCCGATTATTTCGTCACGGCCGCGACGCGTGCCCTCAAGCTCTCCTCCCTCCCGGCGCCGCGCCTGTGGTGCTGGGATGCCACGCCCGCCCAAGTGCCACAGCTGGCCGCACAGGTGGGCGGAGCGGGACTGGTTGCCTTGCGCGAGGGCGTGGCCTTCTTCGGGTTGCCGGCGGCCGATGCCGGCCCGGTTTTCGACAAACTCGCCGCCGAGGCACGCCATCGCCTGCACCATTGCGATGCCGGGGGCGCGCTCGATTTCGCCCGCCAGGCCCTCGAGGTCAACCCGCGTTCGATCGATGCGTGCCTCGTCATTGCCGAAGTCGCCCTCGGGGGCGGCAAACCTGAGCTTTGCACCAAGATGATCGCCAAGGCCCGGGAGATTGCCCCCGGGGATTCACGGATCGCGTTGCTTGAACTGGCCGCCCGCCAGGTCGATTCACGGCAACGCCCCGCCGAACGCATGCTCTCAACGGTGATGCGCCACATGGCTGACGCCGATTTGCCCGCCGCCCGGGCCCTCGCCTTGCGCGCGACCAAGATCGATCCGCAACTGGCCACCGCGTCGTTTTGGCTGGGTCAGATCACGTTTCGCCTGGCCGACAAGCAGGCCGAATCCGAGCGCAACCTTACCCGGTCGGCCGGCCTGGAGGCGCTCAGCCGGGCTGCCGAACTGGCCCCGCAACGCGCCGATTTTGCGTATGAGCTGGGTCTCGCTTTGTGGCAGGTCGGGCGTTTGTCCGATTCTGCCGGTGCCTTGGAGCGGTCGGTGACCGCCGATCCGCATGACCCGGCTACGTGGTCAGCACTCGGCCGGGTTCTACTCGCCGCCGGGGAGGGAGGTCGCGCGTCGGCGGCGTTCGAACGCGCGCTCGGCCACCATCCGACCGACCGCCTGCTTCTCCAGGGACTTGAGCGCGCCCAACAGGCTGGGGCCAAGGTGACCCCGGTTGCTCCGACTGCCGCGCCGGTCCGCGAGACGGGCGAAAAGCTTCGGATTCTTTTCATCTCCTCGGAATTCCCGCCGGAAACCGGCTTTGGCGGCATCGGCACCTATGTGGCCCATCTGGCGCCGGCGCTGGCGGCCCGCGGCCATCAGGTGACGGTCCTTTCCCGTTCGCTGGGTTCAACCGACACCGAGGCGACCGTCAACGGCGTGCGGATCGTCCGTCTCTACACCCGGTCGGCGCCGCTCGATCTCTGGCAGGAACCTTTCGACCGGAAGCAGGTGGTCCAGGCGAAGGAATATTACGATCGCGCCTACACCGTCGCGCTGGCGCTCGAGAGCAACAAGTCGCTGGCCGCCGACATCATCGAGGCGCCCGACTGGGCCGGCGAGGCCGCGCTGGTGCGGGCGGTCTGCCCGGATGTCCCGTATGTGGTCAAATTCCATACGCCCGCGAAGCTGGTTTTTGCCTGGAACGGCGCCGGGGTCTCGGGCGGATTCGTCGAGGCGCTGCACGCGCTGGAGCGAATCGCCGTCCGGAACGCCTTGGGCTTCACCAGTCCATCGCGCTGGCTGATTCCCGAGGTGGAGAAACTTTTTGCCCTGCCCCAGGGCGTGGTGAAGGCGATTCCCAATCCGTTTGTCCCGGGTGCGGTGCCGGCCCGCCAGCCGGGCCGGACTGTGCTCTACGTCGGGCGCTTGGAAGCCAGAAAAGGGGTGATCGAAGCGGTCGCGCCCATGGTGCGCGTGATGCGCAGCCTACCTGATGTGCATTGGCGCCTGGCGGGAGCGGACACCGCCTCCGGGCCGGACGGAGCCTCGATGAAGCAGACCCTTTTGTCGCGCATTCCGCCGGACCTGCACTCCCGCGTCGACATCCTCGGATCGTTGGGCCGCGAGCAGCTCGCGGAAGAGCTCACCACCGCCGGCGCCGTGTTGCTGCCCTCGCGGAAGGAAAACTTTCCTTACGCGTGCCTCGAGGCGATGGCAGCCGGCGCACCGGTGATCGGCAGCCGGAACGGCGGCATGAGTGAGATGATCGCGACCGGACGCACCGGCCTGCTGGTCGATCCCACGCAACCTGATGCGGTGTTTGACGCGACCTTGCGGCTGTTGGAACAGCCCTTGTTCGCGGAATCCCTGAGTGGCGCGGCCCAGGCCTCGGTGGCGGAGTGCTTCCGGCCCGAGGTCATCGCGCCGCAGGTTGAGAAACATTACCGGCAGGTCATCGCGCTCGCCCAATCTTCATCGTGAAAATCCTCATCTCTGACATCTGGTCGGTCTACAACGCGGGCGATCGGGCCATCCTCGAGGGCCTGCTCGACGGCCTGCGGGCCATGTATCCCAAGGCCGAGCTTACCATCGCCGCCCACTTCCCGGAAGGGTGTGAATCCATCGCGGATGTTCGCGTGCTGCCCGACGTGCTGGCGTTCGACGAGGAATCATGGCAGGCCCAACTCGCGGCTGTTGACGGCTTGGACCCGCGACTGGATGCACTCAAGGCGGCCTACCGCGGGAGCGACCTCGTGGTCTCGACCGGCGGCTACTTCCTGAATGCCACGCCGGGCAATCCGTTCGCCTATGTCTTTCTCTCTCGCTTGCTGCATTACAACTGGGCGCTTGATGCCGGCGTGCGGGTCGCCGTGGTGGGCCAGAGTTTGGGACCGATTGAAAGCGCCGGCCTGCGCCTGGCGGCCCGGGCGACCTTTGCGCGGATCCCGGTCATCGGGGCCCGCGATGTCCCTTCATTCTCCTGGATGCACCGCACCGGGGTTGCACCCCATGCGGCCTTGACCGCCGACCTCGCGGTCGACCTCGCACCCGCTCCGGCGGACGAGGTGGACCGGCTGATGAAGCGCCATGGGTGGCCGCGCGGCGCGCTGGGTATTTCCGTGCGTCACTATCCCGGCACGCCGGCCTCGGCCTTCCGTGACATGGCCCGCGTGGCTGACCGGGTAATCCGCGAGTTCAAGGTCCCGGTACTGCTTATCGGCACCACGGTTCCTCCCGAGAACCACCCCGGAGTGCAGAAGCGGGAGCGGGAGCTCGGCAATGACGACAGCATCGCGCTGCGTGAGGTCTATGACCTGATGGAGGAGAAGGGCTCCGCCGCCGTCTGCACCGAAAGTCTTCCTCCCCGGCTGCTGAAGGGCGTGCTGGGCACGTGTCGCGCTTTCCTCTCGACGCGCATGCATGCGGCTATCCTTGCTTCCACCGCCGGGGTCCCCGTTGGCGGCATCGCCTATGAATTCAAGGTGAACGGCTGGTTCGAGCGTCTCGGCTTGCACGATCTCGTGTTGCCGTTGGGAGAAATGAACCAGCGGAATCTCTGGCGGCTGGCCTGCCGGTTGCTGGTCGACACGACGGTGATCGAGGGGCACCTCGCCCGGGCGATTCCGGAAATCCAGGCCAAGGCCCGGGTAAACTTCCAGCTGCTGGCCCGGATCGTTCCCGCCACGGGCGCGGTGCCGGCTTTGTCCGCCTCGTCGGCCCGGGGTCCGCAAGCCTGGCCGGAATTGTTCGCACCTGCCAGCGAACCGGCTGAAGCCTCACGCGTCGAGCCGGCTCCGGCCCAGCCGGTCGCGGTTCATCGCGCCCCGGTGGCCTCGGTCCCGGCCGTCTCCGGCAGCAGGCTGGCGGCCCACGACCCGCGCCGCGTGTGGGAAAAGGAATCCGCCCACTACGACGTGTTTCACCGCCGCTTGCGCAAGATCGTCGAACTGGCCGAAGGCATCGGTGGCTCGCGCCTGCTTGATATCGGTTGCAGTGCCGGGACGGTCGGGGCGGCGCTTTCGCCTGCCTGGACCTACCACGGGTGCGATGTCAGCGAATCGGCCGTGCGCTCGGCCCGTCGCGGCTGGCTGGTGCCGGCCGACCTCGAGCGGGGGATACCTTTGTTCGATGAACAACCGTATGATGTCATCGTCTGCTCCGGCATCCTCGAGTATATTGAGCGACCGGAAGCGATCCTGCGCGAGTTGCAGCGCCGGCTGCGGCCGGGCGGACACCTGATCGTCTCCTATTTCAACATGCGGCATGTGTCCCGCCGGCCGGGTGCGGCCTACCGCCATCCCCTTTGGCGCAACGATTTCACGCCGGCGGAGTTCCGGTCGCTCCTGGCCGAATCCGGCTGGGCGATCGGCACCACGACCTGGTCCACGGCCGGGGCGGGTTCCGCGCCAGACGTGCGCGACGAGGAACAGGCGGTGCGCAATGAGCCGCCGGAGGCCGCGGCCCGGATTGACGAGCTCGGCCACACCCTGATCTACGTGGTCAAGCCGAAGCAAACGGTCGAAGTCGTCTCCGCCCCGCAGTTGCCCCTGACGGTCGTGATTCCGGCGTTCAACCGGCAGGATCTCCTGCAGCCGGTGCTTGAGGCTTACGCCGGCCAGAAGGCGAATGTGCCCTTCGAAGTGGTGGTCGTGGATGATGGGAGCGAAGTGCCGGTCAGTATCGCCGGACTGGGCGACCGGTTCCGGCTGCACCGGCAGGAAAACCGTGGCCGGGCGGCGGCGGTGAACGCCGGGATCGATACGGCCCGCGGGGAAGTCGTCGTTATCTGCGACAGTGATATTTTGCCCACCAGGAATTTCATCGAGGATCACTGGCGTTTCCACCGCAAGAACCGGGCGGAAGGGTCGACCCATCTCGGCAGCTTGGAGTGGGGGGTTGATTCCGGCCCGCTGGGCGAGATTCTCGGCGCTCGGGCAAATCCCCGGTTGATCAATCACCATGGCCCGGTCGACTGGACGATATGGTACACGGACAACTGGTCCTTCAAGCGATCGTTGTTTGACCGCCACGCCTTCCGTTTCGACCCGACCTTCAAAAAATGGGGCTGGGAAGAGCTGGAACTGGCGCATCGTCTCACCGCCGCGGGAGCGACCAACCAGGTCACGGGCTCGGCCACGGGCCGTCACCTGAAACCTATCTCCATTGACGGACTGCTCCGGAGTTTCACCACCAGTGTGCCCAATCTGCTGCATCTCGCGAAGCAGCTCGGGCCCAGGCCGGAGGTGCAAAGGTGGCTGGGCTTCCGGATGTCGACGCCGGAACTGTTGGTTGCCTGTGACAAGGTGGTGCGACTCTCCGTCGCCCGGATCGAGGAATTATGGCCCCAGGCCGAGCCCGGCCCCGGTGTGCGCGATGTCATCAGGGGTTATGTTTCGAATGCCATCTTCGGGCTGGGTATTGAACTGGGCTTCCAGGCGTTGCCCGAAAAGACGATCAGTGGAGTCACCCTGCCGCCGACCAACGATGCGGTAACGGCCATGAACTTTGGCGAAGTGCTCGCTTGTGCCTTGATCCTGGAAAACCTCACGGGGCGCACCAGTGATCTGATGGCGCGGGTTAGTAGTATCTTCTCCCCCTTTGGCGCGGGCCGTCTCTCGGCCGCCTTCCAGCAGCGGGCCCAATATCAGGTCCGTCAGTGGACCCAGAAACAGCCGGCCCGGCGCTAGCCTTGGACGACCCGGGAATCCGCCTTTGGTCTGACCGTCCATGATCTCGCGCCGTATCCGCGTCTGCTATTTCAATGCGTGGGCCGCTGGGCTCGAGCCGGCGGCGGCCTATCTACCGCGGGTGCCGGCCATGGACTTGCGGCCGCTGGTCACCAATCCCCTCAACCCCGACCTGCTCCGCAAGGCGCGGCTGGATTGCGACTGGTATGCGGCGAACACCCGCTGTTTTGCGGCGCTGCGCCAGCCTGAGCTCGAGTTTCTCCCCGCCTGGGTCACCGGCAAGGCCGGGCTGCTTGACCTGGCCAAGGCTCCGCGCGAACCCGGCGAGGAGCGCTGGCTCATCACGATGGCGCACCAGCCGCAGGCGCTGGGAGAACTGGCGGGCAAGGTATTTGCCCTGTTGGCGAAGTCTGACGTGTGACACCTGTTCTACGCCTTCGACGAGGCGAGCCGCTCCATGCCCTGTTTCAACGCAATCGCACCCTATCTCGACGTCCTGATCCACGATGAGGCGCCCTTGGTCGCGGAAGGTCGCGCACGGCTGAAGCGGGATTGCCTGACCCATCATCGGAGCTGGGTGGCGAATTTCGCTCCGGGCGAGGCGCATTTTAATGCAGCTCCTGAGGAAAGGATCTATTTCCTCGGTTCGCAGATGGGCCTGACGCCGCACCGGCAGCGCCAGCTCGATTTCCTGAAGGCGAAATTCAAGGACCGCTTCGTGGCGAGTTACGACCACAGCACGCCGGTGGATGCGCGGGCCACGCTGAACCGCTACAAGGTTGGCTTGTGCCCGGAGGGGCGGATGTTCGCCACGCCGGCCATGAGCGCGACGCACACGGACCGGCCATTCTGGTCCGGCTGCCTTGGCATGGTCCCCGTCAGCGAGGATTCCCGGCAGGGGGGCCGGCTGGAGGATCTGCATGCCGAAGGCCTGATCGTGCGTTACCGCCACGGTGACCTGGTGTCATTGGCCGACGCCTGTGAGTGCGCGCTGGCCATGAGCACAGCGGAGCGTCACCTGATCCACGAACACTTCAACGCCCACGAGACCGTGGGTGCAGTGGTGGCTACCGCGTTGGCGGAAGCAGGGGTAGCGACCGATCTGCGCCAGCTGGTCGGGTAGGACGCAATCCCAAGGGACGTCTTCAAATTCGGTTTGAGCCAAACGGCTTGAATGTGGGAGGGGCTTTATGTTCAGACCTTACACTCGCCATCGGTCAAGTCGGGGCATAAAGCCCCTCCTGCATCCGACATGGTCCCAATCAACTCTTCTGCTTGGCCGATTTCGAACGAATGACCACCGGGCCGCGGCCGGTGCGCGCAAACGGCACGCGATTGCGGGCGAGGGCCGCGTCGACCAGCCGCAAGACCGCCGGACGAGCGAGAGTGGACGCGCCATCCACGGGGATCCAGCGAGCCTGGCTTCCGGACCCCTGCAACAATTTTGCCGGATCCGGCAATCCTTTGCCGCTATTGAAGTAGAGTCTGACGCCTTCCGCGCTCCCGCGGAGTGCAATAACGCCCTCGTAGCCGCGCTCGGTCGGTGAATAGCTGATGACAAAGCAGTCGCGGTATTCATATACCACCTCATGGGCGGCGGGCAGACGTTTTCGTAGCCACCGTCGCATTCCGCCTACCAGCCGTTCATGTGCGGGCGCGAATTTGATGACAAGGGTGCGCAGCTGGGCTTCGGCCGATCGTCGCGCTGTGACGGACTGGGTGTTCAGAGGTGAAGTACTCATGATTTGAAGATATGGTTTGGCGTTAAAAATGAACCGCGATCATCTGCGCGAGGGTTTCTGCTTCCGGGTGGCGGATTTCGCGGCGTCTTCCTGCACCCTGAACTTCACGATCTGGCCAATGAGCGCATAGGGAATCGGTTTATCGATCGGAAACTGGACCGAACCTTTGCCACTCTCGTAGGCCGTTAACTCGCGCTGGAACTTCGCGTGTCCCGTCGGCATCGCATAGACGCCGATGTGCTTCTGGAAGGCGCCGAAATGGACCAGGTTTCCGTTCTGCACAAACGTGGGTAGCCGGTACTTGATGGCTTCTTTGGATCTGGGCGCTGCCTTCGCAATCGTCGTCCGCACCTTTCGAAGTTTGGCCTGAACCTCAGCGGGAAATCCTGCGATGTACTCGTCGATGTCTTTGGGAATGTTCGTATCAATTTTCATGCTTTGGAAGTGATGGCTTGAATTGCCCAACAGTATTATTCGGCTTCACGAGTATCCCTGGCCGGTTTCAAGGTCTTGCTCGACTTGGTCGGGTCGGCGACCGGGACGTTTAGGAATCTCTGTTTGCTCATGGGTATGGATCTTCGACCACTCATTCAACGAATGAACGGACCGATTTTGGACAGGGCGTCGTCTTTTCGCCTGGTGGGTCTGGAGATATCTGCCCCCTCCGGAACATCCTCATTGCTACTGGTTAAGGCTTCATTTCCTTGCCAACCCACTCGGACACGCCGGCAACTTCATCGATCAATCTTTCCAAATCCTTAACTCCAGGAGGAGTGCCGTAGTAGTCTTCAACCCTCTTGCTTTTCGTGGCTGATCGCACGGTCACGTATTGGGTCGGCATATCGGTGATCATAGAAATACTGCCATCAGGATTTATTTTGGTTCGATAGCTATCTTCCAGCTCCCAGAAATGGATTTCTTCAATCTTCTTGAATAGCGATGTCAGCGTCGCCGTCCCGATCTTCTTTCTGAAAACACCTTTGCTCTTCACGTATTCACGTCCCTCAAACGTCACGTTACCGTCACGAAGAATGGTCAGAACGTAGCTTGGGCATGTGCCGAAGCACCCTGTCCGCTCGAGCGAAATCGAGATGGGCTTGTCTTCTGCTGCCCCGAGACGGCAAGCCATGCAGAGGAAAAGAAGTGTCGTAACGGAAGACCACATACGACACCGGTTCATGAGGGCAAAATAAGGGAGAAACCATTCTCGGGCAATCAGCGTTTCGGAAAAGGGCTGAAATCGTGGGGTCAGGCTGTTTGCTAGGCTCGTCAAGCGGTCATCCCGTTCCCCGTTCGTGGCCGCGGCGGCCTGACTCTGCCCGATCTGCCCTGCGGAAAATATCAATGTCCGCAACCTGACCCCTACGCCCGATTCAGTCGCACCCCAATGGCCTTTCGGTCTTGTCCGCGTCGAGTTGCCACTTTTACGCCTAGGCGGTGTTCGACGAGTGCTGCCTTCTGTCCGCTAATGGGTTTCGCCAACGGCAAAACCTAATTGGACCCGTTCGACTAATCGTCTCCAGCATAGGATTTCGGGCCAGCTAATCGCTGGCTGGTCTATATTGGGGATGAAAAAGTCTGCGATTAGCAGACCCTGAATATATTCCGGAGGCAATCAGCCGGAGGGGACTCTGAAAGTTTCGCCATTGGCGAAACCAATTAGTGGGTAAAAACCAAACCGAATCACCCGGACGCAAAAAGCCCCCAGCGGCAGCCGGGGGCTTCTTGACGGATAGACTAGGGCCCCTTTGGGCCTGACTGACATCCCCGTCTGCGGCGTCCTGTTTCGCCCAGGACCGGCCGCCCTTGCGGGCGGCCGGCGTGGTTGGGCGAATCAGAACAACCACTGACTGGAGACCTATTAGCCGATGAGCTTCAGGGCGACTTGCGCGCTCTGATTGGCCTGAGCCAACATCGCGGTGCCGGACTGGACCAGGATGTTCCAGCGGGCGAGCGAGGTGCTCTCCTCGGCGACGTCGACATCCGTGATCCGGCTGTTGGCGGATTCGAGGTTGGCCTTGTTGACCGTGAGGACCTCCTGGGCGAAGCCGAGGCGGCTCTGTTCGGCGCCGTTTTGGGCGCGGTACGTGGCCACGTTCTGGATCGCATCGGTGATGTCGCTCAGGTTGATGTCGGCGAGCGAGGCAACGGCCGTGTCGGTGATGGTACCGACGCCGCTGGCGGTGCCGGACAGGTCGCGACCCGTGAGGGTCACGCTCTGGGCGCCGTCTTCGGAGACGTTGACCGCGAGGTCAGAGCTGCCGAACAGGGAGACGCTGTTGAACGTCTCGCTGGTGAGAGGGAGCTGAGCTCGCTCTTCAGGGCGGTGAACTCGGAATCATAGTTCGCGAGGTCGTTGCTGTTCTTGGTCGGGTCGGTGTAGAGGGTCTTCAACTCGCTCATGCGGTCGAGAACCTTGCCGGCAACCTTCATGACGCCGTCCTGCGACTGCAGGAACGACACCGAGTTGCCGATGTTGCTGGCGGCGGCGCCCGAGCGCTTGGCCGCGGCAGACAGCTTCATCGACACAGCGAGACCGCCCGCATCATCGGACGGGTTGACGATTTTCGAACCGCTGGAAAGCCGGTTAAGGCTTTTCTGCAGCATGGAGTTCGAGGCAGACAGGTTGTTTGAGGCAACCGTGGCCGCGTAGTTGGAGTTAATCACGACTGACATGGTATCTATCCTTGATTTGTGCGACCTTCCGTCGTCGCCACGGACCCGGATTGGCAGCGCCGGATCACGCTGTTCGAGGCGAATGCCTCAAAGGGAGCGGCACGTCGCAAAACGCGCCGAAGGGGGGAAAGAACCGCATATAGACAACCGCACTTTTTGACGCAGCGGGACCGGCAATCACTCCGGCCCCGCGCGGGGCGATCCATCCAGCGTTTACTGGAGCAACTTGAGCGCGACCTGGGCGCTCTGGTTGGCCTGCGACAACATGGCGGTGCCGGCCTGGACGAGGACGTTCCAACGCGCGAGTCGCGTGGATTCCTCGGCCACGTCCACATCGATGATGCGGCTGTTGGCGGATTCGAGGTTGGCCTTGTTGACCGTGAGGACCTCCTGGGCGAAGCCGAGGCGGCTCTGCTCGGCGCCGTTGTTGGCGCGGAAGGTCGCCACGTTCTGGATGGCGTCGGTGATGTCGCTCAGGGTGACTCCGGCCAGGCTGGCGATGGCGGTATCGGTGAGCGTGCCGATGCCGGCGGCGGAGTCGGCGAGGTCCTTGGCAGTGATCGTCACCGCGGAGGAGCCGTCTTCCGAGACGGAAACCGAGAGGCTGCCGCTGCCGAAGAGATCCACGCTGTTGAACGTGTTGCTCGTCAGCGAGCTCAGCTCGCTCTGCAGGGCGACGAATTCGGAATCGTAGTTGGCCTTGTCGTTGCTGTTCTTGGTGGGATCATCGTACAGGGTCCGCAGTTCGCCCATGCGCTCGAGGACTTTGCCGGCGACCTTGAGGACGCCATCCTGCGACTGGAGGAATGAGACCGAGTTACCGATGTTGCTGGCAGCGGCGCCGGAGCGCTTGGCCGCGGCGGACAATTTCATGGAGACGGCGAGGCCGCCCGCATCGTCCGCGGGGTTGACGATTTTCGTTCCGCTCGAGAGACGGTTCATGCTCTTTTGGAGCATATCGTTCGAGGCGGCGAGGTTGTTCGACGCGACGGTCGCGGCGAAGTTGCTGTTGATGACGACTGACATGGTGATCTTCCTTGATTTTAATTTGCGACGTCCGTGTCGCATTCGGCCCGGGAGAAAACGGCTCCTGGGCGGTCCGGCCTTGGTTCTGATTCGCGGCAGGGCAAATAACGGCGCGGATGCGGGAAATATTTAGCGCGTTGGCACGGATTTATTTTTTCGCGCCCTGCCGCGGCGGATTTTTTCGGCCGGCCTTTTCACTCGGGGAAAGGGGTCCGCGCGCCGGCCCGGAAACGGCCCGAAAAATACCGTTTGCGGGCTAAACTTCCCCCGGGGGTGGCCGATGAAGGGGTGGGGCAGTGTCCCCGCTCCTACTATGGCAGGCTTACAACTCTCAGGACTCGCCTCTGGCCTCGATTGGAAGTCGCTCGTCGACCAATTGATGCAGCTCGAGCATGCCCCGGTGGACCGGATCCAGCGGGAGCAGGACAAGAATGACCAGCAAGCCGCGGCCATCAAGGGTCTCGGAACCAAATTGACCGCCCTCCAAACGGCGGTGACCAACATCAAGGACCAGACCCTGTTTTCGGGCCGCACGACCGTTTCGGGCACGACCGGCTCGACCTGGACCCTGGCCTCGACCTCGGGCACCGCCACGGGCAGCCACGCTATCGCGGTCAGCCAGGTCGCCACCAAGGCGCGCCGCGATGGAGTCGTTGATATCACGGGTGGGATCAGCGCTACCGACAGCGTCGCCGGAGTTACGCTGGCCACCATGCGCACGGCCGGGGTGGTTACCGCGGGCAAGTTCACCGTCAACGGTCACCCGATCACCGTCGCCACCACCGACACGCTGGAGGACGTCTTCAACGCCATCCACACCGCGACCGGCAACGATGTGACCGCCACCTATAGCGCGGCGGACGACAAGATCACTTTGGCCAGCGCGAGCAATGCGACGATCACTCTGGGCGCAGCGAACGATACCAGCAATTTCCTGCAGGTCCTCAAGCTGGCTAACAATGGCACCGACACGGTCGCCAGCTACGGCAAGTTGGGCACAGCGCGTGTCAGCACCCCTTTTGCCACGGCGGGCCTGAAAACCGCCATCACCGCGGTCGACGGAGCGGGTGCGGGTACCTTCAGCATCAATGGCGTGGATATCGCCTACAACGTCAACACCGACTCCATGAGCACGGTGCTCAAACGCATCAACGCCTCGAGCGCGGGGGTCACCGGGTCCTACGACGCGGTGAATGACCGCGTGGTTCTCGCCAACAACACGACCGGCGATCTCGGCATCACGCTCAGCGAGTCCGCCGGCGGTTTGCTCGGCGCCCTGCGGTTGACCAGCGGCTACACCGCGGTGAGCGGCAAGAACGCCGAGTATTCCATCGACGGCGGGCCCACGCTGATCAGCGCCAGCAACACGCTGGATGGCACGGCCCATGGCATCGCCGGGCTGTCGGTCACGGTGGATAGTGCCACCACCCAGACCATCACCGTCGCCGCCGATACCGCCAAGATGCGCGCCAAGATCCAGGATTTCCTCTCGGCCTACAATGCCGTGCAGTCCTACATCGACGACAAGAGCAAGATCACCTCGACCAACGGCAAGGTCACCACTTCCGTCCTCAGTAGCAACCGGGACGTGCAGGATTGGGCCCGGCAAATGCGCTCGCTGGCGTTCAACACCATCCCCGGCCTGAGCGACACGATCAAGCAGATCAGCGACTTCGGGCTCGACCTCGATCGAGACGGCCAGATGTCGATCAAGGATTCCGTCAAGCTCGACGCCGCCCTCGCCGACCACCCCACGGACCTGGAGAAATTCTTCAACACCTCCAGCACGGGCTTCGCCGCCAAGTTCGACACGCTGGTCGGCAAGCTCATCCATTCCGGCAGCGACTCCCAGGACCGGTTGGCCAAGACCAACAGCGCCCTGGACACGCAAATCGCCGACATGGAGCGCCGGCTCACCCAGCAACGTGAGCTACTCACCAACAGCTTCATCGCCATGGAGTCGGCCCAATCCAAGATCCAGCAACAGAGCCAGACGATCTCGAACGCCTTTGGTGTCGGATCCGGGTCCGGCTCAAGCTCCAGCAAAAGATGAAGATCAAAATTCTCCTGCCCATCGTGCTGACTTCCCTGCTGGCCGCGGTCACCGGCTGCGCCTCCTTGCCCACCTGGCTCGAGGGGGAGCAGGCGCGCCCGCTCTTGACCCCGGTGAATTTCCGGGGCGACGCTCAGCTGGCCCCGGACATCCAGCGGATTGCCCTTCTGCCTCTCCACGGTGGCGAGGCGGCGTCCGCGGAAATCACCGCGGCCTTGGATCCCGTGCTGCTGACCACCCTGCAGCGGCAAATGCGTTTCGAGGTCGTGGTCGTGTCCCGGGAGGACTGTGCGCACCTATTCGGGGCCGGTGACTTCGCCTCCACGGCGGCGCTCCCGCATGGATTTCTCGAGAAGCTTGCGGAGAAGTACGCCGTCGACGCCGTGCTGTTCACCGACCTCACGGTTCTGCACGCCTACCGGCCGCTCACCCTCGGGTTGCGGGCCAAGCTGGCCACAGTCCGTGACGTCCGCCTGATCTGGGCCTTTGACGAGGTCTTTTCGGCGGCGGATGACAAAATGGTCAACAGTGTCCGCCAATTTAACCGGGAGGGCGATCGGCTGGCTCCGGTCGATTCCACCCCCCGCCGTGCTCCAGAGCCCGACGCGCTTCGGCGCCGTGGCTGCCGCGATCATGTTTCACACCCTGCCCCCCCGATAATGGGCCGTACCTTGCCAAGCGCTTTACCTATTTTCCCCCTAAAGTCCGCCCCTCGGGCGACGATTATAACCCTGTCACTTAACGGCGTTCCCTGTAACAACAGTCAGAGGCTGACCGTGCTTCTCAACGAAAGCCCATGATTAATTCTACCTCTTCTTCAGACCGTGTGCTGCGCCCTGATGGCGTGGTGCACCATACCAAGACGCCTTCGCCCCAAGGCCCTGAGGCCGACCGTTTTGCCCCTGAGCATACGGCCGCGCTCAAGTCCGCCCTGGCCAACCAGCCCGAGATTCGCCCCGAGGTGGTGGCGCGGGCTCGCCTGCTGGCCGCCGATCCCTCCTATCCATCGCCGGCGATCCTTCGCCAGGTGGGCCGGGTGATCCTCAATTCGCCCGATCCGGACGAGCAGGCTGACTGAGCCAGCGCCGGCCATGTACGCCCAGGACTACGCGCGGGCGTACCGTGCCAACTCCATCCTCACGGCCAGCCCGGGCCAGCTCGTGCTGATGCTGTTCGACGGGGCGCTCAATGCCCTGGCGATCGCTCGCGCCGCCTGCGATGACACCACGGGAAACCCGCGCCGCGTCGAGATCATCCACAAGACGAAGGACGCCTTGGCCGGCAAGATCGCCGGCAAGAAGGACTTCTTTGACGTGTTGAAGCTGCTCTACGAGCTCTTCATGATGGGCCGCCGCAACGGCCTCATCGCTCTCGAGGAACACGTGATGGAACCCACCAAAAGCACGCTCTTCCAAAAATACCCCAGTGTGCTGGCCCATCACGAGCGACTGCTTTTCCTGGTGAACGGCCTCAAGCCCGTCATCGACGGGAAGATCAAGCCCGACCAGTTGGAGGACTTGATGGCGGCCGAGTTGAAGGCCAAGGAAGTCGAGATGGATCACCCCGTGCACGCCATGCAGATGATCGGAGACTCGCTTCCCGCCATCGGCATCGTTGCGGCCGTGTTGGGCATCATCAACACCATGTCCGCCATCGCCGAGGGCCCGGAGGTGGTCGGCGAAAAGGTGGCCGCGGCGCTCACCGGCACCATGCTGGGTATTTTCTGCGCTTACGGCTTCGTCAACCCGCTCGCCGGGCGCATCCGCTCCAACAACGCCTCGGAGATGCTGTTCTTGAACTGCATCATGCACGCCGTCGCCGGCTTCGCCAAGGGCCTCGCCCCGCTCACCGCCATCGAGGTCGCCCGCCGCTCCCTCGACAGCTCCGTCCAGCCCGGCGCCGAGGAGCTGGAGACCGCCGTCAAGGGGCTGGGCTCTGGCAAATAATTAAGAATTAAGAAGGATGAATGAAGAAGCACAGACCCGCCGGTTTGCGGTCGGATCGCTCGAATGGAGTGGTTCGGCTTCTTCATTCTTAATTCCTCCTTCTTCCTTTTTCCCATCATGAGCGCCGGCGGAGGAGGAGCCTGGAAAGTGGCGTTCGCGGACTTCATGACCGCGATGATGGCGCTTTTCCTCGTGTTGTGGATCTCGGCGCAGGACAAGGAAATCCTCATCGCGACCTCCAAGTATTTCCAGAACCCGTTTTCGTCCCCGCTGGTGGATCATTCGGGTATCATGCCTTTCAACAAGCAGGGCGACAACAACAGCAGCAGCAGCAGCAAGTCGGAGCAGTCCGCCGTCAAGGCGAAGAACAACGACAAGCACATCGAGCTCAGTTTCCTCAATTCCGTGGCCGCCGACTTTTACCGCCTGCTGCACCTCGACCAGAATCTCGACCAAAAACCGATTGATATCCAGGTCACCTCGGATGGATTACGGATCACGCTCTACGACCGGTCCAAGCAGCCGATGTTCAAGGGCGACTCCGCCGAACTCACGGACTGGGGCGTCCACCTGATGCAATCCATGGCCTGGCTTATTGACCGGCATCATTTCCGCGTGACCATCGACGGGCACACGCGCGAGGGCCTCGCCCTGAAGCGCGAGGACTACACCGCGTGGGAGCTATCCTCGGATCGCGCCAACGCCGCCCGGCGCAAGCTCGTGTATTATGCGGTGGAGCCTGGGTTGATCGAGCGTGTCACCGGTTTTGCCGCCACCCGTCCGCTGCCCAATGAAAACCCGGCTTCCGAGTCCAACCAGCGCATCACGCTTAGCCTGGCCGTCAGCAAGAGCAATTCCGCCAAGGGCAACTCGGTGCCGGCGGTCCAGCCGCAGGTCCCGCCACCCGCTTCGCCTGGGGCCTCGCCGCCGGACGAACCTCGCCGACATGTCTCGTCGAAGCTGAGCGAAGGCGGAAGCCCTTTGCGCGAAGGCAGACCAACCCTCGCCTCAGGTACTCACTGACCCTTTCATCATGAAACCCTTTCTAACTGGTAAGCGTACCCTTGATGCCGCCCCGTTGCGCGCCCCCCACGTCCACAAGGCAGTGGCGCCGACCGGAGCCGCCCGTCCCGCCGCCGAGGGTCCGTCGGTTGAGGTCGTGAAGCAGGGCGACAAGGTCATGCGCATCATCGTCACCTGCGCCTGCGGCGAGAAGGTCGAGGTCGAGTGCCTTTATCCGGCCGGGAGCTGAGGTCCGATTGCGGGCAAGAATTGCCGGGGTGGAGCAGGGGAGGTGGGCGGCCTCCTGGAGTGAAAACTCAGAAAGATTTAAGTCACTGCAGACAAGTGGTTAAAGTGAGGCGAATATCGATTGGCATCAGCGGTGCTAAACCGGGGTCAACATGAACATTGGCCTCTATCAAAGTGCCGCATCGCTCGCCGCCCTGGAGCGCTGGCAGGACAATGTATCCCAGAATATCACCTCGGCGCAGACCACCGGTTTCCGGAAGCGGACCATCGAGTTCAGCACGGAGACGGCCGGTGAAATCCATCCGGACAGTCATTCCAAGCTCGGCCATGATGCGGGCACGCCGGCGGTGTTTCCCAAGACTTCCGCGGGCATCAACTATATTTCGGGCGAGACCATGCCCACCCGCCGCGAACTCGACATCGCCATCCAAGGCGACGGCTTCTTCGAGATCAAGTTGCCCGATGGCACGATGGGCTACACCCGCAGCGGTGAATTCCGGCTGCGGCCTGATCGCACCCTGGTGACCTCCGGGGGCCTCGAGGTCATGAATACCAATGGTGACCCCTTTGTACTCCTGCCCGGTGCCGGAACCGTCAACGTCAACCAGGATGGTACTCTTTTCCAAGGCAGCACGTCCCTCGGCAAACTTTCCATCCAGAAATTCGCCAACACCGCCGCGCTCATACCCACCGCGGGCGGCATGTTTAGCGCTGGCAACGGCGCCAACATGACCCCGGTCGAGCAGCCCGACCTGATGCAGGGTTATCTGGAACAGAGCAACGTCCAGCCTCTCCGCGAGATGGTCGACCTCGTCATCATTTCCCGCGCCTACGAGGCCAACCAGAAGATGATCACGACCATCGACCAGCAGATGCAGAAGGCCCTCGAGGCCCTAGGCTGACAAATGACTGAAGAACCGAATGACTGAAAAGCTGAACGACTACACCTACGACATCCCCGAACATCTGCGCTTCAGCCCTTCAGTTTTCCGTCTTTCAGCCCTTTCCCACATGACTTCCCCATATAGACAACCGCAATCACGACTGCATGGCCGCGCCCGGTATGGGGCCGGGCCGGCCCCAGTCGTGATGCGGATGAATTTCCTCAACCCCTCCCGCGCATGAACCTATCGCTCTACTCCGCCGCCACCGGCATGGAGGCCCAGCAACTCAACCTCAACACGATCGCCAACAACCTGGCGAACGTGAACACCCCGGGATTCAAGCGCAGCAAGATCGAGTTCCAAGACCTGCTTTACCAGAAGCCCCGTGCCTCGGGCTCCGACTCGGGCGGCGGCAACATCGTTCCCACCGGCATCGAGATCGGCAATGGCGCGCGCGTCGCGTCCACCTCCAAGGTCTTCACCCAGGGTCAGCTCACCAACACCGGCGAGAAGCTCGACATCGCCCTCCAGGGCGATGGCTTCTTCGAGATCCAGCGCGCCGACGGCACACTCGCCTACACCCGCGACGGTTCCTTCAAGACCAATGCCCAGGGCCAGGTTGTGACGATCGACGGCCTGCCGGTCCTGAGCGGCTTCCAGCCGATCCCCGCCGGCGCCAGCTCGGTCGCCGTGGCCGAGGATGGCACCGTCACCGTGCAGACCTCCAGCGGCACCCAGTCTTTCCGCCTCAACCTGACGCGTTTTTCCAATCCCGCCGGACTGCGCTCGCTCGGGGGCAACCTCTACGAGGAAACCGCCGCCTCCGGCACACCCGAGTCGGGTAACCCGGCCGAGCAAGGCTTCGGCCGCACCATCCAGGGCTATGTCGAGGCCTCCAACGTCAATATCGTTGAAGAGATGGTGAACCTAATCGTCGCCCAGCGCGCCTACGAGGTGAACTCCAAGTCCATCCAGGCCTCCGACGAAATGCTCCAGAACGTCGCCAACCTGAAACGCTGAGGCAAAAAAAGCTGAAAAGCTGAAGAACTGAATAGCTGAACATGAATCCACGGACCCACAACTTCCCGACTTTCCGCCTTGTTCCTTGCTGGCTTACCTTCTTCCGCCCTTCAGCTTTTCGCTCTTTCAGCCTTTTTCTCAGCCTTTCGGTCCTTCAGCTTTTCAGCCATTCCGCCCGCGCGGCTGCCAGCACCGACGCCACCCCGGCAGCGCGGGTCCCGCTCACTCAGGAGGCCTGCGCGGCCGCACTCACCCGCGAGCTCACCGCGCACTTCAACCTCGAGGGCGAACTCCAGCTGGAGTTGCTCCGCGCCTGGACGCCCCCCGCGCTGACCGCCACCGACTGGCAGATGGTCATCACCGAATTTCCCTCCGTCGCTGCCTCTGCAATGATGGTGCGCTGCCGCCTCGTGGCGGATGGAGCTGCCGCCGGCGAGTTGACCCTGACGCTGCGCGCCGCCCTGTGGCGCGATGCCTGGGTGACCCGCCAGCCCGTCACCACGGGCGCCGTCTTCGATCCCGCGTTGCTCGAGTCCCGCCGGGTGGATCTTTTCCGCGAGCGCGATGCGCTGCCCGCCACCGCCGGCGACCAGACCTTTCTCTTCACCCGCGGGGTCAACACCGGCCGCGTGATCACCTGGCGCGATATCGCCCGCCGACCGCTGGTCCGCAAAGGCGATATGGTCGAGGTCAGCGCCGCCGAGGGCAACCTCTCCATCACCATGAAGGCGATCGCCCTCCAGAGCGGTGCCCAGGGTGAGGCTGTCACGCTCCGCAATATCGAATCCCGCAAGGATTTTACCGCCTTCGTCGTTGATGAAAACCATGTCCAGGTCCGCTTCTAATCTTGTCGCCGGCCTCGCCGCGCTGCTCCTCGCGACCTCTCCGGTCGTGGGCGCGGGCTCGTTGTGGCCAACTGGCACCGGGGTGGAGCGCGGCATGACGGCTGACCGCCAGGCCTCGCGCGCCGGAGATATTCTAACGGTCGTAGTGGCAGAATCCGCCAACGCCACCAGCGCGCAGACCAAATCCTCCAGCCGGGAGTCCAGCCTCGAGGATGCCATCAGCCAGTTCATCTTCAGCAAGGCCGCCAGCGGCTTGCTCACTCATAACGGCGAGCTCCCCGCCAGCAGCGCCAAGGGCAAGTCCAATTTCTCAGGCGGCGGCTCGGTCAACAATTCCCAGAGCCTGACGGCTCGCGCGGCCGTGCTCGTTACCGACGTACTGCCCAACGGCAACCTCGTCATCGAGGGCGCCCGCATGGTCACCTTTTCGGGCGAGACGCAGCATGTCATCCTGCACGGCCTGGTGCGGCCGGCGGATATCAGCGCCGACAATACCATCTTGTCCACCAACATTGCCGAAGCGCGGGTGGAGTTCGTCAGCGATGGCACCCTGACCGAGGCTCAAAAGCGCGGCTGGCTTTCGAAGCTCTACGAGAAGCTCCGGCCGTTTTGAAAAAGCTGAAGAACTGAAAAACTGAACATGAATGCACGGACGCAGAATTTCCCGACTTTCCGCCTCACCGCTTGGTGGTCGGCTTCTTTCCGTCGTTCAGCTTTTCGCTCCTGCTGCCTTTTCCTCCTCAGTCTTTCCGCCCTTCAGCTCTTCAGCCCTTCGCTCCACGCCATGCGCGTGAAGGACATCACCCTCGTCGAAGGTGGACGCGACAATCAACTGGTCGGCTACGGGCTCGTGGTCGGCCTCGCGGGCGACGGGGACAGCAACGCGGCGTCCACGCTCCACGCCGTGTCCAACATTCTCCAGCGCTACGGCCTCACGGTCTCGCCCACCGACATCAAGGCCAAGAATGTCGCCGCCGTCATGATTACAGCCGACATCGGACCCTTCCTCAAGCCCGGCGCGCGCATTGACGTCACAATTGCCGCCATGGGTGACGCCAAGACGCTGCAAGGCGCCGTCCTTCTCCAGACCCCCCTGCTCGGGGCCGACGGCCGCGTTTATGCCGTCGCGCAAGGCCCCGTCGCCGTGGGCGGTTTCATCGGGGGCTCCGGCGGTGCCGGTGGCGCCACGGTGCAGAAAAATCACCCGACGGTCGGCAGCATCAGCAATGGCGCCATCGTCGAGCGTGAGATTGTCGCGGAATTCGTGCGCGACAACAACCTGCGCCTCCTGCTGCGCAATCCCGACTTCACTTCGGCTGCCCGCATGGCCGATGCCATCAACACCAAGTTCCCCGCTTCGGCCCACGCGATCGACGCCGCCACGGTCAAGGTCAGCCTGCCCGCGGAATACCGCGGCAACGACGTCACCTTCCTGGCCGATCTCGGCACCGTCGAAGTCCAGCCGGACACCCTGGCGCGCATCGTCATTAACGAGCGCACCGGCACCATTGTCGCCACGTCCACGGTTCGCCTTTCGCAGGTGGCCATCGCCCACGGCTCGCTCACGATCACGGTGACGAGCAACCAGGGTGTCAGCCAGCCCAACTCTTTCAACAATTCCGGCCAGACCACCTCGGTCAACAGCACGCAAACCTCCGTCAACGAGGGCAAGGGCGGCTTCACCATCCTCAACGATCCCCCGAGCATCGAGCGGCTCGCCGCCGCCCTCAACTCCCTCGGCGTCTCCACGCGGGACATGATGGCGATCTTCCAGTCCCTGAAACGCTCCGGCGCCCTCCAGGCCGAGCTCATTATCAACTAGCCCATGCCCGTCGCCCCTGTCAGTTCCGTCCACGCCACGGCCAACGCCACCGCCGCCTCCATGGCCGCCGCGGGCCATCCGTCGGCGCTGCGCCAGCTGCCGCAGTCGGAGCAGATCAAGGCCGCCGCCGGCCAGTTCGAGGCTATCAGCTACGACAACTATGGGCCACATTTTGATGGCATGCTCCACCATGAGGACGGAACTTTCCACGTCTATTGCAACGTGCAGCGTTGCGGTCCGCGCCATGAAGGCCGCGCACGCTTTACCCTCGCCCACGAACTGGCTCACTATCTGATTCCCGAGCACCATGCGGCGCTTTGCAGCGGAGTCGCCCCGCACCATCCGTCATTTTGCAACAAGGCGAATGCGAAACTCTACGTGGAAGTCGAAGCCGATTTTTTCGCCTCACGGGTGCTCATGCCTGAGGTGCGCTTTCGAGCCGTGATTGAACGCACGGGCTTCGGTTTGGCGGCCATGCGCAGGACTGCGAACGAGTTGGGAACCTCCCTGCAGAGCACGGCGCGCAGATTCGAGGACTCGTTGACTCATCCCTGCGCATTCGTCGTGTGGCGCGACGGCAAAGAGCCATGGTTCGTCGTTTCGGCCGCTTTGCGCCAATACGGGTTCATCTTTGTGAAAAAGTTGCCGACGCCCGTTGCTGGTTCGGCCACCGCCGTGGCTTTGGCTGAAGCGGTGAAGCCGTCCCCGGACATCAGAGAAAGCGCATCCGTAATGTCGCAATGGTTCACGGGCGTGTTCGACGGCAGCGAGCGAGATTTGCCCGTCAAGGAGGAAGCTATGAAAACCGCCTATGGCATGATCACATGGCTCTCGGTGAACCCCTCCACCTTGACGAAGTTGCGGACGCTCGATCAGCAGCTGCGCTGAGGCGAAGAATGATCGAAAAGCTGATGGGAAAAGCGCCGCCGGCGCGTACTTGAATGTGTACGACTCCTTGTGGTGCCACCGCAAATGCGTCAAAGCCCGCGCTTACTTCGGCAGCAGTCCCAAGAGGCGTTCTTTCACGAATGCGCCGGCCTGCTGGGGATCATAGGATAAGCCGACGCGCAGGAGTTGCTCCATGTCGGAACAGAAGCCGGGGTCGGCCAGATGCGAATCGAGAATCCCGATGAATTCGGCGCGGGCGGCGCTGCCGCCCTCCTGCTTGAGGTAGTGCAGGAAGGAGTCGATGACGAGGGCCGGGTCGACCTTCGGATTGTCGGCTATTAGTGCCCAATACAGGTCGAAGAGATCGCGCCCGCGCTTGCGTTGAAACAGGGCGCGCATCTTGGTGCCGAGCATTTCATGGAGGTCGTAGCCGTTAAGCACCGCCTGCACCGGGCTCCCCTGGAACGGAAACTCAAAGGGGTTTTGTACGATTTCGCGGTGGGGCTTCCGTTCGGTCACATTGGCCTCGACCACGATGACCATGTTCGGGCCGGCTGCGCTCACCGACGGAACCTCGTAGGTCAGGCGCAGCACCCGCGAAGGCTTCGCGAAATTCCTGATCGCCAGCTTGAGGTCGTCCCAAATGCTGTCTGTCGGTTCACCCAGCTGGTCGCGCAGCACCCGCCGGATCGCGGCCTCGATATGGCCCTCGGGCCGGTCGCCGAAGACGACCAGGTCGATATCCTCGCTGAAGCGGGAGGCCGGGGCGAGATGCACCTTGTGCAACAGGGTGCCGCCGCGCATCGCGATCTGGCTGAGGAGAAACTTGTCATTGAACAGTGCGGCCATGGCGCGGCACAGCAGCAGGTCCTGTTCGACCTGCCGCTGGTTGGGCCAGGGAACCACGGCTTGATGGGCGAGTACGTCGCGGCGGGTCAGTGGATTCACGGGTTAAATTCTCCGGAGTTGTCGACGACACGCCAGCGCGCCGCAAGGGGCGCCCCCGGCCGGCCGGCCGGCGCGGGAACGAGCGGGGTGAGTGGCCGTTTGCCGGGCAGCCATTTTTCCACGAGGGAGGCGAGCCTGGTTTGCCCGGTTTTTTCGAGGACAAAGCCGAGGCGCTGGGCGGTGGCGATTTCGTTTTCGGATTCGAGCACTTCTCGCAACTCCGGCCCGTGGATCTGGGACAAGAGTGGCCGGAGGGTTTCGATCACCCGGCCGATGCCGCCGATTCGCGGGGCATAGCGGACGAGGTCGAAGGCTGTGGCGGCAGGCGTGCTCACGCGGGTCGGCGCAAAGGCGTTCAGCAGTTGTTGGGTCGGCGTGCGGCCGATGCGGCGCTTTACGAAGAAAATAATCTTCAAGCGTCCGAGTTCGATGGGCCGGCGGGCCGTGTCCGTCATCACCTGCGTCACTTGGATGGATTGGGGACTGGAGCCGAGGGCACTCGCCGCGGATTGGAGGGCCAAATAGTAAGGATGTTTGAGCCAAGCGAAATAGTCATCGAGCCACCACTCGACCGGGGGGGCGCCGGTCGACTGGTTTTCGGGCGTTACGATCAGGAAGAAGGGATGCGCCACCGAAACCCGGGCTACGCGAGGCGCAAGGCGGCGCAGCTGACTCTTGGCCGCTTCCGGCGTCAGACCGGTCGCTTCTAGCAACTGTGACATTGGAAAACCGACGCGACCGACTTTCAGCTGTTCGTCGACAAATGCTGCGGCTGCTTTGGTCTGACGGTTTCGTGGCTCTGCGGGGTCGCTCATTTCGTTTGCAAGGTATGCTGTCAGACGCATCACCTTGCAAACGAAATTGCCCGATGAAACGGGAATAATATGTATAAGTGTTTATCCTGAGCTATAATAAACAAATGACAGGTGTGATGCTTCTGTGCATGGCCATTTACGTGCCGTTTTCGACAAATTCGGTCAGATCAGAGTTGAAGCCGGCCATCGCGCCGCCCCGGCTGGCTGTTGTAGCCCATTACAGGACGCCCGCCTCACGGAATGAGCTGAATCCCCGACCCCGGGGATCGGCCCCGGCCCGGCCGATGATGACGTGGTCCAGCAGTTCGATGTCCACCGTCCTAGCCGCTTCCCGGAGTTGCCGGGTCACCTGCACGTCGGCCGCTGAAGGTGCCGGATCACCCGTTATGCCGTATGCGGTATAACGGGCGTTATGCCGCATCCCGTTTTATGCCGTACCGCGCCCGGGTTTCGGTCGGAGGACGGGCACCGACATGCGGCAT
>JANYDW010000015.1 GCA_025363455.1 Oleiharenicola sp. | reverse complement strand
GTGTCGGGGATCATCGTCTCAACGTTGATCAGGCTGACGAAACAGGGCTGGTTCGGAAGTTGGCCACGCATGTTGCCTGCTTCGACGCAGCTCCACCGCCAATGTTCAAACTGTGACAGACTTTTTCAGCAGCCTGCTAATGACAACGAACGCCTTTTTGAGCAAATGAAAGATAATGCGCGCGGGCCGTACACAGGAGCGGCCTATCATCGCTTGAAATATTTCATCGATCTGATCGCGCTGAATGCCACACGCCTTGCGCCAAATGGAAATGACCAATCTACACTTGGCCTGTCGGTAGACTGGGAAACGCTAGAACCGCTGGAATTCGAACATTATTGTTGTGAAGCACTGATCGCTGTAGGTTGGGAAGCTAGAACCACCGCGGGTAGTGGAGATCAAGGGATCGACGTAATCGCAACTTGCGGAAATCAAAGACTGGTAGTGCAGTGTAAGCTTTATCGTGGCAGCGTAGGAAACGCAGCTGTGCAGGAAGCTATTGCAGGGCGATCATACGAACAAGCCGATCTCGCAGCGGTAGTTTCGACCGGTTCGTTTACACCTGCGGCACGTGAATTAGCTGCTGCGGCCGATGTCATGTTGCTTCATCCTAGCCAAATTGCCTCAGTTTACAGGCGAACTTCCCTTCCTCCGCCTTCCGAACCTAGCCCGATTAATACAGATCGACTGATTGACCGTATCCTGTACGAACTACACTCAAGTGAAATAAGAGCGCTAAATACACCTACATACTACAGCGAATCTGATGACAGCAATGATGACAGTGAGAACGACAAAGCCCTGTTCAGACAAGCCTTTGAAGTCCTCAAGTCCACGCGCCGCGCCTCCACCTCGATGATGCAGCGCCGGCTGCGCATCGGCTACAATCGCGCCCAGCGCATCATGGATCTCATGGAGCAGAAGGGGATCGTCGGCCCCGAGAACGGCTCTTCACCGCGTGAAATTCTGGTCGATCTCGACACCTATCAGCCTTGAGCCGCGATTAGACTTTCAAATCCCCGCCAAAACCACTTAACCAATCCCCATGCAGACCATTGGCGAACGACTCGAGGAGGCCCGCAAGCGCAAGGGCATCTCCATCCGCGAGGCCGCGGAAACCACCAAGATTCGCGGCGACTACCTGCAGAAGTTCGAGGCCAACTCCTTCGCCATTGATCTGCCGCCACTCTACATCCGCGGCTTTGTGCGCAGCTACGCCCGCTTTCTTGAGCTCGATCCCGAGCGCTTTGTCAGTGACGTCGACGCCGCCCTCGCCCGCGAAGGCAAGCCCCAGCGTCGCGAGACCCGCGAAGCCCTTGGCCGGGTGGAATTTGGCGGCGAGGCGCGAGCCTCGGACGCCGGCGAACCAGTCTCGACCGGCGGCCGGTCGGCCACCGAGCAGGCGCTGCTGATGAAGTTTGGCCTGCTCGGCGGTGGCGCCCTGATCGTCATCGTCATAATCATTCTCGTGATCAACGTCCTGTCCTCCCGGTCCCCGGCGAAGGCAGCCCAGCAGCCTGCGCCGCAACCAGCCGCCGTCGCCCAGGCCGATCCGGCGCAAACTCTCACGCTCACGGCCGTCGAGCCCACGCGCGTCAAGGTCGTGCAGGATCTCGACGGCGCGGTGCTGTTGAACAACGTGGCTCTTGCCCGGGGCGAGGCCAGAACCGTCAAGAAGCAAGGCAAGCTGCTCATCACGGTCGAAGCCGGCAAGAATCTCCGCATGGAAGTCAACGGCCGTAGTTATCCGGTGCCGCTCGACGGCTACGGTCGGTTCGCGCTGGATTGAGGCGGTGGTCGATTCTTTTGTAGGAGCCTGCTTGCAGGCGATAGTCCATGGAATCGCCTGCCAGCAGGCTCCTACGACTTGTTCTAAGCTGCCTCGTGGGGTGAGTGCACCCCCCGCCTACAAACTCATCATTTTCTCATCTCAGACCCACCGGCGGGCCGAGGACCTCGCGCAGGATAAAGGCCCGGCGCAGCGCGGCCGGAGCGCGTAGGTCATCGAGCACGGTAGCGCGGCTGGCAACCCGCGCATCGCCACTGTGATCAGCCGTGGCGGCCTCAAATTCGATTCTCTTCTGCGCCCCGGTTTTCAAGGTCTCGGCTTCGCGCAATTTTTCCATCATGGCCGCCTGTTCCTCGAGGATTTCCGCCTGCCGCTGGGCTTCGGCGCGGGAAGAGGATTGGACCGGTTGTCTGGCTACCACGACCTCCCGGATGATCGGCGGCGGTGCTTCCGGTTCGCCGCGTGGCAGCGTGGGCTGTTCGTTGACGTAGCCCCGGGCGCGTTGCTCGATCTTGCGTTGGATCTCCTGGCGAATCTTGCGGGTGCGCTCCGCCAGCTCCGGATCGTCGAAGGTCGCCTCCTGCTTCGGCGGCTTTTCCTGACCGGTCTGCGCCTGTTTGCGCTGGTTCAACCACCAGGCTATGCCGCCGCCGATGATGAAAATCAGGCGAAGATGTTCGAGGACCCAATCCATGGTGAAATTGTATCGGTGTTTTTGTAGCGGCGCTCTATGAGTGCCGGTCGGCGGTCACAGACCGCCGCTACAGTTAAGTCACTTTTTCCCCTCGGGATGCGCGATAGAGCCGCGCATGGCGGTATCGGCCTGGATGTTTTCCATCTTGTAGTAATCCATCACGCCCAAGCGGCCGGAGCGGAAGGCCTCGGCCATCGCGAGCGGCACCTGGGCCTGCGCCTCGACGACCTTCGCCTGCATCTCCTGCACCCGGGCCTTCATCTCCTGCTCGACCGCGACGGCGGCGGCGCGGCGGATTTCCGCCTGCGCCTGGGCGATGCTCTTGTTGGCCTCGGCCTGCGCTTCCTGCAGCTTGGCGCCCACGTTTTCGCCGACGTCCACGTCGGCGATGTCGATGGAGAGGATCTCGAACGCCGAACCGACGTCGAGGCCGCGGGCGAGCACGGTCTTGGAAATGCTGTCGGGCGACTCAAGCACGACCTTGTAACTTTCGGCCGCACCGATGGTGGACACGATGCCCTCGCCCACCCGCGCGATGATCGTCTCCTCCTTGGCGCCGCCGACGAAACGGTCAAGGTGGGTGCGCACTGTCACCCGCGCCTTGACCTTCACCTGGATGCCGTCCTTGGCCACGCCGTCGATGGTCGTGCGGCCGCTTTCGGGATTGGGGCAATCGATGACCTTGGGATCAACCGAGGTGCGCACCGCCTCGACGACGCTTTTGTTCGAGCCCTTGGTCGCCAGGTCGATCGCGCAGGCGCGGTCCCAGTCCAGGGAGATGCCGGCCTTCTGCGCCGCCACGAGCGCCTGGATCGTCGGCACCACATTGCCCCCCGCGAGGTAGTGCGCGGAAATCTTGTCGGTGGTGACCTCGATGCCGGCCTTCACAGCCGTGATGCGGGCATCGACGACCAGGTTGTACGGTACGCCGCCCAGCCGCATGCCGAGGAGGTTGAGCATGCCCACGGGCGCGCCGTTGAGCATCGCCTTCAGCCAGGTGCTGAAAAACGAGAAGACGATGAAGAAGACGATCAGCGCGGGGACGCCGATGACGATGAGCAGCACGGTGGAGTTCATTAATTCAGGGTTTGGTTAAGATCAGACGGAAATTATCGAGCCCGGTCACGCGCAGGGTGGCGCCCTTCGGAACATGGCCGGACTGGGAGAATGCCTCGTAGCGCCGCCCGTCCACAAGCACATAGCCACTCGGCACCAGCGGGGTCAGGGCCTCGGCCGTTTTGCCGATGACGGCGTTCAGCTCGGCCAGCGCGGGCTGGCTGGTGGCCGATACCGTTGATTGCACGATCATTTTTTTGCCCACACGCGTCTTCGGCAGCCATATGAGCTCAATGTAGAGCATCAGTCCCAGCAGGACCACAGCTATACCCGTCGCCAGCAAACCACCCGACGTGCCGAACTGGCTGAAGGACAGCACGCAGCCCCCGAACATGCACAGGGCACCGATGATGCCGAGAATGGCGCCGGGCACGAATACCTCGCCCGCCAGCAGCAACACCCCGAGCAGAAAGAGCAGCAGAATGGCGTTCATAAGCCGGTCCTCTCGACGACCAGACCGAAATCGGTGCGCCCACGCACGATCACCTCTTCCCCGGTGTCGATTCCCCCAATCTCAGACTTGGCCTCGTAACGTCGCCCGCCCACCTCCACCTGGCCGCTGGGCCGCAGCATCGTCACTGCCACGCCGCGCTGGCCGACCAGCGTGGCGATTACATCGCCGGCGCCGGGTCCGGCCCCGGCAATCTGGGCGGCCCCGCCGATGGTGGAACCAAGGATGAGCTTGTCCCACACCCAGCCCTTGGGGAGGAAGCGCGCCAGCGCTAAACCCATGGCCACCGCGATCAACAGCCCGAGCCCCAGGTTTTGCAGGGGTTGAGCAAAGGCGTCAGCCGACCATGCGGTGGTGAGCGGCACGCCCGGCCACAGGTCGGCCATGGCCCAAACCAGCGAACCGAGCATAAGCACCAGGCCCGCCACGGCCACGACCGCCACACCGGGAAAGAAAATCAGTTCCACCACCACCATGACCAGCCCGAGGGCGAAGATCAGCAGCGGTTCGTGCCCCGAGAACCCCGCCACATAGTTGCCGATGAACACAACGGCCAGCAGGACGATGCCCGCGATGCCGAAGATGCCGAAGCCCGGGGTCTTGAACTCGATGAACAGCGCGAGTAACCCCAGTCCGAGCAAGACTGGGGCGATGGCGTTGAGATACTGCGCCAGCTGCTCCGACCAGGTAACCTGGAACTGCCGGATCACGTAGTTTCCGGCCCCGTATTTCTTGGTCAGCAGTTCATCAATATTCTTTGCAATGCCCGCCCCCAGCAGCGCCCGCGCCGGATCGCCGTAGGTCTTGTTCGCCTCGGTCGCCGTGAGCGAAAGCAGTTCACCCTTCGGCTTGATGATCTTGTCGCCGATCTTCAATTCGTAGTCCGAATCGATCATGGCAGAAATGACCTCACCGCGATAGCCCTTGCCTTCGGAAATGGCGCGCACCCGGGCCTTCAGGTAGCTGGTGATCTTCTGCTTCATCGTCGTGTCGATGTCCTTGCCCTCAGCCGAAACCGGGGCCGCGGCTCCGATCACCGCATCAGGCGTAAACCAGATCTCGCCCGTGGTCGCGGAAATAAACGCGCCAGCCGACATCGCCTCCTTGTTCACATAGGTCAGCGTCTCGCCGTGAAATTTTCCCAAGGCCTCCATGATGTCGAAGGTCACGTCCAACGCCCCGCCGGGCGTGTTCATGTCGAGCACCACCGCGTCAGCCTTTTGGTCGGCCTCCTTCAGGCCGCGCCGGAGAATGTAAAGAATGGGCCGGTTGATCTCGTCCTGGACGGGAATCACATAGACCACGGTCTTTTTGGCCGGGGCGGCCACAATGACCGGAGCGGGCCCGGGGGGCACCGGTTCCCCGGCCCGGCTGGCCACGGGAAGGGCCAGCAGGAGAGTCAAAAGCACGCCGGTCTGCTTGAACATGTCGGCAGCTTACGCTTCCCGGCCTGCCTAGCAAGCATCGCCAACTTACAATTGTCTGGTCCCTTTCAAGACCGGCTGATGCCCGGCGGAAGTATTTTGGATAAAATAAACTGACTTTGGCTTGGAACGCGGGCTCGATTTCGTTTTACCAAGTAGCACATGGAACGCATCCCGTATCTCGGGCACACAATCTTCAAATGGCAGGTGGGCGCCTCGTCCTTCCTCGCCTTGCCGGAAAAAGGCGCCCGGCTGATGAACTGGAACGTCACGCTCGGTGACGGCAGCGTGCGCGACATCATCTACTGGCCCGAGGTGGAGAACCTCGACGCCATCGCAAGCGTCCGCGGCGGCAACCCCATACTTTTCCCTTTCAGCGGACGCTCCTATGACCGCGGCGAGATCTACCACTGGCGCGCCGAGGACGACGTACGCCGCCCCATGCCGATGCATGGTCTGGCCCGGCAGGGCCAGTTCCGCATCACCCGACTCGACGAGGGCGGTTTCTCCGCGCAATTGGTGCCCGATGCGGCCGCCAAGGCCGCCTATCCGTACGACTACGACTTTGTCGTCAGTTACCGTTTCGACGCGACCGCACTCTTCGTCGAGTTGCAGCTGACCAACCACGGGCCGACACCGATTCCCTGGTCAGCCGGTCACCATTTCTATTTCACCCTGCCCTGGAGCCCCGGCCGCACCCGCCGCGATTATGTGCTGGAAACCACCGCCACCAAATACCTCCGGCGCGACGAGCAGGGTCTGCTCTACGCTGGGCCGCGAGTCGGTTCACGCGAAAGCCTCGACCACAATGACCTGGTGGATCTCATCCATACCGGCCTCAGGCGCGAAATCTTTGCCGTCACGGAGGCAGGTACCGGCAACCGCCTGCTCTTCCGCACCAGCATGGCCGGCAGCAGCGCCAAGGATCTTGCCGTGGTGACTTGGACTCAGGATGAAAAATCGCCCTTTTACTGCATCGAGCCCTGGATGGGCCCGCCCAACGCCCCCGAGACCAAGGTCGGCCTGCACAGCGTCGCCCCAGGCCAGACCCAGAAATTTTACACCGAGGTATCCATCGGTTGATTTCCCGGCCTTTCCGGCCACGTTCAGCGTTCTCCTACCGATTTAATGAATTTTCCCGTCGCCTTCATCGAGGGTATTGGTGGCCCCGAGCTGCTCATGATCATGTTTGTGATCCTGCTGCTGTTCGGCGCCGACCGTCTACCCGACCTCGCCCGGGGCTTTGGCCGGGCCGTGCGTGAATTCAAGAAAGCCACCACCAGCGTGGAGCAGGAAGTCCGCCGGGCCATGGAGGAGCCGCCGCCCCCGCCCGCCCCGCGTCCGCCCGGCACGATTGGCCAGGGCGAGACGCCGGCGCCTGTCCCACCGCCAACCGCGGAGTAATCGGCTGCGTCTGCGGAGACTGTAGCGGCAGTCTACCTGTCAGCCATAGGCCTGGCGACGGCTGATGATCGCCGGGCCCGCATGACGGCGCTCATAGAGCGCCGCTACAGCACTCGCCTCAATCGAAGATTTTGCCGCGGTTGAACCGCCACACGGCGATTGTCATCACCACGGCGGTGATGCCCCCCAGAAACCCGAGGGTGGGCAGCAATTCCATGAACGAGGCGTTCGCCCACAACACTTGGGAGAAGCCTTCCATCGCCCAGTAAACCAGCGTCAGCTTGCTGATCTGCTGGATGAACTCCGGCATCAGCGTCACGGGAAACCAGGCCCCGCCGATTGCGCACATCAGCAAAATCAGGAACGTCGCGAGACCGCTGGCCGCCTCCTGGGAAGACGAGATCGCCGCCAACAGCATGCCGAAGGATGTGCAGGCCGCCGCCGCGAAGGCACAGATCAGCAGCAGCAACCCGATATGGTGTTCGACATCGATGCCGTAAAGGATGCGTCCGGCCAGGAAGAGCGTGATGAGCTGCAGCATCCCGATGCAGATGCCGTAGACAAATTTGCTCCAGAGAATCTGTGCCCGGGTAACCGGTCCGGCCAAGATGCGGTGAAAGATGCCGTGGTCGCGCTCGGAGAACAGGGCCGTCGCGGCGGCACTCAGCGCGAACAGCAGGAACTGCATCGCCCAACCACCGACGATGCGCGTCGCCACGGGAGACTTCACGTCCTGTCCCGCCACCTGGATCGACTCGACGCGGATGACCTGGGAAATCAGCGAATCGCCACCGGCGCCCGTGCCGCCGAGGCCGCCCGCGCCAAAATCACCCTGCTCGATGCCTTTCCGGATCGCGGCGGGATCGCCGCCGAAATTGCGCGCGACATTGTCGGCGATGGCCTGGTTGAATTTATCCATCCGCTCCGCCCCGATCGTCCCGCGGCCGCGCGCGATGAGCGACTGCCCGAGCAACTGCGGCACGTTGGAAAAGATCGTCTTTTGCAGGATGCCGTTGACGAGCTGGGTTTCGATCTCGTTGCGGGGATTCGTGTAGACCTTGAGGTGCAGTCCGAAGGTTTTCTCGCTGAAAAGATCCTCCGGGATCACGAGAGCGAAGCGGAATTCGTTGGCCCGCATCAACGCCGCGAGGTCGGCCTCGCGCAGCGGGCGCTCCGTCTTGTCATCGGCCGTGTACTTCGTGATGACCTTGAAGGCCTTCTCCGCCTTCAGGGCCTCGATGAGCTTCTCGGCCCCGGGGTTGGTGCTGGCATTAACCACGGCCAGCGGGATATCCGTGGGACCCGAGTCCTTGCGGTTGACACCAAAGACCGCGCCGAACAGCCAGATCAGGGCGAAGGGCACGGCAAAGGTCAGCGAGACGGCCGCCTTGTTGCGGAAGAAATTGGCGAAGTCCTTGCGGACGAGAACGAGGATGGTGCGCATGGGGAAAAAAGATTGAAGGGCGGAAAGCGGAATGGCTGAAGGATCGCCGGTTAATGCGAATGAAAGGTCTCGTTGTTCAGTTTTTCAGCCCTTCAGTCTTTCAGTTCTTCACTCCCGAAGGTTGCGCCCGGTCAGGTGGAGAAACAGCGCCTCGAGGGTCGGACGCTGGCTGGTGAAAAGCCGGGCGGGCAGGCCGAGCGACTCCGTGAGCTGGTAGAAGTTCGACAGCTTGTAGCCCGGCTGCGGGCGGAAGCGGTAATGCTCGTCGCCCGGCTCGACGGAACCATGCGCGCCTAGTTTGGCGACCAGCGCAGTGGTGGCCTCCGTGCGGGGGAAGCGGATTTCCTCCTCGAAGGGAAGCTTGAGCAGCAACTCATCGAGCGTGCCCAAGGCGGGTATCTTGCCATGATCAATGATGCCGATGCGCGTGCAGAGCCGGGTGGCTTCTTCCATGTAGTGGGTGGAGTAAATCACCGTGAGCCCCTCGCGGTTGAGTTTCTCGAGGAAATCAAAGATCGCGTTGCGCGATTGGGGGTCGACGCCAACGGTAGGCTCGTCGCAGAGCAGCAGCTTCGGCCGGTGCAGGAGCGCGGCGATGATGTTAAGCCGGCGCTGCATGCCGCCGGAGAAAGTGCTTACCGGATCGCGCCGCCGGTCGGCCAGTTGCATCGCCTCCAACCCCTCGTTGACCCGGTCGCGGAGGATCGCGCCACCCAGGCCGTAAAGCTGGCCGAAGATGCGGAGATTCTGCTCGGCACTCAGCTTCGGGTAGAGCGCGATGTGTTGCGGCACGAGGCCCAGACTAGCGCGCGCTTCGGGCCGGGCCGCGGACATCGGCTGCCCGTTGAGCGTGATGCGACCGGCGTCGGGCGCTCGTAATCCGGCGACGAGGGACATAATGGTCGATTTGCCCGCGCCGTTGGGCCCCAGCAGACCGAAAAATTCGCCGGCCTCGATCTGGAGCGACACGCCATCCAGGGCCGTGATGGCGCCGTAACGCTTGGTGATATTTTCAAGGGAGAGCATGCGTAGTCAGTGGGTTGCCGCAGACGCTGGTGTCGCACCCGCGCAAAGACGAGACCTTCATCATGGGAAAAAGCCGCCATCATTCCACCCCGGTTTCCCAATCGCGGGATCGACGAATATCATCTACGCGTCAGCGACGCTGGCCGCGGCCCAAGGCGAACCGCCAAGAAAATTTCTTGTGGCTGAATTGATGGGACTTACGGCGCAATCTGCAACTTGGCACATCGCTTGCGTGTAATGAGGGCAGTCCAACTACTCTCATGAAAACCAATTCACTTCTTACTCTCGTCAGTCTCGCGGTACTGGCCACCTACGCCAGTGCCGCTCCCCAGCCTCAGCCAGCCGTGTTCGTCCTTCCCCCCTATGTGGTGAGTGCCCCGCTCTGCCAACCGGCTGAACAAAGGGTTAATGCCAGTCTGAATGAGCTGCGCCTGCAGTCCCGCATTCCAACCTGCATCCCCATCGACCTGCCTCTCCTCAGGAATCCGCAATTGCGCCCTAGCCTGCCCAAGCTGGCCCTCCGGGATCCCAGGGCTATCGCGGCCGCGAAATTCTAAGTTTTTGGGACCAGCATGTTATTTTGTTAAGGTGTGTGCAAAAACCCGCTCGGCAGAGAGCGGGTTTTTTGTCGCTTGATATTCTGAGCGGACAAAGATGCGACCGTGCCTGCGGAAGAGCCCAACGACCCGGTCGCCTTACCCATTACGGGCGAACTCGACTTGCATACCTTCCGGCCGGCAGAAATCGCCAGCCTGCTCGAGGACTATTTTGTCGAGTGCCGCCGGCGTGGATTGCACCACGTCCGTGTGATCCATGGCAAGGGCACTGGCACGCTGCGGGCGACGGTCGCGGCCCAGCTGCGGCGGTCGTCCCACGTCGTGAGCTTTGGTCCGGGCAACGAGACCTCGGGCAGCTGGGGTGCGACGCTGGTTACACTCAAACCCCAAGATTCCTGCTGATCCGTCGCGACTTTCCTGCGATGATGCGGGTTCTTCCCCTATCCCCCTATGAACTCAATGCACGAAATAGACTACAAGATCCACGGCGACGACATGCAGTTCGTCGAGATCGAGCTCGACCCGCAGGAGGCCGTCGTGGCCGAAGCGGGCGGCATGATGTACATGGACGAGCACATTGCCATGGAGACCATCTTCGGCGACGGCTCGTCGCAGAACTCCGGCTTCATGGGCGCTCTGCTCGGCGCCGGCAAACGCCTGCTCACCGGCGAATCGCTCTTCATGACCGTCTTCCAGAACCAAGGTGTCGGCAAGCGCAAGGTCGCCTTTGGCGCACCCTACCCCGGCAAGATCATCCCGTTGCGACTGGCCGATCTGGGAGGCGAGTTGATTGTGCAAAAGGATTCCTTCCTCTGCGCGGCGAAGGGCGTGAGCATCGGCATTGCCTTCCAAAAACGCCTCGGCGTGGGGTTGTTCGGCGGAGAAGGTTTCATCATGCAGCGGCTCAACGGCGACGGCTGGGCCTTCATCCACGCCGGCGGCACCCTGCTGGAGCGCACCCTCGCCCCCGGCGAGACGCTCCGCGTGGACACGGGCTGCATTGTCGGCTTCCAGCCGTCGGTGGACTACGACATCCAGCTGGTCGGCGGCATTAAGTCCGCGCTCTTTGGCGGCGAGGGCCTCTTCTTCGCCACGCTGCGAGGCCCAGGCAAGATCTGGCTCCAATCCCTCCCCTTCTCCCGCCTGGCCGGCCGCATCGTCGCCGCCGCTCCGCAAACTGGACGGGGCGGGCGTGAGGAAGGCTCCATCCTCGGCGGGCTCGGCCGCGTGCTCGACGGTGACAACAGCTGAGCCATTCATCCGGCTCCGTTGCCGGCCGTCACTCCGGCATTGTGTCGGTTGACCGATTGTCCCAGTTTCGGGACATGGGAACCAAATTCACCTACGCCCTCATCCTGACCATTGCCAGCGCGGTCCTCAACCTCGCCCTTTATTTCACCGGCTTCCAGACGGAGAAACTGGCCGTCGGCCAACACCTCCAGTGGTTGGGTTTAATCATCACGATCGTTGTCCTCTTCCTGGGCATCAAGGCGGTGCGCGAGGAGTCACCCGGCAAATACCTGAGCTACGGCAAGGGCGTGGGCACCGGTGTGTTGATTTGCCTTTATTCCGGACTGATGAGCGCCGTCTACACCTTCATCCACTTCAAATTCGTGAACACGGAGTTCGTGGACTACAATATGCAGCTGGTGCGGGCCAAATGGGAGCAGGCCGGCATGGGCGCCGACCAGATGGAGAAGGCCGAGGGATTTGCCCGCATGTTCATGGGGCCGGTCGCCATGGCCATCATGACCCCGATCTTTGCGGTGATCCTGGGCCTGATCGTCTCGCTCATCCTCTCGATCTTCCTCAAGCGTCCGGCCCCGGAAGGCGCCACGCCCGCCTGAAAACGAAATCGGGGCCGCTTTAAGGCGGCCCCGATTGCATTGCACACACACCGGCGCGGCTCGACCGCGCCGTAATAGTTTAGAGGGAACGCATGCCGGCCTCGGGCGCACCGGGTGGCGGCAAAATCCGCCGCGTCTTGGTCGCAGGTTCCATGACCTTCGTCTCGACTTCCAGGCCGTCGTCATCGTCCCCCATATCCGCGCCGCCGATGGCCTCGAGCCGAGCCATGATCTCGGGTGGAAGTTTCTTGTGATCTTCGGGCGTGTTGATCGGCCCCTTAAAGCTCGTTTCACCCTTCTTGTTCTTCACGGTCAGCTCGCGCTTGCCGTCGCGGTTGTTGACCTCGACGGAGCCCTCGTCGTCGGAGAAGGCAAAGTTGCCCGCTGGCAGGTCCAGAATGGTCGAGCCTTTGCCGCCGTGCAGCTTCCGAACGTGGATGCGCGGATTGGCGAACCAGTGCATCCGGTCGCCACCGATCATGCGCATCACGTCTCCCGGCCCGTGGCCTTCCATCCCGGGAAGGCCCGGCATCCCGTGTTGGAACATCATGTCGCCGCCAGGACCACCCTGCCCGAACATCTGCATGAAGGACTCGCCTTCTTCCATCGCCAGCAAGGGCACTTCACGCTCGCCGAGCTTGGCCTTGACGGTCGTTTCCTTGCCGCCGCGAATGTAGGTAAGCTTCACCTCGTCCCCCGCCTTGTGGTTGCGCACAAGCACGGTGAGCTGCCGCACGTTTACGAGTATCTGGTCATCGAGTTTCGTCAGAATATCGAACTTCTGCAGCAGGCTGGCTGCCGGACTGCCCTCGGCTACGCGGCGCACCACCGCGCCGGTGCCCCGCGGGAGCGACAGTTGGGCCGCCACCGTGGGATCGACCGGCATGGTCTCGACGCCGAGGTAGGCGACCTTCTCCATCTCAACCGGACCCGGGGGACCATCCCGGTCAATCTTGATGTTGAAGTGCGGATCGCCGCCTTCGGTGCGGCGGCGGATGGTGATCTCCTTCTTGGGCTCGCCCTCGGCCAGGGCCGAGGTGGCGAGCAGCAAAGCGGGAACAAGGTAACTGACTAGTTTGTTTTTCATGGTGATTTCTTCAATCGAGGCTGGCCCGGACGAGCCGCACTTCGTCACGCGGCACGCTCCAGCGGAGCGAGGCCTTGGTGGCGGGATTTTTCCAGGTATAGGTGTCGACGTAGCGGTAGCGGACCTGCCGACCCTCGGTCTGATCCGGCAAGGTAGCCGCGCCGTCTTCCTTCATGTCGTAGAGCACCGAGGTGGCCTTGACCGGCTCATACCGGTTGACTGGAATCACCGCTGGCTTGGTCGCAACGGACTGGGTGTGTGTGGTGGCGAGGGTCGGCGCGGAGGCCTTGGCGGGCTGGCGGTTGAATTGCACGACCGCAGCCAGGGCAATGGCCGCAGCCACGCCGGCAAGGGACCACGTGGCCCATTTCCACGAGCGCAGGCTGGTGGCCGTGCTGCAACGCGGCGCAGAACTGGTTACAGGCTCGCGACCGAGCTCGCTTTCCAAGGTTCGCATCATGGCGGGCGAGGGCCGGCGCGGCGTCAGGCGCTTCAGTTCGTTTTCGAGTTCTTGGAGAGTCTCATCCATGGCAGAGGGGTTCCAGTTCCTGGCGGAGGGCGTTCAAAGCGTAGCGATAGCGCGAGGCCGCGGTGTTGGGCGGAATGCCGAGGGCCTCACCGATTTGCTCAAAGGTGAATTCCTGCCAGATCTTGAGCACGAGCACCTCGCGCTGCTCGGGGGGCAGGCGCTGCAGCGCGACCTCGATCTCGGCACGCCGCTCATCGCCTTCGCCGGGTAGTTTTTCAAAGACCACGGGGTCGGCCTCGATGCCGCCCCCGGCTTTTTCTTCGCGGGCCGCGCGACGGTCCTCGCGGCGGGCGAGATCCAGCGCGGCCCGACGGATTGAAGTGATAATGAGTGCCTGGGGATCGCCTGGGAGCTGGCGCTGGTGCCGCCAATAGCGAACAAAGGCTTCCTGCAGGACATCCTCCGCGTCGGCCAGCGAACGGGTCCACTGGCGGGCGCACAGAAGCAGCTTGGGGCCGTGGGCCTCGATCCAGGATTTCCAGCTGTCTTGTTCATTCGTACGCTCCATGCGGTGGGGTTCGCGTTGTTTCCTGAAGAGCGTCACGGGACCGGGGATTTGTCTAAATCTGTCCGGAGACAGGCCGGATGCAGACATTAAAAGAGGCCGGGGGTTCGCACCCACCGGCCTCTGTTACACTCCAACTGACTTAAATTATCGCCGGTTCAGGCAGCCAGGCGGGGCTTCTCGCTCGGGGCTACTGGCGCGGCGGAAGCCGTCACCGATCGCTGAAAGTGGCCGGTTACGACCGGGCTCGAGAAATAGGCCTTCGGGCCGGACCGATAATCCGAAGCGGCCATTGCAATCAGCGCTGCTACGGTGAGGTAGCTCACCCCGATTGCCCCACCGGTCAGCAGGCTATCCGTGACTTGAATGCCGACAAAGCCGGCCACAAGGCCGACGACGAGGGTGGTGGAGACTTGGATGATGTTGGTGTTCATAAAATTGGTTCGGTTTAGGTTTTTCTGACTGGGCACCTGATTTGGTGTTGCCGGAGTATACGACATTCTTTTCAATAGTTTAAATACTTAGATTCTATTATATCCATCTGATATTCCTATGGAATTGTACCAACTGCGTTACTTCCTGGCAGTCGCCGAGACAGGCAATTTTACCAAGGCCGCCGCACGCTCCTTCATCTCCCAGCCGTCGCTCAGCCAGCAAATCCTTAACCTTGAAGAGGAGTTCGGGCAGAAACTTTTTCACCGCATGGGCCGCAAGGCCGTCCTCACTGAAGCTGGTAAAACCCTCGTGGAAGGCGCGCGCCGGATCCTCACCGACGTCGACCAGACCTTGCAGGACCTCAAGGAAAACACCGGCGTAGGCCCCAAGGTCACCGTCGGGGCCATCCCCACCGTCGCCCCGTTTTTCTTTCCAGCTGTCCTGGCCCACTGCCGGGCCAGCGAAATCCTCCTCGATATCCATACCCAGGAAGATTTCCGGCGACCGCTCGCCGAGGCGGTTCTGGACGGTCAGTTGGACTGGGCTCTGATCTCCCTGCCCTTCAATGAACCCCGCCTGCACATCGACAAGCTCTACAGCGAGCCCCTGTGGGTAGCCATGAGTGCGAGCCATTCGCTCGCCAAGGCCGAGCACCTCACCTTCGAATCGCTCCGGGACGAGAACTTCATTTTGCTCGGCGAAGCCTCCACCCTCACGCTGCAAATCCAGCGTTTCTGCGGCGACCACGACTTCGAGCCGCATATCAGCCATCGCTGCGCCCAGCTGGCGACGGCGAAGTCGCTCACGGCCATGGGCCTCGGCATCACCGTCCTGCCCAAGAGCGCCCGGAGCGCCACCGATCCGGAGGGACTGATCTTCCGCAAATTCACGGGACCCGAGCAGCCCTCGCGCGAAATCGCCTTGGTGCGGCATCGCCGCCGGCACCTCGGAGCGGGCGCCCTGCTGTTCGCCGAGGTGGCCCGCGCCGTGGTTGGTCCGTTGCCGGCCACCGGCTCCACGCCACCCATGGTGCTTCCCCCGGCCCCGCCGACGACAACCTGAGTTTGCACCCGCGGCCAATTCGCGAAAGATTGATCCTCCATGCCCGCTCCCGCTCCCGCCGAAACTCTGCCGCCCCGCTCCATACCGGTGCGGCCGGAACTGCTCGCGCCAGCCGGTGACTGGGAATGTGCCCGCGCGGCGGTCGAGAACGGCGCCGACGCGATCTATTTTGGCCTCGAGCGCTTCAACGCCCGGATGCGCGCGAAGAACTTCACCGTCGCCGACCTGCCGAAGCTCATGGAATTCCTCCACCGCCGGGGCGTGAAGGGCTACGTGACGTTCAATGTGCTGGTCTTCGCCAACGAAATGGACGCCGCCGCCGACTACCTGCGCGCCATCATCGCCGCCGGGGTCGACGCCGCCATCGTGCAGGACATCGGCATCTGCCGGCTCATCCGCGCGATCTCGCCGGATTTCCCGATCCACACCTCGACGCAGATGACGGTCACCAGCTCCGCCGGCGTGGACTTCGCCCGCGAGCTGGGCGCCAACCTCGTCGTCCTCGCCCGCGAGAATTCCCTGAAGGAAATCGCGGCGATCCGGGAGGCACAAGGTAGGGCGGCGACTCCGCTCGCCGCCGCTGACGGCGTGGAAGGGACTCCACGCCCTACCCCCATCCCGCTGGAAGTCTTCGTCCACGGCGCGTTGTGCGTCGCCTACTCGGGCCAGTGCCTCACCAGCGAATCGCTCGGCGGCCGCTCGGCCAACCGGGGCGAGTGCGCCCAGGCCTGCCGCATGCCCTACGACCTTGTCTCCGACGGCGCCAAGGTGGAACTCGGCGACCGTCGCTATCTGCTCAGCCCGCAGGATCTCTCCGGACTCGAGGTCTTGCCCGATCTCATTCAATCTGGCGTGGCTTCGCTCAAGATCGAAGGCCGGCTCAAGAGCCCCGAATACGTCGCCAACATCACCCGCGTCTACCGGCGGGCGCTGGATCAGGCGATGGCTGCGTTGCAGCCAGCTGAGAGTTCAGAGCTGAGAGCTCAGAGCCAGACCACGGAAAAGGCCAAGTCTCTCAGCTCTCAGCCCCTTGCCTCGCCGAAGCCTGGCGAAGGCGGGTCAGCTTTCAGCTTTTCCCAGGATCGCTACGACCTCGAGATGGGCTTCTCGCGCGGGCTCTACCCGGGCTGGTTCCGCGGCGTCAACAATCAGGAGCTGGCCCACGCTCGCTTCGGCACGAAGCGCGGCGTCTTCCTCGGGTTGGTCACCCGCGTCGGACGTGATCACGTCGCATTGAAACTCGAGGGCCCGCTCAAGCCCGGCGACGGACTCGTCTTCGACGCCGGCCGGCCCGACGAGAAGGAACAGGGCGGTCGCGTGTACCAGGTCGAGACGCGCCACGGCGAAACCGTCCTGCGCTTCGGCCACGGCGACATCGATTTCAATCGCATCCAGCCCGGGCACCGCCTCTGGAAAACCAACGACCCCGAGCTCGACCGTCGCGTGCGCCAGACCTTCGAGGGCGACCAGATCCGTTTCCGGCGCCCGCTCCACCTTGCAGTCCACGGTCACGTCAGTGCGCCGCTCACGCTTATCGCCCGCGACGACGAGGGCCATGTTGCCCAAGTGGACTCGGCCACGCCGCTCGCCACCGCCCAGAAGCAGCCGCTCACGACCGAGCGTCTCCGCGACCAGCTCGGCCGGCTCGGTGGCACGCCCTTCGAACTCGGCTCCTTCGACAACCACCTCGAGGGCGAGGTCATCGTCGCCGTCAGCGAGCTTAACGAACTCCGCCGCCGCGCCGTCACTGACCTCGACGCCCAGCGCGCCGCGCCGAAGCGGTGGGTGATGACTGAAGCCAAACACACCCCGCCTTTCAGGCACCCCTCTCCAGAGGGGACCCAAGCCAACGAAGATCCCCTCTCGAGAGGGGTGGCGCGCAGCGCCGGGGTGTGTGATTCACCCGAGCTCATAGTCGTCATCCGGCACCTGCGCCAGCTCGAGCCAGCCTGGCAGGCCGGTGCCCGGACGATCTACGCCGAGTTCGAGGACACGAAAAAATACCGCGAAGCCGTTCAGCAGTTCCGCGCCCTGCGGACCGACGCCGCCGGCTCAATCGAAAATCAAGAATCGAAAATCCAAAATCAACCCACCTTGTGGGTTGTCGCTCCCCGCGTCTTCAAGCCCGGCGAGGAATGGATCCTCAAGCAAATCCTCTCCTGCGAGGCCGACGGCTACCTTGTCCGAAACTACGACCACCTGCAGTGGTTCGCGGGTAAGCGCCGCCGGGGCGACTTCTCGCTCAACGTGGCAAATCCGCGCACGGCCGATTACTTTATCAACCGCTACGGCCTCGAGCGCGTCACGGCCTCCTACGACCTCAACATCGCGCAGCTCGAGGCGCTCCTGCAGGGCGCACCACCGGCCTGGTTCGACATCACCTTGCACCAGCACATGCCGATGTTTCACATGGAGCACTGCGTGTTCTGCGCGTTTCTCTCCGCCGGCAAGGACTACCGCGATTGCGGCCGGCCCTGCGACACGCACGATGTCCGCCTGCGCGACCGCGTCGGTGCCGAGCACCCACTCAAGGCCGACGCCGGCTGTCGCAACACCGTCTACAACTCCCGCGCCCAGACCGGCGCCGAGTTCGCCGACCGCTTGCTGGCCCTCGGCGCCCGTTCCTTCCGCATCGAGTTCCTCAACGAAGACGGCGACGAGCTCCAGCGCACCGTCGGCCGCTACCAGCAGCTGATCCGGGGCGAGATCAGTGGCGCGGAGCTCTGGCGCGAGTTCAAGCTCATCAACCAGCTCGGCGTAACCCGCGGCCAGATGGAGGCCAGCCCGCAGGTGATTAAAAGAAAGCTCTAGGGCGGGATCGCTGATCCCGCCGGTTGGTTCTGTGGAGGGTTCGCGTCCCTGCGAGCCGGCCCCGCAGAGACGCAGGCCCTCCCAAGGCTGGATCAGCGATCCAGCCCTACAGACTCACCCGCCCTCAGGACAGTCAGAGCCCCGGCAATTTTTGTCGCCTCGGGGCGGTGGCCGCGTTTATTTGCACCCCTCCCGCATGGACCCGACGAACGGCAAATCCACTCCTTCCAACCCCACTCCCGACCTTGAGATCAAGGACGCGCAGGTGATCTTTAAGCCCATCTGGGAGGATCTCGAGGCGCACTTCGGCCGGGAGCACCTGCGCTTCCCCAAGGAGATCATCCTCCTCGGTGGCGCCCCCGGCGCCGGCAAAGGCACGCAGACCGGATTCATTTCGCGCACCCGCGGCCTGACCTGCCCGCCCATCGTGATGAGCTCGCTGCTCGACACGCCCGAGATGAAACGGATCAAGGACGCCGGCAACATGATTGGCGACCGTGAGGTGCTCGCCGTCCTCCTGCGTCAGCTCCTCAAGCCCGAATACCGCGACGGTGTCATCCTCGACGGCTTCCCGCGCACCACGATGCAGGTCGAGTGCCTCAAGATGCTCTACGAGAAAATGACCCAGCTGTGGCGCGAGTTCTATGGCACTCCGCTCGCCATCCACTTCCGCCAGCCCGTCATCCAGATTTTGGTCCTTTTCATCGACGAGAAGGAAAGCGTCGCCCGCCAGCTCAAGCGCGGCCTGATGACCAAGGCCAACAACGAGGAAGTCCGCCGCACCGGCCTTGGCTCGCTGCAGGAGGAGCGCGCCACCGACTTCGACGAGAAACTCGCCCGCCGCCGCTACCGCGTGTTCAAGGAGCAGACGTGGGACGCGCTCCTTTCGCTGAAGGACATCTTCTACTACCACCTGATCAACGCGCAGGAGTCCATCGCCGAGGTCGAGCAGAACATCCTCGGGGAATTCGAGTACCAGAGCTCGCTCGAGCTCGACCCCCGCACCTTCGACCGGCTGCGCACCCTGCCCCTCGCCAGCGAGATCGTCGTCCACGCCCGGCAGGATCTCGTCCGCCGCCTCGACGGCTACGAGCTCAACCACCCCGAGCTCTTCCAGCGCGTTGTCACGCTGATCGACAAGAAGATCATGCCGATCGTGATGCGGCACGCCCTCTCCGGCCACGCCAACATCAACAGCGAAGATCCGGTCCTCTCCGAGTCAGAGGCCCTGGCCATGTTCATCGACGTCTTTTCCGAGCGCGGCTACCATGCCGTGGTGGACGTTCATCGCATCGAGGTCCCCGAGTCATTTGACCTCGCGACCGGCAAGATCTGCTGCCGGGTGAAAAAGGTCTACCGGACGATCATCCGCTTCAAAGGCTCAGAGATCCGCCGCGGGTAGCGGTTTGGTAGGGGCCGACCTTGGTCGGTCCCGGCGATCAGCCGAGGGTGGAGCGACCCAAGGCGCTGGTTCGAGGCAGCCTTTAACCGCGAAGGACACAAATCGGCGCGAAAGCTGGGATTTAACTTGGAGGCGAGACTATCATTTCCACCGTTCGACTCAGCCCAAACCGCTTGACCACGGATCACACGGATGGGCACGGATGATTCCAATGCGCCTGCCGCTCCCGCATTCGTCCTCGCCGTAAAAAGTGAGGCTTTTGCACGGATACAGGCCGATCCTCAAATTCGTGATATAGTGCGTCCACCCTTGAGCCCCAATGACTTTTCTGCTCCCGTCTGAACAACGGGCCTGTAAAATGTGAGGTTTTAGCACGAATCTGAATAACACTGATCGGCGGAAGATGAAGACCAAGCGGCCAAACAAAGTGCTCTCTACGCTTTTCTGCGGACTTTTTGCACTTTGGGGGATTGGAGGTCTGGTCACCGGTCGAATGGGTATGCGGGGATACGTTGTCGTAGATTCTACTGCACAGTTCGCCGGAGCTGTCGTACTTGTTCTTGCAGTTGTTGCCTTAGTGCGTCTCTGGAAAAAGAAGCAACAAGGCGCAATGCCACCTCGGAATTCGATTTAATCTCTGAGCGTTCAACTCTGAGCGTTCTGCTGCGCCGTAGCGCGCAGCGGGACGCCGGTTGAACAAGCCCGGGTCGATGGCGTTGGGCTGAGTGAGTGCCGCTTATGCGCTTTGTGTTGGGCGCGCGGTGGTGGCGGGTGCC
>JANYDW010000055.1 GCA_025363455.1 Oleiharenicola sp. | reverse complement strand
CGCGCTGGCAAGCCTCCGAAGCATTTTACGATTCCGGTTAACAACTCTGGCCTTGGCAATGTCCTCAATAGAGGGCGCGGGGTCAGTGTTTACTGCGACCTGCAGCCGCCCAACAACTGGCCCGAACACCAGCACCCCACCACCCAAATCGTCGTCGCCCTCGATCCCGTCGAGGCGGTCATGAAATGGGGTCACGCCGGCTGCATATTGTCCGAAGCGAGCACCGCTCCCCACGTCTGGATCGTTCCGCCCGACACGCCACACTCGGTCGAGTGGAAGGGCACGGCCGCCATACTGGTGCTCTACGTCGAGCGCAGCTACATCCGCGAAGAGTGCGGCTGCGATCTGGCGGACGGTGCGCTGCTCTCCTTGGCCCCGCTGGCCCGGCAGGACTACCTGGTCACCCGTCTGTGCCGGAAATTCCACGATTTCTGCCACCGCAAACGGTCGCTGTCGGGACTGCTCGCGGTCGCCGGAGGCACTCTGCTCGCCGCCCTGCTCCTCAAAGCCCACCTCAGCCGCGCCGCGCTCCGTCAGTCTCAGCCGGCTGGACTGGCGGAAAAGAGACTGCAACGCGTCACCGCCTACGTCGACGCGCATCTCCGGGATCCGCTTTCCCGAGCGCTGCTCGCACAGGTGGGCTGTCTGACCGAATACCACTTCAGCCGGATGTTCAAGGTCTCGACCGGGATGTCGCCCATGCAATACGTCTGGCGCTGCCGGATTCACTGTGCCCGCCAGCTCCTTGAGACTGGCAAGTGGAAGGTTGTGGCCGCTGCCGCCGAAGCCGGTTTCTGCGACCAGAGCCACCTTGACCGCCAGTTCCGGAAGGCGTTCGGCTGCTCGCCCGGCTCCGTCATCCCGCGCCCGCGCGCTTCGTGAATTCAGTGGAGCTTCCGCGCCTTCCGCTGGGCCGCGGCCAGCAATTCGGCCAGGTCCAGTTTCATCGCCGCCGCCATCCGCAGGAGCGTGTCGAGCGTCGGATTCCTCAACCCGCGTTCGACGTAACTGACCATCTGCTGGGAGAGCCCGGCGCGCTCGGCCACCGTGCTCATGGACAGTTGCCGGCGCTTCCGTTCCTTTCTCAACAATTCTGCTACGCGCGAGGCAATTGTCTGCAGGTGTTTTTGGTCGAGCACGAACTTAAGCTAAGACGACAAACGCTTTGACAGCGCATCTCACTATAGTGAGGGTCATCGTTCGTGGATACGAACTTCCGCTCCCGCATCCGACGGTCGAAGCGCGGTGTGCGCTGCACGTTCAATTCCTCCGCCGGACACCGCCTGGGTTTCCGCTACCTGGCGATTCAGATTCCAGAGCCTGAGGCGAAAGGCGACTTGCTCGCGACCGCCACCGTCTGTCTTGGACCGTCTGCCGGGGAATCAGGCCGTGGTCCGGCCGGAATTCTGATCAGATTCCCTGTCGCCTGGTATGAGAAGCATCGCCATGCGGCAGCGACGAATACCGTGCGGTCCCTCGCCGGCTACCGCGCTCGCGAGCCGTTGATCTTGGATTTTGTGACCTTGCTGCTGCAGCCCGGTCATTCTCGCACCCTGATCGAAAGCGCTGCTGTGGCACTCGTTTGCTGTGTTCTGCAAGCCGAGGCGGATCTCGGCCCCTCCGGCTGGGGAAGGCGCGCTCGCCGCGGTAGCCAGACCGCACCGGCGTCCATAAATTGAGCGCACGGGCACACAATGCACGGCGGCCCGGGTGTGCTAGGGTCAGTCCGTTACAAGTCCCACCGCGGGACCATCCCCGCCTCGCGTTCTCAAATCGACCCCGCCACGGCTTCGCCGTGGACACCAACCAACCAATGCCCCATGCACCCCCGCCCCGCTCAAGTCCAACTCAACGTTCCGCTTCCCGCGGCTGATTACCGAATATATGTTTCGGCCGCCCGTAAGCTCCGACGCATCATGGGGCACAAGGCCCCCGACGCCCTGAACCTCGTGAAATTCAGCCTGCAGGGCCGCGACGCCACCGGCGTCGCCGACGACTACCTCGATTCGGTCCGCTGGCCCCATGCGGCGGGCCGCATTGTATCGCTGCGCCGGCCGGCCAAACCCACCCGGCGCATTCCGCGTCTGGTGGCGCGCGCCCCTCTCACCGGAATCGAGCCCAGGCTCCCCGCTGGCCGCATGAGGCCGCTGGCGGACCCCAGCCGAAACTAGCCGGGCGCCGGAGGCCCTGTTTTGTCTTCGCACTCCGTGGCGTGTGTTGTGCCCGAGGGCGGAGGTCAACCAGGCGGGCCACCTGCCCGGGCCGGAAAACAGCTCTCGTTCAGGCTGGTTTCCGGTCCGGGTTCTTTTGATTGTCCGCAGAAGTATTTGTTGAACGCAGCGGGGGAGGTGTCCCGAACTCCGCGCCCCATTTTGCCTGAGAATTGCCGAAGAGCAGCCACCAAGCGTCCCGGCGTTCAGCTTGACGACGCATCTTGCGGCGTCGCGGAGTTCGCCAATGTGAATTGGGTAAACGGGAGCTTTTTCAGCAGTGGTTTACCTGCTCGTCTCGGGTGTCGGATTACGGCGCGGCCCGCCGGCAAGGCAAGAAGCCCAACCGGTTTGAACCACGGCTCATCGACCGGCTGCCAGTTCCGCGAGGTCCGGCCGCTGCTTACCCCGCCGCTGTATTTGCGGATTTCCCGGCCGCCCATCTTCTCGGAAAGAATCTTCGCCCCTTTCTCGTCGGCGGCCCGGAAATGAACCTGCGTCCGCAAATTCGCCATGAACACATCGGCCTTCCGCTCGGTCTCGAAAGCCGCGTAGAGTGAAAGCGGTGTCTGGGTGGCGGAGATCAGGCACACGCCCGCCTCGCGCAGCTCGTCCACGGTCGCATGGTCGGAGAAACCATCCTCGGACACGAGCGTGGTTTTCTGGCCCTCGTCGAGCACCAGCACGATGACATTGCGGCGGCGCATTTCCTCCGGCTCCAGGTCGAAGCGCCGGAACGCATGAAGAAAAAAGAGCTGCTTGAAGAGCAGGTTCAGGTAACGACGTTCCACCTGATAAGTCTGCGGCACGGACAGGCAGATGAGCCGCCCGGCATCGACCTCGGCCAGGGTGAAGTTAGGCGTCACCGAACAAACGACCTCGCGGATGTCAGGCGGGGTGTAAGGCCGGAGGAAGTTGGCGACCGTGTATACGGTGCCGCTCTTCTGCTCGGGCGGCTGCTCGGCGAAGTCCTTGAAATACTGCCTTTCGACCTCGGCCTCCGGGCTCGACTGCTCCCCGAGCCGGGCCAAAAGGAGCGCCATCTCGGTGGAGATGCAGATGGCGTCATGGACGTTGGCGAGCGTGACGGGCAGTTCCGCCAGTTCCAGCGCGTGCATCGCGTGGGTGATGACGTCGCGAGCGGTTTCCTTGAAGAACGCCTGGCCCCCGCGCTGGCCGGCGGCGGTGGCGGTATCGACGATGATCTTGGCATACGTGCTCCACGGCACCGATGCGTCGCCGAGAATATTGAGCTGCAAGGGCGGCGTCCATTTGGCCGGCGCAATGTGCGTCGGCCGCACCCGGATCAACCGCAGGCTTTTCTCCTGCCCGAGTTTTGCCGCCATTGCCGCCAGCGGCTTCCACAAGGCCCCCTTGGAATCGACCGCCAGCACGCCGGTATCCGGCAAGGTCGAGCGCAGACCGTGCACGATCGGCACAACTGCCCGCGCCGTCTTCCCCGTTCCGGTTGCCCCGGTGATGAAGAAATGGCAGCAGGTTTCGTCTCGGGTCCACTCCAAGCCCCACAACCGAAGCACCACGGCGCTCCTGCTTTCGCACTCAGCCACAACGGCACAGAAGGAAAGCCACACGCCTGCGCTCGCCGCCAGCACCGGCAGCCAGTAGCCCATGGGGTCCGGAACACTGCTCCGCACCCATAAGGCTCCCGCAAAGCAGGAAATAATCAGTCCAGCCGAGCGCAGGTTCACGCGAGGAGCACGATCACGGCCGAGAGCACGCCCAAGGTTACGCCCACGAGGAGTGCCGCGAGAAGTTGGCGGCGCTGCGCCACTTGGAAATTACGGGCGAGCGGAGTCAGGGATTTCTCCAGGGCGTGAAGCTGGGCGAGCGCGTTGGCCACCGGGTGAGAGAGCTTGGCCTCAAGCTGCGCCTCCAGCTGGGCGGGCTTCTCCTCGAGCGCATCCTGCACCCCGGCGAGCGCTTCGTTGACGCTGATCACGGTCTCAGCGGCTTCCGTGATCGCCTCAAGGCGGATGTCGAGGGCCGCCTTCAACTCCACAATGGCGGCCTTGAGCGTGTCCTCCGATTGCTACACACGCCGCCAATGCCAGGCCACAAGCAGATAGACCGGGTCGGTGGGATGCAGGTTGTGGTGCGCCGCCACCCACTTGAGGTCGTCGGGAAATTCCGCCGGGTCGAGCAGGTCCTCGGGCTTCATGGGATGAGCAGGGCCCCGGCCTTGCCGAATTCCTCCTGCATCCGGGCGTGGAAACGGATGCAGCGCGAGCGGTCGAGGAGGTGAAGTTCGTCCGCGCTCCGCCCGCGGCCCACGGTGAGGTTGGCGGTCTGGAGCCGTTGCCGGGCCTTGCTCTGGGCGAACAGGTCGAGGCTTTCGCCCTCGCGGAGATTGCGGGCCACGAGCCAGCGCACCCGCCGGCCATGCGAGTCGAGCAGCTCCGCAATCTGCGAGTTTGCGTCCTTGTCGTCGGTCGCGATTACGACGAAGACAATGGCGCAGTTGAGTTCCTCCTGAAGTTCGGGCAGGCGGGTTTCATCGAGATAGGTGAGGATCTTGCTGCCGCCGGACGCCCGGTTGTCCGCCAGCACGATGTCGGCTTCGGGCAGCGCATGAACAATCCGGTCAAGGATACCCAGCTTGTCGGCATCCACGTCGGTGTTGATGAACTCGGTTCCGGGCACCAGCCGGAAGAAGGTGGAGTTGGCGTGGTCGAGGTCGAACGCCCGCACCCGGAGGCCGGCGTCGACGTAGTAGTCATGGAGCAGGGTGGCGACAAAGCTCTTGCCGATGCCGCCCTTGTCCTGGGGAAAGAGGATGATGCGCTTGGCCGGCATGGTCAGTAGTCGTCGCGGGCAACCTTTGGTCCGCGTTTGCCCGGCGTCACCGGAGCCGCCGGCTTCGCGACCGCGAAGAGCCCCCCGGAGCTCGGAGCGGTCGCGGCCGGTCCTTTGGCCGTCTCAGTTCCGAGCCGGTGACGTTCCCGCAGAATCTCCGACTTGGTTAAGGTCTGGCGGCAAAAAACGCCAATTGCGGTCGGAGAGGTCTTGAGCCCATGCGTGGTCAGCGCAGCGGCGATCTGCTCGTAGCTCATGAACTTGGCCCGCCACAGGAGTAACACGTCCCGGTAGGGCGCCAAGAGGCTCCGGTTGTGGGCGGTCGGGTCATAGCGTCGGGCGTCGTCCATCAGGCGGGTGTGCAGCTCAGTAGTATCCATTTTCAATATATATATTAGCGTATGGGTTTAAGTAAAACCAAAAATGGCGACTGCCTCAGTAATCGGTGGGTGTTCGGTGGGTGACCGGTGGGTGGCGGAGCGACATCCTCCTAACGGACGTTAGGGGTGGCGTGTCCTTGATTTCATAGGTAGACAGTGCGGCTGGTGCCGCTCATACTCAGTGTCATCGTGGACTTTATCAGCTGAGTTCCCATATGTGCCGGATGGTTCACTCAAATGATGGTTTTAGCCCATTCAGTGATCCTTCGGGCATTATTGCTAGTAAAAGTATGGGTTTTAGATATGGGTATAAGCATGGTCAGATTCGATAAACCCTGTGTCCTTGTTAGCGGTGCCGTGGAGTATTTCCGCGAGCACATGGCTGTGGGCGACTACCTGACCCAGGAAGGTCAGGTGGAGATGACCTGGTTGGGCAGCGGTGCGAAACGGCTGGGGTTGACGGGGCCGTGCCAGCTCGCACATTTCGAGAACCTGTGCGCCGGGCTGCACCCCGTGACCGACGTAAAGCTCATGGTCCGGGACAAGGGCGAGAACCGGCGCGTCTGCTACTTTGGGCAGATCTCCCCGCCCAAGGATGTTTCGGTGCTACACCTCGTGGGCGGCGACGAGCGGATCGGCCGCTGGTGGCAGGAGGCCGTCGTGGAGACCCTTCGGGAAATGGAGGCCCTGACCGCGACCCGCGTGCGGCAGGGCGGCCAGAATGCCGACCGGCGCACCGGTTCAATGGTGGCGGCCGTAGTCACTCACGATGCCAACCGAGCGCTCGACCCGCAGTTGCACACCCATGTGTGCATCATGAACCTCACCTACGATGAAACCGAGGTCCGGTGGAAGAGCGTCCAGCCGTCCGGGTTCTTCCGGCATCAGGGCTATCTCCGGGAGGTCTGCTACAACAAGCTCGCGGGGTTGATGTCGACCGCCGGCTACGAGCTTGAGCCTGACCGGCGCATTGGTTTTGCCGTGAAGGGAGTTCCGCCTGAATTGCGGGAAATGTTCAGCAAACGCCGTCGCGAGATTCTCCGGCAGGCGGCGGAGACGGGTGCCAAGTCACAGGATGAGCTTCAGGCCATCACCGTGCGCAGCCGGGCCGAAAAGACGGCCGCGACGGCCGCGACGTTGCGGGAGGGGTGGCTGGCCGAAGCCAACCCACACTTGGAGAGCCTGCGGGCCGTGGTTGCGGGTGCCCGAGGCCGTCCGGCCAAGGTCGAGCCGCTCACCCCGCTGGAGGCCATCCGGTCGGCGGAGGCGCATGTCTTCGAGCGCAAATCGGTCGTGGATGACCGCCTGCTGCTCCGCGAGGCTCTCATCGCGGGCCGGGGACAGGTGGCGCTGGACGCGTTGAAACGAGCCCTGGCCAGTCGTGAGCGGTCCGGCGAACTGCTCCGGGTTGACGAGGAGATCGCCTCGCGCGCTGGACTGGAAGCGGAGACGGAATTCACCGGCTGGGCCAGTGCGCAGCGCAATGGCCACAAACGGTTGGGCGCGGTGCCGGCCACCAAAGGGCTGGGCAAGGATCAGGCTGAGGCCGTCCGCGATGTGCTCGGCTCGACCTCGGGCGTTGTCATCCTGCAAGGTGACGCCGGCACGGGGAAGACAACCTGCCTCAGGACCGTGGTCGCTGGCATCGAACAGGCCGGTGGACGGGTCTTCGGCTGCGCGCCGTCGTCAGGCGCGGCCGATGTTCTGCGCCATGACCTGACGGCGGAGGCCGATACGCTCCAGCAGTTGCTCGCCAACGAGGCGATGCAGCGGGCCACCAGGGGCCGGGTGCTGCTGGTCGATGAGGCAGGGCTCATTTCCGTCCGCCAGATGCGCGACCTTTGCCGGCTGGCCGCCGGCAACGACAACCGCCTCCTGCTTGTGGGCGACACCAAGCAGCATGGTGCCATCGAGGCCGGCGACGCGCTTCGCTGTCTCCAGGAATTCGCCCGGGCGCCGGTCTTTCACCTGACCGAGATTCGCCGGCAGGTGGACCCGGCCTACCGGAAGGTCGTGGCCCGGCTGGCGCGCGGCGATGCCTTCGGGGCCTTCAACGAGTTCAACCGGCTTGGCGCCGTGCGCGAATTGTCGGAGGGAGCCGGGCTCTGGCGGGAAGCGGCGGCCGATTACGTTCGGACGGTGCGGGCCGGGAAATCCTGTCTGGCTATTTCCCCGGTGTGGGCGGAAATCCACGAATTCACCGCCGCCGTGCGCGGGCAGTTGAGACTCGCGAATGTCCTCACCGGCGAGGAGCGCATCATCGCGACCGTCTCGTCCATGAAATGGACCCAGGAGGAGCGCCGGCGGGTGCAAAACTACCGGGCCGGTGACGTGCTCCTGTTTCATCGCGAGTGCGGTATTTTCCGCAAATTCGATGCGGTCACAGTTGTGCGCCACGAGGAGCGTCTGTTGGTGGTGCGGGAGGCGGAAGGCCGCGAGCGCCGGCTCGATCCCCGCCGTGTGTCCGGGTTCGAGGTCGGGGTCGCGAACGAAACTCCCGTTGCGGTGGGCGACCGACTGTTGATCCGGGCCAATGTGAAGCCCGCCGGCCTGCGGAACGGGGATTTGGTCGAGGTTGCCGGTCTTGATGCGAGCGGCGAGATCGCGCTTAGGGATGGCCGTACGATGCCGGCCTGGTTCCGCGAGTTTTCCCACGGCTACGCGGCCACCTCGCACGCCGCGCAAGGCAAGACGGTGGATCGCGGCATCCTGCTCATGGCCGGCGAGGCCATCGCGGCGGGTAACCTCAAGCAGGCCTACGTCTCGAATTCCCGTTTCCGCGAGAGCCAGATGATCTACACATCCGACAAACGGGCCGCCCGCGAGGCGATGATGCGGCCCGCCGACCGCAAGCTCGCCCTCGAAATGACCGGGCCGGACCCCGAGGCCGCTCCTTCGCCCCGCCGGTCGTGGCGCGCGCGGTGGGCCGCACGCATCGCCCCGCTGCTCCGGGCCACCGCCGCATGAGCATCGAACCGCATCCCGGGAAAAAGCCGCTCGTCCGGCCGCCGCCGCCGAGCTGGGGCGAAATCGCGCCCGACGGCCAGACCGCGCTCGTGGTGCGCTTTGCACTCGGGGATCGCGTGGTGACGTTTCCTGCGGATGAATTCAAGCGCTGGGAGCACGTGCCGGGTGAACCGGAGTTGCTGACGATCAGCACCGGAAAGGAGCAGATCGTCATCGAGGGCTGCGAACTGGCGGAAGTCCGCGCGGCGCTCGACCTCGGCCGCCTCTGCGAGTTGCGAGTGAATTACCCGCGTTCGGCTGGCGGGCGGCCCGGTCCCCGGGTGCGACAAATCACGATTGAACCGGCATGACGCATGGCTGCACTATCCCGCCCAGACGACCAGCTCGATTTCCTGGCGCACCTTCACCATGAGCGCACTCCTTTCTTACGGCCAGATGGCGGAAAAGCACTGGCGGGAGCATTGCCCGCGGCTGGTGCAGGAACTGGAGACGGAGAACCGTCTCCAGCCAGCGCTGGTGGAGGCGCAGGAGCGGACGGCAGCGGACATGGATCGGCTGATCCGGCAGTTCCGGCGGCAGGGGCTGACACCGCAGCAGGCGCACGATCAGGCGTGGGAGCTGATCCGGGAGAAATACATCCTGCTCCCGCCGGAGCGCTCGAAGTAGGCCCGCAGAACGCGAACAACTACCGGATCACGGAGGCCGACCGCATCGGTGAAGGCGGTCCGAAGCAGAAGTATCGCCAGAATCTCGCCGCCATCCGCACTCTGCGGCAGATTCAGGCGGAGTCGCGGGCGGCGACGCCCGAGGAGAAAACGGTCATCGCCAAGTATGTCGGCTGGGGCGGGCTTCCGCAGGTGTTTGCGACGCCGGAGGATGCTCCCCAGTGGAGCGCCGAGCAGCAAGAGCTAGCCGGGTTTTTGGAGCCTGACGAACTGAGTTCCGCCCGCGCCACGGTGCTTAACGCGCACTACACATCGCCCACGGTCATCGGGGCGATGTATGCCGCGTTGGACCGACTAGGTTTCACGCATGGCCGCATCCTCGAGCCCGCCTGCGGTCTCGGGCACTTCTTCGGCGTGATGCCGGAGGCGATGGCGGCCCGCTCGGACCTCACCGGCATCGAGATCGACCACCTCACGGCCCGGCTCGCCAAAACCCTCTACCCGGACGCGGATATCCGTTCCCAGGCGTTCGAGGACGTGACGCTCCCGACCAACCGCTTCGACCTGGTGGTCTCCAACGTCCCGTTCGGCGACTACGCGCCGTTCGACCCCAAGCTCAATCCGCGAAAATTTCCTATCCACGACTACTTCTTTGTCGCAGCAGCGGAGCGGGTGCGGCCCGGCGGCCTCGTCGCCTTCATCACCTCGCGGGGAACGCTCGACAAACAGTATCCGCACCTGCGTGAGGCCGTGGCCAAGACCTGCGATTTCGTCGGCGCGATCCGGCTCCCCAATACCGCCTTCAAGAAGAACGCCGGCACCGAGGTGACGACGGACATTGTGTTCCTCCGCAAGCGCGCTCCCGGTGAAAAGCCCGGCGGCCAGCCGTGGCGCGAGAGCCGGCCCTTGGGCGCGGGAGAGAACCCCATTTTCCTTAACGAGCACTACCACGCCCATCCCGAGATGATGCTCGGGAAGCTGGAACGGGTGGAACGGGGGATGTATGGCCGGGAAGAGGTGCGGCTCACCGGCGACGGCCGCGATCTGGGTGATGCCCTGGCCAAGGTAGTGCAGAGATTGCCGGCGGGCATCTATCAGCCGCTGACTACGGCGCAGGCCGCCGTAATGCGGCAGACGATTCCGGTCCCGCCGGGAGTAAAACCGAACGCCTACGTCCTGACCGACGAGGGTGGCGGCGGGATCGCCGTCCGTGACGGGGATGAACTGCGCCTCCTGACTGAACTGCCCCCGCAACTGGCCCGGCGCATCCGCCGTCTGATCTACGTACGCGACGCAGCGCGCGACTGCCTACGCACCCAGGTCGAGGACCGGCCCGACGCCGAGGTCGAGGCCGCGCGCTTCCGGCTCAACCAGGATTACGACTATTTCGTGGGGCAGTTCGGACCGATTTCCGAGTCGGCCAACGTCCGCGCGTTCGCGGGCGATCCGGACCTGCCGTTGCTCCTGTCGCTGGAGAACTATGACGACGACACCGGCACCGCGGCCAAGACCACGATTTTTCGCGAGAGAACCATCCAGCGCCGCCAGCCGGTGCTGGCGGCCGGCAGTGCGAAGGAGGCACTTGTCATCACCCTGAGTGAGAAGGGCAGGGTGGACCTCGGGCACATCGGCAAACTGCTCGGCAAGACCGAGGCAGATTTTCTCCCGGAATTGCAGGGAGCACTCTTTCTCAACCCGGAAACCAAGCGTTGGGAAACTGATGATGACTACCTCTCCGGCAACGTTCGCCACAAGTTGGTCACGGCGGAGAAGGCCGCCGCGAAAGACGCCCGGTTTCACCTCAATGTCGAAGCCCTGCAGGGCGTCCAGCCGGCCGACCTGAAGGCCACGGAAATCGACGCCCGGCTCGGGGCGGCGTGGATTCCGGCCGAGGACGTGGCGGCTTTCGGCCTCGAGCTTCTGCGCGGTCACCATCCCGGCGATGTGCGCGTCCACCACGCGGCGCAGGTCGGCTTGTGGACGGTAGAGGTGAACGCGCATACCAAGACCGGTGTCGCCAACCGCAGCGAATGGGGCACCGCGCGTATGGCGGGCCATGCGCTGATCGAGGACGCGCTCAATCTCCGCACCCCGACGATTTACGACTACGACGCCGAGGGGAAGGCCACGGTCAATGCCTCCGCGACCGAGGCGGCCCGGGAGAAACAGCAAAAGCTCAAGGACCGCTTCGCCGAATGGATCTGGCAGGACGATGCCCGGCGCGAGCGGCTGGTAGCTTTCTACAACCGCGAGTTCAATCACCTCCGGCTCCGTACCTTCAACGGCGACCATCTCGCGTTGCCGGGTGCCAGTCCGACCATCACACTGCGCCCGCACCAGAAGGCGGGCGTCTGGCGCATCCTGCAAACGCCCAACACCCTGCTCGCGCATGTGGTCGGCGCGGGCAAGACCTACACGATGGCGGCGGCGGCGATGGAATTGGAACGGCTCGGACTGGCGCGGAAGCCCATGTTTGTCGTTCCGAATCACATGCTGGGCCAGTTCAGCACCGAACTGCTCGCGCTCTATCCCGGGGCAAACATCCTGGCGGCCGGGCGGGACGATTTTGCGAGCCAACGCCGCCGCGAACTGATGAGCCGGATTGCGACAAATAATTGGGACGCGATCATCGTGACGCATTCGGGATTCGAGCGGCTGCCCTTGTCCGCCAAAGTCCGGAAGGAGTTTCTGGACGGGCAGCTCGCCGAATTGGTCCAGTGCATTCTGGAACACAAGAACCGGACCGGTGGGTCATCGTCCGGCACCCGGATTGTCAAGGAGCTGGAACGAGCAAAGAAGCGATTGGAGGGCCGGATCAAGGCGCTCGGGGCGGAGCACCGGAAAGATGACACCCTCACGTTTGAGGAATTAGGGGTCGACCGGTTGTTCGTGGACGAAGCGCAGTCGTTCAAGAACCTGTTCTACATTTCCAAGATGACGCGGGTGGCCGGGTTGCCGCAGACCGCCTCGGAGCGGGCCTTCGACATGTTCCTCAAGGTGCAGCACGTCCAGAAACAGAACGGAGGCGGGGGAGTGGTCTTTGCCACCGGCACGCCGGTCACCAACACGATGGCGGAAATGTTCACGATGCAGCGCTACCTGCAGATGGACTCGCTGCGCCGTCATCATCTCCAGCATTTCGACGCCTGGGCGGGCACGTTCGGTGAGCCGGTGACCGCAATGGAACTGGCCCCGGACGGTGCCGGCTACCGGCTGCACACCCGGTTTGCGCGTTTCGTGAACGTGCCGGAATTGATGCAGATGTTCCGGCAGATGGCCGACGTGCAGACGGCGGACATGCTCAAGCTTCCGATTCCCTCGCTCGATGGCGGGAAACCCCGCATCGTCCGCGCCCCCTCTACACCCGAATTGAAGGAGTTTGTCGCGTCGCTCGCGAAGCGAGCCGAGAAACTCAAACGCGAGCATGTCGATCCTTCGGTGGACAACATGCTCAAGATCACGGGTGAAGGGCGGAAGGCGGCGCTTGATCTGCGGTTGGTGCGTGGGCGCGCGGCCGATGCGCCGGAGGGCAAGGTCAACCAGGCGGTCAGGGAAATCTTCTCCATCTGGCAGGAGACCCGCGCGGACCGGCTTACGCAGATGGTGTTCTGCGACCTATCCACGCCCAAAGTCGAGGGACGCGGTTTCTCGGTGTATCAAGACGTCAAGGCCAAGCTGGTGGCACGCGGGGTGCCGCCCGAGGAGATCGCCTTCATCCAGGATCACGATGGCGACGCGGCCAAGCTCACCCTGTTCAAGGACGTGCGGGCCGGCAAAGTGCGCGTCCTTTTGGGTTCCACGCAGAAAATGGGAGCCGGCACGAACGCACAAACCAAGCTCGTTGCGCTGCACCATCTGGATGCCCCGTGGCGGCCGGCCGACATCGAGCAGCGCGAGGGCCGCATCCTGCGGCAGGGCAACCAGAACTTGGTCGTGCGGGTAAACCGCTACGTCACGGAAGGCAGTTTTGACGCCTACATGTGGCAAACCCTCGAAACCAAGGCCAAATTCATCGGGCAGGTGATGACGGGACAGACCACGGCCCGGAAGATCGAGGACCTGGACTCGCCCGCGCTCACTTATGCGGAGATCAAAGCCATCGCGTCGGGCAACCCGCTGGTCATCGAGAAGGCCAAGGTAGATGCCGAGGTCATGCGCCTGTCGCGGCTCCGTTCCGAGCACAGCGAATCGCAGTATGGCACGCGCAACCGGCTGCGCATGGCGGGGGAGGATGTGACCCGGCTGGAGCGGCAGGTTGCCGCGGTGGAAAAGGACCTGGCGGCACGGCAGGATACGCAGGGCGCCAATTTCAGAATCACGCTGGAAAAAAAGACTTATACCGAGCGTGCGGAAGCCGGCAATGCGCTCGTTTATCTCGTGGCCAGTCACCGCGACGACCACCTGGCCGGCCGCACCGGCACGGTGGTCTTGGGTGAAATGGCCGGCTTCAAACTCGAATACCGGTCAACGTGGCCGGACAAGATCACGCTGCGCGGCACGGCGGAGCATGTCGCCAATGTCTCGCCGTCACCGGTAGGCTCCATCAGCTCGCTCGAACATGCGGCCCGCTGCATCGACGAGCAGGCGATGCGGTGCCGGGAGGAACTTACGCGCTGCCAGACCAACGTGGCTGACTTAACCGCGCTGACCGGAAAGATTTTCGAACACGAGGAGCGTTACCGCGAACTAGTCAAACGGCAGGGAGAGTTGGTAGACCTCCTCGACATCACCAAGAATCAAGCTGCCGCCCAGCAGGCGACCGAAACCATGGACGACGTTGAGTCCGTCGCAGCGACCGTGCCCGAGCCGGACGCGCCGGACGAGGAAGAGAATCGAGAGGAGAGGCCCGTTGCGGCGATTGAGCAGGTGCCGGCTGAGCTAATGACTCCCCGCCAGTTCAAGGCAGCGGGGCTAGGGCCGGCCAACGACACCGCCGTCCTCCGTGCCGCACGCCAGCACAAGCCGGTATCCGCACTCGCGGTAGATGAATACAACCTCAATTCCTCCCTTCCGAAGGGCTATGTGCGCGAAGGCGATCGTTTCGTGTTCAAGGCACCGCCGGAGCGAACCAAACCAGAAAAGGCCAAGGCCGCAAAACCACCAACCTCCACGGTGCGCCTGGCCTCGCGCACCGGGTCGCGGACGAAGCCACCGTCGTTGCGCATGTCCGCCTAGCCTCTGCCGCAACCATGTGTCGATTGAATCCATTGAAGGAGGAAGACCGGATTCGCCTGATCGGCGACCTGCTGTGCAAGGGCATCCTGTGCTCACCCGCGCGGCGCACGGCCGCTGCCGGCCCGGTTGGGCGCCCTGAGCCCGACTGTACCGAGCCGGAGCAACGCATCGTGGACTACTTGCAACGGCATGAAGCGGCGGCACCGTCCGAGTTGCGGGCGGTGCTGAACCTGTCTCGAACTCGCACTTACCACGCTTTGCAGCGGTTGCTGCTGTCCCGCCAGATTGTTACGAACGGCGGCCGGACGTCGGCTGCGGCCTACCGCTTGGCGGATTTTGACCCATCCCGGAACTGATGGACGTCAACTCCCAGCAACCCGAACAACCTGCGGCCGTGATTCCCGTCGCGATCTACACCCGGGTGTCCACCGAAAACCAGGTTGGCGGCCGTTTCGACTCATGCGAAAGTCAGCTCGCCGTCTGCCGCGATCATATCCGTAAAGGCAGCGGGCTCGGCTGGGTCGAGGTCGCGCATTATTCCGACCCGGCCGTTTCGGGCAGCTCAATGAACCGGCCCGGCCTCCGGGCACTCATGCGGCATATTGAGACCGGTGCCGTGAAGGTCATCCTGATCTTCAAGTTGGAGCGGATGTCCCGAAATATCGACGAGTTCGGACCGTTTCGCAGCTTCCTGAAGAAGCATGGGTGCCGCATGGAAAGCGCCACAGAAGACATTTCGGAGACCACTCCCTCGGGTAGGTTGAAAAACAACCTTCTCTTGAGTTTTTCCCAATACGAAAAGGAAAATACGGCGGAAAAGACCCAAGTGAAGATGCACCAGCAGGCGAAGCGGGGCTATTGGAACGGCGGCGCTGTGCCGTTCGGTTACGCTTACGACAAGAACACCCAGACGCTGACGCCGCACCCTGAGGAAGCGCTCTTGGTGCGTCGCGTCTATGAGCAGGCCACGCAACTGGTCAGTCTTGAACAGGTCGCCGCCGCGTTGAACCGCGAAGGATTGCGCACCCGGGCGCGGCTGTTCAGACGCACGGACGGGACCGAGCACACGGTCGGGGTAAAGCGTTTCCGCTCAGACTCGCTTCGTCTGATGATAACGAATCCGGTCTACCGCGGCGTGATTCGTTACGCGGGCCACCAATACCCGGGTCGGCACGCCCCGCTCGTGACGGAGGAGCTTTGGGAGCGGGCGAATGCGGCGGTTGTGAAGCTGGTGCGCCCGGCTGCAACCCTGAAGCTCGATCAGGACAAGCATTTCCACCTCCTCAAGGGACTTGTTCATTGCGGCTGCTGTCACCGGGCATTGGTGCCGCACGCAAGCGGCAACCGGCATAAGTCAGGTGGATACTACCGCTATTACTATTGCAGCAACCTGGTGAAGGAGCGGGCCGACGCGCGTTGCACTGTACGGCGCATTGCCGCCAATTCGCTGGAGACAGTAGTGGTCCAGTTCCTGAGCGAGTTGGGCCGGCATCCGGACATCATCGGCGCGGCGGTCGGTAGTTCGCAGTCACGACGGCAGGGGAGGACGGAGGAATTGAAGGTCGCCTTGGGCAAACTCGACCGCGAAATGACCACCACCAACGGGCGGATTCGCAACTGTGTCGAAGCCATCGCGGCCGGCGGGAAACGCATCGCCGAGGAGCTGGCGGAGGAAGTCGCCCAGCTCAAGGACCGGAAACAGACCCAGACAGTGGAACGCCAGCGCCTGAGCCAGGAGCTCGGGGCGTGCGAAGGTGAGGTGCTCGACGAGCAGCGCGTCAGGCAGTCGGTGGAGCACTTCGGGCAGGTTCTGCAGGGCCTTTCGCGGGACGAACAAAAGACGCTGGTCGGCTTGTTCGTGGAGCGGATCGACGTTCGGCCCGGCCGCGACGATGAGGGGACAGCCCGTTCGGTGTCGGTCCGCCGCCTCGAACTGCATATGAAACTGAATCTGCCGCGCTTGATCGAGGGCATGGAAGAGCGGTTGATGATGACAGGGGCTGACAAACCTTCACTGTCTCCGGGCATGATGGTCACCGCTGAGGTGGCGCTCGGGCAGCAGGGTCGGTCCAATCAAGCCCTGGTGCTCACGCCGTTCAGGTGTGGTGACGAGCAGGCGCTTTGTGGCGCACGCGCTGCCGTTCACCCTGAAGCAAAGTCCGCCGGGAAAATACAGAATCCGCTGCGACGGGCGAAAGGGTGGGAACGGATGCTTGCTTTGGATCCCACGCTCAGTTTGCGGGGCTTGGCCGCACGCGAGGGTGTTTTTGCGCCTACGATCGTGCAGCATTTCAAGTTATTGAAGCTGGTGCCCGAAATCCAAAGCTACCTCGCAACCCAGCAGAATCCCGCAGTCCTCCGCTTTTTAAGTTTGCGGCGGCTCATGACGCTCGCGGATCTGGCCGTGCCTGAGCAGCGGAGACTTTTCCGGGTGTGGCAGACGGAATCTGGTCTCGACCTCGGCTTGCCAGCGGTTGCCTCCCAGGCGGCAGGAAAATCAGTTCGTGCGATTCGTCCCTGCAAGGGGCTGGCTCCAAATTGTTGATCTCTGTTTGCTTTGAAACGATACTATGATATCGACTAGCGGCATAAAATCAAAATAATCTCCATCATGTTATCGATTAAAAGCGCGCCGGAAGTGGCCAGTGAACTCGCGGTGCGGATACGCGCGCGACGGTTGCAGCGGGCTTGGACCCAGGCGGAAATGGCCCGGCGGGCGGGACTCAAGGAGCCGACGTATGTGCTGTTCGAGCGTACAGGAAAAATTTCGCTTCTCCGGCTTTTGAAGGTGCTCGATCTGCTGGGATTGATGGACGAATTCGACCGCATTGGCCGTAGCCGGGACTTCATGGACTTGAAGCTGGAGGACGTGGTTAAGCCAGCGCGGAAACGCGGGAGCCGGCAACGCGCATGAACCTGCTCACGATCAGGTATCTCGGCCAAAAGGTCGGCCGGCTGGCGGAAGCGGCTGCCGGTCTCGTCTTTGAATACGACCCCGCCTTCCTCGCCACCGGCCACGAATTATCCCCGTTCAGCCTGCCGCTGCGGCCCGGCGTGCAGACCCGCGACGGGGGCAAACTGCCGGGATTGTTTGACGACTCCCTGCCGGATGCGTGGGGCCGGCGTGTGATGCTGGAATGGTTCCGGCGGCAGGGCACCGCCGGCCATGACGTGCCCCCGCTGGCGATGTTGGCGTATGTGGGCACCCACGGCATGGGTGCCCTGACGTATGAACCGGCGCGGGACGTGGCCGGGCATCCTTGGACGGCCGTGTCCTTGGACGCGCTGCAGGCGGCGGTGTTGCGGGCGGAGCAGGCCGGAGAAATCGACCTGAGCCTTTTGGCGGAGGTGGGCTCGTCGGCGGGTGGCGCCCGGCCGAAGGCGCTCATCGCCCTGCCGCGGCAGGGCACCGGGCGCACGCTCGCCGGTGCCGGTGAGGTGCCGACGACCCACGACGCCTGGCTTGTGAAGTTCGACACCAGTTCCGACGGCACCCACGGGCCGATGGAGGAAGCCTATGCCCTCATGGCGCGCGCGGCGGGCGTGGATGTGCCCGAGACCCGGTTGCTCGAAACCAAACAGGGCGACAAGGTGCGGCGGCATTTCGCGGTCAAACGTTTCGACCGCGAAGGTGCGGAGCGCATCCATCATCACACGCTGGCGGCGATGCTGCATGTGGGCGGAGGTGACTTGAACTATGAGACTTTCCTGCGCGTCGCGCGTCGTCTCACGCAGGACGAGGACGAAGTCTGGCGGGCGTTCCGGCGCGCGGTGTTCAACACGCTCGCCAGCAATCGTGACGACCACGGCAAGAACCACGGGTTTCTTTATCGCGACCGGAAGTGGCGGGTCGGCCCGGCCTATGATCTGACTTTCACCAGCGCGCAGCAATTACCCGAGCGGGGCATGGCGATTTTGGGCGAAAGGCGCGCCGTGGACGTGAACTATTTGCTGCGGCTGGCCGAAAACGAAGGGCTCGCGCGAAGGAGCGCCGAGGGCGTTGTCGCGCAGGTGCGGGCGAGCGTGGCCCGCTGGCGGGAATTCGCGGATCAGGCGCAGGTGCCGGTGAGCAAAGCGGCGGAAGTGGGTCACGCGCTTACATCCGCACCTCGCCAACGCCCGGGACCATCGGTTTGGTAGCTCTGGATTTCGTCAGCTTGCGGCCGAATGATCTTATCGGAGAGATGCCTCCGTCTCTATGAAGCATGCGACATCATAAAATGAAACGACCAGTGCGACAGAAAACGAACTCGGCAAAGGTGGATGGAAATTCTCCAATTTCAGCTCTCACATTTCTGAAACAATCGTCTGGATTTTTCGGATTTGGAGCCGAAGTGGTGTTAATCACTTCTGTAAAATTCCTTCTGGAATGGCCTCGTTTTCAGTAAAATCGAAGGCCAAATCCGAAAAAACGTGCCAAGTGATTAACACCGCACTTTTGCAATCTGCTCCCACCTTGGAGCTTCCGAGAAGTGTTAATCACTCGGGGTTTTTTCGGATCGAAAAAGAAATGGCTGCCCGGGTAGGGATCGAACCTACGACCAAGTGATTAACAGTCACCTGCTCTACCACTGAGCTACCAGGCAGTGTGGCAAAAGAGGGGTCAAAAAGAGGCGGCCCCTCTAGCTTGTCAATCCCTCTATCGTGTAAAAACGGGGAAAGTTAAGGACGGGCAAAAGTTTTGGTTGCATCGCCCCCACCCGGCCGGTCAACTCGGCACCCTTTTCCATTACGCCTGCCTCCAATTCCGGAGTCACAGGGGGAACGAAACCATGAAAAAATATCAACTTACTGTCACTGCTCGCGAGGGTACCGGCCGCAGCGCCTCCCGTCGCCTCCGTAAAGCCGAGAAGATTCCGGCCATTCTCTACGGCAAGCACACGAAACCCGAAAATCTGGCCGTCAACGGTCCGGAATTCGTCAAGCTCCGCAAAGAAATCGGCGGCAAGGCTGCCCTCATCGAGCTCAAGCGCGATGCCGGCGCCACCGCGCTCTCCTTCCTCCAGGAGATCCAGCGCGATCCGATCACGGACAAATATCTTCACCTCGACCTTCAGGAAGTGAAGGAAAACGAGAAGATGATCATCAGCGTGACCATCCACGTCACGGGTGAGGCCTACGGCGTCAAGACCGAGGGCGGCATCCTCGAGACCGCTTCCCACCGCCTCCGCATCCGCTGCCTCCCGAAGGACCTGCCGCCTCTGATCGAGCTTGATGTCACCGAGCTCAAGGTCGGCGAGGCCATTCACGTCGCCGAGCTCAAGCCCATTCCGGGCGTCGAGTTCCTGGATGACAAGAACCAGACCGTCGTGCTCTGCGTCGAGCCGCCGGCCGAGGAAGTCGCCGCCGTGGTCGCGCCTGTCGCAGGTGCTGTCGCCGCCGATGGTACCGCCGCTCCTGCCGCCGATGGCACCGCCGCTCCCGCCGCCGGCGCCAAGCCGGGTGATGCCAAGGCCGCCACTCCCGCCGCCGGGGCTAAGCCCGGCGACGCGAAGGCCGCTGCTCCCGCCGCCGGCGCCAAGCCCGCCGCTCCCGCCAAGAAGTAATTTCAGTTCCCGGTCCGTCCGTCCGCGGGCGGGCCGTTTTGTACACCGTTCTTTGAGTCATGTCCGTCACGCTGATCGCTGGACTGGGCAACCCCGGGCGCGAATACGCCGGCACCCGCCACAACCTCGGTTTCACCGTCGTTGAGGCGCTCGCTGCCGCCGAAGGCCTCAAGTGGAAGTCCGACTCCCGCTTCGAGGCCGAGACCGCCCGCTGGGATGCCCGCCCCGGCGTCACGCGACTGCTCATCAAGCCGCAGACTTTCATGAATGACAGCGGACGCGCCCTGCGCGCCCTGCTCGACTTCCATAAGGTCGCGCCCGACACCCTCATCGTGGCCTACGACGATCTCAACATCGACCTGGGCCTCGTGAAAGTGTCGGTGACCGGTAGCGCCGGTGGCCACAACGGTGTGGCCAGCCTGCTCGAGCACCTCGGGAGCGGATTCATCCGCTACCGGCTCGGCATCGGCGGCGCCCGGCCCGCCGGGATGGACCTCAAGGACTTCGTGCTCGGAAAATTTACAACAGAAGAAACAACCCTCATCGCCAACCAACTAACCACCCTCGTGGACGGCCTTCGCCTGCTGATTGCCAGCGGCCCGGCCCACGCCATGAACCTCCTCAACCGCCGTGACCACCATGAGCCAGACCAAGCGTAACTACAAAGCCACCTTCATCCTCGACAACCGGGGCAAGGAAGACTCCGTCGAATCGATCATCGAGGTCGTGAAGAAGGAAATCTCCGCCGTGCAGGGCGAGGTCACCGCCGTCGAGAACATCGGCCGCCGCGAATTTTCCCGCAAGACCGACGACAAGTTTCCGGGCGGCGTCTACGTCCACATGACCTTCTCGGCCCCCGCCGCCGCCCCCGCCCAGCTCCACGAGCGCCTGCGGCTCAACGGCAGCGTCTATCGCGCGCTGCTCGAGAACGCCTGACGCGGCTCCGCCGCCCCCTCCCATGGCCAATCTCAACAAAGTCATGCTCATCGGCAACCTGACGCGCGACCCCGAGCTGCGGGTGACGCCGAAGGGCACCGCCATCTGCACCTTCAGCATCGCGGTCAACCGCAAGTTCAAGGATGACAGTGGCGGCGAGCGCGAAGAGGTGACCTACGTCGACATCGAGGCCTGGGGCAAGTCGGGCGAGAACATTTCCAAGTATTGCACCAAGGGCCGCCCGCTCTTCGTCGAAGGCCGCTTGCGCCTCGACCAGTGGGAGGACAAGACCACGAAGGAAAAGCGCAGCCGCATGAAGGTCGTGCTCGAAAACTTTCAGTTCCTTGGCGGCGGTCGCGCGGAGGGTGGGGCCCCCGGCGCCGAAGGCGGCGAAGGCCGGACCTACGCGCCCCGCGCCGGCGCTGCCCCCAAGCCCGCGGCCCCCGCCGCCCCGCAGGAAAACCTCGACGAGGACGTGCCGTTTTAAATCTGTCCTTGTTGTAGGAGCCTGCTGGCAGGCGATCCCTACATCCCTCGCCTGCCCGCAGGCTCCTACAAAAACAATTTAACTACATCCACCATGGCTAATCACGAAGTTCTCCTCCTCAAACCGGTCGACGGCCTTGGCGCCGAAGGCGACCAGGTCAAAGTCCGCGCCGGCTACGCGCGCAATTTCCTCCTGCCCCAGGGCATGGCCGTGCCGCTCACGGGCGCCAACCGCAAGCGCGTCGAAGCCCTCAAGAAGGCCCGCGGTTTGCGTGAGGCCAAGGAGCTGACCGGCGCCCAGGCGCTCGCCAAACAGATCGAGAAGGCCGGCATCGCCATCGCCGTGAAGACGGGCGAGGGCGGCAAGCTTTTCGGCGCCGTCACCACCCACGACATCCACGACAAGCTCACGGCCGCCGGCATCACCGTCGACAAGCGCCGCATTCATCTGGGCCAGCCCATCAAGACCCTCGGCAAGCACGAGGTGAAGATCCGTCTGCATCCCGACGTCAGCGTCGAGCTTAGCTTCGACGTCGTCTCCGAGAACCCGATCGAGCCGGCTGCCTCCTGAGTGCAGCCCCGTCCTGCCTGAGCTGCGGTTCAACCCGCAGCTTTTTTGTATCGGGACCCTGCTCCACACCGCCCCAACACCCATGAAGAAGTTGTGCATAATCGAGGGTTGCCGCGGCGTTTTGGCACCGGCTAACTGAATCCCCATGGCCGAAGTCAGCGTCGAATCTCGCGCGTCCGCCCGTTCCCCACAGGGGGAGGGCCGCGGCGCCGCGCGGCCGGCGGGTCGGGAGATGCCCGCCAGCGAGGAGGCCGAGCAACACGTCCTCGCCTGCTGTTTGCTTGATGGCAGCGACACGATTTCCCGCTGCCTGGAGGCGAGGGTGTCCGCCGAGTCGTTTTACTGGCCCGCCAACCAGATTTTGTTTCAGGCCATCCTTGAGCTGTATCAAAAGGGACAGCCCGTAAACATGGAGGTGCTGGCCGAGGAACTCACCACCCGGCGGGTGCTGGACCAGATCGGCGGTTTTCCCTACCTCATGCAGGTCACGGGCAAGATCCCGACCACGGCCCACGCCGGCTACTTCATTGAGAAGGTCCGGGAGAAGCACCTGTTGCGCGAGCTGATCAAAACCGCCACCGGCGCCGTTGAGCAGGCGTACAGTTTCACCGGCGGGCTGGAGGAGTTCGTCGACAAGGTCGAGCAGGACCTCTTCCGGGTGACCCAAGACCGCGTGAGCGACAGCGCGCAGGAGATCAAGGAGGCGGTCAAGGAGGCCAACACGGTCATTGCCAAACTGCTCATGAAGAAGGGCGAGCTGACCGGTGTTACCTCGGGCTTCAAGGACCTCGACGCGATGACGTTTGGCTTCCAACGGCAGGAAATGATCGTCGTCGCGGCCCGACCCTCGATGGGCAAGACCAGCTTTGCCCTCAACATCGCCGAGGCCGCCACCTTGCCCAAGGCCGGCAAGGAGCCCGTGCCGACCCTGGTGTTTTCGCTCGAGATGAGCTCCTCCCAGCTCGCCCTGCGCATGCTGTGTGCCCGCTCGCGGGTGAACATGAAGCTCCTGCGCGACGGGCTGGTCGGCCGGGACGGCCGCGAGGTCAACGCCCTCGGGCAAGCCGCGGAGGAGTTCAAGAAGTGTCCGCTGCTGATCGACGACTCGAGCGCCCTGACGATCATGGAAATGCGGGCCAAGGCCCGGCGCATCTATGCCCGGAAGAAACTCGGCCTGATTGTCGTTGATTATTTGCAGCTCGTGAGCGGTTCCGACTCCCGCGCCCCGCGCGAGCAGCAGGTCGCCGAGGTTTCGCGTGGATTAAAGGCCATGGCCAAGGAACTAGACCTCCCCGTCATAGTCCTAAGCCAGCTCAACCGCTCATCGGAGAAGGAGAACCGCACGCCCCGCCTGTCGGACTTGCGCGAATCCGGTTCCATCGAGCAAGATGCCGACGTAGTCCTGATGCTCTCCCGCCCCAAAGAGGCCGACGAAAAATTCCAGACCGCCACCGGGGCGGCGGATTTAATCGTTGCCAAGCAGCGCAACGGACCGGTAGGTGATTTGAAACTGACTTTCCTCCAAGAAATTACGCGCTTTGAAAACTTTACTCCGTAACCTGATCAACCCGGCCCTGGCGGCCCTCTTTTTGCTGTCGGGCAGTGCCGGCGGCCTGTTTGCCCAGGCCGAGTTAGGCCAGCCGGCTGCCCAGCCGGGACAGGAGGCCGCGCCCGTCCCCAGCCACATCAACAAGATCACGATCAAGTTTGTCGGCATGGCCAACGTGAGCGAGCAAATCGTCCGGGCCAACATGGTTCTGCGCGAGGACACCGATCTGGACGAGGCCCTGATCGACCGCGACATTCGCTCCCTCTACAAGACCGGCGTCTTCGAGTTTATCGAGGTCAAGCGTGAGCAGCTGGCGGGCAACCAGGTGAACATTCTCGTAGAGGTCACCCCCAAGTTCCGCGTGCTCGCGGTCAAGTATGAAGGAGCCAAGGCGGTCAAGGCGCGCCGTCTCTCCAAGGAGATCAAGACCGTCGCCAATGGCCCCCTCGACGAACGCCAGATCAAGGAGGACGCCCAGAAAATCTACGAGTTTTACCAGAAGCGCGGCTTCAACCAGGCTCAGGCCACCTACACCATTGATCGCAACCGGACCACCGGCTTCAGCACCGTCACTTTCAAGGTGCGTGAGGGTGCGCGGGTGAAAATCAGTGCCATCAACTTCGTCGGCAACGACCACGTCAAGCCGCGCCGCTTGCGGAAGGAAATGGAAACCACTAAATGGCACATGTTTTCCTGGCTCACCGGTAGCGGTCGCCTCAAGGACGATGAATTTGACGAGGATCTCCGGAAACTCCGCGATTATTACCAGGAACAGGGCTACCTCGACGTGGAAATCGCCGAGGACAAGGTCACCTTCGATTACCCCAAGTCTGGCAAGCTCGTGATCACCATCCGGGTCGTGGAAGGCCGCCTGTACCGCATCGGCGACATCAGTTTCACCGGCAACAAGGTGTTTCCCGAGGCCCTCCTGAAGTTGATGCCGCGCCAGCACAAGGGCTTCGTCTTTACGCCGTCCAAGCTGGACAAGGATGTGGAGTCGATCGAGGACTTCTACAGCCGCGGTGGCTATCTTCAGACCCGCGTCCGGCTGATCCGCAAGCCGAACCTGCAGACGGGCAACATTGACGTCGAGTACCAGATCACCGAGAGCGAACAGTTCCAGGTCGAGTCGATCAAGATCGAGGGCAACACCAAGTCCAAGAGCGTCGTCATCCTGCGCGAGCTGGTGCTCGGCCCCGGCGATACCTTCGATGGCGTCCGCATGAAGATCAGCAAGCTGCGTCTGGAGAACACCCGCTTCTTCGAGGATCCGGTCAACGTCACGGATGAGTCGACGAACATCCCCGGCCGCCGTACCCTCAAGATCTCGGTCAAGGAGGCCCGCACGGGGAACCTGACCTTTGGCGCGGGCTTCAGTTCGCTGGAGAAGGCCGTGGTCTTTGCCGAGGTCACGCAGTCCAACTTCGACCTCTTCAACCGGCGTTCCTTCTTCCAGGGTGACGGCCAGAAGTTCCGGCTGCGCTTCCAGATCGGTTCGCGGTCTAGCGAACTCGTCCTCGGCTTCGAGGAGCCCTATCTCTTCGAGCGCGAGCTCGCCTTCGGCTTCAACCTCTACCGCACGACCTCCGAGTACAACAGCTCCTATTACGAGGAAATCCGCACCGGCGCCGAGTTCTATATCCGCAAGCGTCTGTTCAACTGGCTGGAGTCCCGGCTGGCCTACACCTACGAGATCATCGACATCGCGAACGTGAGCCCCAACGCGCCGCCGAGCATCCTCCTGCTTCAGGGCAAGACGCACACTTCCCGCCTCGAGTTGGACCTGACCCAGGACACCCGGGACAAGATCATCAACACCACCCGCGGCCACTACACCAACCTGGGCATCAGCGTGGCCGGCGGTCTCCTGGGCGGGGATAACAATTATTACAAGGTGGAGTTCCGCAGCTCGAAATTCTTTCCCGTCGCCGAATTCCAGGAGCAGGTGCTTGCAGTGCTCGCCCGTACCGGCGTCGTCAACAGCTTTGGCGACAGCAGCAAGCCCATCACCCGCAACATCACCTATACCAATCCGACCACCGGTCAGTCCCAGACATCGCCCATCAGCTATGTACCGGGCGTGCCGTTCTATGATCGCTACTTCCTCGGCGGACCCCAGGACCTGCGCGGTTACGAGTTTCGCCACGTGGGTCCCGCGGATGTCACGGGCGAGCCGCTCGGGGGCAAGACCTATGGGTTTCTCAGCTTGGAGTATTCATTCGATGTCGTGAAACCGGTGCGCGCCGCGATTTTCTATGACGCCGGCTTCGTCAACAACGACGCCTATGACTTCAGCCCGGTGGGCTATAACGACAACTTCGGTGTCGGCCTCCGCCTGTTCGTAGCCGGCGCCCCGCTCAGTCTGGATTTCGGCATCCCGCTCACTCACGACCGGTTCAACAAGAAGGGCAACCAGTTCAATTTCTCCTTCGGCACCCGCTTCTAATCACCTCACTCCTCCAACATTATGACAAAGCTGATCCACTCCTTCCTCACCCTGGCCATCCTCTCAGCCGGTTCCATCGCCCTGCAGGCGCAGCCGGCTGTAAAACTGGTCACGGTCGACATGGCCAAGGTCTTTGACAGTCACTACAAGTCCGAGGAGGCCAACATCAAGTTCAAGGACGCCGAGCAAAAGGCCCAGGAACAGGCCGAGGAAATGCGCAAGCAGGGCCAGACCCTCGTCGATGAATACAAGGAACTCGTCGAGCAGGCCAAGAACACGCTGCTGACCGCCGAGGCGCGCACGAAGGCGGAGGCCGACGCCGCGAAGAAATACGAGGAGATCCAGCGCAAGCAGACCGACATCCAGAATTTCATGCAGAACACACAGCGCTCCCTCCAGCAGCGCATCGGCAACCACCGCGAATTGCTGCTCGAGGAGATCAGCAAGCTCGTCATCGAGATTGCCCGGAAGCACGACGCCACCCTCGTCCTCGACAAGTCCGGCCCGTCGATCTTCAAGATTCCGGTCGTGCTCTATTCCGACGCCGCCTACGACATTTCCGAGGAAGTGATCGTGCGGGAAAACAAGGACCGCCCGGTCGCTCCCGCTGCCGCACCGGCCCCGCTCGTGGTGCCTAACGCCACGCCCAAGCCCACGACGCCGGCGACGCCGGCGCCAAAGCCCGCAACACCTGCGCCGACGAAATAACAAGTTTCTTGCCAAGCCCTGTTCCTCCGAACAGGGCTTTTTTGTGTCCATGACCCCGTTGCTCCCCGCTGTTGATCACGTCTGGTGGTGAAGTCTTGAGTTGCCCCAAATAATATCGCCATGCAGGTCGCCTACACCATCGCCGAGATTGCCGCCCTGGTCGGTGCCCAGCGTGTTACCGGTGCGGACACCGGCTCGATCACCGACCTCGCGTCGCTCGAGGCGGCGCGCCCGGGTGACCTGTCTTTCCTCGGCAACGCCAGGTACAAGGCCAAGGTGTCCGCCAGCGCCGCCACCGCCATCCTGCTGCCCCTCGATTATGCGGGCGAACCCGCGCCGGGCCAGGTCTACCTCTTTGTCGAGAACCCTTCCGTGGCGCTCGCCCGGGTCTGCGCTCGCATCGAGCAGTCGCTCTGGCCCAAGCTCGCGCCGGGTATCCATCCGAGTGCTGTTGTTTCACCCGGGGCCCGGGTTGATGCTACCGCCCACGTCGGCCCGCTGTGCGTTGTCGAGGAGGGCGCGCAGATCGGCGCGGGTTCCGTACTCCAAGCCTCGGTCTTTGTCGGGCGGGATGCGCGGATCGGCGAAGGTTGCCTCATCATGCCGGGCTGCGTGATCGCGACCATGTGCCTGCTGGGCCAGCGGGTGCGTCTCCAGCCGGGTGTCGTCATCGGCTCCGACGGCTTCGGATATGAATTTGTCGCTGGTCGCCATGAAAGGGTCCCCCAGGTCGGCACCGTTGTCATTGGCGACGACGTCGAGATTGGCGCCAACTCCACCCTCGACCGGGCCCGCTTCAGCCGGACCGTGGTGGGGGAGGGCACCAAGATCGATAACCTCGTGCAAATCGCCCACAATGTCGTCATCGGCCGACATTGCATCCTCTGCGCGCAGGTGGGTATTTCCGGCAGCACCACGCTGGAGGATTTCGTCATTTTGGGCGGTCAGTCGGGTCTCGGCGGTCACATTACGCTGGGCAAAGGCAGCAAGGTCGGCGGCGGAGCCGGACTCGCCGCCAGCATCCCGGCCGGCGCTTACGTAAACGGCAACCCGGCCATTCCGTACATGCTCGAGCGCCGGATCGCCGTGCTGCAGCAAAGGCTCCCCGATTTGTTCAAGCGCGTTGAGGCGCTGGAGAAAAAGTAAGAAGGCAGAAGGAAGAATTAAGAAAGGCGATCGGACTCGATGGCGAAGGGCTTCTTCCTTCCTCCTTCTTAATTCTTAATTGGCCTTTTTCTCCTTCCCGCCTGTCCGCTTCTCGGCTACCAACCGACTGCAATGAGGGACACGAAGCTTAAGATATTCTCCGGCTCATCCAATCGCGCACTGGCAGAGGAAATCTGCTCGTCCATCGGCGTCCCGCTCGGCGACGCGACCGTCAACTGCTTCCCCGACGGCGAGTCGTTTGTGAAGATCAACGAGAACATCCGCGGCGCCGACACCTACTTCATCCAGTCCACCTGTCCGCCCACCAACCATCACCTGATGGAGCTGCTGATCATGATCGATGCCGCCAAGCGCGCCTCGACGTCACGCATCACGGCCGTCATCCCGTTCTACGGCTACGCGCGCCAGGACCGCAAGGACCAGCCCCGGGTGCCCATCACGGCCAAGCTCGTCGCCGATCTTCTCACGGCCGCCGGCGCGAACCGCGTCCTGGCGATGGACCTCCACAGCCAGCAGATCCAGGGTTTCTTCAACATCCCCGTCGACCATCTCTTCGCCTCGCCGGTCTTCTTCCAGTACCTCGCGACCAAGCGCAGCAACAACCTCGTCGTCTTCTCTCCTGATGTCGGCGGCATGAAGATGGCCTCCGCCTACGCCGATGTCCTCGGCGCGTCCCTCGGCCTCGTGGCCAAGAAGCGCACCAGCGCGACCACCGTCGAGGCCATCAGCGTCGTCGGCGAGGTCGAGGGCTGCGACGTGCTCCTCGTGGACGACATCACAGAAACGGCTGGCACGCTCACTGCGGCGGCCAAGATCCTGAAGGAGCACGGCGCCAAGAGCATCCGCGCCGCCGTCAGCCACTGCGTCCTCAATGAGGTGGCTTACGAGCGCCTCAAGTCGGGCCTGATCGACGAGTTGATCACCACCAACTCCGTGCCGATTGACACCCGCGGTCTGCCCATCACTGTTCTCAGCATCGCCCCGCTCCTCGGGGAGGCCATCCTCCGCATCAACACCAACGAGAGCGTGACCAGTCTTTTCAAGATCAAGGGGTTCTGATCGCGTACTGGCGGAACCGGACCGCCTGCCTACTGTCTTCTGTCCGCACCATCTCCCATGAAATCCAAGTCGGTCGCCCTTTCCCTCGCCCTCGTCTCGTCCCTTGTCGGACTCTCCCTCGGCCTCCCGGCTGCGGACAAGAAGCCGGCCATGCCGCCGCTCAAGAAGCCGACCCTTAAGGTCGACGCCTCACCCGTCAGCGACGCCAAGTCCCCCGTCGTCACGAGCTATGCCGACGCCCTTGAGGCCATCCGCCCGGCCGTCATCTCGGTCTATTCGAGCAAGACCGTGCGCGAACAGGTCCCCGAGATCTTCCGCCAGATGGGCGCCAAGGGCCGCGAGCAGAAGCAGCGCGGTCTCGGCTCCGGCGTCATCATCTCCCCCGACGGCTACATCATCACCAACAACCATGTCGTCGAGGAAGCCGATGAATTGAAGGTTCTCCTCAACGACGAGCGCGAGTTCACCGCCAAGCTCATCGGCACCGACCCCAAGACCGACGTCGCCGTCATCAAGATCGAGGCGGAGAACCTCCCGAGCGTCACCCTGGCCGACAGCGCCAAGCTCCGCGTGGGCGACGTGGTGTTCGCCATCGGCAATCCCCTCGGCGTCGGGCAGACGGTCACCATGGGCATTGTCTCCGCCACCGGTCGCAAGGTCGGCATCCTCGACGAGGTCCAGGGCTACGAGGACTTCATCCAGACCGACGCCGCCATCAACCAGGGCAATTCCGGCGGCGCGTTGATCGACGCCCGCGGCCGCTTGGTCGGCATCAATTCCGCCATCCTCTCCAATTCTTCGGGCAACATCGGCATCGGTTTCGCCATTCCAATCAATCTCGCCAGCTCGATCATGCACAGCCTGATCGAGACCGGCACCGTCGCGCGTGGCTACCTTGGGGTCCAGACCGATGTCCTCACCGCGGACAAGGCGGAGGAATTCGGCCTGCCCAAGGACACCAAGGGCGTAATTATCTCCAATCTCAACCCGGCGGACGGTCCCGCCGTCAAGGCCGGCCTCAAGCGCGATGACGTCATCGTGGGCATCGATGACCGCAAGATCGCCAGCGTCGACGAACTCCGTCTCTACATCGGCCAGACCGCGCCGGATACCAAGGTCACCGTCAAGATCCTCCGCAACGGCAAGCCCGAGACCCACGAGGCCACCCTGGGCCGCGTGACTGAGGACAACGTTGCCAAGGGCGAACTGCTGCCGGGCGTCACCGTGGAGCCGCTCTCCGACGAGACCCGGAAGCAGTTCCATGTCGACGACCGCGTCCAAGGTCTTGTCGTCACCGAGCTGGCCGACGACACTCCCTTCCAGGAAAGCTTTCGCCAGGGGGCGGTCATCGAGCAGATCAACCGTGCGCCGGTCACGGATTTGGCTACGGCCAAGAAAGCGATCCGCACGGGCCGCAATATCGCGCTCGTTTATTACCGCGGCGTCTACCGGTACATTATCTTCCAAGTCCGGTAAATCAGGTAGGGCGCGGACTCCGTTCCGCGCCGGGATCAGCCAAGGCGCACCATCCGGTGCGCCTTTTGTTTGTGGTGGAGCGCGACCTCCGGACGCGCCTTGTAGAGCCGGCGCTCGCCCGCCGGGCCGCGGTCGACCAAGACAGGTTATTGGCCTCAAAAAGGCACAAAAAATCACGGCGGCGAATGACAATGTTCCGGCCGCTATAGCGGCACGCACTTGATCTGACGGCTGGAAGGGACCCTTTTCGTGCCTCTTCGTGGCAAAATGGTTTGGTGATTCGGCCCTCTCCCTTTCCCTCTCACTTCTGCCTAGCTCCCCGGTTTGGTCGCTGGAATCTTCGCCATCTCCAATGGCACCTGGTCGGCCGGGTAGGTGGGGTAGCTCATCTCGAGCAGCGAATACGTCGGTACGGAGAACTTTGCCTGGCCTGCGCTGCGGTCCACCAGCACCGCCACGGCCACCGTCGTACCGCCCATCTTCTTGACGATGTCGAGGCACTCCTGCACCCGGCCACCGCGCGTGATGACGTCCTCCACCACAAGCACCTTCTCGCCGGGTTTGAAGGTGAAGCCGCGGCGCAGCACGAGCACGTTGTTCTCCTTCTCCGCGAAAATGAACCGGCTCCGCGACTGCCGCGCCACTTCCTGGCCAATCACCAGCCCGCCCATGGCCGGCGCCAGCACGGTGTCGTAAGCCAGCGTCCCGAGTTTCTGCTTCAGCAGCGTGCCGAGGCGTTCCACGGCGGGCATGTCCTGGCAGACCTGCGCGCACTGGAAGAAGTGCCCGCTGTGCAGCCCGGAGCGCAAAACGAAGTGCCCCTGCAGCAGCGCCTTGGTGCGGATGAAAATGTCGGTGACCTCCTGTTGAACGGCGTCCATGCGCAAAAACGTGGGAGAATCCCGGCGCGAAGGGAAATACTTTTTAGCCATGTGGCTATTGGGTGGAGGGTCGGGCTCCCGCCCGACCTCGGTTGGGCGGGAGCCCAACCATCCAGCGTTTACAGAGTCCGGAAATTCATCCGTGCCATCTGTGTAATCAGTAGTTAAACCTTCCGGCATGTCTTCTCCGTCAGACAAACCCGCCTTGGAGGACGAACTGGGCGATGTCCTGGAGAAGGCCGCGCGCAACATCCCGCTGACCATCGAGAGCCTCGCCGCCGCCACCAACATCGAGCCGAGCCGACTGAAGGACGCCCTCGACTACCGGCCCGATCTGACCCCGGCCGAACTCGGCCGCATCGCCACGGCCCTCAACCTCAATGAGGTGGGCCTGACGGCCCTCGCACAGGGCCTCTACCCGTTGCCCGATCCAGTCGGCCTGCCGTTCTGCCTCTTTCCCCTCCGCATGCCTTATGGCGTCGGCGTGGCCAACGCCTATCTGGTTTCCACCGGTGGCGACAGTGCCGTCCTGTTTGACACGGGCGCCAGTCACGCCGAGCTGCACCGGGCCTGGCCGGAACAAATCCAGCGGCTCGATGGGGTGTTCATCACCCATTACGAGGCCGAACACATCGGCGGGCTTGAGGTCGTCCTGCGGGAAAGCGAGCTGGGCTGGTTTCATGGCCCGCCCAACGGCCGCTGGCCGGGGTGTCGCGGGCTGGGGGAGGGGCAGACCGTCAACCTAGCGGGCCTCGCCATCACAGCCTTCAGCACGCCGGGTCATGCCGATGCCCACAATTGCTACCTCGTGAAATCCCTCGCGGCGCCGACCGCCCCCGCCGTGCTCATCTCGGGCGACCTCATCTTCGCCGGCTCGCTCGGCGGCGGATACTTCTGCTGCCAGCGGCAGTTGACGCATTCGCGCCGCATCCTCGGCCTGCTGGCCGAAGACACCGTCCTCGCGCCGGGCCACGGCCCGTTGACCACCGCCGCCAACGAGCGACGCTACAATCCATTTCTGTCGGCCTGAGGTGGAACCCGACCTGCGGGCGGGTTTGCGTTGGTGGAGGGCCCGCGTCCCTGCGGGCCGGGAACTGTAGCGGCGGTCTCAGGACCGCCGTCGTTCATTCGATGACATTTGCCCGGCGGTCACAGACCGCCGCTACACGTCCGCCCCCGGTTTTTCCGCGGCCAATGTCCGCCGAGGCTGGATTTGTGCCCATAATCTGTCTCTATCCGCGACTACCCCTTGGTGAGCCCCCTATGACTTGGTCCCAAAACTACACCCCGCTGGGTGGTGTCGGCGCATCCGCGCTGGTGGCCGCGCTGCCCGTCGTCACCTTGCTTGGCCTGCTGGCCTTCTGGCACGTGCGCGCGCACCGCGCCGCGCTGGCCGGCCTCGCCGTCGCTCTGCTCATCGCGATCTTCGTCTACGGCATGCCCGCGCCACTCGCGCTCATGGCCTCTGGCTATGGCGCGGCATTCGGCTTTTTCCCGATTGGCTGGATCATTCTCAACGCGATTTTCATCTACAACCTGTCGGTCGAGACGGGCGGGTTCTCGGTGCTGCAGGACCAGGTGGCCGGCCTCTCGGGCGACCGGCGCATCCAGGCGCTCCTGATCGCCTTCAGCTTCGGCGCCTTCATCGAGGGAGCGGCTGGCTTCGGCGCGCCCGTGGCCATCAGTGGCGCCCTGTTGATCGGCCTGGGCTTCCGCCCGCTGGAGGCGGCCAAGCTGGCGCTCATCGGCAACACGGCTCCCGTGGCCTACGGCGCGCTCGGCACGCCTCTGATCACCTTGTCCAAAGTCGCCGACCTCGATCTCAATGCGCTCAGCGCCATGGTCGGGCGCCAGGTGCCGTTCTTTTCGCTCGTGGTGCCGTTCTGGTTGATCGTCGCCCAGGTGGGCTGGAAAGGCATGGTGGCGGTCTGGCCGGCCTGCCTCGTCACCGGCCTGAGCTTTGGCCTCACCCAGTATTACATCAGCAATCACTACGGGCCCATGTTGGTGGACATCGTCGCCGCGTTCATTTCGATGGGCTCGCTCGCCCTGTTGATGCAGGTCTGGCGGCCGGCGGACGAAAAGAAGTCCGACTCCCTGTCGAAGACTGCCCCGGCCTCCGTCGGGAACCAACCGCCGGTCTGGCGGGCCTGGCTGCCCTGGGTATTGCTCAGCGTCGTTGTCTTTGCCTGGGGTCTGCCCGCCACCAAGACCGCCCTCAACAATTGGTTCTCCCCGTCGCTTAAGGTGCCGCTGCTGCACCTTGCGGTGCAGAAGGTGCCACCGCTCGCACCGCATCCGGAACCGGAGGCGGCGATCTTTGCGTTCAACGCGCTGTCGGCGTCGGGCACCGCGCTGCTCCTTTCGGGGCTGGTTGCCGGACTCTGCCTGGGCCTTGGCCCGGGTCGGCTGCTGGCGCTTTACGGGCGGACCATCTGGAAGGTCCGCGTGTCGCTGCTGACGATCGCCCTCATGCTGGCCCTGGGCTTCACCACGCGCTACAGCGGCACCGACACTACGATGGGCCTCGCCATGGCCGGCACCGGATGGCTCTTCCCGTTTTTCTCGCCCCTCATCGGCTGGTTGGGCGTGGCCCTGACCGGCAGCGACACCTCCTCCAACGTGCTCTTCGGCAATTTGCAGAAAGTCACGGCGCAGCAACTGGGACTCTCGCCGATCCTGATGGCCGCCGCGAACAGCTCGGGCGGCGTCATGGGCAAGATGATCGATGCCCAGAGCATCGTCGTGGCGAGCGTGGCCACGGGCGGGCACCCCGACAGCCCCGATGCGGGCACGGTGCTCCGCTCGGTCTTCTGGCACAGCGTCGGGCTCGCCCTGCTCGTCGGCGTGCTCGTGATGCTGCAGGCCTACGTCTGGCCGTGGATGGTGCCCGGTTCGTGAGCGGCCCTCGCTTGCCGGCGGGGAACTAGGGTGCGTCTCTAGAGCCCTTGAACGAATGCTGAGCAGAGAACAACCGATCCGGTTTTTACCACGAATGCATCGCCTAACGGCTCTGCTTGGAAGTCCCCTCCGCCTAGTCGGCTCCGGTTTTGGTTCCGGGGAGCGGCTAGTCGCCGCTTGGAATTTTGTTTGGTTTGCCGGTCGGCGATTAGCCGACCCCCGAAGCCTATTGCGGAGCCGATTAGGCGGAGCGCACCAAGCAGCGCAGCCGTTAGGCGAAGCATTCGTGGTTAATTCTCTCCGGGTGGTTTGAAACCACTCTAGCGAAACGCGTCGCGCAGGATCTGGAAAGTGTGCCGCACCCGGATGGGCGAACCGAGCCTGACCAAGTGCGCCTGCAGCTGGGTCAGGCAGCCGATGTTGCCGGACGCCACCACGTCGGCCCCGGTAGCGATGACAGCGCGAGCCTTCAATTCACCGAGTGCCGCCGCGAGGTCGGGCTGGTCGAGATTGTACGTGCCGGCGCTCCCGCAGCACAGGTGGGCGTCGGCTACGTCAACGAGCTCGACGCCGGGAATCGCCTGGAGCAACGCCCGGGGCTCGGCCCGCACGCCCTGTGCGTTGGCGAGGTGGCAGGCGTCGTGGTAGGCGATGCGGAGTTTTTTCGCGGGGAGGCCGGGCGGCTCGCGCCAGCCGAGCTCGGCGAGAAATGAGCTCACGTCCTGTACGCGGTGACGGAACGCCTCGGCTCGCGCCTCATCCGGCGTGCCGGCCAGCACGAGGTGATACTCATGCATCGCCGAGCCGCAGCCCGCGGCATTGGTGAGCACGGCGTCGACGTCGGCGGGAAAGGCGTCGAGGTTGCGGCGCGCGAAGCTCCGGGCCGCGGCGAGGTCGCCGGTGTGCCAGGCGAGGCCGCCGCAGCACCCCTGAGCGGGCGGCACGACGACTTCCACCCCTTGGCGCGCCAGCACGGCGATGGTCGCAGTGTTGATGTCTGGTGCGAGGACCTGCTGCGCGCAGCCGGTCAGCAGCGCGACGCGCGCCCGGCGCTCGCCCTGCGCGGGCGTGACGACGGGCCAGGATTCGGCCGGCGGCAGCACCGGCGGCGCCAGCTCGAGCATGGGCCGGAGTGCCGTCGGCACCAACGGCCCCAACCGACGTCCGATCCGGCTGACGGCGAGGGCGGCGCGGAAGCGACCGGGGAACGGAATGGTATGCTTGGCCAGGAAGCGCCGCAGTTTCTCGCCGGGAGTCCGGGTAAAGTATTTTTCCGCCTCCGCCCGGAATGGGCTGATCAGGTCGCGGTAGACCACGCCGCTCGGGCAGGCGGGTTCGCAGGCGAGACAACCCAGGCAGCGGTCGACGTGCGTCTGGGCGGCCACCCAAGGCAGGTCGCCCTCGAGCACCTGCTTCATGAGCACGATGCGTCCGCGCGGGGAGTCCATCTCCTGGCCCAGCCGGTCGTAAGTGGGACAGGCGGCAAGGCAGAAACCGCAATGGACGCACGCATCCACCGCCTTGCTCATCGGCAGGCCGAGCGGACCGTGGCTGGCGGGATCGATCTTGTGCTGCATATCAGCCTAGGGCCGGGAATCGTCCGGAAGGATCGAGGGCAAACTTGACCGCCGCGGCGATGGCCGGAACCGGCGCCGGCCTGATCCACAGCGGTGCGGCCCCGCGGAGCGTCAGTACCGGCCGGCCGAGTCCGGCGGGATCGGCCCCGGCAGGGAGTGCGATGTACGCGACGTTGCCGCCGGCGCTCACATGGGCGCGTCCACCGAGGGTCTTCACGGCGCCGAGCAGTCCGGGCAGTTGCGCGGGCGTAAGCACCACCTTGCCGAGGTAAGGGAAAGTTTCGCTCCAGCGGAATGCGGTGAGATCGTCCCAGGTGCGCGTGGCGACCTCCTCGGCCAGCACTTCCCCGGGCCAACGGCCGAGGATTTCCTGCGCCAGAGCCGGCAAGGCTCCGGCCGGCCCGGCCAACCGGAGCAGCACGGCCTCGCCGTCGGGGCCGAGATCCGCGGCGTCGACTTCCCAGCGTGCGCGGCCGACGGCGGCGAAGATCGCGACCGCCGCCTCCGCGCCGGCGAGGGGCAGGCGGAGCGTGAGCGCAGCCGGCGGACGGGGGAAAACCTTGAAGGTGAGTTCGGCCAGGATCCCGAACCGGCCCAAGCTGCCGACGAAAAATTTGGGCAGGTCGAAACCGGCCGCGTTCTTCACGACCTTGCCGCCGAGGCGAAGGATGCGGCCTTCGCCGTCGACGAAGCGCACGCCGAGGATGAAATCGCGGACCCCGCCGTAGCGGAAACGCCCGGGCCCGCTGAGGCCGGCGGCGACCGTGCCGCCGAGCGTCGCCCCGGCGGCGGCCAGCGGCGGATCGAAGGGCAGGTACTGCCCCTTGGCCGTGAGCGCGGCGGTGACCTCGGCCAGCGGCGTGCCGGCCAGCGCGGTGAAGGTGAACTCGTCCGGCTCGTATTCGACGAGGCGGGAAAGCTTTCTCGTGGAAATGCCGACGCAGCCGTTGCGCATCTCGGCGAGGCGGGGCTTGGTCCCGGCGCCGACCGCGAGCACGGCTGGGTGCGCCCGGACGGCTTCGGCGAGCTCGGCGACGGTGCCGGGTTGCAGGACCGGGCTCATTCGCGGGAGATGACGCCGGCCTTTTCCAGCGGGTGCAGGCCGTGGGTTGCGAGGGCGGGGGCGCTGCCGCCGGGAAACATCTTGCCCGGGTTCGCGATCTGGAGCGGATCGAACGCGGCGTGGAGGCGCTTCAGGCAGTCGATTTCCTCCGGGTTGAACATGTCGGGCAAGTACTCGCGTTTCTCGACGCCGACGCCGTGCTCGCCGGTGATGGAGCCGCCCATCTCGACGCACATCCGAAGGATTCGTCCGGCCAACGCCTCGGCGCGGGCGAGTTCGCCCGGCACACGGCCGTTGTAGAGGATGAGCGGATGCAGGTTGCCGTCGCCAGCGTGGAAGACGTTGGCGCAGCGCAGGCCGGCCTCGCGTGTCATTTCGGCAATGCGCCGCAGGGCCTCGCCCAGGCGGCGGCGCGGCACCACGCCGTCTTGCACGATGAAATCCGGGGAGAGGCGGCCGACGGCGCTGAAGGCGCTCTTGCGACCCTTCCAGATCGCGAGCCTTTCCGCGGCGTCGCGGGCGGGGCGGGCTTCGACGGGCTGGCTCGCGGCGATGATGGCGTCGAGCCGCCCACGGTCGGCGGCGACGACCTCGCGCGGGCCCTCGAGTTCGACGATCAGCACGGCCTCGCAGCCAGGCGGGTAGTCGGCATGCACCGCTGCCACCGCGGCCTCGAGCGCGAGCGCGTCCATGATCTCGATGGCGCCGGGCAACAGGCCGCTGGCGACGATGGCCGAGACGGCGTTGCCGGCCTCCTCCTGCGTGCGATAGCCCGCGAGCACCGTGTGGTAGCATTCGGGTCGGGGCAGCAATTGCAGCGTGATTTCGAGCGCGATGCCAAACAGGCCCTCATTGCCGGTGAACAACCCGCACCAGTCGGGACCGAGCTGTTCGCGGCTGGCGCCGCCGAACTCCACGACCTCGCCGGTCGCGAGCACCGCCTTGATCCCGAGCACATGGTTGGAGGTCATGCCGTACTTCAGGCAATGCGCCCCGCCGGAATTGAAGGCGACGTTGCCGCCGATTGTGCAAATCGACTGGCTGGACGGGTCGGGTGCGTAATAGAGGCCGTGCGGCGCGGCGGCGGCGGTGACCGCCAGGTTGATCACGCCGGGCTCGACGACCGCGGTGCGTTCGTCGGGATCGAGCCGCAGGATGCGGTTGAGCCGGTTCAATGCGATGACGATGCCGCCCGCGACTGGCAGCGAGCCGCCGGAGAGGCTGGTGCCGCTGCCGCGCGCCACGAAGGGCAGGCGGGCCTCCCGGCAGGCCCGCACGAGGGCGACCACCTCTTCGGTCGTCTCCGGCAGGGCGATGGCGATCGGGCTCGCCTGGTAGGCGGTCAGCGCGTCGCTCTCGTAGGCGGCCAGCTGGGCGGGCTGCCGAAGCAACCGGTCGGGTGGAAGAATCCCGGCCAGGCGGCTCAGGGCGTCGTCGCGCATCGGGTTTACCGCTTCAGGATCTCGCGGAGGGCGGCGAGGACCAGGTCCACGTTGCGGACGGTGGCGCCGTGGCCCATGAGGCCAATGCGCCAGGCCTTGCCGGCCATGGGGCCGAGGCCGCCGCCGATCTCGATGCCGTAGTCCTGGAGCAGACGCTTGCGGCCGCCGGCGTCATCGACGCCCTCGGGAATGGCGACGCAGTTGAGTGAGTGGAGCGAACGCGTGGGAATGTACCGCAGGCCGAGCGGCTCGAGACCGGCACGCAGGCGCTGGTGCATGGCGGCATGCCGCGCGATGCGGGTGTCCAGTCCTTCCTCGAGCACCATGATCAAGGCCTCGCGCAGTGCGTAGGTCATGTTGATCGGCGCGGTGTGGTGATAGACGCGGGCGCCGCCCCCGCCGGTGTAATATTTGCGCAGCATCGACACGTCGAGATACCACGACTGCACCTTGGCCTTGCGGGCGTCCATGCGGGCGAGGGCGAGTTCGCCGAAGCTGACGGGCGAAAGTCCGGGCGGGCAACTGAGGCACTTCTGGGTTCCGCTATAAATGGCGTCGATGCCCCAGGCGTCGACCTTGAGCTCGTGGCCGCCGAGGCTGGTGACGGCGTCGACGAGCAACAGCGCGCCGCGTGCATGCACGAGGTCGGCGAAGCCCTCGAGGGGCTGGTGCGCGCCCGTGCTGGTCTCGGCGTGCACGATCCCGACGAGCTTCGCCTTCGGATGCGCGTCGAGCGCGGCCTTGAGCTGCTCGAGCGTGAAAGTCTCGCCCCAAGTGGTCTCGAGCCCGTGGACCGTGGCGCCGCAGCGTTCCATCACGTCCTTCATGCGAGTGCCGAAGACGCCGTTGATGCCGACGATGACTTCGTCACCCGGTTCGATCAGGTTGACGGCGCAGCATTCCATGCCGGCCATGCCCGTGCCGCTGACGGGAAAGGTGAGGGCGTTTTTGGTCTGGAAGACCGTGCGCAGCATGGCGCAGGTGTCGTCCATGAAGCCGAGATACTGGGGATCCAGGTGGCCGAGAGTCGGGGCGCCGAGCGCGCGGAGCACGCGGTGCGGGACAGGGCTGGGACCGGGCCCGAGCAGGATGCGCTCGGCAGGCTGGGTGGAGGGCAGGGTGTCGCTCATGGGGGCAAAAGGACGGCCGGCGGCGGTCTGCCGGGGAAAATGGTCGGGACGGAGAGATTCGAACTCTCGACCTCTTGCTCCCGAAGCAAGCGCTCTACCAGGCTAAGCTACGTCCCGATTTCCGACTGAAGAGCGGTCAACAGACCCCAAAGCCCGGGACGTAGCAAACAAAATAATCTGACTAAAACGGACCTCGAACAACACACCCCGGCGCTGCGCGCCACCCCTCTTGATAGAGGGGAATCAAACCCTCGCAGCCGAAGTCCCCTCTTTGAAGAGGGGCTTGGCGGGCCGTAGTGCCGGGCGAAGGCTGCTGCCCGACAGGGCGGGGTGTGTGGGGTTGGTTTCGCCCTATTTTCCTCCCTCATTTTGGCCCGAAAGTGGCTTATGACAGCCTTCACACCTCTCAACCGATTTCTGTGCCTCCCTTCGCGGTGCGGCCCTGTTCCGACCCTAATCTGCCACATCAAAAAACACTATTGCCACGACCGGCATCGGTGCACGTTGATTGTCCCCCGCGGCCGGTCCGAGACAGCTTGAATCCACCCACCGCGTGGCCCGAAAATAGCTGATGACCTTCCTCCCGACCTGACCAACTCCATGTCCCACCAGAATCATATCCCCGCCGCCCGGACTTCCGGCACCGGCCGGCCCGGCAAGCAGGGCCTCTACGACCCGTGGTTCGAGCATGACGCCTGCGGCGTCGGCTTCATCGTGGATATGAAAGGGCGCAAGTCGCACAAGATGGTCGCGGACGGCCTCCAGATCCTCCGCAACCTCGACCACCGCGGCGCAAGCGGCGCCGAGATCAACACCGGCGACGGCGCCGGCATCCTCATCCAGCTCCCGCACAAGTTTTTTGCCGAGGGCTGCAAGGCCTCCCTGCGCTTCACGCTGCCGCCGGCCGGCCAGTATGGCGTCGGCCTGATCTTCCTCCCGCGCAACGCCTCCGTCCGCCGCAAGGTCGAGGAGAAGTTCGAGCAGGTCGTCCAGGCTGAGGGCTGCACCTTCCTCGGCTGGCGCACCGTGCCGGTCAAGAACGCCTCGCTGGGCGACACCGCGAAGTCCGCGGAGCCGTTCATGCGCCAGGCCTTCATCGCGCGTCCGGCTGATCTGGCCGACGAGCTCGCGTTCGAGCGCAGGCTCTACGTCATCCGCAAGCGCGCCTACAACGACATCCGCACCTCGACCATCACCGGTGCCGAGGCGTGGTACGTCGCGAGCCTCTCGGCGCGCACCCTCGTCTACAAGGGCATGCTCACGACCGACCAGGTCGACAACTACTTCCCCGACCTGAAGCACCCCGCGATGGAGTCGGCCCTCGCCCTCGTCCACTCGCGTTTCTCGACCAACACCTTCCCGAGCTGGGAGCGCGCGCACCCTTACCGCTACCTCGCGCACAACGGCGAGATCAACACCCTCCGCGGCAACATCAACTGGATGCACGCCCGCCAGGCGCTCTTCGACAGCCCCGTCTTCGGCGACGACATCAAGAAGATCCTCCCGGTCGTGAACCCCAATGGGTCCGACTCGTCGATGTTCGACAACACCCTCGAGCTCCTCGTCCTCGCCGGCCGCCCGATGGCCCACGCGATGATGATGCTCATCCCCGAGCCGTGGTCCAACCACGAGTCGATGGACCCGCAGCGCCGCGCGTTCTACCAGTACCACTCCTGCCTCATGGAACCGTGGGACGGCCCCGCGTCCATGGGCTTCACCGATGGCACCCAGATCGGCGCCATCCTCGACCGCAACGGCCTGCGCCCCTCGCGCTACTACGTCACCAAGGATGGGATCGTCGTCATGGCCTCCGAGGCCGGCGTGCTCGATTTCCCGCCCGAGGACATCGTCCAGAAGGGCCGCCTGCAGCCGGGTCGCATGTTCCTCGTGGACACCGCCCAGGGCCGCATCATCGAGGACGAGGAGATCAAGCGCACCATTTCCGGCGCCCAGCCCTACCAGGACTGGATCAACCAGCATCTTGTTCACCTCAGCGACCTGCCCGAGGCACCCACCGTCGAGACGCCCGACCACGCGACGCTCCTCCAGCGCCAGATCGCCTTCGGCTACACCTTTGAAGACGAGCGCGTCATCATCGCCCCCATGGCCAAGGACGGCGTCGAGGCCATCGGCTCGATGGGCAACGACGCCGCACTGGCGGTGCTCTCCAACAAGCCGCGCCTGCTCTACGATTATTTCAAGCAGCTCTTCGCCCAGGTCACCAACCCGCCGATCGACTCGATCCGCGAGGAGATCGTCATTTCCCACGAGACGCGCCTCGGCTCCGAGGGCAACCTGCTCAACCCGCAGCCCACGGCCTGCCGCCGCGTCGAGCTGAAGTGGCCCGTCCTCACCAACGAGGAATTCGCCAAGATCCGCCGCACCAATCTCCCCGGCCTCAAGATGGGTGTGCTGCCTATCCTCTTCCGCGTCGCCCGCGGCGAGAAGGGCCTGGCCAAGTCCATGGAGGAGCTCTCCATGATGGCCCGCCGCATGATCGAGGAGGAGGAGGTCAACGTCCTCATCCTTTCCGACCGCGGCGTCACCCGGGAATACGCCCCGATCCCGTCGCTGCTCGCCGTCGCCGGCCTGCACCACTACCTCATCCGCGAGGGCCTGCGCACCCGCGTGTCGCTCGTGCTCGAGACGGGCGACGCCCGCGAGGTCCACCACTTCGCGCTGCTCATCGGCTACGGCTGCAGCGCCATCAACCCCTACGTCGCGTTCGAGACGATCGACGACATGATCCGCGAGGGCATGCTGCCCGCCATCGACCACAAGAAGGCCTGCGCCAACTTCGTGAAGGCCGCCTCAAAGGGCGTCATCAAGGTCATGTCCAAGATGGGCATCTCCGCCGTCCAGTCCTACCGCGGCGCCCAGGTGTTCGAGGCACTCGGCCTCCGCCAGGACGTCGTCGACCACTACTTCACCTGGACGCCTTCGCGCGTCGGCGGCATCGGCCTGGATGTCATCGCCCAGGAAGTCCTCATGCGCCACCGCCTCGCGTACCCGGACCGCCAGGTCAACGGCCACGTGTTGCCCGTCGGCGGCCTCTACCAGTGGCGCTCCAGCGGCGAGGCCCATCTCTTCACGCCCGAGTCCGTGCACGCTCTCCAAAAGGCCGTCCGCACCGAGAGCAAGGCCGCTTACACGGCCTACGCCAAGCTCGTCAACGAGCAGTCGAAGAACCTCTGCACGCTGCGCTCGCTCCTCGACTTCAAGGCCGGCCCGGCCATCCCGCTCGAGGAGGTCGAGTCGATCGAAAAGATCATGAAGCGCTTCAAGACGGGCGCCATGTCCTACGGCTCCATCTCGAAGGAGGCCCACGAGACGCTCGCCATCGCCATGAACCGCATCGGCGGCAAGTCCAACACGGGCGAGGGCGGCGAGGACTCCGAACGCTTCAGCTGGACCAACGCCCAGGGTGATTCCAAGAACTCCGCCATCAAGCAGGTGGCCTCCGGCCGCTTCGGCGTCACGAGCGAATACCTCGTCAACGCGCGCGAGCTCCAGATCAAGATGGCCCAGGGCGCCAAGCCCGGCGAGGGTGGCCAGTTGCCCGGCACCAAGGTTTATCCCTGGGTCGCCAAGACCCGCGGCACCACCGCCGGCGTCGGCCTCATCTCCCCGCCGCCGCACCACGACATCTATTCCATCGAGGATCTCGCGGAGCTCATCCACGACCTCAAGAACGGCAACAAGGACGCGCGCATCTCCGTGAAGCTCGTCTCCGAGGTCGGCGTCGGCACCATCGCCGCCGGCGTCGCCAAGGCCCACGCGGACGTCGTCCTGATCTCCGGCTATGACGGCGGCACCGGTGCCTCGCCGCAGACTTCCCTCCAGCACGCGGGCCTCCCATGGGAGCTCGGCCTCGCCGAGACCCACCAGACCCTCGTCCTCAACAACCTTCGCTCGCGCATCGCGGTCGAGACCGACGGCCAGCTCAAGACCGGCCGCGACGTCATCATCGCCGCCTTGCTCGGCGCCGAGGAGTTCGGCTTCGCCACCGCGCCGCTCGTCGCCACGGGCTGCATCATGATGCGCGTCTGCCACCTCAACACCTGTCCCGCCGGCGTCGCCACGCAGGACCCGCAGCTCCGCGCCAAGTTCTCCGGCAAGCCCGAACACGTCGTGAACTTCATGAAGTTCATCGCGACGGACATGCGCGAGCTCATGGCCTCGCTCGGCTTCCGCACCGTCGAGGAGATGATCGGCCGCACCGACCGCCTCGAGGCGCGCTCGGCCGTCGACCATTGGAAGGCCAAGGGCCTCGACTTCTCCAACATCCTCTACCAACCGGACGTCGGCCCCGAGGTCGGGCGCTTCTGCTCGCAGAAGCAGGACCACGGCATCGACCGCTCCTACGACATGACCACGCTCCTCGCGCTCGCGCAGCCCGCGATCGAGCAGGGCGAGAAGGTCGTCGCCGAGCTCCCTATCCGCAACGTCAACCGCGTCACCGGCACCATCACCTCCGGCGAGATCACCAAGAAGCACGGCGCCAAGGGACTCCCCGAGGACTCCATCAAGTTCAAGTTCAAGGGCTCCGCCGGCCAGAGCTTCGGCGCCTTCGTCACGCGCGGCATGACGCTCTCCATCGAGGGCGATGCCAATGACTACTTCGGCAAGGGCCTCTCCGGCGGCAAGCTCATCATCTTCCCGGACGCGAAGGCTACCTTCAAGGCCGAGGAAAACATGATCATCGGCAACGTGGCCTTCTACGGCGCCAGCGCCGGCGAGGCCTACATTCGCGGCATGGCCGGCGAGCGCTTCGGCGTCCGCAACTCCGGCGCCACGGTCGTGGTCGAGGGCATCGGCGACAACGGCTGCGAGTACATGACCGGCGGCAACGTCGTCGTGCTCGGTCGCGCCGGCCGCAACTTCGGCGCCGGCATGTCCGGCGGCGTGGGCTACGTGCTCGACGAGGGCGGCGATTTCGCCGGCCGCGTCAACACCCAGATGGTCGGCATCGAGCAGCTCACCGACGCCAAGGAAATAGCGCTCGTGAAGGCCATGATCCAGAAGCACGTCGACTACACGAAGAGCGAGCGCGCGAAGGCTGTCCTCGCGAACTGGGACGCTTTCGTCCCGAAGTTCGTCAAGGTGATGCCCAAGGACTACAAGCGCATGCTCGCCTGCATCGACCGCGCCCAGGCCTCCGGCCTCACCGGCGACGAGGCGATCATGTCCGCCTTCGAGGAAAACGCGCGCGACACCTCCCGCGTCGGGGGCAACTGAGCGCAAGAGCTGAAAGACTGAATAGCTGAAAGGCTGAAATAACCCTCAATTATCACATCCCATTGTTGGAGCCTGCTTGCAGGCGATTTTCCGACCTCCGAACCGATACCAGCGCATACATGAAATACCTTCAGCACTTCAGTCCTTTAGTTTTTCAGCCATTTCCATCTTTTCGTTCCCCATGATTCAGCACTTCAGCCTTTCAGCCCTTCAGCCTTTTCCAACCCATGGGTAAACCAACAGGCTTCATCGAATATCTCCGGGAACTGCCGACCGATCGCTCGCCGAGCGCGCGCGTGGGCGACTGGAAGGAATTCCACGAGCACATGGAGGAGAAGAAGCTCCGGACCCAGGGCGCGCGCTGCATGGATTGCGGCATTCCATTCTGCCACACCGGCAAGCTCATCAGCGGCATGGCGTCGGGCTGCCCGATCAACAACCTCATCCCGGAGTGGAACGACCTCGTTTACCGCGGCCTCTGGCACGAGGCGCTGGAGCGCCTGCACAAGACGAACAATTTCCCCGAGTTCACCGGCCGCGTCTGCCCGGCGCCCTGTGAGGGCTCGTGCGTGCTCGGCATCAACAACCCGCCGGTCACGATCAAGAACATCGAGGCCGCCATCGTCGACAAGGGCTGGGCGGAAGGCTGGGTCATCCCCGAGGCGCCCAAGATTCGCACCGGGAAGAAGGTCGCCGTCATCGGCTCCGGCCCCGCCGGCCTGTCCGCCGCCGCGCAGCTCAATCGCGCCGGCCACACGGTCACCGTCTTCGAGCGCGCCGACCGCCCGGGCGGCCTGCTCATGTACGGCATCCCCAACATGAAGCTCGACAAGCAGGAGGTTGTCCTGCGCCGCATCAAGCTTATGGAGGCGGAGGGCATCAAGTTCATCTGCAATGCCAGCGTCGGCACGGGGGACAACGACAACGTCGAGCCCGCGATCTTCCTCAAGGAATACGACGCCACGGTCATCTGCACCGGCGCCACGCAGCCCCGCGACCTGCCCATCGAGGGCCGCAGCCTGAAGGGCGTGCACTTCGCGATGGAGTTTCTCACCGCCAACACCAAGGCCGTGCTCGGCCACAACGGGAAGAGCCCCATCCTCGCCACCGGCAAGGACGTCGTCGTCATCGGCGGCGGTGACACCGGCACGGACTGCGTCGGCACGTCGATGCGCCACGGCTGCAAGAGCCTGTTGCAGATCGAGATTCTCCCCAAGCCGCCGCTAGACCGCGCGGCCGACAATCCCTGGCCCGAGTGGCCCAAGACGTACAAGCTGGATTATGGCCAGGAGGAGGCCGCCGCGAAGTTCGGCGCCGATCCCCGCATCTACGTGACCACGGTCAAGAAGTTCATCGGTGATGCTGCAGGCAACGTGAAGGAGCTCGTCACCGTCGAGATCAAGTGGGGCAAGAACGACAAGGGCCAGTTCGTGCCGCAGGAAGTCGCCGGCACGGAGAAGACCCGCCCAGCGCAGCTCGTCCTCCTCGCCATGGGTTTTCTCGGACCCGAGCAGCCCCTCCTGAAGGAGCTCAACCTCGAGACCGACCCGAGATCCAACATCAAAGCCGAGCACGAGAAGTACACTACGAGCATCAAGGGAGTCTTCGCCGCCGGCGACTGCCGTCGCGGTCAGTCTCTGGTAGTCTGGGCCTTCAACGAGGGACGTGGAGCCGCCCGTGAGTGCGACCGGTATCTGATGGGCAGCACAGACTTGCCGTAAGGTGGAACGGGCCCTCCGGGCACGTTTGCCTGGTAGCCAATCAGGCGCTCCCAACCGGGCGCCTTTTTTTGGCCACAAAAAGCGCAAAACCCTGAGTGAGGAGGAACTGTTTGAATGTAGGGCCGGCGCTCGTCGCCGGGCCAAGGTGGAACGCGCTGCTCCCCAGCGCGTTTGTCTTGGGGAGGGCACACGCCCTGTCAGCCATGGGCCATGCGACGGCTGATCCCGCTGGGCTCTGCCTTAACTGTAGGAGGGGCTTTATGCCCCGATTTTCACGTTCGATCCCCAATCCACTAAACGCGGAGGGCGCAGAGATCGCGGAGGTTTCCAAACCGGTTAACCACTAATGACCACTAATAGACACTAATGGGGAGAACGAGCCTCGTCCTGATTGGTGCTCCATGAGTGTGGATTAGTGGTTAAAGCTCCGGGTTTGGACTATGGATTGCCGGACCCTCTGCTCAAGTTGGGCCCGGGTGAATGGTTGCGTACCTTTGGTCTGCAACGAGTGCAGCCCCTCATCAATCGCGGCCAGCATCGCTGGCGTCTCCTCCCGCTTCACATCCCAGCCAATGCAGCAATTCTTGCTGCTCCTGAGGAGCCAGCTGCCGGATCGCCTCCTGGATTTCCGCGAGCTTGGTGATGACCGGAAACTAGGCGGGCAGGGCGGCGATTTAACTGCGGATTTGTCCCGAGTGAATGATCGGCGATCTCCGAATACGCGTCCTGACCCCCGTGGCTTGCTCCCTTCGGAGCCTCTTATTTCATTTCGTCTTTCTCGTCGTCGTCCTTCTCTTTCTTCTCGTGTTTCTTGTGCTCCTTTTTGTCCTCCTTGCGCTCCTTCTTCTGCTCCTTCGGGGTCTCGGTGACAACCGAGACGATGGCGCCGGTCTTGGCGTCCACGGCGACCTCGGTGATGTCCTTGGTCCCGGGCATGGCGATGTCGAACGACCAGATCAGGGCGCCTTTCTCCTCCTCCAGTTCACCGGATTGAATCTTGCCGCCCGGCGCCTTGGCCAGGGCAATTTTCTGGGCCTCGGTCTCAGTGACCTTGGCCTGGGTCTTCAGGTCGGCCTCGGCGGCGTGCTTCTTGTCGGAATCCTTCGCGAGCGCGGCGGGCGGGAGCAGGGCGCTGCAAAGCAGCAGGAGGGGCAGGAGGATTTTTCGTTTCATGGGATTTGAATGGTCGGGGTTGTTCGCCGGGGTGGGCCCGGGCGGTCTGAATTCGCGCCGTCATTGTAGCAGAGGAACATTACCGGAACCTTACCTGAGGCCGCCAGCATGCGGTCATACAGGCCGGGATGAATCCTGGAGGAACACTGCAAACACGTCAGGTAAGGAATCGAGCCAAAAGAGCGTGGTCAAAGCTTGCTGTCCAAAGTCCTGACGTGTTCGCAGTGTCCCGAATGTAGGAGGGGCTTTACGCCCCGATTTCCAAGGCGCCCGCCCAAGGCGCCTTTTTCATTTTCTGGACGGACCGCGTCCCCTAGGACGGACTCGCCGAATCCCGTCGTTTCCGCTCACTCCCGATCCGTTAAACGCGGAGACCGCAGAGCCCGCGGAGACATCCAATCCGGTTAACCGCTAATGGGCGCTAATCACCGCTAATTTGGAAACCCCGATGCCTGACTCCGCGCTCTTCGCGAACTCAGCGTTTTAAGAGCCGAGCTATTGGCCTCACCGATAAATCTCACGACGATGGCCACTGCCAGCAGGTGGATTTCATTTCGAACGAGATCGAATGTGTAGATAACCCGGTAGTCTCCAACTCGGAGGCGATAGCGGTGGCCGCCGGACATGCGATAGTGCGGGTAGCTGCTCAATCTCAGGCCCATGTCATCGACGCCTGCCTCAATGCGCTGTCGCACGTTGTCTGGCAGTCGCAGAAACACCTCGTTGAACGCGGGGTAGTAAACCTGCAGGGCGCGGCTCATTCCTGGGCGGATCGAGTGCGCGGACGCTGGCCCACGGCCATCTGGCGCTCCGAATTCTCGATCTGGCCCTTGAATTCATCGGTCATCTGCAGCTGATCCTCGAGCTGGTGTTCGATCCAATCGCGCACCTGGCGGATTTCCTTCGGGGAAAGCCGGCTGATAGCCTGCTCGATTTCCTGCACCGTGCTGATGGCCGGAAGCTAGCTGGGAACGACAGGGATTCGACCGTGGATTTGCCGCGAGTAAATGAGCGGCGACCTCCGAATACGCGTCCTGACCCCCGTGGCTTGCTCAGCAACAACGTCACTTAATGATCAGGACGTAATGGACAAGTTAAACGCCGGTAAGGTGCTAATCGTTGGGAATGTTCTAGACACCAAGGATAAAAGCGGACTCGTTAACTTTGATCCAAATCATGCATTGGTTATCCGCAAGGTCGGCGCCAAAATCCAAATAATTGATTCCTCGACCGGAAAAGCGAAACTAGAAGATCCCGTTAAAGCTCTATCATATCTCGTATGGGGCGGGTCGCCTCCGACTACCGGACTAGTTTGGGAAATTACACCCTAGGGACAAAATACCTCCGATGAAATTCATGCCCAGAATCTTAACTATTATGCTGGTGCTACCATCGATATTCTTTGGTCGCACTGTCATTAACAAGGGGTCTATCGAACTACATTTGGCGGTGAAGAGCATTGAGCAATTCGAGAAGGACGGGATTCGAATTGTTGCTACCGAAAATGAAGCGGCACCATGGGGAATTGTTCTTAAGTTTCCGCCGGCGAAACCTAGCACATGGCCAACTGGTCAAAACAACTCCCGCTTTCCGGTCGTTATAGAACCTCTCGACGATGAGAGCCGGAAAATCTTGGATCAGATCCTGAGTGAAAAACTGGGCAAAGGCGAAGCGCAAACCATATTTAAGCCGAATGGATATGATGGTCGAGCTGGTGAAACTCCGATAAAGCTGAGCAAGAATGGTGGTACATTCTTCCTCGCCGATCCAGGTATCGGTAAGGGGCTCGTCTGGAGAATTTTCGCCGAATTGGATCCCACAAGAACATCCATTGTATTGCGGATTGCTGAAGCTTCCTATTAGCCGCACCGGAACCATTCTCGCGTTCCGGGGAGATCAACAACAGCGCCTGAATTGAGGCCATGTTGGCGCATAATACAGGTCACGGGCTGAACGTTAGTCCAAACACTCTTCTGGCGTGCTTGAGATCGTTCATTGTCGCTGGCAGCTGTGCACTGACCTTCTCTCCATCGTTGAGAGCAACCCAACTGGTGTTTGAACAATCGCGGATTGAGTCCGAGCTTCCAATAGACAACCAGGAGGCTAAAGCCGTGTTTCTATTTAAGAACACTTCTCAATCTACCGTCAGAGTCCTAGAGGTAAGAACCGAATGCGATTGTATCCAAACCTCGATGCCGACGCACGGGATCGAAGCCGGAAAAACTGGTGAAATTACTCTCAGGTTCCGGTCGAAGCTGCGCAACGGAACGGATGTGGTCCGCGCAACGGTGGTCACCGACAGCAATGAAACTCACGAAATTTCGGTGAGCACGAAGCTACGTTCCTACATTGAGGCTAAGCCACTGTCGCTGCATTGGTTGAAAGGCGGAATACGCGAAGCCAAGGAATTTATCGTCAGTTCAACCGGTTGTCAGTGGCCACTTCAAAACCGGCCAGTTGTGGCCACTTCAAAACCAGCCACCCTGAGGGTGGATTGGTCATAGGATGGGCAGGGGTGTAATCAAGCTGGATCGTTGGGTCGTGGTCAGGCCGTGCCGGTCGTGGTC
>JANYDW010000053.1 GCA_025363455.1 Oleiharenicola sp. | reverse complement strand
GACCACGACCGGCACGGCCTGACCACGACCCAACGATCCAGCTTGATTACACCCCTGCCCATCCTATGACCAATCCACCCTCAGGGTGGCTGGTTTTGAAGTGGCCACAACTGGCCGGTTTTGAAGTGGCCACTGACAACCTTGCCGGAGGAAAGCTCCGCGTCCCGGCGCTCAATTACTTTCAGTAATCTGTGCTCATCCGTGTTCATCTGTGGTTACATTCTTGGTCCGGTCTTTGTGTGCTTCGTGTTCTTCGTGGTTACTCCAGTCTGAAGGCATGCCTAAGGCCGCAGGCCGGACCGCAACTCACCACAGAGTGTTCACGATGCCTGAATCCGTGATGTTCGCATCCTTGGTGATCAGGGTCAGCTTGTGCAGCTTTGCGGTGGCCGTGATGACATGGTCAAACTGATCGGCATGAGGCAGGGCCAGCGTCGGGGCCAGCAGACCGATCTCCAGCGTAATGGGTAGCACGGTCACATGCTCTAGCAATTGCCGGACACCGGCCGCCGCCCTGCCCTCAAGGGTGATCTTACCCGCATGCTCCAGCAGGCCGATTTCCTGCAGGCTGAGGTCACTGATCGCCAGCTGATCAAACGGAGTGGAAGCCAAAACTCGGTAGGCCTCTCCCCCCAGCTTCTTCTCAGCGTAGGCCGCCCACAGGAAAGCATGCGTATCCAGCAGGTATTTTAGCCGCACCTTCACAGCGACGGTTTCCAGGCACTGTTGGACAAAGTCGGCCCGGATATGTCACCGTGAAAAGTAATCTTCCCCTTGCCCGCACCCAGCAGAGTCTTGCGCGCATGCACGGCCGTGAAAATGAATTCTCCCTTGCCATCATTGATGCGCACCATCTCGCCCCGCATGGCCTTGGCCTTGAAACTGGCGAACTCGCGCAGGAAGGTGCGGACATTGGTTTTCATGTCGGCAAGCTGTCTGACAGAATATTTTCTGTCAAGCAGGCCTACTCCGCCCAGTCCTGCGGCGGCGGGGCCGGAAAGGTGCTGACCAGCAGGATCGCCCGGCCTTCGCGAGCGGACGTGTGCACGGCTTCCATGACCTCGACGACATGCGCCGCGTGCGCGCCGCCCGTCGGGTGCGGTTCGTTGGTGCGCAGGCCACGCCAGAGTCCGACCACCCCCGCCGCCCAGTCCACATACCACCGACCCGTGCCGGCGGACTCACGCACCAGCGGGATGCGCTGATACTTGCCGCCGTTGGCGCAGAAGCGCACCGGCGCCGTGGCCGCGAACCACTCGGTGTTGATCGAGCCGGTGTCACCGTGAAAATCCAGCGTGGCCTGCCACTGCGTCGGATTCATCACATACATGTTGGCCGTCAAGCGGACGAGCAGGCCGCCGGAGAACTCCAGCACCGCGCCCAGCCAGTCCTCGGTCGTGATACGGAAGGGCTTGCCGTCCTTGGTCACCCGGTCCGGCAGCAGCACCTTGCCCCCGGCGGTGACCTTCTTCACGGGCCCGAACCAGGCTGTGAGCAGGGAAAGGGAATACACGGCCACATCGAACACCGGGCCTGCCGCGTAAAACGGGGCTGGATTGGGATGCCACGACTCGATGCGGCCCCAGTCCACGGTGGCGTAGGCCACGCGCGGGGTGCCGATGCGGCCGTCGCGGATGAGCTTCCAGGTGGTCTGCTGCGCTTCACCGAGCCATGTGACCGGCGCACAGCTGAGGCGCAGGTTCTTCGCCGCGGCCAGATCGACGAGTTTCTTCGCCTCGGCGTAGGTCGGCGCAAGGGGCTTCTCGGAATGCACGTGCTTGCCGGCCTCGAGGCACTTGGTGACGACCTCGACGTGCGCGTTCTGAATGGTGAGGTTTACGACGGCCTCGACCGACGGATCGGCCAGCACCTCGTCGAGCGTGACGTAGGCGCGACCGCCGTGCTTCGCCACCCAAGCCTGCGCGCGCGCCGGGTCCAAATCCTGCGCACCGAGAATCTTGATCTCCGGACAGCGCCCTAGTGCCTCGCCGTATTGTCCGGCAATGTTGCCGCAGCCGACGACGACGACCTTCAGCGGCGGCGCCTCGGCCTTGATCTCGACTGCCTGCCACCAACGCTTGATCGTTTCCCGGCTGGCCCGTATTTCTTCGCGTGGATCATAGAGCTCCGGCTCATGCTCAAGGCTGATCGGGCCGCGAAAACCCGACTGTTTCAAAAGCGAAACAAATTCCTGCAAAGGCAATTTGCCCTCGCCCAGCCGACACGTCTCGTGTCCGCGGTCGATGAACTCAAGGCCGGTCTTTTCCGTCCGGCGGGCCTTCACGTCCTTGATATGCACCGCCCTCACCCGGGGCGCGAGCTCGCGCCAGGCGGCGAGGATATCCCAGTCCTCGGTGCCGCACCACCCGGTGTCGAGCGCGATGCCGATGACGTCTTCGTCACCGGGGCCTAGGATCGCGAGCAGTTCAGCCGCGCTTTTCTCCGGGTGGTTCTCCCACGCGTAGGCCACCCCGTGCTCGCGGAGGATGGCGACCGCAGCGGCCCGCTCCCGGAGCAGCACATCCGACTGCCCGGCAATCAGGAATACCCCGAGATCAGCGCACAGCCGGCACGCTCCGTGAAGGTCAGCGAGACTGCCATAAACCCAAGCGGCATAACTACGCACCGCGAGGTCGTGTTTGGCCAGCAGGCTTTTCGCGACAGCCACGTGCTCCAATGTCGCCCACCTCCAATGCAGGTGCGCGCACCAAAGGTCGATGGACGAGAAACCCAGTGCCTTGATCTCGCCGAGCATCTCGTCGAAACGCGCCTCGAAGGTCGCCAGCGGAGCAAACCAGTCGTTCGAGGCCTGATCGCCCTGCGCCCAGCCTTTCTCCATGCGATAGCCGAGAGGTCGGGCGACAAAATTGGCGGTGATGAAGGACGGGGCGGGTAGCATGGGATGGGAAATTTAAGAAACAGAACTCAACCACAGATGAACACAGATACACACAGATGAAAACCAACACTTCCGTATTTATCTGTGACCATCTGTGGTTATCTGTGGTTAAACTGGATTGCGGGATAACTCGCCATTCACCAGGCGGTGAACCTTGAGCGGATTCGCGTTCTGGAGCTCGGCGGGCAGCAAGTCGTCGGAGAAACCCTGGTAGCAGACCGGCCGGACCCAGCGGCCGAGCGCACGCGTGCCGACCGAGGTGGTGCGTCCGCCGTCGCTCGTCGAGGGATAGGGTCCGCCGTGCACGATGGCGTGGCTGACCTCGACGCCGGTGGGATAGCCGTTAAACACGAGGCGGCCGGCCTTGGTCGCCAGCATCTCGATCAGGTCTGATTGGTCC
>JANYDW010000044.1 GCA_025363455.1 Oleiharenicola sp. | reverse complement strand
CGCTGATCCCGCCGTCGCATACACAATCGTTCTCGTGGCGGGATCAGCGATCCCGCCCTACAGGAGCGCCGACTTGCTTCAGCTAAGAATCGCGCCATGTTGCCGTCATGGCCACGCCGCTCACCCCCGCCAAGATCACCGCTGCCCTTGCCGCGTTGCCGGGTTGGACCTGCAAGCGCGACGCGCTGGAGAAGGCCTTCAAGTTCGGTAGTTTTCGCGAGGCGATGTCCTTCATGGTGCGGGTAAGCTTCGAGGCCGAGGCGATGGACCACCACCCGGACTGGACGAATGTCTACAATCGTGTCGTCATCCGGCTGAACACCCACGACGCCGGCGGCAAGGTCACGGCCAAGGACATCGAGCTCGCCAGGAAGATTTCGGCGATCTCGTGGGTGGGGTAGGGCTAGTCGCCCTGTTCACCTCTTGGTTTGAACTGTAGGAGGGGCTTTATGCTCCGGCAGTTTGCGGAATGATGTCCCGCCGGGGCATAAAGCCCTTCCCACAGTAAGGCAGCGCACCCTACAGCACCTTCACCGCTGCCAGCACCAGTTTCTCGAACGCGCCAGCGCCCTTGCCGGCGTTTTCCAGTGTGTGGCTGTGGGTGAGATTTTCCGCCGAGAGTCCCGCGCCCATGTTGGTGATGCACGAGACGCCCACGACCTTCAGCCCGCAGTGCCGGGCGATGAGGCAGTCGGGCACGCTGGACATCCCCACGGCATCACCGCCCCAGCCCTGAACCGCGCGAATCTCGGCAGGCGTCTCGAAGGACGGTCCGCGGAACGCGACATAGACGCCTTGGTGCAGAGTGACCCCGGCGGATTGGGCCACGGCCAGGAGTTTCGCGCGGTGGGCCGGGTCCCAGGCGTCAGACATCGCAAAGAAACGCGGACCGAAGGCCTCGTCGTTCGGGCCGACGAGCGGGTTGAGACCCATGAAATTAATGTGGTCGGTGATGAGCATCAGCTCGCTGACCTTGATGTGCGGGCGGAGGCTGCCCGCGGCATTGGACAGGAAGAGCGTCTCGACGCCGGCGGCCCGCACGGCGCGGATCATCGTTTTGAGCGGGGTGGCATCGCTCGTCTCGTAGAAATGCTTGCGGCCGTTCAGGACGATGACGGGCACGCCGTTGAGCAGGCCGGTGATGAGCTGGCCGGCGTGGCCGGCGACAGTGAGCTCCGGAAAGCCGGGCAGGTCTCGATAAGCGAGGGTCACCGGGTTTTGCACGAGCTTGGCCAGACCACCGAGACCGGAGCCGAGGATGATGGCGATTTTCGGCCGCGTCCCACCAAGCGCGGCGGTGATTTTGGCGGCGGATAAACGGACGTTTTCGGCGTGGTTTCCGGAATCTTGCATGGCTTGAAGCTGGGCGGAAAGCGCGAGGCATACAAGCCCTGTGCGGTGGGCAGGCCGCGGGATGGGCAACGAGGATTTTTCCGCGAAGATGAAGGTCATCGAGGAGAGCTGAGGTCGGGGTCGGGCCAGTGCTGGAGGGCCGGGCTCCTGCCCGGCCGTGGTCGGGCGGGAGCCCGACCCTCCATTTGCAATCAGGCGGAATCCAAATTGCCGCTCACAGCGCCTTGCCGGTGAGCGTGACGGGTTTGTCGCTGGCCGGCCCGCAGTTCATCTCGCGCTCCAAGGCCACGGTGTCGCCGGCAAATTTCAGTCGGAAGGTCTCGAGGAAGGGCTGGCCGTATTGGGCGAGTTGAATCGAGTAGGTGTCGTCGGTGGTCCAAGCGCCGGAGACGGCTACCGGCGGGGTGCCATTACGGCTGATCAGGAACGCGCTCTTCTTCCACTCACCCCGGCCGGCTGTGACTCCCTGGTCCTGGTCGTAGCGCCGGGCTTTGAACGTCACCGCGCCATCGGTGGCGACGTCGAGTGACACGGATTCAAGCTCCAGATTGTTTTTCTCGAAGTTGAATTTTCGGCCGGAGATCTTGGCGGCAAGCGGGCTGGTCGCGGCGCCGGTGGTCACGGGCAGAGAGAGGTTCGCGAGACGCTGACGGAGATTGGCGAGCGCCGCGGGATTCTCAGGGATGGCGGCGGCGCGCAGTTCGGGGATAAGTTTCGCCCAGAGCAGCTTCATCACGCCCTTGGTATCCTTCGTGCCGCCGGTGATGGCGACAACCGTGTCGTATTGGGGCATCACGATGCAGAACTGGCCGTAGGCCCCGTCGGCGCGGTAGAAGCCGGGGACACAGCGCCAGAATTGGAAGCCGTAGCCCTGGTCCCAGTCGCCGTCCGGATCGCTACCGTTCGAAGTCTGGCGGGATGTGGCGAGATCGATCCAGTCGGCGGGGACGAGACGGCGGCCGTTCCACTCGCCGCGTTGCAGGAGGAGCTGGCCGAATTTGGCGACGTCCTCGGTGCGCAAGTGAAGGCCGGAGGCACCATGGTTGTAACCCTGCACGGAGAGATCCCAGTCGGGGGTGGGGATGCCGAGCGGTTCGAACAGGCGCGGCGTAAGATAGTCGCGCACGGTCTGGCCGGTGACCTTGGTCACGGTGGCCGAGAGCATGTACGTGCCCGGAGAGTTGTAGTAGAACAGGGTGCCCGGTTTCTGCGGCACGGGGGTGGCAAAGAATTTCTTCGTGGCCTCGGGATTGGCCATCAGGCGTTCGTTGAGGCGATCGACATCCTCCTTGAGTTGGCCGGTGGACATCATGAGAAGGTCGCGCAGCCGCATGGCCTTGACGTTGGTCGAGGCGTCGGCGGGCACGTCCTCGGGGAAGAAAGTGGCGAGCTTGTCGTGGATGTTGAGGCGGCCCTCAGTCTGAAGGAGGCCGATGGCGGTCGAGGTGAAGCTCTTGCTCAGCGAGAACAGCATGTGCGGCTCGTTCGCGGTGTAGGGCGTCCACCAGCCCTCGGCGACGACCTTGCCGTGGCGCAGGATCATCAGGCCGTGCATGCCGTATTTTTTCGCATCCTGTTCGTCGATGATCGTCTGGATGCCGGCGGAGGAGATGCCTTGGGACTCAGGCGTGGCGCGCGGGAGGGCGGTTTCGGCGGCGAAGGTGGGGCGCAACAGGCACAGGGCGGCGAGGACGCCGAGACAGGAAGGGGCGGGGAATTTCATACGGGGGTGCTGCATAGATAATCGCGAGGCCGGCGAACGCAATTGACCGGCGCATGAATATCCCGCCGGTATTGCGCTAACTATCCAACGCCCGGGCCGGATTGGACCCGTGGGAGCGTGCTTGCACGCGATGTTTGATGTACGAATCGCGACCAAGGTCGCTCCCACAAAACTGAGCCAAGGTCGCAAAGGGATTGGATTTCGCTGCGATCTTGGCGCCCTTTGCGCGTGGCCAATAAAAAGCCCCGCCGGTGGCCGGTTCACGAACCGCCCGGACGTATGGTAAATGTCATTTCCATTCGCGGCCGGGAATGCGTTTGCGCCAGCCGGACGCGGCCCTACGCTCCGCCCATGAGTGATTTTGCTCCCGCCGCCGAAGTCGCGTCCACCCGCGAGGCCCTGACCCGACTCAAGGCCAACATGCGTCAGACCATCAAGGGCAAGGACGACGTCATCGAACAGTCGCTGGTCTGCCTGCTGGCAGGCGGCCACCTGCTGATCGAGGATCTGCCGGGGGTCGGCAAGACCACGCTGGCCTACTCGCTCGCCCGTTCGATGGACTGCGCGTTCTCCCGCATCCAGTTCACCAGCGACCTCCTGCCGACCGATGTAACGGGCGTCTCGATCTACGACGAGACGCTCAAGGAGTTTGTTTTCAAGTCCGGGCCGGTCTTCGCCAACGTCGTGCTGGCCGACGAGATCAACCGGGCCACACCGAAGACCCAGTCCGCGCTCCTTGAGGTCATGGACCGCGCCAAGGTCACGGTGGACGGCCAGGCGCACACCGTGGGTGCGCCCTTCATGGTCATCGCGACGCAGAATCCCGTGGACTACGAGGGCACCTTTCCGCTGCCGGAAAGCCAGATGGACCGCTTCCTGATGCGGCTGCAAATGGGTTACCCGAAGCCCGGCGACGAGCTGGAGATTCTCCGCAGCCCGCGCCTCGGCTACGATGCCATCGCGCTCAACCCGGTGGTCACCAAGTCCGACATCCACCAGATGCAGGCGCTCGTCGGCAAGGTCTTCGTCGAGGACACGGTGCTGGACTACATTCTCAAGATCATCACCGCCACGCGGACCGAGGTCGAATTCAAAGCCGGCGTCAGTGTGCGCGGCGGTCTGGCGCTGCGGGTCGCGGCCCAGGCGCGCGCGCTCGTACAGGGCCGGGATTTTGTCGTGCCGGAGGACGTGCAGGAAGCGGCTGGCCCGGTGCTGGCGCACCGCCTGTCCCTGGCGCGGCAGACCTCCGATGCGCTCGAGGAACGCCGCACCGTGCTGGCCGCCCTGCGGCGCATCATCAACTCGGTCCCGGTGCCGGAGTGACATCCGGAACGCTCAACCTTCAACGCTCAACGTTGAACGCCCAATGGTAGCCGGCACTTCGAAGTTAAGCGTTGAGCGTGCAGCGTTGGGCGTGGCCGTGGCGTCGGCGGCGGACTGGGACGGCCCCGGTGCGCCGGAGCGGGCGCGGCGCGCGTTCAGCTGGCACGCGCTGTTATGGCTGCTGGTCTTCCCCAAGAAACGGCACCGCATTGCGCTGACCGTCCCCGGCCTGTTCCTGATGGCGCTGGCGCTGGGCATCGGTTCGGCGGCCTACAACACCGCGAGTAACATCCTCTTCATCACCCTGTCGCTGCTGCTCGCCTGCCTGCTGCTGAGTGGCCTGCTGTCGTGGTTTAACTTCATGGGCCTGAGCTGGCGCATTCGTCCGCAAGGTCCGTGGCGGGCGGGCCACGAGACGCTGGTCACGATCGAGCTGCGCAACGGCAAACGCTGGCTGCCGACCTATAGCGTGTGGTTCGAGCTGGCTACACAGCCGCGCCACATCCCCGAACCGGAGAACGGCGGCAAGGACCTGCGGATGCGCGAAATCCTCGCGGCGGCCGAGAAATATATCACGCGCGGTCGGATCCGGCTACGGGAGCGGGTGGAACCGGGTGGTGCCGCCACGCTGGACTGGGGCGTGAAGCCCGCCCGGCGCGGCGCGGCCCTGCTCGAACTGGGAGCCGTGGGCTCGTTGTTCCCATTTGGTTTCCTTCGGAAGAACATCGGCACCGACCTGAAGCAGACCGTGCTGGTCTGGCCGGCGCAGGTTAAATACCAGTGGATTGGCGCCATGGCGGCACATACCGGATCGCAAGGCCGACGCACCGCGCGGGCGGGTACGGGCGACGACCTGCTGGCGCTGCGCAAATACGCGCAGGGCGACTCGCACCGGCTGATCCACTGGAAGGCTAGCGCGCGGTTGGGCCAGATGATGGTGCGCCAATTTGCGGCCGAGAGCCGCGACGGTTTCATCCTCAGTCTCGACAGCTCCGCCGCCGTCTGGACGCGCCCGGAGCAGTTCGAGCTGCTTTGCAGCCTGGCGGGCACGCTGGCGGAGGATTTGTTCGCCGCCGGCAGGTTGCGCGGCGTCATCCTCAACGCCACCCTGCGCGAGACGCGCGGGCTCCGCGACGTCGAGGCCTGGCTGGATGACCTGGCGCGGCTGGAGCCGGCCTCCGCAGGTGTGGGCGGGGTGCCCTCACCCCGCGGAGGTACGGCCTCGCCGGGTGAGGGCACCCGGCCCACAGTTAATTTCACCCACAACATCATCACCTTCGCGCCCGACGGGGCGCGTGGAGTCACCGCCCATGTCGACGGCCGTCAAACCGCGTCAGCTTAGTCTCGACGAGTTGTTGCGCCTGAAGTGGCTGCTCGGCGGCGCGATGGCGCTGGTCTCTTTGTGGACGGTGTTCTTCCTCGACATCGAGGCGTTGGGGCTGGTGGGGGTCGTGGGTGCGGTGATCATCGCGGTGCTGGTCTGGCCGCAACTGCCGGGCCGTGTGCCCCCTCTCCTGTGGAAAATGGCGGTGCCGGGCATCATCGTGGCGATGGCGGCGGACCTGTATTTCAGCCCCGACACGCTGCCCGTGCTGATCCGGCTGGCGATCCTGCTGGTGCTCTACCGGGCGACGGCCTACCGGCGCAAGCGGGAGGATTTGCAGCTGCTCGTGCTGGGCCTGTTTCTGATCGTGGTAGCGGGCGTTCTCACGGTGTCGCTCGGCTTTGCTTTCCTGCTGCTGCTGTTCACCGCCTGCGCGCTCGGATTCCTCTTCATCATCAACTTGATCGATGCTGCGGAAACCGGGGCGACGCGCACGGCGGAGGCGGAGACGGCGTGGACGCGACTGGGCTGGCGGCCGTTCCTTGGCCGGTTGCGCCAGGTGGCCGACTGGCGTCTGATCCTTTTCGCCAGTGCCCTTTTCACGGCGGTGGTCGTGATGTCCGGGCTGTTGTTTCTGGTGATTCCGCGCTTTGAAATGGCGAGCGGCTTCTTCCTCGACAAATACATCACCCGGAAAAGCCGGTCGGGTTTCAACGACACGGTAAGATTTGGCGACGTGACCGAGCTCAGCAAGGACGACAGCGTGGCCATGCGGGTGGACCTGACAAACGCCGGGGAACTGCGGGGCGAGCCCTATTGGCGGTTGGTGGTGCTGGATGAATACTTGCCGGAGGGCTTCAGGCTTTCCACCTACCTCAAGGCCCAGCTGATTCTTTCCCAGCGGGCCACGCAGGTGGTGCGCGGCCGGTTGTCTCCGGTGCGGCGGCGCGAGACCGTCGGAGGATTCTGGACCATCTACCTTGAACCCGGCGTGAGCCGGTATCTGCCGCTCCCCGGCAATTTTGGCATCCTGCGGTTGCGCGATGCGGCGCAGGTCCAGACCACGATGCCCCAGGAAAAGGCGAGGTCCGACCGCCAGGACTCCATCGATGGATTCAATATCATCGCGCTGCGCACGGAGCCGATGGCCATGACGGCGTTTCAACTGGATAACGTGGTGATGACGGATGCGCTGCCTGATCCCCAGTTCAGCCGCCACCTACGCGGCTGGCTGCACGGAGGGGAGAATGTCCGGGCGGATGGAAACTATTATTCTCCGACCATGCTCAAGGGGCCGGTGGGACCGGCCAACGTGGCGACCTTATTGCGCTTGGTGGCGGAAAGCACCGGCGGAAACCAACTACCGGCCGACGAGTTCGCGCGTCGGGCGACGGCGTGGCTGCGGTCCCGGCATGCCTACGCCCTCTCGGTGAAGATCCCGAAGGGCGAGGGGACGGACGACATCGTGCGCTGGCTGGATTCCAACGAGCCGGGGTTCTGCGAGTATTTCGCGGCCGGGTTCACCGTGTTGGCGCGGGCAGCGGGTCATCCTGCCCGGGTGGTGGCGGGTTTCCACGGGGGTGTGCTTAACGGGTTTGAAAATTACATCGCGGTAAGAAACTCCAATGCCCACGCGTGGGCTGAGATCTATGATGGCAAGGCGTGGTTGCGCATCGATCCTACTCCCGGGGGCGGGCAGAACTCAGCGCGGAACGCCGCAGCCAGCGCGGAGCAGGAACATGACAGCAGCTGGTCGGCGCGGGTGGACAGCCTGCGCGTGCTCTGGTACCGGCGCATCGTGAATTTCGATTCGCGTCAGCAGGTGCAGTTGCTCGAGCAGGTTAAGACTTTCACCACCGACTCGGGCTCGGTCCTGAAGCTCCGCTTGGAGGCGATAAGCAAGTATCTGAAACTATGGCTGAGCCAGCCTTGGGATGCCGGACGAATCAGGCGCACGATCGGTTGGTCGATGGTGGCGGTCGCGTCGGGCTGGGTGCTCTGGCGGTTGACCGGGCTGGGCTGGCAGCGCTGGTGGCAATGGCGCCGGCCGGTGGAATACGACCCGGTGCGGCGCGCGGCGGGTCGCTGGCTGACGCGGCTGCGCCAGCCAGGGGAGGCGGGAGGCGGAAGAGGGGAGGCCGGGAAAGTCATCCCGGAGCTTCAGCGGCTGCGCTATGGCCGACGGGAGACCTGGCCGGAGCCGCGCGCGGTGTTCCGGAGGGCGAAACAGGCGCGGCGAAAAGGGTAGGGCGCGGAGGAGACACACCCCGGCCTGCGGCCACCCCTCTTGATAGAGGGGATTGGTGTCGCGAGGATTGAAGTCCCCTCTTGAGAGGGGTGCCCGTAGGGCGGGGTGTGTGGTCAGCCTTTGGGCCGATTCGCTTCAATCCACGTATCGACGGCTTGCACGACTCCATTGAGATTCGCTTTCACCTCGCGGTCATGAAATCGGAGAAAGCGGATACCGAGGCGCTCCAGCGTCCGTTGCCGCGTCTCGTCATCACCGCCCTTGAATTTGTGGCTGCATCCGTCGATTTCCACCGCGAGCATGAGGTCGTTGGAGAAGAAATCCAAGATGTAACGGTCGACGGGCTTTTGACGGTGAAATTCAAATCCATCGCGTTGGCGTCCCTTCAAATGCCGCCAGAGCAGAATTTCGGATAACGTGCTGTGATTTCGCAGTTCGCGCGCGAGCCGTTTAAGGCCCGGGACGTACCACAATTTCACGGTCGCAGGTTCGGAGAGTCTTTCTTGTTTCGCAAGAACACACCCCGCCCCGGTGGGGCACCCCTCTTGATAGAGGGGACTACGGCAGGCCTCCGTCACTTCGCCGTCACGTTGACCAGCTTTGGCGCGTTGGCGGCGGCAGCCTTCTTCTCGAAATATTTCTTCAGGATCGCATCGGCGACTGGCAGGGCGTAGGTGCCACCACCGAAGGTTTCGCCGAGGTTTTCACCCTCCACCATAACGGCGACGGCGATTTCCGGATTTTCCAAGGGCGCGAAACAGATGAGCCACGCGCAATTGATCGTGCCGAGCTGGCCGTCCTTCACGACGCGTTTCTGGGCGGTGCCGGTCTTTGCGGCGATGCGTACGCCGGGAATTTTCATGTTCGGCGTGGAAAAAAACTTCGCCGTGCCATAGATGGTGGCGCCCTCCATGCCCTCAAGCAGGGTGGTTCGCTGGGCCGGGGTCAGGCCGATGGGCGGGGCATGCTGCGTCGGTGCGTTCGGGTGATGAAGGATCGTCGGCTTGGTGAAGAGCTCGTTGCGCGCGACCGAGGCGGCAAAGCAGGCCATGTCGAGTGGCGTGACGAGCACGTAGCCCTGGCCGATGGACATGTTGGCGAGGTCACCGGGGTACCAGCGTTCCTTCTGGGTTTTCTCCTTCCAGGCGGGATCGGGTATGACCATGCGGCCGGTTTCGCCCGGCAGCTCGATGCCGGTACGCTGGTCAAGATGGAACCGCTTGGCCTCGGCCGCGAGGCCGTCGACGGTGGCGAGGCGGCCGGCCTCATAGAAGAAAATGTCGCAGCTGTGCGCAATCGCCTGGGCGAGGTGGATCTCCCCATGGTGACCTTCGCCGTTTTCACAGACGAAGCGCTTGTTGCCGATCATCACGGCGCCGTCGCAATCCGTGATCGGTTGGTCAGGGGTCACGCGCCCGCTGCGCATGGCCGCGATGGAGGTCAGGATCTTGAAAGTAGAGCCGGGCGGATACGCGCCGGCGATGGCCTGGTTGAACCACGCACCATCCTCTGCGATTTTCTCGGCCTCAGCGGTGGTCAGATGCGGCACAAAGGAATTGAGATCATAATCAGGCTTGCTGCTCAGCACCAGCACCTCGCCGGTACGGACGTCGAGGGCGACCGCGGCGCCGGTGCGGTCATTGCCCTCGGCGTCCTTCATCCTGGCCTCGGCGGCCTGCTGCAGGTCGATGTCGAGGCTGGTGGTGATGTTGTGGCCCTGCACGGGCAGGCGCTTTTCGACCGGCAGGTCGACCTTGTAACCGGCGGGGTCGACCCGGTAGATGGCGCCGCCGGCCTCGCCTTGGAGATCGAGGTCATAGAGTTTTTCCAGGCCGGTGCGGCCGGTGTTACCCTTCATCTTGAAGGTGAGCAGGTCCTCGCCGGGGAAATCCTCGACCTCCGGGTCGCTATTGATGCCGACATAACCGAGCGTATGGGCGGCGGCGGAATTGTAGGGATAGTGGCGGGTGCTGGAGGTGTAAACCTGGAGCGGGGACGTGACAGGCAATCGCTCAATCAGCCGAGCGTATTCCTCGGGGGCCAGGTCGTCGAGCAGGACGTAGGGCAGGAGGAGGGTCTGGTTGATGTGGCGGTTTAGCTCGGTGGAACGGATCTTCTCGTTGCGTTTGAGGATGAGGTTGACCTGGTCGAGGTAGCGCTGGGCGACCGTGCTGCGGGCGATGCGCTCCATCTGGTCCGCGTTGGGCCGTTCGTCCTTGGGGAGGGCGTCGTAGTTGCGCTTGATGGATTTGTATTCGGAGCGGAACTCGCTGCGCAACTCGGCCAGGTCGAGCACGACGGAGAAACGCGGGCGATTGGCCACGAGCAACCGGCCTTCGCGGTCATAGATGTTGCCGCGTGGACCGGGCGACACGACGCGGCGGAGGTTTTGGAGGCGCTCGCGTTCGGTATAGAGGCCGGTCTTGAGCAGCTGGCGGTAGGCGAGGCCGCTGGCGAGCACGACGACCAGCGCGACGATCGCGCCATGGAACAACATGAGGCGCGGGTTGCGGTGGGTACGGCTTTCGATGAGACGGCTCATAAAAACTTCGAATGCCAAATCCCGAATGCCAAACAAAGGAAAGGCCCATAGAACCGAATCCGAAATAGTAAATCGGCAAACATGCAGTTTGGCGTTCGAAATTTGGCGTCGGGATTTTCCAAAGGCTATTTGTACACCTGTCTTCCGGTCTCGGGGTGGATTTCCGCGAGCTCCATGGCTCCGTCCTGCAGGGACAGGAACCACGGGGCGACCACCAGAATGGCCATCTGGGAGAAGAAGAGGTCGCAGAAAATGCGCAGCCAGGCCCCGGCCGGGCGGGGATTGGTCCCGACGAGCAGAAAGGACAGGGCGATGAACAGAAACAGGTTGGCCAGCAGCGCTACGACGATGCCGAAGATGGCACCTTCCCGCGGGAAACGCTGGCGGCCGTAGAGCACCGTGAGGTGCACCACCGAGAAGAGGACGAGGCTGGTGCCGAACGGCACGGGATCGAGGGCGTCAACCAGGAGACTGGTGAGAACCATGGCGATCAGTCCCTGTTTCGAGTCTAGCCGCAGCGCCGCATAGGCGAGCAGCAGGCCGCCCAGATAGATATGCACGGCGAAGCCGGCGATGTAATGGTTGGCCAGCCCGGTCAGCCACCAGAGCAGCAGATTGGCGAAAGTGACGATGAGCCAGCGGGGATCGTAGCGGCGCATGGTGACTACACACCCCGGCGCTGCGCGCCACCCCTCTTGATAGAGGGGACCCAAGCCACGCAGCGTGATTCCCCTCTGGGAAGAGGGGTGCCCGCAGGGCGGGGTGTGTTGGGTCGATCGAAGGATTTCATCATCACTCCTCCGGACTAAGCGGGACCAGCACGGTGACCTCGGTCAGGGTGCCGAGGCGGGGGTCGAGCTGGACCTCTCCACTCTTGAACAGGCCGTCGGCACTCGGGTCCAGGCTGGTGATGTCCCCGATGGTGAGCCCGGGGGGAAACACGCCGCCGAGGCTGGAGGTCACGAGGTGCTTGGGGGCTGCGACGGTGGCGTAGATGTCGAGGGGGACAAAATCCACGGTACCACGCGGGGCGCTGAAGGAGTTGTTCAGACCGCCCTGATAGCTGAGAGGCCGGGTATCACCGGCGGCCGTGGCGGCGACGCGGAATGTCTGGCTGGTGATCAGGTCAACGACCGCGGTGTAGTGGTGGACCTCGACGACGCGGCCCACGACGCCGCCGGCAAATACGACGGGGGCACCGACGGGAATGCCGTAGTTGGAACCCTTGCGGATGGTCATGCGCGACCACCAGCCCGAAAAGTCGCGCCGGGCGACGCGGGCCGGTTCGAAGCGGAAGTCGGGCAGCGAGGGAATGTTCAGCAGATTCTCGAGGCGGAGGACCTCCGCCTCGAGGTGGGCGTTCGTTTGGTTGACGATCTCGTATTCCGCGATGAGGCCGGCGACCTGCTGGCCGGCCTTCAGCAGTTCCTCCTTGGAATGGGCCTTGTTGGACCAAAAAGTCTGGAGGTCGCGCACGAAGGAATCGGCGACGATCAACGGGGCCTGGATCTCGAAGAAGGTGGCGCGCGAGAACGACTTTATCGCCAGGGGCAGGAAGATCCACCCGAGCAGAATGATGCCCAGCGTGACAAACGGGCGGGCCTGGTCGAAACGTTTGGGAAACACGGGAGAAGATTTCCGGTAGGGGCGGTTACCCTAACCGCCCGTGGGCGCTTGAGGGCAAGCGCCCCTACCTCAGAGGTCCGCGGCGATCCGGCGGTAATCCTCGATGTTGTTGATGAAAACGCCGGTGCCGTTAGCCACGGCGGAGAGCGGATCGTCGGCGACCGTGACGGCCAGGCCGGTTTTCTCGGAGAGGAGCTTGTCGACGCCGCGGATGAGCGAGCCGCCGCCGGCCATCACGAAACCGCGGTCCACGAGGTCGGCAGAGAGCTCGGGCGGGCAACGTTCGAGGGTGATGCGGACGGCCTCGACGATGGCGCTGATCGTGTCGCCCATGGCCTCGCGGATTTCCTGGGAAGTGATATGGATCGTCTTGGGCAAGCCGGCGACGGAGTCGCGGCCCTTGACCTCCATGGCCAGCTCGGTGTCGAGCGGGTAGGCGGAGCCGATGGTCAGCTTGATCTCTTCCGCCGTGCGCTCGCCGATGAGAAGGTTGTAGGCGCGCTTCATGTAGTTGATGATGGCGAGGTCGATCTCGTCGCCGGCGACGCGGATGGACTTGGAGAATACGATGCCGTTGAGCGAAATGATGGCGATCTCGGTGGTGCCGCCGCCGATATCGACGATCATGTTGGCGGCGGGTTCGTCGACCGGCAGACCGACGCCGAGGGCGGCGGCGAAGGGCTCGGGGATGGTGTGGACCTCGCGGGCGCCGGCATGCGTGGCGGACTCCATGACGGCGCGCTTCTCGACCTCGGTGATGCCGCTGGGGATGGCAATGCAGACGCTCGGCTGCGGGAAGGTTTTACCGCCATTGGCCTTGCGGATGAAGTAGCGCAGCATGGCCTCGGTGATGTCGAAGTCGGCGATCACGCCGTCTTTCATTGGGCGGATGGCGGTGATGCTGCCCGGGGTGCGGCCGAGCATGACCTTGGCCTCGTCGCCCACGGCCCGGACGCGGCGGGAATTGGTGTAGACCGCCACCACGCTGGGCTCCCGGAGCACGATCCCCTTATCCTTGACGTAGACGAGGGTGTTGGCGGTGCCCAAGTCGATCCCGATGTCGTTGGAGAAAAGTCCCAGGAGTTGATTGAACATGTGGCGGTGACGGGGTTTCCAAATCAAAGCTACGCTTAGTCGAAATTGTCAAAAGCAAACTCGTTGGGGCAGCGACATTTCGGCGAGCGGGCGGGGGAGGCTGGACGCCATCTCTCCGGCACACCGGCATGCGATGATGAATTGGGCAACCTGACCACCTGAGTCACCCTGGCCACCTTAGTCACCCCAGACCAGAGTCACCACTAATGGAATTTCGCCAACGGCAAAATTTTGAGCAAGCAGCTTCGGCTGATCGCCTGCGCGATTGGTTCCGGGGGCCCGCTAATCGCGGGCAGAGAAAGTCTGCGATCTCAGCCGCAGCGCAGGCTGCGCGACTGATCCCGGGCTGCCAGCAGGCAGCAACAGGAAGCAGACCCAAAACCTGTCGGCGCAGGCGATAAGCCGGAGCGGTAACCATAGATTTCACCTTTGGTGAAATCCCATTAGCGGTTCACCTTCTCCGTATTCCCGAGGTTTGAAAACAGGCCCTACTCTCCGAGCCTGGTATTTTCGAGTAGGCGGCGGCCGTGGATGATCGCGAGGATTTGCACGGTGAGGCCATCAATCCGGTAGATGAGCCGGTATTCGTGGACAAAGACTTCGCGGTGGTTCTGTAGACCCAACTCGGGCAGCACGCGGCCGCGCCAGGGCAGGATTTCGAGATTGCGTCCTGCGAGGAGGATCCGGCTGACGACCGCGGCAGCGTAGCGCGGTGAGGCCTTGGCGATGTAGGCGGCGAGGTCGTGCAGGTCGTCGCGCACTTGCGGCGACCAGGTTACGACGAAGCGGTCCATCGGGCCATGTCCTGTTCCATCACGGCTTGAGGAATGCCGCCTTCGGAGACGAGACGTCGCTGGCCTTGTTTGATCTTCTCGAGCACGTGGAGGTGGTGCTGGATGTCTTCCAGCGTGGCGTCGTCGGGGAGCTTCTTGATCAGCTCGACGGCCTCTGTCTTCGCGTTGCTCACGAGATAGAAACTAGCCGGAGCCCCCGGCGGTGCAAGCTTGGGAGTTTGCGGATCGAGATGGCTGAGGTGGCGTGGTGAAACCTGACCCTCATGTTGGGTCCTAATTTTTTGGATCGGGCGATTTCGCGGCGAGCATGCTGAGAAATTTTGGGTTCGGTTGATCGCCCAGCTCGCGTTGCTTACGCACTTTCTCCCAAGCGGCCAAGTAATCGCCGCGCCAGAACATGGCGGTTGCCCAGCTGCCATAGAGATAGGCATTCTTGGCCTCCGTTTTCTCCGAAAGAGCGTACATTTCGTCTGATTTCTTCAGGTAAGCCGCCTTGGTATCGGATGGCAGCTTGGGGTCCTCAATGGTCGTCAGGGTGCTGATGCGACCATAGTCAGCAAGGAAATCAGCCCCCCGAAAGCCGAGGTCAAAAGCCTTCGCCATCAGCTTTTCTGCCTCAATCGCCTTGCCTAGGTCGTGTTTCACCATCGCGAAGCCCCAGAATGGTTTCGGATCATTTGGGTTTAGCAGCCAAGCTTGATTGAAACGTCGCATGGCATTTTGAAGATCATCCTTCTGATAATATTTCCAGCCCACTGAAAACCAAGCGTCGGCCGCTTTCTCACGAGTACCAAACCCCTTGATGCCATTCGCGATGAGATCCTGATCGCCCTTCTTGAGGACAGGAACCTTGGAGCGGTCCATGGCGCCATACATCGGCACCTGGTCGATGGGAATGCGTTCGGCCTGAACCGTGGGAACAAAGACCAGCAGACCAATCAGACAAAGTGAGCGAAGGGGATTTGATTTCATCCGATTACTTCCCCGCGACCGGGAAAGGCGCGTAGGTCGCGCTGGGCGGCAGGTCGCCGATGAGCTGGTCGAGGGTCTGGTCGCCCAGGATAGTAGGCAGATTTTCCGCGAGGCGCTTGTGATAGAGGGCGAGCACCGGGTCCACGTTGTCGAGAAGGCCGGCGGTGGGGGCCTCGCCGTAGTTCTCGAACTCGCGCCGGAACTCGTCGAGCGTGATCTGGTCGAGCGGGCGGGCCGGCTGGTAGCGGAAATCATTGACGTCAGCGCCGTCCGCGGGCGGCAGCTCGACGACCAGCTTGATGTCACCGAGGCGGTTGAGGCTCTCATTGAGGATCTGCGAGGGCACGCGGATGAGCGTGGCGAGCTCGCTGACCGAATAAGCCGGGGCGGCGACCTTGAAGCGCCGGGCGATGAGCAGGAGCACGACCAGCGACATGCTCTCGCGCGTCGCGTGGTTGAGGCTGTGCCAGGCGGTCTGGCTGCTGCGGTAACGGACATTCTGCACGGCGTAGGTGATCTGCCCGCCGACGAGCACGAAGAACCAGAAGATGTAGAGACCGATCATGAGGATCGGCATGATGCTGACGGAGCCGTAGAGGCTCTTGGAGAGGACAACGCGCTTGAAATAGAGAAACGCGAGGTAGTTGTTGAGGAAGAGCAGGCCGGTGACGATGATGGCGCCGATGAGGGCGGCGCCCCAGCGGACGCGGGTATGCGGCACGAGGCGGTAGAAGAGTGTCAGGATGAACACGAGCAGCAGCACCGAGCCCGACGGCAGCATCCACACGAAGAGGCTCTTGAGCTGGGCGCCCAGCGGGATCTTCTCGAAGAAGACGTTCATGAACGCGCCGGCGGAGAGCAAGGTGAGGGACGTGAAGAAGAGCAGGGCACCGAGGGTGATGACGCTCCAGTAGTAGACGATGCGGGCCAGCAGACTTCGCCCGCGGCGGACGCCCCAGATGTCGTTGAAAGTGTTCTCGACGGTGGTGAACAGGCCGATGACGATGATGAAAAGGGTCAGGATGCCAATGAGCCCGGCAGTGCCGGAGCGGGAGCTCGTGATGAAGTTGTTGAGCAGCTGAACCATCTCGGGGGTCGCGACCGTGGACTCGGTCGGCAGGTCGAGGGCAGGGTGTTTTTTTGCGTCGGCCGCCCGTTCGGCCTCGGTGGCCTTGTCATATTGACCGACCTGGGGCGCGATGAAGCTGATGATGCGGTTCATGCCCTGGGCGACGAGCGCCGGGTCGCGGTTGCCCAACGCGAAGCCCGAGATGAGGACGGCGATGGCGATGAGTGGCCCGAGCGCGAGCAGCGAGCTGTAGCTGAGGGCGGCGGCCCGGATGGCCCCGTGGAGTTCGCGCAGACCTGAGATGGTGATTGAACAGACGCGCAGGAGCGCGAGGAACCGGCCTTTCAGGGAAGGATCGCGGGTCAGGCCGGCGGCCCAGATATCATGCCGCCAAAGCCGCTGGAACCGGGACAGGAGGGCGGTCAGCGGCATGGGGCGGTCAGCGCCGGGCCGCGCTCAGGCGTAGGACATTGTCGCGAGCATCGCCATGCCGCCGAGGCCGAGCAGGGCGGCGACGGCGAGCGGGATGTAGCTCAGGAAAATCGTGCAGAAGTAAAGCCCCACCGAGCCCGCGACGACGGCGATCATCGGCGTGAGCTGGCCTTGGGTCATGAACAGGAAGCCGAGGAAACCCAGGCCGAACACGGCGCGGAAACGTACGAAAGGATAGATTTGAATCACCCCGAGCAGCAGCAACAGACCGATGACAGCGTCGATTGCGCCGAGGAAAACCCCCGGGTACAGTATGAGTTTATTCAGATCCAGGGCGGTAAGTGCGTCGAAACCCGGAAGGATGAGCGCGACGGCGCTGGCGATGGAAATGAGGGCGGCCGAGCGGGTGCCCCAGATGGAGGCCGCCATCATGCTGACGCTTTTATCCTTCTTGCCCTTGGTCTCATCGGTCTTGCCCTCGGCGGCGGCGAGGAAATCCTGCACGGTGATCGGCGGGGCGCTTTCGGACTTCTCCTCGTTGACGGCTTTGAATTCCTTGTGCTTGAAACCCATGCGCTTCTTCTCGGGCCAGAGGACGGCCTTCATTTCGGCGTTGCTGGTCACGAGGAGCCATTGCTCGGTCGTGGCGTCGTAATAATAGGTGTCGACGGTGACCTGGCCGGCCTCCACGAGCGAGGCGAGCTGCTCCATGGAGAAAGGGCCACGCGCCTCGGCGTCATTCACGCCGCGCACATAAATTTCTTGGTTAGCCATGGCGGGGATACTGGGCGGGGACAGAACGGTCGCAAGAGCGAATTGGGTGGAGGGCCGACCTCCCGGTCCGCCGCGGCCCAGCGGCCCCTCGACGGGCTCGGGGTCCTGACCTTGTCGAACGGAGAGCGGGGCTCCAAAGGCGGGATCGCCAGCGATCCCGCCCTACAATTACATCCGCTCGAGCGTGCGCAGACCGAGTAGGTGCAGGCCGGTCTCCAGCGTGACAAGAGTGCGGTGGCAGAGCAGCAGACGGCGGGCGCGCACCGCGGGGTCGTCCACGATTACCTTGTCGGCGGCGTAGAAGCCACTGTAGGCGCCGGCCAGTTCGAAGAGATAGAGACAGAGAAAATGCGGGCGAAGATGGTCGGTGGAAATCTTCACGGCGTCGGCGAACTGCACGAGCTTGCGGGCGAGCACGAGTTCCTGCGGGGTTTCGGGCGCGGAGGCTCCCTCCACCGGCGGGCGGGCGGGATCGAGTCCGGCCTTGCGGAAAATCGAGCGGACTCGCGTCACCGCGTAGAGCAGGTAGGGCGCGGTGTTGCCATCGAGGGCCAGCATTTTGTCCCACGAGAAAACGTAGTTGCTGCTGCGGTTCTGCGCGAGGTCCGCGTACTGGACGGAGCCGACGCCGACGATGCGGGCAATCTCGCGGCGCTCCTCCTCGGGCACATCGGGACTCTTCGCCGTGACGAGGGCGAAGGCGCGCTCCTCGGCCTCGTCGAGCAGGGCCTTGAGCTTGATGACGTCGCCGTCGCGGGTTTTTAGCGCCTTGCCGTCCTCCGCGGTGACGGCGCCGAACGTGACGTGGTGCAGCGCGGGCACGTGATAGCCCTTCGCGGCGAACCATTTCCGGGCGGTGAGGTAGAGCTGTTCGAAATGGTCGGCTTGGCGGAAGTCGGTGACGACGACAATACCGTCGGCCTTGAAGTGCTCGGTGCGGTAAAGGGCGGTGGCGAGGTCGGTGGAGGCGTAGTTGCTGGCGCCATCGGCCTTGCGGATGAGGAAGGGCTGTTTGGCGAATCGCGGGTGCTCGGGGTGGAAAACGACCAGCGCGCCCTCGCTGACCTGGGCGAGGCCCATCGCCGTCAGCTCGCGGTACACGCGTTCGACCTTGTCGTTGTAGAAGGACTCGCCGAGGTTGTGATCGAAGTGGATGCCGAGACGGGCGTAGATCTGCTCGAAGGCGGCGAGGCTGACATCGGAGAATTTTTTCCACAGCGCCAGGCTCTTCGGGTCGCCCGACTGGAGCTGGACGAGTTCGCGGCGGGCCTCCTCAAGTTCCGGCGAGCCGTCGGGGGTGGCGGCGTGGCCGAGCTTGTAGAGGCGTTCGAGTTCCTCGATGGGCTGGGTCAGGAGCGCCTCGTCATCAACCCACCGCTTGTAACCGTAGATGAGCTTCCCGAACTGCGTGCCCCAGTCGCCGAGATGGTTGTCACGAATGACCTTCGCCCCGGTGAAGGCGAGGAGCCGGCAGATCGCCTCGCCGATGACGGCGGAGCGAAGATGGCCGACGTGCATCTGCTTGGCTGTGTTGGGGGAGGAATAGTCAACCACCCAGGTCTGGCCGGCGTGGGCGTTGGCGGCCCCGGCCCGCAGGTGTTCCTCCGAATCATAGGCTTGAAGCCAGCCGAGCAGGGCCGGGGGCTTGAGGCGGAAGTTAATGAAGCCAGGCCCGGCCAGCGCTATGTCAAAGTGCTCCCGGAGAACCTCAAGGGGATCGACCAGTTGTTGGGCCACAGTGCGGGGGTTCTGCTTTTCGCGCTTGGCGAAGGCCAGGGCACCGTTGGCTTGAAAGTCGCCATGTGCCGGGTCAGCCACCCGCACTTCGGGGTCGAAACCGCGCTCGGTTAAGCCGAGGTTGGCGGCGGTGGCCAAAAGGGTGGCGTCGAGGTAGGCGGCGACGTCGAACGGCAGGTTCATCTGTCGATTGAGGAATTGCGCTTGGCTCTGAGCAAGAAGCATTTTCGCTGGTTTGCCTGAAGCATGGGACATGATCTGCGGCTAGAGTGACTGAATGTTTAAATAGGTGGTCATAGTGGGATTTTCGGCTCGACAAAAGAGACAAAACTCATTGTCTCTTCGACCTTTGCGCCGCAAGGCGACTACCAGACACACCACAGTGACCTCCATGAGAAAACGCCCTATTCCCACCCGCCGGTTCATCAAACCGTCGTTTACAGCATTGATTGAGAAGAAACGCGACGGGCAGGAATTTTCACAGGAAGAAATCCGCTATATCATCGACTCCACGCTGGATGGAGAGATGCCGCAGCACCAGCAGGCCGCCCTGCTCATGGCGATTTACTTCGCCAACATGTCCGCCCAGGAGACGGCGATTCTCACCGAGGAAATGATGCTTTCGGGCGAGGTCATCGACCTGTCCCACATCGCCAAGCCCAAGATCGACAAGTACTCCACGGGTGGCGTCGGCGACAAAACCGCCCTCGTCCTCGCCCCGCTCGCCATGGCCAGCGGCGTCGTCGTCCCGATGATGTGCGGCGTGGAGCAGGAGTTCGTCATCACCACGATCGAAAAGCTCTCCGCCGTCCCTGGCTTCAAGAGCCACATGTCGATCCAACACTTCCAAGACCAGCTCGCGCGCGTTGGGGGTGCCATCGCCGACCAGGTCCCAGAACTCGCCCCGGCCGACAAGATTTTCTACGACCTGCGCTTGGAGACCGGCACGATTCCGAGTCTCCCGCTCATCACCGGCAGCGTGCTCTCCAAGAAGCTGGCCGAGGGTGCCGAGGGCTTGGTCATCGATGTCAAGTGGGGCAACGGATCCTTCATCAAGGACCTTGAGCAGGCCAAGCAGCTCGCCCGTTCGATGACCCGCGTCGGTCGTTCCATGAAGCGTCGCTGCGTCGCGCTCGTCACCGACATGAACCAGCCGCTTGGTGACACCGTCGGCACCGCGCTCGAAATCAAGGAGGCCATCGCGCTCCTCAAGGGCGAGGGCCCCGAGGACATGAAGGAACTCGTGCTCAAGCTCGGCATGGAGATCGTCCGCCTCGCCGGCGTCGCCGGTTCCACGCTCTCGGCCAAACAGACTGTCCAGCGCCACCTGACCGACGGGTCCGCGCTCGAGAAGTTCAAAGACATGATCAAGGCCCAGGGCGGCGACGTATCGTACATCGACCATCCGGAAAAATTCCCGACGGCGAAGCACATCCGCAAGCTGCCCGCTCCGAAACGCGGCTACGTACACACCATCAACGCCGCCATGATCGCCAAGGGCGTGTCGCTCCTCGGTGCCGGCAAGGACGCCGCCCACCACAACAAGATCGATTACGCCGTCGGCGTCTCGGAGATCAAGAAGGTTGGCACGCAGGTCAAGCAGGGTGAGCCGCTGATGATGATCCACTACAACGACGAGGCGAAGCTCGAGCAGGCGCTCAACTACTTCAAGGACGCCTACCGCCTCGCCCCGAAGCGGCCGATCCCGCCCCCGCTCGTCGTCGAGCGCGTGGCGTAAGGAGCTCCCCATGTAGGAGCCTGCTTGCAGGCGAAGATTTCAGGCCGGTCCTGCGGGGCCGGCCTTTTTATTTGGACTGTTGGACCGGGTCTCCGAACCCCTCTTCCCTCGCGCAAGGCGGTATTTGGAAATCCCGCACTACAAAATTCCGATCAGTCCCCGGTAGGGTTTGGCCCCATCGCATTGCGTGACGGTCTGGGCTATTGTGCCAGCTCATGAATCTGAACTATCTCATCGCGGTTCTGTGTTTTGTTTTCTGGATCGTTGCTCTGGTGGATTGTCTCGGCAGCAGCAATCCCAACAAAGTGCTGTGGGTCGTTCTGATCATTCTGCTGCCTTTTCTGGGTACGATTCTCTATTTCGTTCTCGGCAAGTCCTCGCGGGCCTGAACCATTTTGGGCCAGTCACCGACCGGTCGCGCAGCAAGCGGGCCGGTCGGTTTGCTTAATTCCTTAATTGTAGGGCCGGCGCTAGCCGCCGGGCCGCGGCCTGCCGACAAGCGGCAGCCCTACAAAAGATTCGCCTTCGCTGGCCGGCCGCATTGCTTGGGTCCGAATGGAAGACGAGGACCTCGAACAAGAAAACACCAAGGCGCCGATCGACCCGATCCGGCCCGACCGGGGCGAGCCCATCCCGCAATCCCAGTGGCAGCGGCCTTGGGCGCAGTTGAAGTTTGTCTCGTTCCAGCCGGCCATTTTCCCCCGCATGCTCGGTGAGGTGTCGCGCGACGCGCGCCCGGGCGACCTCGTGTCGGTCTACGACAAATTCGGCCATCGCGTCGGCACCGGGCTCTTCAACCCTCGGGCCAAGATGCCCCTCCGGGTCGTCGTGCACTCCAGCGATCCAGTCGGCGAGGAATATTTTGAAATGGCGATCCGTCGCGCCGTCGCGTTGCGCCGCGACATGTTCAAGCTCGACGCTTCGACCGAGGCCTGGCGCGTGATCAACTCCGACGGCGACGGCATCAGCGGCCTGACGATCGACCGCTACGCGGACGTGCTTTACTGCGACGTCTATTCGCTCGGCATTTTCCTTCGCCTGCCAAAGTGGCTGCCGTTGCTGCACGAGTTGCTCGGCACGAAGCACGTTCGCGTCCATGTGGACCACGACCTTGGCAGCCTGGAGGGCATCAAGCCTTCGCAGATGAAAGAGGTCACCGCCACCGCGCCTGACAAGGTGCGCATCAAGGAAGGCGGCGTGAAATACGAGGTGGACTTCGCCGAGGGGCACAAGACCGGTTTCTTCTGCGACCAGCGTGACAACCGGAAACGATTCGGCTCGCTGGTGAAGAGTGCGCGCGTGCTCGACTTGTGCAGCTACACGGGTGGTTTCTCCATCAACGCCATCCTGGGCGGCGCGAGCGAGGCCACCGCGGTGGACCTCGACGAGGACGTCATCAAGCAAGGCCGGCGCAACGCCAACCTGAACCAGATTTCGCCCAACAAGCTGAAGTGGGTGCACGCCGACGCCTTCGCCTACGCGCGGCAGATGCAGAAAAATGGCGAACAATTCGACGCCGTCATGTGCGACCCGCCGAAGTTCGTCATGACACGCGACCCGGCCTTCGCGGCCGAGGGCATGCGGAAATACGCCGACCTGAACACCATTGCTGCCAGCCTCGTGAAGCCCGGCGGGCTGTTCGTCACGTGCTCGTGCTCGGGGCTCGTGTCGCTGGAGGACTTTGAAGGCTGCGTGATCAAGGGCGTGCACCGCCTCGGCCGCCGCCTCCAGATCTTCGACCGCACCGGCCCCGGCGTGGATCACCCCGTTTATTCAAATTGCCTCGAAAGCCGCTACCTCAAGGTGCTGTGGGCGCGGATAATCTGAGCGGAAAATATAGGCTTTGCGCTGTAGTATTTGGAATTGCCCAATCATACTTAGCGGTGCACCGGACCTTTTTGAGGTAGGTTTTTCCAACCAAACTAGTGACGAATGGTGTTGGTTGGGATTTTCATGGTGCCCTTCCAAGTGTCAGAACACCTTACACTTCTTGGGCCGTTGGCTCTAAAGGCACATTGCATAAAAAGAAAATAAAAATCTTAAATAGCAGAATGATAGATTATTAGGATATTATATTGACCTATTTTTATGGATGGCATCGGCAGTGCTATTAATACCAAGAGCGAGCTCTCCTATGAAAAACCTACTTCTAATTTTTATCGGTTCTGTTCTGGCGATTAATGTGCAGGCCACTTCCTACACATTCACTCCGAGTCCGGTCGATCTGAACGATCTGTCCCACAGTTCAGCGTACACTTGGGGCATCACCGGCACATCTGAAGCATCCCTGAAAACCCAACTGGGTTCCGGCTATGCCATCAGCTCGGCGACCATCTCGATCGCGAATCTCTACAATTGGGACAAAGCTGACACGCTCAACCAGCTGTTTATACATTTGCTGGATAACCCGAAGATTAATGTCAACTCAGTCGTCGATGATCCGACCGATAACGGGATAAATCAAGGTGTGCTGAGCGATTATTTTTCCGGCAATATTACCTCCAATGCCGGACTCTATTACGGCAGCGCGAACGGCTACACCACCAACCTCTACCTCACTCAGTATCACGATGGGGATGGGCCAACTACCCACATTAATTATTCTTTCGCTTTTTCCACCTGGCAAATGTCCGTACTGAGTTCCTACATCACGAATGGCCACGCGGGGGGTACCGGCTATGCTGATTTCGGCCTCGGGTTCGATCCTGACTGCCATTACTACAATGACGGTGTCACATTTACGGTCACCACCGCCAAGGTTCCTGAGCAAGGCTCGACTCTTTTGCTGGTTGGGCTTGGATTGATGGTCATGGTGCGTTACCGGCGCTGCTTTCGCGCATAACGTCACGCGCAATTCGTGGAGGCTGGGGAATGGGTGCCGCTGACAATCTTCAGGACTACCTGAATAGCGTGCACCGCCGCCTGCAGATCTTCGACCGCACCGGCCCCGGCGTGGACCACCCCGTTTATTCAAATTGCCTCGAAAGCCGCTACCTCAAGGTGCTCTGGGCGCGGATGACGTAGTCGCCGGGATTTCCCGGCAGGCATCTCCCTTCTGCTGTGTGCACGAGATTGGGCGAGCGATAGGGAGTGTGGGTGCGGCGATGGTGTTCGCAGCTGCAATCTTGACGTATAGATGCTGATATCATACTAATTAGGTATGCCAGCGACTACCATAAAGCTAGAGGCTGACTTGGTCAAAAAAGTCTCCGCGTTGAAGCCGAAGAGCGAGAGTATCTCGGCCTATGTGCGGGAGTTGATCGAAAAGGAGCACCGGGCGCGGGAGCACCGGGCAGCGGCGGGGCTTTACCAGCAGTTTTTGGACAAAAATCCCGAGGAGCGGATGGCGATGGAAGTGTGGGAGTCGGCCCCGCTTGTGGACGACATTGAGCCCAAGAAACCATGAGTCCGACCAAGGCAGGGAGAGACACCAATTGCTCAAATTCGCACGAAGATGCGGTTGTCGGTTTGAGTCAGTCCCGGAGAATTCGTGGTAATTCGTGCCATTCGTGTCTCTCTGGTTCGAGGGTTCGTTCATGAAGCGCGGCGCGGTCGTCTGGGTGGATTTGAGCGACACGCATCCACCGGAGATGGGCAAGGTGCGGCCGGGCATCATCGTCTCGGGCACGGCGCATAATGAGATGCTCAACACCGTCGTGGTCGTGCCGACTTCGAGCATTGCGCCCGAGATCCGGCCGTTGCGCCTGGCGGTCGGGAATTTCGCCGGCAAGGACAGCTTCGCGGTGATTCCGGGAATCCGGCAGGTGCGGAAAGAGCGTCTGCGCGACGTTCTCGGTCAGCTCACGCACACTCGGTTGGCGGCACTCGACGAGTGTTTGGAGGCGTATTTGAGCTGAGTCGATCGCGGGGTTCCGCCATCGCAAGGCTATGGCGGACAAGAAAAGCCGCTCCTACGGTTGCAGGCGAGATGGGATCGGCGACCCCGCCCTTCCGCCAGACGGCTCGTCGGGCGGTCATGTCCTAGGGCCCAGCCGGCCCGGGGATTTTCCAGTGGTCGTTGTCCACGTGGGCGGTGCGCATGAGGGTGGCGATGCGGGCGATGACATCGGGGTGCTGTGGCGCGACGTTGGTCTACTCGGCAAGGTCACTCGCGAGGTCGAAGAGCCTGATCACGGCCATGATGTTGTGGTCGCGAATTCCCTTCCAGTGTCCGTCGAGCAGGACCGCCTGGCTCACGCCGCCTTCGTAGAATTCCCAATAGAGAAAGTCATGCTTCAGTTGTGCGCCCCGGTCCAGCAGCGTCGGGACCAAGCTGAGGCTGTCCACAGACGCGGGTGGCTTGGTGCCGCCGAGTTCGGCAAAGGTCGCCATAAAATCCCCAAAGTAGCCGACGTGCGGTGAGACGGCGCCCGGTGCGATCCGTCCGGGCCAGCGCGCAATAAGCGGGATGCGGATGCCGCCCTCGGTGAGCGTGCGCTTCAAACCGGTCAGCGGCCCACACACCTCGAAGAATTTCGGGTCGTAGGCCGGGCCGGCCTCATCGTGCGGGCCGTTGTCGCTGGTGAAGATCACGAGGGTCTGTTCGTCGAGACCGCGGTGCTTGAGCTCCGCCAGCAGCTCGCCGATCTGCGCGTCCAGCCGCGTGATCATCGCCGCGTGGGCCTTGGCAGTGTCCGGCCAGGGCCTGCCCGCATACGGGCCGAAGTCGGGGACCTCATGGCCGTCGCCCAGTGCCTTGGCGCGCTCGTTGTTGGCGTGCGGCACGATCACCGAGAGGTAGAGGAAGAATGGGCGTGCGGCGTTGTCCGCCACGAAGGCTTTGGCGTCCGCCGCGAACAGGTCGCCGGCGTAAGCGAGCTTCTTGGTGGCGTAGCCGACGCCATCCACCGGGCCGACGCGGACAATGTCGTTTGGCAGCGACACCTTGACGCCGTTGCGCCAGAGGAAATCGGGGAAATTGTTGTGCGCATGCGTCTGGCTGAGGAAGCCGAAGTAATAATCGAAACCCTGCAGGCGCGGCTCGCCCTCCTCGTCGATGAGCCCCAGCCCCCATTTCCCGATGAGGCCGGTGCGGTACCCGGCCTGCTGCAGCACGCGCGCCACCGTCACGTCGCCGTGTCGCAGGGTTTGCGCGGCGGGATTCTCGGGTCCTGCGTTACCACGCACGCGGGTGTGGCCCATATGCTGGCCGGTCATCAGCACGCTGCGCGAGGGCGCGCAGACGGTGTTGCCCGCGTAGAACTGGGTGAAGCGCATGCCCTCCGCCGCCATCCGGTCGAGGCTTGGTGTGGCGATCAATTTCTGCCCGTAGCTGCCCAGTTCGCCATAGCCCAAGTCATCGGCCAGAATCAGTATGATGTTGGGTGGCGGAGTGGCGGCGGGGGCCGACGGTGCCGCCGCGGACAGGACGAGCATTACTCCAATTACATGATGAAATCCCAAGCGACACCCCCCGCCCTTTGGGCACCCCTCTTGATAGAGGGGATTTTCGCTGCGCGGGTTTGGGTCCCCTCTGGAGAGGGGTGGGGCGAAGTGCCGGGGTGTGTGGGACGTGAGGGAAGCGGACATCACAGATAGCGGCAGCTCACTTGAACTTGTCCCGCATGGCTTGGATGCCGGGGATTTTGGCCATGAGGTGCTGGTGGGCCGGCTCGAAAAACTGGACCATCGAGCGCTGGTGACGGCCGACGAGAATGGTGAAGATGTAGCCATCGTGGCCGGGGGCGCGGACGGTGGGATGGTAGCCCCGATCAATGAGGAACGTGTCGCCATGGCGCGTCATGGCGACCGTGGGCTCGCCCTTTTCGGGGTAGCAGAATTGCGCGCCGAAGCCTGACTCGGGCCGGTAGCGATAGTGGTAGATTTCCTCGAAGTAGCTTTCGTCGGGCAGGCGCTCGGTGTCATGCTTGTGCGGCGGGTAGCCCGACCAGCAGCCTTCGTCCCCATAAAGTTCGCTGACGAGCAGATTGCCAGCCCGGCCGTTGGCGTTTTGGCCGAGGATGTGAAAGATGCGGCGACGCGAATGGGTTTCGCGCGAACCGACCTCGACCATGGCGACATCCTCCGGCGAGATGCGGAAGGGGGCGAGCGGCTGCGCACAAAGTCCGCCGGCGATCGCCACCTCTGTCCCATCACGCTGGGCCCGCACCGTGACCCTTGACCCGGTCCCGCAGTAAACCGAATCAGCCGGGCCATCCCAGATGGTGGCGCGTCGGCCGACACCTTTGAATTCCTGCGTGCCGGCGGCGATGTCGGCGCGGCCGCTCAGGACGACGCACACCGTCTCACACCCGCCCGCCTCGATCGTGTGCGACTGGCCCGCGGCGAGGTGAAGCAGGTTGAAGTAACACAGGGCGAGGACCCCTTCGCCCGGTTCAACGAGCGGGAGGTTGCGGTTGTCACGGGCGTGCAGGAGATGGGGCATAGTAGACGGATTTGTCAGGGGGTGCGCGAAGCGACGTAAGCGGCGATGGCGAGCATGTCGTCGGGGCTGAGGTTGGCGACGACGGGCTTCATCAGCTCAAGGCGCTTGCCGTGCCGCTGGCCCGTTTTGATGTCGAACATCTGGCGCACGAGATAACTGGGCGAACGACCGGCGAGCCCGGGCAGCGCGCCGACCTCGGGCACGGTCATGCCTTTCAAGTCGGCACCGTGGCAGGTGAGGCAGGAAACGGTCTTGCCGCCGCCGGTGGTGACCAGCTCCTCGCCGCGCTTGATGCTGCCCACCGGGACGTAGGCGATAAAGCCAGCGTGCGGATCGCGCTGGATTTCAACCGCGTCGGGATTCTCCGGCACCTCGATGATGCGATTGCCGAGCGGTTCATCGTCGCCATGAGGGACCTGGAGATACATGCCGGCAGATATTGTGGTGGCCGGTACGCGCTCGGCTTCGACCACCCGGATCCAGGGCGTCCACTTCATTGCGCCGAAGTATTCGGCGGCGGCCCGGATTTCCGCGTCGGTCATCGCCTTGGCGAACTCGACCATCATCGGCGTGTTCGACTTGCGCGGGTCGGACGAAAGCCGCTCGCCGTTGCGGAATGCCAGCATCTGCTCGATGAAATAATCCACGGGCAGGCCGGCAATGCCGGCGTTCTCCGGGCGGCCCTTGCCGTTGGCGTAGTGGCAGCGCGCACAGGACCAGACGATGGGCGCGTGACCATGCGCGACGATGTCCGGCATGGCGGGGTGGTCGCCGGGATACCAGTCGGCGTGGTTGAAAATATCCGTGATCTCCGCCCGGGTGAACTGGCGATCGCTTCCAGCCAGGCTGTGTTTGGTCGGATCGGTTGAGGGCGCTCCGGCCTTGCCGGGAGGAACCTGGAGGGTACCAGGCGGCGGAGGCACCTTGAAACCATAGGCCCAGGGCGGGGGAGATTCGGCGGCGATGGCGCCGTTCAGGACGAGCAGGAGCAGAGCAAGGAGACGGGTCGGTCGAGGCATGGGATGGGGTGAAGCAGGAAAGCTGGGCAGAAGAAAAACCTGAATTCGGGAAAAAGCCACACGAGTCTGGCGATGCGAAGACAGGAAATTATTCAGAGTATGGGAGGGGCTTTACGCCCCGACTCTGGCGAAGCTGATATCCCGTCGGGGCGTAAAGCCCCTCCTACATTTGAGCAGCGGTCCCAATCACGGCCGGGCCGTCAGCAGCGCGTCGAGGCTGGTGGCGGTGGTGCCGGGGATCTTTTCGAGCCGCGGGTAGCGCAGCCCGCCGGTATAATTGAACTCGACCGTGCGGTAGAGGTCGCCGGTCTTCACGAGGAAACTGAGCGGGGACTTCTTCGCCTTGAGCGCGGCCTTGAACTGGTCGACATCGAGGGCGCGGCCGTTTACCGCGACGACCGTGGTGCCGACGGTCAGGCCAGCGTTGAAGGCGGGGCTGTCCCACGCGACGCCTGAGATGACGCCCTCCTTGCCGAGGACCAGGCCGCCGGAGTAGGTGAGGTCGGTAATTTTGCGCTTTTTCTCGGCGGCCTTGAACCAGTCGGTCGGCGCATCCGTGTAGACGAGCCGGTAGCCGCCACGCGCAATCCAGTCGAGCGGGGCGTGCTCGGTCACGAAGTCCACCCGGGCGTGGAGAAACGCGGCCCAGTCGTGGGGGTGAACTTGGTTGAGGGTCCGCACGATATCGTCGAAGGTGTAGGTGAGCTGGCCCCAGTCGCGGTCGTTCACGCCGAAGAAGAGCTTCGCGAAATCGTCGAGCGAACGCGCGCCCCCGGAAAGTTCGCGGAGGAGGCTGTCCACCTCGAGCCAGATGAGCTGGCCCTCCTGGTAATAGTCCTCGGCGCGCTGCCAGCTCGACCAAGCCTTGGGCCGGCGCGCGGCGACGATCGGGTCGTAGTTGGTGTCGCTGAGCGGACGCCACGCGCGTCCAGCGCGGGTCTCATAAGTGGCGGCAACGGTGGCGAAGGCGTCGAGCGCGTCCTGCTTGGAGATCAGGCCAGAACGGGCGGCGAGGACGTAACCCCAGAGCTGGGTCTGGCCCTCGTAGACCCAGAGCAGGCTGTCCTGCATCGGCGTGCGGTAGTCGGGCGTCCAGAGGTCAGCGGGGCGGCGGTATTTGCCGTTCCAGCTGTGGGTGTATTCGTGGGAGAGAATAACATGGTCGACCAAGCTACCTTTCCAATCGGTGAAGTAGGCCGGGTCGGTCCCGTTTTCCGAACTGCGCTGGTGTTCGGTGCCGATGGCGCTCTGCCGGGAGCTGAGCGCGAACAGGAAGTCGTAGTGATCGTAGTGCTGCGCGCCGAACAGCTTGACCGCCTGCGTCACGAGGTTGCGGTGCAGCCCGAGTAGCTCTTCGGAGGCGGCGAGCTGCTCGGGCTGGTCGGCGACAATGTTCAGCCGCACGCCCGGGGCGAGGGTTTCGGTGCGGGTGTTCGCCCCGGCGAAAACCGGGCTGTCCACCAGCGTCTCGTAGCTCACGGGCTGGTAGCGGACCGTGGCGCCGTCCTGCGCGGCGACCTCGAGGGCGGTGGCGGCTTTCCAGCCGGCTGGGTATTTCACGGTGGCGGCGATCGTGAGCTGCCGCGCATAGTGGCCGGCCGGGTAAAGCGAAACCGCGAACCATTGCAGATTGAGCATGTCGGGGGTCGTGACGATGCGGCCCTGGCCCGCCTCCGTCGGCGCGAGAAACTGGAATTCGGCCTGCACGCTGGTCACGCCGGCGGGCACGTCGACGTGGAGGGCAAAGATCTCCACGGGGTCGCGTTGCCACGCGAGCGACCGGCCGCCGCCACTGAACTTGAGGCCGGCGATCTTTGACATGTCGCCGCGCGGTGCGTGATTGCCGGGAATCCACTCGGGCAAAAGCAGGGTGAGCCGTCCGGCGGCGGCGACCGGGATAGTCTCGGTGATCTGGAAAATGCCCCGCGTGACATCGGAGGCGTCGACCATGAGGGTGATGACTCCCGGCCGGGCGACGTCGCGGGCGGGCGGGATCGAATCGACGATCGGCAGGGCCGCGGGCGCGCTATTGGCGGCGAAGTCGGGTAGGGGGAGGACGGCGAACAGGATCAGCAGGACGCGTGGGCGCATGAGGGGGCGGCGTGGTTTTATGACACTACGCCCACGAGGCGACCGGAAGCGCGAGACAAAATTCTTGGCCTATCTAGGTGGAAAGTCCTGACCTCAGGACGTTATCTCAAGGCAAGCGCGCTGAGGTCAGCGCGCTCCACCCGGCGCTCATGGACCGCCGCTCCAGTTTTCCCTTACCGCAGCAGCGCGTTGGCGCACCAAAGGACCGGGGCCTGGCCGTGAAAATCGCCGGTGCTCCGCGGGCGGTTGAGGTAGTGCGCACGGTCATTCTTCGCGCCGGTGCCGACGCAGACTTCGCGGAGGTTGGCGTCGGCGTCGAGGTAGGTGATCAGCGCGAGCCATCCTTTGCGGGCGGCGGGGCCGTAGGTGGCGGCGTCGAGCCAGCCTTCCTTCACGCCGGTGATGAAAGCATAGGTGAACATGGCGGTGCCCGAGGTCTCCACGTAGGAATCCGGTCCGTCGATCAACTGGTGCCACATGCCCGTGGCATCCTGATGCTGGAGCAGGGTGGCCATCATGAGCCGGTAACCTTGCATGATCCGGGGCCGGTCGGGGTTGTCCGCGGGCAGCGAACGCAGGAGTTCAGGCATGCCGACGGCCATCCAGCCGTTCCCCCGGCCCCAAAAAAACGGGACGTCTGGCGTGTGGTAGAACAGCCCGTTGGGTTTCTGCAGCTGCTCGAGGTAGTAAACCATTTCCTTCGCGGCGCGCTCGATGTAGGTTTTGTTACCCGTCGCACGGAAGGCCTGGGCCTGAATCATCGTGATCATGAACATGTCGTCGATCCACAGGCGCGTCTGCCAGCTAAGACCGTTGGCGCGGTGCTCCGCCGCGCGCGGCTCGATGTGGTTGCCGTAGGGCTCGCCCCATTGTTTTTGAGCCATCCACTCCCCCAGCGCGAGGCAGCGCAGGTCCTTGTTCTGGATATATATTTCGAGCGGGACGGCACCAAAGACCGTCCAGTCGACGTGCTGGGGCGTGGGAATCCAATTTTTCTCCTCCCGGAAGAACGGTTCAAAGCGCTGCACCAGCTGGGTCTGGCGAGCGGAATCCTGGGACAGCTGCGCAAACGTCAGAGCGCCATACCAGGTGCAGATCTCGGCATAGTGGATGACGGGAACCTTTCCGAGAGGCATATGGGGGCGGGGAAGGAAATTATCGGTGACACGCCGACCGATCTCGAGGGGTGAGGCGCCCGCCGCCCAAGGACCGAAATCATAGGCGGCACGTGCATTGAGTGCGACGGACAGGGCCACGAGGAGAGCGCACCGAGGTGGTAAAAGGGACATACCCGGGATGATGGGTCCGGCCGGCCAGCGGGCAATCCCGCCCGGGGCGGACCGTTTGATTCCGGATTCAGGGTTGGACAAGTTCCGTGGCATTCCAACCATGACGCCCATGCAGAGCCTGAAAAAACTGTTCGACCAGAACCAGTCGTGGGCCGAGGCCATCACGCGGCGCGACCCGGAGTTTTTCGCGAAGCTTTCGCGGCAGCAGACCCCGGAGTACCTCTGGATTGGCTGCTCGGACAGCCGCGTGCCGGCCAACGAGATCATCGGCCTGCTGCCCGGCGAGGTTTTCGTCCACCGTAACATCGCCAACGTGGTCGTGCATGCCGACCTGAATGCCCTTTCCGTCATCCAGTTCGCCGTCGATATGCTCAAGGTAAAGCACATCATGGTTGTCGGACACTATGGTTGTGGAGGCGTCAACGCAGTCATGCGCTGCCAGCGCGTTGGCCTGGCGGACAACTGGCTGCGGCATGTGCAGGACGTGAAAGTGAAACACGAGGAATGTCTTTGCCGATTGCCCGACGACACCGCGCGCAGCGCCCGGTTGTGCGAACTGAACGTCATTGAGCAGGTGGCCAACGTTTGCTCGACCACGATCGTGCAGGATGCGTGGGCCCGCGGCCAGGATCTGACCGTGCATGGCTGGGTCTACGGGTTGCGCGATGGCCTGATCCGCGACTTGAAAACCTCGGCGAGCACGGCCGAGGAAGCCACGACCGCTCACAAGGAGGCGGTGGCAATGCTGAACGCCCGGGACGTGACCACGGTGCCGTGGTGACCGACCGGTGACGGTAATTTCCTCGTGGATTCTTCACGGTGCTCAGAATGACCCATGATTGAGTTTATTCGATTATTGTCATCCTGAGCGCAGCGAAGGATCGACGAACACCGCCCGGCTTCCGATTCGTTTTTCCCTGTAAACACCCCCCATGATCCGCCAACTCGCCCACCTCTGCCTGATGTCTCATCAACTGCCCGCGATGATCGCGTTCTACCGCGACGGGCTCGGACTACCGATCAAGTTTTCGCTAAAGCACGACGACGGCACCGCATTCGGCCACTACTTCGGCGCAGGGAGCATGACCTTCCTCGAGATTTTCGACCGGGCCGGCGCGATCAAGCAATGGGGCGGCGGCGACGCCAACGAGAAGCTGAGGTCGCATGTGGGCTCTCACTACAATCATTTCTGTTTCGAGATCACCGGCCTCGAGGAGTATTGCGCGGCCATCCAAGAGCGCGGTGTGAAGCTCGACCGGCCGATAAAGGTCGGCATGGATCATTCGAAGCAGGCATGGATCAAGGATCCGGATGGCAACGTCATCGAGCTGATGGAATACACGGCGAAGAGCATGCAGCTTTGATTGCCCGGTTTCGGGGGTCAATTAGCCTCGCGCAAAGGGCGCAAAGGCCGCCAAGAAATCCATTGCGGCCGTGGCGACCTTGGCGTGAGGCAATAAAAAACCCGCGACTGGCGTCGCGGGCTGATTTGAAATCAAAAATCCGTCACGCCCGGCCGAGGTAGCTGCCGTCGGCGGTGCTGACCTTGATCAGTTCGCCGGCTTTGATGAAGAGCGGGACTTGGACGACCAGACCGGTCTCCATGGTGGCGGGCTTCTGGACGTTGCTGGCGGTGTCACCTTTGATACCCTCGGAGCTCTCCGTGACCTTGAGCGTAACGGAGGAGGGGATGTCGATGGTGACGGGGACCTCGTTGATGAAAAGGACGTCGGCCTTGCCGTTGGCGACAAGGTAGTGCTTGGCCTCGCCGATCATGACGGCGCTGATCTCGAAGGTCTCGAAGGACTCCGGGTCCATGAACGAATAAGTGTCGCGGTCGGCATAGCTGAACTCGAGGGTACGGCGGTCGGTGGAAAGAACGTCGACGTGGTCGGGGGAGTTGAAGCGTTGCTCAAGCGACTTGCCGTAGCGAAGATTGCGCATTTTCACCTGGACGAAGGCGCGGAGGTTGCCCGGCGTGCGGTGCTGCGTCTCCATGATGAGATGGGGCTCGCCGTTGAAGGTGATGACTTGGCCTTTTTTGAGATCGTTGGCTGCGGGCATGACGGAATCGGGTCGGAGGTTGAAAGAATGTAGAGAACAGGAATACCGGGCCGATTTCAGCTATGTCAACTGCGGTCTCCGGTGAATTGCTGTAGGTCGGGGTTTATGCCCGACAGGGGCGGCAAAGCCGGGCGTCAAGCCCGACACACGCATCTCCAAGCTTGTCATTTCCAAGTGGTTTCCGACACTGCGCGCCACACCATGAAGCAGCGCACCCTCTTGCGCGAGGTCTCCATCAAGGGCAATGCCCTGCACACCGGAGACGCCGTGCATATGACTTTCAAGCCCGCCCCGGCCAACCACGGCATCGTGTTCAAACGCGTTGACCTGCACGGCCATCCCGAGCTGAAGCCCCGGATCGACCAGGTCACCGACCTCGTGCGCGCCACGACCATCCAGGTGGGCCACGCCAAGCTCCACACCGTCGAGCACGTGCTCAGCGCTCTCAGTGGCTGCGGCATCGACAACCTCCTCATCGAGATCGATGCCAGCGAGCCGCCAATCATGGACGGCTCCGCCCGGCCTTTCGTGCAGCTCATCCAGCAAGGCGAGCCGATCGAACAGGACGCCGAGCGGGAGTATTTCACGCTGACCGACACGGTGTCTTTCGCGCGGGGCAACTCCTCCATTATCGCGCTGCCCTACGACGGCCTGAAAATCACCTGCACCTCGGCCGACGACCGCGGCATCCACACCCAGCACCTTTCCCTCGTGATCGATCCCGAGGTCTACGTCGCGCAGGTTGCGGCGGCCCGCACTTTCACGATCTACGAGGACATCGAGGAACTCATCAAGCTGGGCAAGATCAAGGGGGGCAGTCTCGATTGCGCCATCGTCATCAAGGGCGACAAGATCATCTCGAAGGAGCCGCTGCGCTTCGCCGACGAGTTCGTGCGCCACAAGATCCTCGATATCATCGGCGACATTGTGCTGCTCGGCATTCCGCTCAAGGCGCACATCGTCGCCACGCGGCCGGGTCACGCGGTCAACGCCGAGCTGACCAAGGCCCTGTACGAGAAATACGAGACCTGGAAAAAGGGCGGCCGGAAGGCCGCCAAGCCCGCCGCGGCCCAGGCCGAGGTCACCACCGAGACAACCCTCGATATCCGCCGCGTGCTGGACCTCCTGCCGCACCGCTATCCCTTCGTGATGATTGATCGGGTCGTCGAGCTGGCGGAGATGTCGCTCACAGCCATCAAGAATGTCACGATCAACGAACCTTTCTTTCAAGGCCACTATCCGGGGAACCCGGTCATGCCCGGGGTGCTCCAGATTGAGGCGATGGCCCAGGCCGCCGGGATTTTGCTCATCCGCCGCACCACCACTGAGGGCAAGACCGCGCTGTTCATGAGCTGCGACAAGGTCAAATGGCGGAAGCCCGTGCGACCGGGCGACCAGCTGAACATTGTGGTCAAGATCACCAAGGTCCGCGGCAGCATCGCGTGCGCGGAAGGCGAGTGCAGCGTTGGCGGCCAGGTCGTATCCTCGGCCGACCTGATGTTCGCCCTCGTGGACAACGCCGAGGTGACCTGAGGCCATGGCGCAACAGATCCACCCCACGGCCATCATCGAGCCCGGTGCGGTACTGGGCGAAGATGTTGTCATCGGCGCCTATGCGTTTGTCGGCGGCAAGTCGGTGATCGGCGCCGGCACGGTGCTGCACCACCACGCCAACGTGGAGGGCCGCACCACCATCGGCAGCCAGTGCGAGATCTTCCCCTTCGCCTGTGTGGGGACCAAGACCCACGATCTGAAATACAAGGGCGGCGAGCCCGGTCTGGTGGTGGGCGATCGCAACGTCTTCCGCGAATATGTGAGCGTGCACGGCGCCACCAACGAGACCGACTACACCACCATGGGGCACGACAATGTCATGCTCGCTTACAGCCACATCGCGCATGACTGCGTGGTGGGCAACCACCTCGTGATGAGCGCGCAGTCCGCGCTGGCCGGCCATGTGATTGTCGAGGACCACGTCAACATCGGCTGGGGTTCCGGCGTCCACCAATTCTGCCGCATCGGCGCCCACGTGATGCTCGGCGGCATGTCGAAGATCGTCCAGGACGTGCCACCCTTCATCATCGCCGATGGCAACGCCGCCATCGCCCGCTCGATCAACAAGGTTGGACTTGAGCGACACGGCTTCGCGCCGGAACGGCTCGATGCGATCAAGCAGGCCTTCCGCATCTTCTACCGCTCCGGCTACAACCGGACGCAGGCATTCGAGCACATGCGCCAGCACAAGCTGGCCGCCTCACCGGATTTTCAGCACTTCCTGAATTTCGTCACCAAGAGCGAGCGCGGTGTGGTGGCGGGGAAGTGAAGCGAGTAGGGCCCGCCGCTGGGCGGGTCGAATTGTATTCGCGGCGGGCCCAGCGGTCCCGCCCTACCAATAGATCACTTTGCTGCTTCCCCCAGCTCGCGCAACAGCTCGTAGGTATACAGCCCGGTGTGGTGTCCGTCGCTGAACTCGAAGCGGATCGCGTAGTTGCCGACGCGCTCCCAGCCTGTGACCTCGACGCCGCGATAATCGCGGGGGGCCGCGCCACCATACTGCGTGCCGAAAATATCGCGCTCGCCCTTCACCTCCGCGCTCGGCGAGGCGGACCGCAGCGTGGCGAACGTGATGAAGCTTTCCCTGCCGTCCTCCCAGCGGATAGCGACTTCCGGGCCGATGATCTGGATGTCCTGCGGTGATATCATGGTGGCCCCGTCAGCTACAGCCATTGCACCGGCGAAGGGAAGCTATAACTGGGAATTGACGATGGCAGCGACACACCGCGTCGCTTCGCGCCACCCCTCTTGATAGAGGGGATTTAATCGTGGTAGCCAATGTCCCCTCTATGAGGAGGGGTGCCCGCAGGGCGGGGCGGGTTGGGTTAGTCGTGACTCTCAAACAATGACTCAGCCCGCTCTTGTCGCGCGGCCATTCTTCCTGCATCAAGACCTGACCCGAATGGCGCTTAGATAAGGCGCAAAACTTTCTTGGAGAGCGGACTGCGACGCTCTGGGTCCGGAAAACGTGTGCGCATGATCTGCCGGGAGAGGCGGCGCATTTCCAGCAGAAGTTTTTGGACCCGGCGAT
>JANYDW010000021.1 GCA_025363455.1 Oleiharenicola sp. | reverse complement strand
AGTGCCAGCCCGAGATGGGCGACTGGTACGCGCGGTTGATGTACCAGTCAGGCACGCACAATGCGGCCGAGCCCCGGCCCAACCCAGTCAACAGCTTTCACGTCGCCCGCTATGGCCACCCGACGAAGTTTGGTTTCAAAGACGTGATCCACACCTGGCAGGCGGAGCGCTGGGATCCGACGAAGCTCATGGCTCTCTACAAGCGCGCCGGGGCGAAATACTTCATGGCGCTGGCCAGCCACCACGACAACCTCGACCTCTTCGACAGCAAATACCAGCCGTGGAACTCGGTGAACGTCGGACCGCACAAGGATCTTATCGGTGGCTGGGCCTCGGCGGCGCGGGCGAACGGCCTGCGTTTCGCCGTCAGCGTCCACGCCTCCCACGCGTGGAACTGGTACGAGGTCGCCCAGGGCTCCGACCCCGCCGGATCGCACAAGGATGAGCCCTATGACGGCAAGCTGCAGGCGGCCGACGGCAAGGGCCAGTGGTGGGACGGCCTCGATCCGCAGGATCTTTACGCGCAAAATCACCCGCTCGCCGACGCCAACTGGGAGTGGAAACCCAAAGTCGCCGCGACCGAACCTGGGCCCGACCCGCGTCTGCCGGACCAAGCCTACCTGAACAAATTCTACAACCGTACCGTCGATCTGATCAACCGCTACAATCCCGACGCCGTCTACTTCGACGACACCCGCCTGCCGTTCGATCCCTACAGCGATGTCGGCCTGCGCATCGCGGCCCACTACTACAACCACAGCGCCGCCCTCCACGGCGGTCGGAACGAGGCGGTCGTCAACGGCAAGAAGCTGACCCCCGACCAGCGCAAGGCGATGGTCTACGACATCGAGCGCGGCAAGGCCGGTGAGATTCTCCCCCAGCCTTGGCAGACTGACACCTGCATCGGCGACTGGCACTACAAGCGGAGCCGGTATGAAACCGATGGCTACAAGAAATCCGGCGACGTCATCCGCATGCTCGTCGATATCGTCAGCAAGAACGGCAACCTGATGCTCAACATTCCCCTTCGCGGCGACGGTACGGCCGATGACAAGGAAGTCAGTCTGCTTGAAGACCTCGCCGCCTGGATGGACATCAATGCTGAGGCCATCTTCGCCACCCGTCCTTGGAAAATCTACGGCGAGGGTCCGTCGACTCAAACCGCGGCGGTCAAAGGGCAGTTCGATGGGACCAAGGACATCGCCGCCTTCACCGCTCAGGACCTGCGCTTCACCACCTCGAAGGACGGCAAGACCCTCTATGTGATTGCCATGGGCTGGCCGGCCGGCGGCAAGGTCACGATCAGGTCACTCGCCACCGACTCGCCGCAGTTCCCGGGCAATATCGGAACGGTCAAGCTGCTCGGGCCCAAGGCCAAGCTCACCACGCAACGCACGGCCGAGGGTCTCGTCGTCACCTTTCCCGCCAATCAGAAACCTGCTCCCGGACAGGTCGCCGCCTGTGTGATCAAGGTGGCGCTGAAGTAGGAAGTAATCGCACCCTGGGATTGCAAACTGTAGGGCGGGATCGCTGATCCCGCCTTTGGGCAAAATATATCGTGTTCGTGGCGGGATCAGCGATCCCGCCCTACAGACTCAACCCCCTCCACCCCCTCAGTGCGAAATATGCGTGAACCGCTCGTCGAGTGCCCGCAGCCGGCGCGAGAGGTCGCGCGCGAGGTTGAGCATCACGATGCCATACTGTCCGGGCCGATGCTGATACAGGCGGTGAAAGTCCGTGCCCTTCAGGGTGCAGACGGTCACGGCGTCCTCGGCGATGACGCTGGCCGAACGTACGACACTTTCCACGAGGCTCATCTCGCCGAAGAATTCACCCGCCCCGAACCGGGCCAGCACCACGGGTGGCGCCGTGCCGTTTTTCTTCACGACCGCCACATGGCCCTGCGAGATAAAATACATTCGGTTGCCCGGCTCGCCCTCGCCCACGATCACGGCACCGGCCGGGTAGTGTTCCTCCCGGGCCAGGTCGGAGAGGAAGTGGACGGCCTCGTCGTCGAGACCGGCCATCACCGAGACACGGTGCAGGAAGTTTTCAAGCGAGGCATTCACGGGCAGACGGGGTGGTCCGGAAACATCACTACCGGATGCAGAGCCCGGCGCAAACCTGAACACCCGGATTGGAAATTCTTTGTTTTCTGGGGCAGCTTCTGTCGCTTGGGGTTTATCCCCGACACCCGCGCTTGCTTGTCGGACATAAAGCCCGACCTACAACAGGCGGCCTCTCTCGATTCTCCCGGTGACAAGCCCATCGACCCCACAAAACGGATTTGCCGACCACCAGCCTTCGGACAGGCTGCCCGCATGAGCTCCCCCGCCCCGACTGGTGTTTCGGAAATCGGGCAGATCGCCATCATCGTCGGCGACGTGCCCCAGGCGACCGCATTTTATCGCGATGTGCTGGGCCTGAAGTACCTGTTTCCCGCCGGACCAACCATGGCGTTTCTCGCAGCCGGTTCCGTGCGGATCATGCTCACGACCCCGCAGGGGGCCGGCGAGGTGGGGAAAAATTCGATCCTCTATTTCAAGGTGAGCGACATTGCGACGGTCCACGCGGCCATCGTCGCCCGCGGAGCGAAGAAGGAGAGCGAACCGCGCCTGATCGCCAAGATGCCCGATCATGAGCTCTGGATGGCCGCGGTGCGCGACCCCGAGGGCAATGTCATCGAACTGATGAGCGAAGTGCGAAAGTGAACAAAGGTGGAACCCGGCCTCCGGACGGGTTCAGAGCGCGTTTGGAAGCCGCGCTCCACCGCAGGCATTCAACCTCGCGCTCGTCGCCGGGTCATCAGCCAGGACGTGCAAACTGAAACCGCGCTGGCCGCCATGATGAACCGCCCCTGCGACCACGGGGAATTATCCGCCACCGAGCCGCACAACTCCGAGGTCTGGGCCGCGAGACCGACGCCCAAAGCCAGATAAACGGCCACACACGCGAGGCACTTGGGCACGAGAGCGGCGAGCCCGCCGGTGATCAGCAGACGCGGCCAACCCGGGGTTTTCGCCTTCTCACTCACCCTATTGGTCTGGATAGCGCGGCGGCGGACCGGCCGGGCTGATCAGGCTTCCCGCGCGCCCCTTGGGCTCCTCCCACTCCTCCTGCCGGCCCAGTGCGGTCAGGTCCAGCAGGTGGCTGGACATGCCGGACTCTTCGGCCCCGCGCCCGTAGGTCGAGTACGTGGAAAATCTCGTCGCCCCGGCGCAGGAACGAACTCAACCCATGCATATCGAAGGGTTCCTCGTTCTCAAAATAGTAGCCCGTGCCCGCTTTGGCATGCTCCTCCTTGGTGCGGTAGTTGTAGGCGGGTGGAGCGACGGATGAATCGACCGTGACACCGAAGTCATGATTGAAACGGGTGCCAAACGACGAATACAGCGGGAATTTCCAACCCATGCGTTGCCGGAACGGCTCGACCTTGGTGAGCGGGCCGCGGGTGATTACGGCCAGCGAGGTGTTGCGCTGGTGCAGGCTCGTGAAATGTCCGCGCGCCAGGTGATCGGCCCAGCTGGAGCATCCCTTGCATGGTTCGTCGAGCGCCTGCCCGTTCTCCCAGTGCCACATGAAGTGATAGACCAAGAGCTGGGGCCGAGTGGCGAAGAGGTCGTGCAGCCGCACCTTGCCGACCTGGCCCTCGAACACGTAGTCCTGCTCGAGGCGGACCATCGGTAATTCGCGCCGGGCGGTGTTCAACCGATCGCGGGCCCGGGTCATTTCCTTTTCCTGGGTAAGGAGCCTGCTGCGTTCCTTGAGCCATTCCGCGCGCGAAACAGACCGGGGATATTTGATGTCAGGAGTGGTTGTCATGGTAAAGTAGGAGCGGTTCAGGGGGGAGATTTACGACCTGGGTGGGGCGATGGTAAGTCGGGAATCACCTCTGACATCCGCCGGTTGTTTGTCGGGCATAAAGCCCGACCTACAGTCACCATAGCGTCACCTTCCTCGCCGGCTCCGGCGGTCGCGATCTCCTCCATCATTTCGCGCACTCGTGTGTCGAGCATCATGACCACGTCGGCGGCATCGCGGCGGCCCTTCCGCTCCAGATTGAAGGCCAGGTCGGCAAATTCGGTGCGCAACGCATCAAGTTTGGCTTGCACGGGAACAGGGCGGCGGGAGACAGGCACGGACGGTGGTGGGTTAAGTTAACTGGAAACGACAACCTTGAAGCCGCCGTAAAGCATGCGCTTGCAGTCGAAGGGCATGTCCTTCGGGTCGCACATCGCGGCGAATCGCGGATCCTTCATAATCTTCGCGTTGACCGCGTCCCGGTGGGCTTTCGATTTGTAGACAATCCACGAGAAGACCACGGTCTCGCTAGGTTTGAGGCGGAGGCCTTTGGGAAAGGACAGTGAGAACGGAGCTTTGAGGTCGTCGCCGACGCACTCCTTGTAGTCGAGGGCGCCATATTCGCGCCAAATCTTCGCGGCCTTCCGGGCCAGATTGAAATAGGCTTTCAAATTTTTCTTCGAGACGGGAATGACAAATCCATCGGTATATTTTGGCATGGGAGACAGGGGTTGAGGCTGCGTTCAGTCGCAGATCTTGTTGTGACCATGGGCCGCGGGGTCAGTTGCCACCAACGTGGTGAGAAGAGCGAGAATGATGATGGCGGGCAGCATGGGATTGGGTCGTTCACAGTCCCAACGAATGAACCGCCAGGGCCCGGACAGGAGGGTTGAGTTTTTTTCGCCGCCGGCTTCGTTTACTTGTAGGAGCCTGCTTGCAGGCGATTCGGATCGCCCGCCACCGGACCGACCGCAGAATCGCCTGCAAGCAGGCTCCACCATACCGACCAAGCCGAAGCACCTGTCGGCCATAGGCCTGGTGACGGCCGAAGCTTCGGGGTATTGGACCCACAGCGAATTAGTAATTTCAATGTGTCCGTTCCAGGAAACCTCGTTCGTAGTAGCAGACAACACCTCATGTAATCCACAACTCCCGTCTCCCATGCCCACCGAGCCGACCTCTCCACCCGCCCCCTACATGCTTTTCTTCCGCAACTCCGGGCCGGAAAACCATCAGCACCTCTCCCCCGCCCAGCGGCAGGCATTGGTCACCCGCTGGAACGCCTGGTTCGAGGGGCTGGTAGCCCAGGGTAAGGCCGTGGAGGGCCAGCCCTTGGAGTTGGAAACGCGCGTTGTAAGCGGTGCCGGCGGCGCCCGGGTCGTGGACGGCCCCTTTCCCGAGACCAAGGAAGCCATCGGCGGCTACGTGAAACTGTTGGTCAGCGGCCTCGAGGAGGCCACGACGATTGCCCAGCAGCACCCGGGCCTCGACTACGGCCTGATCATCGAGGTCCGCCAGATGACGCCCGATTGTCATCTGGGGGTGAACACCAAGCCCAGCGGTGCGAAGGACGTGCACGTGCATTGAGCGGGAATGAGCCCATCAACACACCCCGCCCTGGCGGGCACCCCTCTTGATAGAGGGGATTTCCGCTGGCCCTTGATCGGGTTCCCCTCTCGAGAGGGGTGGCGCATCAGCGCCGGGGTGTGTGAGGCACCAGTACCAACTAACCATGCCTGATTCACCAACCCAGCCCGCCCAGCTGGTGGAGCATTTCTTCCGGCATGAGACCGGCCGCCTGCACGGCGCCTTGCTGCGCCTGCTCGGCGTGCACAACCTGGCCCTGGCCGAGGATGTGGCGCAGGAGGCCATGCTCCGGGCATTGCGGACCTGGTCCATGGGCGGCGTGCCACCCAATCCCTCGGCCTGGATCACCCAAGTGGCCATGAACCTCGCCAAGGACGCCCTGCGTCATCGCAAGATGGCGACCGGCAAGGAAGCGGCGCTCATCACGCACCACGAGCAGACGGCGCCTACTCCGGCGGGAGCCTGGGACACGGCGCAGGAAATTCGCGACGACGCCCTGCGACTGATGTTCGTTTGCTGCCATCCCGCAGTGGCGCCGGATGCGCAGGTCGTCCTGGCGTTGAAGGTACTCTGCGGCTTCAGTACGGCTGAGATCGCCCGCGCCTTCCTGGCGACCGAGTCCGCCATCGAGAAACAGCTCACCCGCACCAAAAAGCGCATCGCCGAGGCCGGCATCGGCTTTGAGATTCCCGAGGGCGCCGACCTGGCGGCCCGCCTCGACGGCGTGCTGGCCGCGCTCTACCTGCTCTTCAACGAGGGGTACAAGGCTTCGTCTGGCGACCGGCTCCTGCGGGAGGAACTGAGCAACGAGGCCATCCGGCTCACCTCGCTTCTCCTCGCCCATCCGGTCGGCAGGACACCGCGGGCCCACGCCCTGCTCGCGCTCATGCTGCTGACTGCCGCCCGCTTCCCCTCCCGCCTGGACGAAAACGGCGCCCTGCTTCGGCTGCTTGACCAGGATCGTTCGAAATGGGACCACGCGCTGATCGAGCGCGGTCTGCTGCACCTGGTGGCGGCGGCCGAGGGCACCGAGCTGAGCGAATATCACCTGCAAGCCGGGATCGCCGCGACCCATTGCACCGCTTTGGACTATGCCTCGACCGACTGGGCCCGGATCCTGCGTCATTACGACGAGCTCAACCGTCTCAAGCCTTCACCCATCGTCGCCTTGAACCGTGCCGTGGTCGTGGCGCACCTGCACGGGCCCCAGGCCGGGCTTGAGGCGATTGCGGAGATTCCCCAACGAGACCGGCTGGACTCACACTATCTGCTGCATGCTGTCACCGGCGAAATGCACTGGCGCCTGAAGGACGAGCGGGCGGCGGCCGGATGTTTCCGTCGGGCCCTCGCGCTCGCGCATGTCGGTCCCGAACAGGTCTATCTCGCTCGCATGCTCGAGCGCAGCGAGCAGGCCGGGTGAGCCGGGTGCCAATACGCGTGTGCCCTGCCGCCCATTACAAATGATATGTTCGATGGGCGGCCTAAAATCCTACAAAAGGCACTACCATGAATTCCCCTATTGGAAGCCGTGTGGCTCTGATGTTTTTCTCCTTCCTTCTACTCGCGATCCTGTCGTCGGCACAGGGATTGCATCCCTACCGGCCGCCCACTGGGCCCCAGTTGGAACTCAATGTTTACTCAGGACAGCAGAATCCAATATGCGAACTCACTGATGATGAATTAAAGAACATCAGGGAATCGGTGGATAAGCTCCCGGTGGATGTATTTCAGATATTTAAGTCTACGATCCCTAATAAACTCGGCTATGGGGGATATACCATAGGCATGCTTTCAAATGGTAAATCAGGCCAGTATGTTATCATTCACGTATACCGAACAGGAGTAGAGATCCGTACTTTCATTCGGGAAGAACAGAGATCTGAGGCCGTCGTTAAACTGGACTCATCTCGCTCCATTGAGACGATGCTTACGAAGTTAGCCAACCAGAAGGGCTTGGTGGATGAGTACAGTAAGAGGTTAATAGCCGACGATGTGGAAAAGCGGGACAAACGAGTGAAGTGAAATTCGGGGAAAGATCCGCATCATCCGGATTTTCCGTTCCCAACATCGATGGATCGCCACGGCTGGCTACGCCGGCCTCGCGATGACAAGGCAATTTGGGCAAGCACCCAAATCCCGTCCGGCCGAAACCGCTACTTCTTCAGCCCCGCGCAGAACCTCGCCAGCCGCGTGACGCCCTTGGTGATGATCTCGTCGGACGTGGCATAGCTCAGGCGCAGGTAGCCCTCGGCGCCAAACGACGAGCCCGGCACGGCCGCGACCCTCTCCTGCTCGAGGAGCTTGGCGCAGAAATCGGTGTCCTTCAGGCCGAAGCTGGAAATGTTGGGAAAGAGGTAGAATGCTCCTTGTGCCAGCAGGCAGGTGATGCCCGGGATCTTGTTGAGCTCGGCGTGCAGGTGCTTCCGGCGGCGGTCGAAGGCCATGAGCATCTCTTTGAGGGCTGCGGTCGTCTTCTCTTTCTCCTGCAGTGCCGCGAGCGCGCCGTATTGGGCGAAGGTCGTGGCATTGGACGACATCTGGCTCTGGAGCTCGGCCACGGCCTTGGCGATGGGCGCGGGCGCAACGAGCGTGCCGAGCCGCCAGCCGGTCATGGAATATGTCTTGGAAAACCCGGCGACGGTGATCGTGCGCTCGGCGGCCTCGGGACTGAGCGTGGCAACGCAGGTCGCCGTGGCGCCGTCATACATGAGGTGCTCATACATCTCGTCGGAGAGAATGTAGAGATTGTGCTTAACGGCGACGGCAACGATGGCCTCGATCTCGGCGCGCGAATAGACCGCACCCGTGGGATTGGACGGGCTGTTGAAACAGAGCACCTTGGTCTTGGGTGTGATGGCCGCCTCAAGCTGCGCGGGCTGGATCTTGAACCCGGTCTTGTCCGACGTCTCGAGGAAGCGCGGGGTGGCGCCGGTGAGTTTCACCATCTCGGGATAACTGACCCAGTAGGGCGTGGGAATGAGCACCTCGTCGCCGGGATTGCAGACCGCGAGCAGGCCGATGTAACACGAATACTTTCCGCCCGGGCTGACCACGACCTGGGAGGAGGCCACGGTGTAGCCGTACTCCGCCGCATAGCGCGCCGCGATGGCGGCCCGGAGCGGCTCGATGCCGGGCGTCGGGGCGTATTTGGTCTTGCCGGCCTTGAGGGCGGCGATGGCGGCGTCCTTGATGTGCCCCGGGGTGTCGAAATCGGGCTCACCCGCGGCGAAGCTGCAGACGTCCTCGCCGGCCGCCATCAGGGCCTTGGCTTTGGCGTCGATGGCCAGGGTCGGCGAAGGCGAAACGTTGCGAGCCCAGACGGACAAGGGATGCGGTGTACTCATGAGTTGGTGACGGGCAGGACTAAAAGGCCGAGGGAAGCGAACGCAAGCCGACCGTTGGTGTGCTGGATGTCATAGGGGGAATGTGCCAAGTGGTAGGGCGGTGAGTCCCTTCACCGCCGTCTTTCGGCGCGGAGCGGAGTCCGCGCCCTACCCCTCACCGCTTTCTCGCGCTTTTCCTGGCAGCTTTTTTCCCGGCCGGCTTGGCGGGTAATTTCCGGGGTCGTCGCCGCCGGAGAGCGAGAACCGATTCGCTGACCTGCGGAGTGGGCGCGATCGGCATCTCCAACTGGTCCACGGCGCTCGATTCCAGCTGCGGCAGGTAGGCCTCGACGGCCGCTCGCACCAGCTGGCCGACGCTGGTGTGCTTGGCCCTTGAAATCTGCTTCAGGTTCCGACGGATCTCGGCGGACAGCCGGACCGAGATCAGCAGTTGGGCCGGGTGCACCACCACGACGTTGGCGAAATCATAACGCTCCAGCGCGGTGCGGATGATCCCGCTGACGGATTTAGCGCGGCCCTCGCGCACGGGCTCGCTCAACCGGTCGAGCAGCTCGACTTCCAGCTGAAGAGGAAAAGGACGGGCAGCTTTATCGGGCATGGTCAGAAACTACAATCACACACCTCGCCCTGTCGGGCATCCCTCTTCATAGAGGGGACTCCGGCTGCGTCGGCTTGACTCCCTTCTATGAAGAGGGGTGGCGCGCAGCGTCGGGGTGTGTCGCGGTTCGACGTCATCAGAATCTCGCTTAGCGGACGTAATTCAGAACTTCACGACCTTGCCCGGTGGGATGGCAGGAGGCTCGGCTCGCAAATTGCCCGGCGCAAAGGTCTCCGCGGTCAGCCCCAGGCCGAGCGCAGCGGCGGTGACCGTGAAGCGAGTCTTGTCCCGCGTCTGGTTATTGCGAAAGTCGATCTCCTTCGGGATGTACTGATCCCCCACCTTCTTCAGGTCGAGCAGGGCAATGCTCTTCACGGCCGCACCCTTGGCCCCGAGCAACTCGGCCTGCACCATGGCTTGGAACTGCACATCTAGCAGCACGCGAACCCCCGTGAGGCCCGGTTCGGGCGGGACGTAGCCCGGCGGTGGACGAAGAATGAAGCTGTGCGTCGGCCGGCCGCGGACCTTGGCCTGGCCTTCATAGGTGAAGTCGGTCCAATGGAGAAATGGCATCTGCAGGTCGAAAACAGTCAGGCCCGTGCCGGCCACGGTCTGCCCGGCGGCCGCGGGCACCACATCTCCCGTCGCTCCGGCCGTCCATGCCGTCGGGTGCGGGCCGGATTCGATCAGCCAGTGCTCGCCGGCGACGCTGAGGCGGAAAAGCGGGCCGGACGCCCCGCGCATACCCAGGAGCGTGCCAGTGACGGTGCGTTCGCTGCCTTGGCGCGGCATGACCCGGAGTTCAACGCTGAGCCAGCAATCCCCTTCTCCAATGATGCCCGTCCCGCGGAAATCGGCCAGGATGCGCGCCCCCTCGGCTTGGTCAGCCTTGCCGCCAGCTGCTCGATCCGCAGGCGGGCCAAACTTGCCGGACTGCGCGAACCCACCCGGGACCGCCAGCGCGATTAGCACCAAAAACAAAGCCCGGTGGCGAACCGGGCTGGAGAGTTTAGGGCTTCTTGGCATTTCCCGGCTGCGGGGTTACGGGTTGCGAAGCGGGCAGGCTGAGGGGTGCGGCGGTGGTCGCGGGAGCCACGATCGTCGGTAGTTTGCTGTCGGCCGCCTCGTGGTGCTTGGATTGGTAGATATTGGCCAGAAAGAGGAAAAAGCTCAGGCAAAAGAATACGATCGCGGCCTTGATCGTGGCACCCGTCAGGACGTTGTTGGTCTCGGCGCCAAAGGCGGACTCCGTGGCCCCACCGGCCATGGCCGCGCCCATGCCTCCGTCGGTCTTGGCGCGCTGCATGAGTACCACCAGCACCAGGAAAAGGGACGTGAGGACCAGGATGAAGGTCAGGACCGTGATGACGATATTCATAAAGAGTCAGAAGAAGCGTATTCAGACGGGCTTTGTCAACCTAAGTTCCGACCGTCGGCGTTGAGTTGTGTAGGAGCCTGCGTGCAGGCGATTTCCGATGTCCATCGCCTGCAAGCAGGCTCCTACAAAGGGGATAATCCAAGGCCTACAACGTCAGCCCCATCTTGCCGAGAACGCGCTGAAGGTCGTCGTTGCCGGCATACTCGACGATGATGCGCCCGCGCTTGGGAGAATGCTTGAGCGTACTGCGGGCGCCGAGATGGGACGTGAGTTTCTTTTCAATGTCGGTCAGGGCCAGGGCCGTGTTGCCCGGCATGCGGCGCTTCCGACCGGAACCACCGGCCGACTTGTGCCGGAGCAGTTCCTCAAGGGCGCGGACGCTCAGGCCCTGCTCCAGGGTGCGGCGGGCCAGTACGAGACGTTCGGGGGAACTTTCTACGCCGAGCAAGACCTTGGCGTGGCCCACGCTGAGCATGCCCTTGCCCACGTAGCCCTGCAGTTCGGCCTCCAGGGCGAGCAGACGAAGGGAATTGGCGACCGTGGCGCGACCCTTACCCACCCGCTGCGAAGCGGCGTCTTGGGTGAGGTCAAAGTCGCGAATGAGGCTGGCATAACCGTGGGCCTCCTCGATCGGATTGAGATCGGCCCGCTGGAGATTCTCGATCAGGGCCAGCGAAGCAGACGAGGCATCGCTCGAAGTCATCACGCGAGCGGGGATGGTCCTGATGGCGAGCTTCTGGAACGCGCGCCACCGGCGTTCGCCGGCGATGAGTTGGAAACGGTCGCCCACCGGGCGGACCACGATCGGTTGCAACAGCCCCTCGGCGCGGATGCTCTCCACCAAGTCGGACAGCGCCTCATCGGCGAATTCCTTGCGCGGCTGGTAGGGGTTGGGTTCGATCAGCGCGACGACGATCTCCTTGTAGCCCGGCAGGCCATCAGTCGGCACCGGCGCGGACGCGGCGGTCGGAGTCGGGACAGAGGCCTTGGGCGCGGCGGCCGAACTGGTGATGAGGGCCCCGAGGCCGCGACCGAGTCTGGAAATGGGTTTGGCCATGATTATTTGCCCTGAGGAATGAACAAGGTCTGGCCCGCCCGCAACCGGCTGGGGTCGGAAATCTTGTTGGCGTTGATGATGTCCTGTTGCTTCGCGTTGTTCTTGCGCGCGATGACGGCGAGCGTGTCGCCGGTTTGGACGGTGTAATTGATGCCATCATTGGGAAAATCCTCGCTGAACGTGGTCTGCACCACCGGACGCGTCGCCTGATTCTTGGCGAGGGCGTCGAGTGCGGCGTTGGTCTGGCGGCCGAGTTTCTCCATTTGGCTGGCGACTTGCGCGAGCACTTCCTTCTTCTGCTCGGCGATAGCCCCCTGCATCACGCGGTTAGTCTCGGCGATGGCCTTGTTGAGCTGCTCCAGCGTGATGTAGCTCTGGTTGGCCTTGGCCTGCAGCGCGCCATTGTCGCGGGTCAGCTGCTCGACCGCCATGGTCAGCTCCCCGACGCGCTGGTTGAGGAGGAGGACATCCTGGCGAAGGCTGGCCAGGTCGGCGCGGTCGTTGACCTGGGCCTGCGCGATGCCACCCAACAGGACAAACACGGCACCGTAACGGAGAAAGGGGACTCGCATGGGGTCAGGTTGGGAATTTCGCGCGCAAAAACAAGCCTTAGCCGGAGAAGGAACGGTGGGTTATTGGTCTGTTAAATGTAGGTCGGGCTTTAGGCCCGACAAGCCAAGGAATCTGTCGGGGATAAACCCCGACCTACAGCGACCGAGGCACGGCGGGAAACCAAATTGCGCCACTATCTCAAGGCGGAGCGCGGAAACGGCGCCGACGCTACCAGCGCCGGCATCGGGCGCGATGGCAGCACGGTGCCCGTCGCGACCGGGAAGCCGCGCAGAAATTCCGCGGCTGGCAGCAGTTTGCCACCCGGACGTTGCAGCAAACGCAGTCGCAACGTCCCCTGCCCCGTCGCCACGAGCAAACCGTCGGTATCGACGCCCAAAATGGTCCCAGGAGGTTTGTAGTCTATTAAACTACAAACATCGGCCAGCCCCAGCTTCACGGGCTGGCCGTTGATCTCGACAGAAGAGCCCGGCCAGGGATTGAGGCCGTTGATGCGGGCCGCCAAATCTGCGGCCGGAGCGGTGAAATCAAGCACCCCGTCGCCCTTCGCCAGCCGCCGGCAGAAGGTAGCCGCCGAGTCGATCTGAGGCGTGAAAATCTGGGTCCCGGCGGCGATAGCCGGCAGACAGCGAGCGAGCAGTGGCACGCAGGCCTGCGCGAGCTTCGCCTCCACCTCGGTGGCCGTGTCGAGCGGGCCGATCGGTATGCGCTCCACTCCAGCCACGGGTCCGGCGTCGAGCGCGAGGACCATTTTCATGAGCGACACACCAGTCTCCTTTTCGCCGCACGCGGTGGCGGTCTGAATGGGGGACGCCCCGCGATACTTCGGCAGAATCGACGTGTGCAGGTTCAGCGTGCCGAGCCGGGGCGAGTCGATGACGTCCTGCTTCAGGATGTGACCATAGGCCATAACAAGAACCAGGTCCGCCTGCAGCGCCGCCAGTTGCTGCTGCTCGGCCGCACCGAGCTTGGCCGGTTGCAGGACGGGCAATCCCCTCGCCTGCGCCCAGAGTTTGATAGCGTTGGCCTGCACTTTCTGGCCGCGGCCAGTGGCGCGGTCGGGCTGGGTAAACACAGCGGCTACTTGCCCGAGCCCGGACCCCGCCAACCAGTCCAACGTCGGCAGCGCGATGGCATCGGAGCCCATGAAGACGAGTTTAAGCATGGTGGGGAAAATACCCTCGAACCGTCATCCTGAGTGCAACGAAGGATCCAAGAGCAGTCGAACGCCCAACTCCACCTTGGATTCTTCGCTTCGCTCAGAATGACGGAGTGGGAAAATCATATTTGGATCTCAATCATCCAGCAAAGCCGGATCGAAGTCATCATCGCCCTTGACCTTGTCCTTGGTGACGCCCTCGACGGAACCGCCGTGCGCCTTGCGGTAGGCGAGGCGTTGCTCGACCGGCAGCTTCTTCTTGCCGATGAGGTCGAAATGAATCGGGCAGCCATCGAGGCCGAACTCCTTGACGAGGCCTGCCTCGAGGTAACGACGGTAAGACTCGGTGAGGTTGCGCTCCTGATTGCAGAAAACCTTGATGCGAAACGGGCGGTTCGAGGTCTGGGTAGCGTAGTAGATTTTGAAACGCTGGCCGCCGATGGCGTGGGGCGGCGTCCGGTCGGCGAGCCGGATGATGGCAGCGTTGAGCTTTGCGGTGGGAATCTTGGTCTCCAGGCGCTGGCTGAGCGCCCGGGCGTTGCGGAGCATGCGCTCGATCTCATGGCCGGTCAGGGCGGAGACAAACATCACCGGCGCGCCCGGCGTGAAGAAGAGTTCGGCGAACATCGCCTTCTCGAATTTCTCGCGAAAATCGCGGGCACTTTTGTATTTGTGCATGCCCGGCATTTTGCTGCGGAAGGCCTCGTGGACGAGGTCCCACTTGTTGACGACGATGACGATCGGCTTCTGGGCCTTGATGATCTCGCCCGCGATGGCCTTGTCCTGCCCCGTCACGCCGTCCATCGCATCGAGCACCATGAAGGCCACGTCTGATTGGTAGATTGCCTCGAGCGAGCGCAGGCGGGCGAAATACTCGACGGACGACGACAGTTTCGTCGCCGTCCGGATACCGGCGGTGTCGATGAGTTTGAACGGCCACAGTTTCCCCTCGCGGGTCTTGAAAACGAAGCTCAGTTCCACGGCGTCGCGCGTGGTGCCGGCGACCTCACTGACGATCAAGCGGTTGCTCTTGAGCACGCGGTTGCTCAGCGAGGATTTGCCGACGTTGGGCCGACCAACGAAGCAGATGTGCAGCCTCTCGTCCTCGCGCTCGTCCTCCGCGGGCAACGGCCCGAGCTTGGCCAGGACCGCGGTGCGCAGCTCGGCCTCACCGTTGCCGTGCTCCGCGGAAATGTAGAACGGTTCGCCAAAGCCCAGCCGGTAGAACTCGGCGATGTCCGCGATCTTCTCCTTGCCGCCATCGGCCTTGTTGGCTACGAGCAGCACCGGCTTCTTGCTCTTGCGCAGGAGCGCGGCGATGCGGTCGTCGAGCGGGGTAACACCTTCGCGGGCATCGATGACGAAAAGAATGACTCCAGCCGTCGCGATGGCGAAATGTACCTGCTGCTCGGAGGCCTTGGTGATGAGCACCGGCGTGTCGCTGCCGGTCAGGCCCAGGCCGCCCGTATCGAGCATGGTGTAGGTGCCATCGGCCACCTCGGCAGTGACGACGTCGCGGGTGACGCCCGGCATGTCGTGCACGATGGAAATGCGCTTCCGGGCCAGCCGGTTGAACAGGCGGCTTTTGCCCACATTGGGGCGGCCTACGATGGCGACGGTGCGCGGTGCGGAAGTCATTTGGGACACCTTCTAGGGGTGGCTCCCCTCTGGCAAGCGATACTTGCCACTTCCCGGTGGGCGAATAGCCTCCTTTCACCCGGCCAGTATGAAAATCCTGATTGTAGACGATGTCGCGATGCACCGCGACCTGCTCGAAATCTTCATTTCGAAATGGCCGGGGCATGAGTTTACCTCCGTGGGCAGTGGCGCGGAGGCCCTGTCGGTCCTGCGGGAAGGCGGCCATCGGTTGGATGTCGTCTTTCTTGATGTAAATATGCCGGGCTTGAGCGGCTTGGACGTACTGGAGCAGCTTAAGGAATCCACACTCCACCGCTCGCTGCAAATCGTCATGTGCTCCAGCCGGAATGACATGCCGACTATCACCAAGGCGCTCGGGATGGGGGCGAAACACTACATGTTCAAACCCTGCACCGAAAAGGCCGTCGGCCTGAAATTACAGCAGATTGCCCAAGCTATCGGTGCGTAGCGCCATAAGGTAGGGCGTGACCGCCGGGCGCGCCGTGTTTTTTCGGACGGCCCAGCCGTCCGTCCCTACCCCCATCCTCAATATTAGTGTTTATTCGCGCCCGTTAGTGGTTTCAGTTCCGGGTTCGCATGTTCGAATCACTTACCGAGAAACTGACCGGCGCCCTGCGCAACCTGCGCGGCGTCGGCAACCTGTCCGAGGCCAACATGGCCGACGCCCTCAAGGAGGTGCGCGCCGCCCTGCTCGCCGCCGACGTCCATTTCAAGGTCACCCGCGAGTTCATCGACCGCGTCCAAGCCGCCTGCGTCGGCCAAGCCGTCCTCAAGTCCGTTTCCCCCGGCCAGCAGGTCGTAAAGATCATCAACGACGAGCTGGTGAAGCTCCTCGGCGAGGGTACCACCGAACTCGCCGCGACGCGCCCGCTGAAGGTGCTCATGGTCGGCCTCCACGGTTCGGGCAAGACCACTTCCACCGCCAAGCTCGGCAAATTGCTCAAGAAGAAGGGTGCGCGCCCCTTCCTCGTCGCCTGCGACGTCTACCGGCCCGCCGCCATCGACCAGCTCGAGATCCTCGCGAAACAGGAAGAGCTCGGCATTTACGCGGACCGCGTTTCCCAGGACGTCCCCGCCATCGGCAAGAAAGGGCTGGAGACCGCGCTCGCCCAGAATGCCGACGTCATCCTCTTCGACACCGCCGGCCGTCTCCAGATCGACACCGACCTGATCGAGGAAGTAAAGAAACTGAAGGCCGTCGTCTCGCCCGACGAGATCATCCTCGTGGTTGACGGCGCCCTCGGCCAGGAGGCCGTGAATGTCTCCAAGGCCTTTCACGAGGCGCTAGGGCTGACCGGACTCATCCTCACCAAGCTCGATGGCGACACGCGCGGCGGCGCGGCGTTGTCGATCAAGAGCGTCACCGGCGTGCCCATCAAGTTCATCGGCACCGGCGAGAAGACGGAAAACTTCGAGATTTTTTATCCCGACCGCCTCGCCTCCCGCATCCTCGGCATGGGCGACGTCGTTTCGCTCGTCGAGAAGGCGCAGGAGCACATCGACGAGAAGGAGGCCGAGCGCATGGCCGAGAAGATGCGCAAGGCGGACTTCAACCTGGAGGACTTTCTCGCGCAGATGCAGCAGGTGAAGAAGATGGGCTCGATGCAGTCCATCATGGGTATGATGCCGGGCATGAGCGGCGTGGAGCTGCCCGGCGACGCCGAAAAGCAGATGAAGCGCACCGAAGCCATCATCCAGTCGATGACGATCCAAGAGCGCCGCAAGCCCGGCATCTTGAACGGCAATCGCCGCATCCGCATCGCCAAGGGCGCGGGCGTCAAAGTCCTTGAGGTCAACCAGCTCATCAAGCAGTTCGAGCAGATGCAGAAGCTCATGAAGATGATGAAAGGCGGCAACCAGAAGAAGATGATGCGCCAGATGGAGCAGATGAAGGGCCGCGGCGGGATGCCCGGATTCTGAACTGTAGGAGCTTTAGGCCCCGACCTGAAGCCCGACCCAATTGGCCACAAAAAACACGAGAAGCACAAAAACGGACAACCGAAGATTCCTGCACGTTCCCCACCCGTCATTCTGAACGCAGTGAAGAACCCAAGTGAGTTCAGTGTTCGATTCCATTGAGCGATTACGTCCGGCTAACATCCATGAACCGTTTCCTCCAACTCCTCCTCGCTCTCACCGCCTTCGTGGGCGGACTCTGGCTTTTCTACGCCGGCTACGGCCGCGGCCTGTCACTGGCGGGCAAGACCGAGACCGGGCTCGGCTACGTGAAGACCGGTGTCGACGGTAAGACCCGCATCCCCGTCCATCGCTGGTATTACGCCGGCGGCCTCGCCCTGCTCATCGGCAGCACCTGGTGGCTGGTGAAGGGCGGCGGCAAGCCCAAGGGCAAACGGCGCCGGTAGGTCCGGCCCATTCTGTTGTGGGAGCGAGCTTGCTCGCGATTTGCCAAGAGCTGACTTGCCCTGCTCGTAAACCGGATTATCTAGCCATCATGCCCACCGCACTTGTCACCAAGCCCAAGCGTAGTCGCTCCCGCCGGGCAGGCTCCGTCAGCCGCCTGGCTAATGCGGAAATCCATTCCCGCTTAGAGCAGATCGAGCTGGCCACGGTCAGTTCACTGCGGGCGTTGCAAATGGACATTGAGGGAGACGAAGGCGTTCCCTCGTCAGAGGTTTTGAAGAAGGCCCGGCTGGCGTTGCGGTGAAGGCGACGTTCCATCGCGAGGCCGAGGCGGAGCTGATCGCCGCCGCCCGAGATCTGGACGCAAAGGCGAAGCTCGGGCACGCCTTCCTCGACGAGTACGAGAATTGGGAAACACAGATCCGTCGTTTCCCTCTCGCCTGCCATGAAATCGCTCCCGGCATCCGCTGCGGTTATCTGAAACGGTTCAAGTACCACATCACCTACCGCGTTCTCCCCGGTGCTGTTCGTATCCTCTACGTCCGCTCTGCCCGGCAAGCGCCGCTCAAACATTACAGTCGGGCTTGATCGGCCGCGGTTGGTGACTGGCTAAAGATGGCAACCCGTCGAGACCAAAGCGCCGGCGGCTCTAGGTTGCCGGCAAGAGCCACCTTGCGTTGAGCGGCGGCTAGACTATCTAACAGGCTGCTGAAAAACCGCCCGATTTGAGCTTCTAGTGCTCCGCCGGGAGTTTTGGGGCCGCGAGCGCGAGCTGCGCGCCTGGTTTTCGCGTCGGTTTCGGCGCGGTCCGCACGCTTTGGCGGCGTTTTCTCGGTG
>JANYDW010000004.1 GCA_025363455.1 Oleiharenicola sp. | reverse complement strand
GTTGGGCTCCCGCCCGACCTAGGTCGGGCGGGAGCCCAACCCTCCAACCAGCGCGCTGGGGTCAGCGCGTTCCACCCATGAAACCCCGGCATCCCGTTCTCTGGCCGCTCGCGGGCCTCGCCGCGCTGGTGCTGCTGAATGCAGTGCACGATCTCGGTTTCCTGAAAATCACCCTGCTCGACGGCCACCTGTACGGCGTGCCGATCGATATCCTGACGCAGGGGTCGCGCACGCTGTTGATCGCGCTCGGCATGACGCTCGTCATCGCCACGGGTGGCGTGGACCTCTCGGTCGGCTCGGTGGTGGCCATCGCCGGCGCGGTGTGTGCGGTGCTGCTGCAAGGCGGGCATTCGCTCGCGGTGACCCTGGCGGCGGCCATCGGGACCGGTTTGCTCGCGGGATCGGCCAACGGGCTGCTCGTGGCCCGGTTGGGCGTGCAGCCGATCGTGGCGACGCTTATTTTGATGGTGGCCGGCCGCGGCCTGGCGCAACTCATCGTCGATGGGCAGGTCATCATTATCAAGAGCACCTCCTTCGAGTATCTGGCCAACGGATTTTTGCTGGGCGTGCCTTTCGCACCGCTGCTGGTGGCGGCGTTGTACCTGGCCGCGCACTTTGCGCTCCGTCGTACGGCACTCGGGATGTTCATCGAGGCGGTGGGGGACAACGAGACGGCGAGCCGCTTTGCCGGTCTGGCCGCGGCGCGCATCAAGGCGCTGGCCTATCTGTTCTGCGGAGCCTGCGCCGGCCTGGCCGGCGTGCTGGCTGCGGCGAACATCCGCGCCGCCGACGCCTACCGCGCCGGGGAGAACATGGAACTGGATGCGATTTTCGCCGTGGTGGTCGGCGGCACGGCGTTGACGGGCGGGCGGTTTGTGATCCTCGGCACCGCGATCGGGGCCCTGCTCATCCAGACGCTGACGACCACCATGTATAATCTCGGCGTGCCGCCGGCCATCGCGCCGGTGCCGAAGGCGCTGCTCATCATCGGCGTTTCGCTTCTCCAATCTGACAAGGTCGGCCGCTGGCTGGGCGGGCTGTGGGTGAAAAAGGCGACCGCATGAACCGCCAGCTTCAATCGGGGAGGGCCCGCGTCCCTGCGGGCCGGGTCTCAACCAGGAGATGCTGGAGGGCCGGGCTCCCGCACGGCCTAGGTCGGGCGGGAGCCCGACCCTCCAATGTTCAATCTCGGCCCGGAGGGACGCGGGCCCTCCAGCGTAGAAGCGGCTTTATGCCGCGACCCAAAGCCATCGGGGCATAAAGCCCCTCCTACAGCATGACCAAGGCATCCTCGATCTTCTCGCGCCAATTGCCCCTGCTCGTTACGGCGGCGATCTTTGCCGCGTTGTTTGCGACGGCGGCGCATTTCTATGAGGGTTTCTTTTCAGCGCGGGTGTTTATCAGCCTGCTGTCGGAGAACGGCTTTCTCGGCATCGCGGCCGTCGGCATGACGTTGGTGATCTTCTCTGGCGGCATCGACCTGTCGGTCGGTGCGGTCATCGGGTTCACCTCCATTTTCACCGCGACGCTAATCGAGCGGCACCACCTGGCGCCACAGCTGGCGTGGGCGCTGGGGCTCGCGGCTGGGGCCGGGTTGGGGGCGGGGATGGGCGCGCTGATTCACTTTTTCCGGTTGCCGCCGTTCCTGATCACGCTGGCCGGGATGTTCCTGGCACGCGGTACGGGTTTCTGGATCAGCACGGACTCGATCGGCATCGGGCACGAGCTGTATGGCCGGATTTCGGGCTACGAATGGGCGTTCGGCAGCGTGGCGGTGCCGTCGAGTGCACTGTTCCTGTTCGGCGTAATGGCGACGGGCTGGGTGGTGGCGCACCACACGCGTTTCGGGCGGACCTTGTTGGCCATGGGCAGCAACGAGCAGTCGGCCCTGCTCATGGGCCTGCCCATCGGTCCGGCCAAGATCGGAGTTTACACCCTGAACGGCTTGTGTGCGGCCTTGGCCGGGATCGTGGCCACTTTTTATACCGGTTCGGGCAATCCCAGCATGGGCATCGGGCTCGAACTGGACGCCATCGCGATCGTTGTCATGGGTGGAACGCTGTTGACCGGCGGGCGCGGACATATGCTCGGAACTCTGCTGGGAGTACTGATTTTTGGGACCATCCAAGCCGCGATCCTGTTCGATGGCCGCCTGAGTTCGTGGTGGATGCGCATCGTGGTGGGGGCCCTGTTGCTTGTGTTTATCCTGTTGCAACGCTTCTTCTTGCGTAGAAAGCAGGGTTGAGACGAAGGCTGCTCGCTGAACGGCCGGCCACCCGGTCCGCAAAAACTTCGGAATCGGACTTGCCAAGGGTCGGGGCGGTGTCTGTTTTCAGCCCTTCCTGTTCCTTAATCCATCAACCTCAACTGCAGTAACGATCGCAAGGCGGCCCGGTTTGGCCGACCTGTGTCTCGTCACGACATAGATCCATGAACGTAACTCCCAAAGACCTCCTCGATGCCGGCGTCCACCTCGGTCACCAGACCAAACGTTGGAATCCGCGCTCCAAGCCCTACATTTTTGACCATCGTCAGGGCATTTCCATCATCGACCTCGAGAAGACTCACGCAGCGCTGGAAAAAGCCTGCACCTTCATCGAGAACCTCGTCGCCCACGGCGACGACATCCTGCTCGTCGGCACCAAGCGCCAGGCGCAGGAGCTGATCAAGGAGGCCGCAGCCACGACCGGCATGCCCTACGTGACCAACCGCTGGATGGGTGGCACGCTTACCAATTTCGAGACGATCAAGAAGTCCCTCGCGAAGTTCAAAAAATACCAGGCGATGGACGCCAGCGGCGAGCTGGGCAAGTTCTCCTCCAAGGAGGAGTCCGCCATCCGCCGCGAGATGGCTCGCATGTCCCGCAACTTCGACGGCATCATCACCCTGACCGCGCTGCCCCGCGCCATGTTCGTGATCGACACCAGCTACGAGGAGATCGCGGTGGCCGAGGCCAAGCGCATGAAAATTCCCTCGATCGGCCTCGTCGACACCAACTCCGACCCGACCCAGCTCACGCACCCGATCCCCGGCAATGACGATGCAGCCAAGTCGGTGCGCATCATCATCGAGACCGTCGTCGCCGCCATCCAGGCCGGTCTGGCCCACCGCGAGGCCCGCCGCGCCACACCGGCTGAGACCGCTGCCGCCGCCACGACCGGCGAGGTCGACCTCGACAAGGTGATCATCCCGCCGAATCTCAAGGACGTCATCGAGGACAAGCCCGTCGTCAAGAAGCGCGCCAGCCGCGCCGGCGCCAACAAGGCCGCCGTCACCACCGACGAAGTTTAATCACCCAACAACCCATACTATGTCAGTTGTCACAGCCAGCATGGTCGCGGACCTCCGCGCGAAAACCGGCGCCGGAATGCTAGAATGCAAGAAGGCCCTCGATGAAGCCAAGGGCAGCATGGAGGAGGCCCAGACGATCCTGCGCAAGAAGCTGGGTGGCAAGATCGACAAGCTGTCGAGCCGCGCCACCAAGGAAGGCCTTGTCGAGTCCTACATCCACGTGGGCGGCAAGGTCGGCGTCCTGATCGAAATCAATTGCGAGACCGATTTCGTCGCCAAGACCGACGACTTCAAGGCCTTCTGCCGTGACCTCTGCCTGCAGATCGCCGCGGCCAACCCGACGTATGTGCGGCGCGAGGAAGTGCCCGAGGCCGACCTGGCCAAGGAGCGCGACATCGCTTCCGCCTCGCTCGTGGGCAAGCCCGCCGCGGCGGTGCAGAAGATCGTCGAGGGCAAGCTCGAGAAATACTACTCGCAGGTCTGCCTGCTGGACCAGCCGTTCGTGAAGGAACCGGAGAAGATGATCAAGGACCTCCTCGTCGAGAAGATCGCGAAGCTCGGCGAGAACATGCAGGTCCGCCGCTTCGTCCGCTATCAGCTCGGTGCGTAAGGCGCCCATCCCGCCAAATGCTTTCAAGGCGCTTCCGCGAGGGAGCGCCTTTTTTATTCGCTGTAGGTCCAGTAGCCCGAAGCTTCGGCCGTCGCCAGGCGTATGGCCGACAGGTGCTTCGGCTTGGTCGGGATGTAGGAGCCTGCTAGCAGGCGATTCTGCGGTCGGTCCGGTGGCGGGCGTTCCGCATCGCCTGCAAGCAGGCTCCTGCAAAAAACGGCCAGAACCAGCGGCCTGGCGGGTCTGATCAATGCCCCGGGGCTTGCCTCGCGGGTCTTTATGATCGGAGGCATGTGACCTATAGGTCTTATCGGCTCTATAGGTCACATTGGAATCATGCGGCCGCGGCTTTTTAAGGAGCGCATTGGTTGCCAGGCTGGCTAGCCTACCCCCATGAAAGTCACCCACGGCCAGATCCTCGCCCGGGGCGTCGCCAACCGCTGCCCAAACTGCGGCGGGAACCGGTTGTTCAAGGCCGGCAAGCTTTTCGAGCTAAACGACGGTTGTCCGGATTGCGGCCTGAAGTTTGAGAAGGACGAGGGGTTTTTCCTCGGGGCCATGTCGCTGAACTACGGGGTCACGCTCGTGGCCTATCTCGTGCCCGTGCTGCTGCTTTGGTATGGCGGCGTGCTGGGCGGCCGGGTGGCAGTCGGCCTGGCCATCGGCGGATCGTTGGTGGTGCCCATGCTGCTCTACCGGTCGTCCCGCAGCTGGCAGTTGATGCTTTATTACAGCTTCTTTCCCCACCACCTGCCTGCCAACCGGCGAGAGTTGGCGGCCGGCGAGGACGAGAACGTTTGAAATCCGCGGGTGGTACGTCCCGACCGCACCTCAGCGGGCAGATATCAGGACGAAATGTTCGGACCGAGGAGTCCCCACCTGTGGTTTAATGGCCAATGCATAGGCGTCGTAGGCCGCGATAGGGGCCGAGCCAACAAGCGGCGGCAGGGGCGAGGTGATGGCGACGGTGGCCCGGGGTGTCTGGCAACCGGCGAGAAGAATAAAGGCAAGCGGCAGCATGAGGCGGCCGGCGGTTTTGGAAACTGGAGCGGAAAGGCGCATGGGATGAAACGGAGTCGATGGGGAAGGCGGACCTGGAAACGGTGGACATATCGATGGCACTTGGTCGCATTAGGTAGACCCCGGAAGACCGAATAAATACGCTGGGTGTTCAGCCCATTTGCAGGCGAGATTCTGCTAGGAAACTGCGTTGGGACCGGGCCAACCGCGGAAAAGAACACCCCGCTTTCGGCCATATTTGCCAGCGGACGAATGGGGGAGATGCTATCTTGGCGACACTTGGGTGAGAACCGCGGCACTCGACCCCCAGCCGGCGGGAGGCGGGCGTAGGGTGAGGACGAAAACTCCCGAAAACGCGCCGGAAGGGCGCAAGTTTCGGCTTCCGTTTTCGGGGCGGTGACCTACGTTTCGCCTCCCATGCCCCCGTCGCCTCGGCGAAGGAGGGCTCGTCTCGGAGAGGTGGCAGAGTGGTCGATCGCGCCTGACTCGAAATCAGGTGGGCCGCAAGGTCCCGGGGGTTCGAATCCCTCCCTCTCCGCCATTTTCCCCCTCTGAGGAGGAGAAACCCGAAGCTAGTGTAAGCCCCGGCGGGGTTTGATAACAATTCCAGAAGGTTTGATAATCGGAGCCCTTTGGCAAGGCGCGCGATGGGGTGAATTATGGCCGTTTCTGGGGTCTTGCAAGGGCCGGGAAGTAGGCCTGCAGGCGCTCCGATTCGGGGTGTTTGACCGTCTTGACGTAGATCAACGGGCACTGGCCTGCTGGGCCGGCCAGCGGGAGCCCTGGGGGTGCTTGCAGACCTCGGTGGCCAGCCAGCGCTTAAACGCCGTGCAGCCGCAGCCGGGGGCCTTGCACTTGCCGAGGCCGAGGCGGGCCTGGCCATCCCAGTATTCGCACGGCTCACAGGCGGCCGACCTGGCATCATAATCTGCCCGGCTGACGGTCTTGAAGCCGGCCTTGGCCCAGCCAGCCATTGCCCCGGTGAAGTTGGTGGCCAGTTCGACCAGCGTCGGTTCGACAGGGCGCGGGGGCATGCGGATCGTGATGTTGGGTCCATCCGGATTCAGCAGGTTGATGCCAAATTGTTTTACGTCCTTCATTAGTCTCCAGTGATCGGCACCAGACGTGCCGGGCATGCAGGATCTAGCCGCACCTGGCCGGGGAAAAGACTGAACATCTCACTCGTATCGATCCAAGCAGTATATTCTTCGGTCGCCGTGGCGGTGAACCCTACGATCAAAGTGTAGGCATCGGTCCAAACTCCCGAAATGTATTTTTGGTAGTTAAACTTCAGCTGATAGAATTGCCCGATCGTCAGGCCCGTCATGTGCGCCTTTGGCTGTTTCAACGCATAGGTGAAGTTGCCTGTTTCGCTGTTGGGTGTCGTCACCTCCATGTTGCAATCGGCAGAGTCCGCCCAATCGCCAGCGGCAGCGGCAGCGGCTAGTGCTGCGGCCATCGCGGTGTCGAGCGACACGAGCGGCCCCGGAGTATAGCGACCGCACGGCGTGCCGCCGAAGGGATGGTAAAGCGGCGCACTATTAACCCAAAAGACGGCGCCGTTGGGGACCTGTACGCAACTTCCACTGAACGGCTGGACATTGCTCCCATCGACCGTTCCGCGCAGATTCTGACCGGGGTCGGTGTAAGCACCGGTGTAATTTGAGTAACTGCCGCTCCATTCCCAGTGGTCTCCCGCAAGTGACCAAGTGAAGTCGTAATCGAGGTTCCAATCCGAGAAGAAAGGATGCGTCGTGCCGGTGAAATGACACGACATTCCTTGGGCGCCAGCGCAGGCAAGGTTGTTGTGATAATTGCCATCGCCATTCGGCGGACCCAGCGTGCTTGAGCCGGTCTTTTCGCGACATACAATATCGGTCACGCAATCCGTGGCCGGCGCGCAGGGACTCGTGAGGCCCGAGCAGCCTGACGAGCAGGGCTTGGCGATGTAGAGTGGCCGTGATGGCATGGCCTGGCGGGCTTAACCGAGCCGCACTCCAACGGCGCGAATCGTCGCGGCAGAACCATCAATACATACCGAGATGTCAACGGTCGGGAACGTTGTGGGCAGGGCGTTGCCTGCGTTGGAATTGCCCGCGGGGCTGCCCACGCCGGGCTTGGTGCTGGTGACCGGGCCGCTGACGCCCTGGCCGGAACCCGAGGGCACCGTGGTCGTGGCACTGCCGTTGTCGTCGACGCCTGAAGTGACACCCGCCGTGCCGTTGTGCTGAACATCGCAGAATGTCGTCGGTGCGGGCCGATTGCGGAGGCGGGTCAGCTGGCCGATGAAGTCGTCCATGCCGAGGACCGCGGAGGGACCGACCTCAATGCTGGTGATGCCGTGATCGAGGTCCTCGGTGGTGCGCTGGACCACGGCATCCATCGTGGCCCAGGCAGTCTGCCCATTGCTGAGACGGAGGCGGTTGCCGGGAGCGACCGAGCCGGAACAATCCTGCTCCATGAGGGTGAGCGTGCCCTCCCATTGAGCGGTACTGAGCGCGGAATAATAGGCCGATGCCGCGCCCGTGGGAATCGCATCGCATGGACCGAGGTTGAAGGAGGCAGAGATCGTGCCGGCGCCACCAGGGGAGCCGCCGGTCTGGCGCGTGATCTTGGTGAGCTGCTTGCCAGTGCTATCGGTGACCGTGGTGAAGAAGTCAAAAATCACTCCCGGCGGCACGATATCGTCTCGGCGGTGGAGGCCAGCGACCTCGGTGATGAGATTGGCTGAAGCCAGATCCAGCGTGACGAGGCCGAGGCTGGCGCGGGCCGCCAGAGTGAGCCCGGCCGAGCCCGAAGAGTAATCGAAAAAGCCGAATACACTCGCGGCCAGGCCGGCTGCCCGGCGCATGGCCTCAGCCACGGTGATCTCGCGGGTCTCCTCCACGGGCCAGGTAGGAAGCGTGGGCGCAGCTGTCAGCGAAATGATACTGGGATTCTCCGCCGCTCCGTAGGTGAGCGCATTGGCGAACTGGCCATCCTGTGTGATCCCCACGCCCCAGGCATCTCTGTTGAGGGTAACACGAGAAGTCATGTAGCCGAGCAGGCCGGAGAAATCATCCTTGGAGACGGTGATGGGTTGGCGGTAGACCGTGCGCTCCATCTCCCACCAGGCGTCATAACAAGCGACCGACCACGCGGCTTGGCCGGCGCTGAAACTGGCGGCGACCACGCGCACGCGGCCGACGAACCAGATCACCGTGTTGCGCTTGAGGATGAGGGTATCGCCGTAGGCGTAGGGCGCAGTGGCGGCGATATCGGCCACCGGGACGACAAAGGTGAGCGACCCCATGTCGAGGGAGGCCTTGGTGACCTTGGCCCCGACGATGCCGAGCGCGGACAGCGCGGAATAGCTGCCCGAGTTCTTCTTCAGGGTCCAGATGCTTGAGGCCATGGATCAACCTCCGCCGCCGACTGAGGACTGCTGGGTGAGCTTGAGCTTCTTTTGCGTCTTTTCGGCAGCGAGCGTCACATTATTCGTGAACCCACTAAAGGCATTCAGCGTCTGGATCATCGCGTCGGCCGCCTCACCCGCAGCCTTCACCGTGGCGGCGCCCACTACTTTGATATTCTGTCCGTCCTTGGAGATGGAACCACCAGAGCCGGGTGTGGCGGCTTTGCTTCCCTCCACGGCCTTGATGGCCGTTTCGATATTCTTTTTCTCTGCGGAATCCCCCTCTTTGCTCTGCTGCTTGAGGGCGTTCTTGTAGAATTCCCGGCGGAGACCCGTCTCCTCTATGGTGAGCTTGGCGGCGTCAATATTGGCCTGCGCGGCCTGAATGATCTTTGAGCTATCGGCGATGCCCCTTTGAGCCGAGCCTTTGACTTTTTCGAGGTTATCCTTGGCGATCAGCGCCTGCTTTCGCGCCTCAACGCCGGCTTCTGACAAATCATCCACCGTGGTGGGTCGACCGAGTTCGAGGTCAAACCCGCCGGTTGATTTGCCCTTCGCGAAGGCCTTCGTCTTTTGCAGTGCGGAATCGAACTCCTCCTTGGCGGCACGCACGTCGGCCTCGTGGTTACGAATAGCCTGCTGGGCGTTGGAGATGTCCTCCTGGTTATGGTTTATATCGATGCCGGCGCGGGAGTCCGCATTGGCCAGGCCGCCCAGCTTGTCAGCGATGGTGTTGCGTTCGCGTCGTCCCTTGAAGTCGGCCTTGATCCGTGCCTGCAAGAGCGGGTCCTTGGTCTTGGCCAGGGCGTTCTTTTCGCCCTGCTCCAGCTTCTGATCGCGGAGATCAGTGCGCAGCGGATCGAGCCTGTCGGCGTGTTTGCGGGATTCCTCCACCAGATCATCGCGACGTTTGATCGCCTCCGTCGTCTCCTCCATCGCTGCCTTCGCCTTTTTTTCTGATGCCTCGATGCGCGCATTGTTGGCCTCGACGCCTGCAGCGTAGGCTTCGTGCGCCTTCTTGGCCCCTTCGAATATTTTTTCTATCTCCTTCGCCGTCTGTTCCGCTTTGTGTTTGAGGGCGACCAGAACCCCGGTGAGAGCAAGCGCGGCCGGGATAAGCACGGCGCCCATGGCGCCCGATGCGAGCGTCTTAAGAATCCTGCCCGCATTGGTGCCCGCCTGGGCCAGGCCGCCGAGGCCGCCGCGCTCCAGGCCCATCAGCACGCCCTCGGCCTCGTGGCCGAGATGGGACAGGTGCTTAACCTCGGAGCCCAGGTGCTTGGTAGCGGCGGCGGCGTTGTGCGCCGCCTGGCCGGTGCTCGCGGTGGATTGCGCCAGCCCGCGGAGCTGCTCGTCGGTGGCCTTGATCCCCTGGCCTTCTAGGACCGTGCGGATCTTAATTTCCAGCTCTGTTTGGGAATCGGACATGGGTCAGGTGGAGCGTCAATTTATGAACGAGACCTGCACGTTTGTGATCGTGAAACTCGGGGTGGTTCCACCAATGGTATAGACCATGCGGAATGTCCGCGGAAGGGGCGCGTTGATGGCAATGGTGTTGGTTGCTCCAGTCGTCAGATTAGCTGGTGTTGCACCAGCAGCCTGGGAAATATTTGTTGGATAGACTATGAACAGATCTGATGTGGAGGTGGTGGTTAGAGCAGTTGCTGCAGGACCCAAATTCATGTAGGTCGTACCGGCATCATAGGAAACCTGCAGTTGGCACACCATCGTCGGAGACGTTCCGCTCACCGCACCTACGTTGACCCAAATATATGCCCCACGTGCCCCCATGTTTTGTTGGCCGCCGCCGTTAAACGTCACAGTCTTGGCCCCGCTATCGGTCAGGGTCGTGTTCCAATTATTGTAACTCCTTTCCCACTGGCTCCCGTTGTATTTCTGTTCATCCGCAGCGATCTGGGTCATGGCCACATTAGATGTTGCATCGTTTTGCGTAGCAGCGACCGGAAACATGCTACCTGGACGAATATCTACGACAGCGGCTGTGTCTGTGGCAGCCGGTGCGATGCTAGCGGCTTTGACTGTGAGCGAGGTGAGATTAGTAGCACCAGCGACAGAACCACCAGCTACCATCAAAGAGGTACCGGGTACCGCAGACGCAGGAACCCCCTCGCCAACCAGCGGGACGTGCGCCGGGATGAATGGAGTCTGCCCGAAGGTTGTGATGGCCTGAAGTGAGCCACCGCCGCCAATTACCGTTGAAATCCTAGCTCTAATGTAGCGCCAAACTGTGAACCCTTTGACAAAACGATTCACCCCCGTTGCCGGAGAAACGGTAGTGGTGGGGAGAGCGGTCGGAGTAGCCTCATCATAGAGCGGAGTTGCCACGAATGTGGTGTTGTCATTCGACCCCTCGAACGTGACGACCCCGGACGATACCGTCCCTGTGGGGATGATCTGGATCGAAAACATGACATAGCCGAGTGTGTCGATTGATCCGGCACCCGCGGAGGCGAGAAGGATGTCGTTTCCGGAAGCAGTTTGTGTCGCCTGGCCTGTGATCTGCATGCTCGCCATCGCCACCCGCTGCGTTCCTGCATCCAACGCCCCGACGTTGACCGATGCGGAAGTCCCGGCAACTTGCGCGAGGTTTACTGCCTGATTCCCACTGATCGAAACCGGCTGTGTGACAGCCGAGCCATCCACAACCAGAGCGTTGGATGCATTCGCTTTCAGGTTGGTCAAATTGGTCCCGCCGCTATCCTTCACGCCGATGGCTGTCCCGGCGGCTGGGAAAGCTGATCCGAAGTTCGAGGATGTTCCACCGGCGGCTGCTCCGGCCGTGATGTTGACGCGCAGAGCGCCGGTCGCATCGAGTGAGAGCGGCGAGGTCTGGGCGGTTGTATAGGTTGGGGAGGAGGTAGTCACCGCGCCCTGCATTAGCGTTCCAGATTGACCGGAGGTGGTCGATCCCTGCGCTTGCGCCAGCTTCGCCAGGGTGGTTTCAGTGGCGGCTCCAGACGGCAGCGGGAGGGATGATGCCGACACCGGCTGCGTCGTAGCACTGGCGTCCACCTTCAGTGCATTTGCATTCTGCGGCTGGTCAGTTGCGATGACCACGCGCAAGGTCCCGGCTGACTTGTTGCCGGAATTGGTGTCCGTGGTAGTTCCAGCTACCTGCGCCATGTTCACTGCCTGATTTCCAGACAGGGAAACCGGGACCGTGTTGTTGGGCGATATCGCTACCACTAACGCCTTGTCGGTCGCGCCAGCCGCAGTTGATGCAGCCTTCACCGTTGCCACGTTGGCTCCATCGGTGATCTTGGTCTGCTGCGTTCCATTGGTCAGCGTGGCGTCCAGCGCGAGAGATGACGTGTTCAGGTTGGTTCCTGCGTTCGCGGTCACGCTCCCAGATACCGGCTGCGTAACTGCCGATCCATCCACCTTGATGGCCGTCATGGACGCCACGCCTTGGATCGTGATGACGTCAGCTGACGCGGCTCCGGCGGTTCCAAGCGCAGGCTGCTTGGCGGATGTTGACGCACCGCTCGGAAGCGGAAGTGACGCCACGCTGATAGGCTGAGTCGTCTGCCAGAATGTTCCATTGACTGGTTGAGTGGCTTGCCAAAACGTGCCGCTGACCGGCTGCGTCCCTTGCCAGAATGTGCCCGACACTGGCTGGGTCACTCCAGACCCGTCGACGCGAAGCGCGCCATTCAGCGTCAAGGAGAATGGTGCCGTCTGCCCGGTGATGTAGGTGGGAGCCGACGTGGTGGCAGCTCCTTGGGCAAGCTGGCCATACTGTCCTGAAGTGGTCGAGCCTTGCGCGACCGAGTTGTTGAGCAGCGCCGCCCTCGCCGTGACGGCGAGAAGCCCGACGATGATGATGCGTGCGATGGTTTTCATTGGGCAATCCAGTAGGCTGATGTTGCTGTGAGATCGACGGATTCGCCCTGCTGCAGGGAAAAGCTTGTGACCGCACTGAAGGTGAAAATCGTCTCGGCTGCGTTTCCGGTGATAGTCACGAGGCCAGATCCGAGGTTTTTTATTCGCAGCGGCTTTCCCGTGATGCCCGCAAGCGGAGGTAGGACGACTGCCACTGAGGCTGCGTTGTTCAGGGTGACAATATTATCGGTCGCCAGGATAGTATAGCTGGTCGCGGTGTTCGTCAGGACCGTCAGCCTCACCGTACCATCGAGCGTGATGGGGCCGAGGGCTGCCAGGAAGCTTGCCGCGTCGAGAAAAGAAACCGAGTTGTCGGCATTGATGCGCATGAAGCGCACGGCTGAGGGATTGGCCGCGGTGAGCAGGCTCAGGCCTACCATAGTGGGGGTGCCATCGGTGAGGCCGTTGTAGCTGGAGGCGGCGATATTTTTAAGCGATAGACGCACGTCGGCGGGCGAGATCTGCGTGACGCTGACATCGGGGAAGAGCGTATCGATCTGAGTATAAAGCGTGGAGCGATTGGCGGCCGTCTGCGCCCGGACTTCGGGAACACAAAGGAGCGAAGCAGCGACGATGAACCCGGTGACAAAGCGGTTGATGGTGTTCATAGCTTCTTGAAGCGGTCGGAAAACCGGCTGTTGAAATAATGGCCAGTATCCGCGTTGACGATGAAAGCGGTGACAAGGGGCGTGGAGGGATTGCGCACGTCCAGAGCCAGGGCGCGCGTGCTCGAGCGCTTGCCCTGGACAAGGGCGGCGGTGATCGAACGGGCATCCAGGGCGATTGCACTCATGCTGCGTCGACGTTGCAGAGCTGCTCGACCTGGAGGTCGATGAAGAGGTTGGGCTCGTTGACGAAACCGGCGTCGGCCACCTTGAACGTCCAGACCGCCGTGAGCGGGATGCCCGTGGTGAGAGCTGCCGTGACCGCGCTGGTGATCTCCAAGGCCAGCTCGCTGGAGGTGCTGCCGGCGCGCAGCTGCGTGCCCGTGCCGAGGACATAGGTCGCGATGACCGTGTTGCCTTGCTTGAGCTTGACGCTGGCATAGCTGAGGGCGCTGACCAGGAGCGCGGTGACACCGTCCTCCAGGAAGAGCGAACGACGGAAGATGCGGTTTTCGCCGGGGATGAGTGTTTTCATGTGAACTTGGAGCCGGTGAAGAGGTAGGAGACGTAGACGGAGAAGCCGATGATGTCGCCGAAGCGGACCTCGCGCACGGCGTTGGCGAGGGTCTTGTAGTGGGAGCCGGCATCGTTCTTCAGCAACAGGGCGCCCTGGAGGACCAGGCCCTCGCGGTGGGTGGCGATGAAATCGATCAAATCATCCTCGATGTCGAAATCGGCCAGGGCACGGAAACTGACCGTGACCGGACCATCATCGCGACCGAAGAGGGTGGCATTGGCCGCCGCGTAGAACTGCACGACATCCATGATGGGCGACCCGTTGATCGACAGCCCTGCCGGGCCGGCGCGGCGGTCGGCGGGGTTGCTGGAGGCGAGCAGCGTGGGGCCGGTGCCGTAGTATATCTTCACAGGGGTGCAGACCGAGGTTACGCCACGATGAACATCGGGTAAGGCACGCCCGCGTTGAACATCCGGGCGCCGCGCCATTGGAGGACGCCGATGCGGTCGGTGGAGCGACCGAAGGATTGCGGGCCGTCCATGAGCGCCATGCCCTTGCCGGTGATGGAGACGCCGGTGCCGGTCATGACGAAGTCCGTCACGCCGCCCAGGCGGGCGCCCCGCTGGGCCCCGGCGCCCTGGAGCAGGAGCGCGGCAACGAGATCGCTCTCGGCGATGCCGATGGGCTGGCAGGAGACCGAGCAGCCGATATTGGTGATGCGGCGCCCGATGCGGCCGTCCGCATCGTCCAGGATATCCTCGGTGCCCAGGGGGAACTGCCAGGCGAAGCCGTCGACTGTTTCCAGCGCAGTCCAGGGTGAGCTGCCCCAGGTGAACAGGTAGGACTGCGTGAGAATGAGCGAAGGATCTAGTCCGGGCTCGGTGAAGGTGTTGCCCGTGGTGAGGGTGAAGAGAGAACCGGCCGTGGTGGCGGCGACTCCGGCACCGCGGAAGATGTCGAAGGTGACGGCACCGAAGAGCGTATCGTTGGCCTTGGCGTTCAAGGGCGGCATCGAGGCGATGGCGGCCACGTCGAAGACATACTGGCGGCCATCGGCGGAGAGGACCGTGAGCTGCTCCTGGTCGATGAAGCGATGCTCACCCGTGCCCTGACCGGTGATGTCGATCGCGGTGGCGGCGAGCGCATTGGCGCGGGTGGTGGCGACCTTGATATTGTTGGCATCGGTCGCGATCACGAAATAGCGCGTGCCGGCGACCAGACCAGCCGGGAGCGCCCCGCCGAGGTTGAAGCCGCGGATAGCATCGCCCGTGGTCCAGCCATGGCCCGGCCAGTTGATGGTGTCGCTTGCGGCCGTGACGGCGGCCGGAAGGAAGCTGCGGATGCGCGTGGTGGACTGGCCGGGGATCGAGGCCGCATAAGGATAGAGGATGCTGAAGAACGACGCATAGCGGCCGTCCGGCACGAAGGAGACCTGGACGTTCTTGTTGAGCGAGCGCGGCTCGATGATGCCGAAGCGGTCGGTGATCACATCGAAGGACTCGTTCTGCGAGGTGAGGGAAACGTCGCCCTTCGAGTAGAAGGTGACGCCGCGATAGGTGATGATGGCGGGGCCGTTGAGGCGGAGGGCGATGTTGGACATTTTTTAGTTTGGTTGAAATTTCAGGTGAAGGAGGCGCGGGTGACATCGGACTGCCGGCAGCCAACGCACTCGGCGGCGGCGCGAAGCGTCGCGGCTTCATCCAAGGAAAACGGGGCGAGATATTTGGTGGCGGCCGGGTTGAGTGAGGAGGGGTAAGATCCATCAGTGGTGTAATAGATCGAAGCTCCCGCCGTGGCGCAGGTGAGGGTGATCGTCTGGGAGAAGGCCCCGCTCGACGGATTGGCCACGATATTCGCGACCTTGGGAATCGGGCTGTCGCCGGCCAGCCGCTCGAAGCTGACGACAAAACAGGTCTGGCCATCGGCCAGCTTGACCGGCTGCTGGGCGGCAAAGGTGAAGACCGTGCCGTTGCCGTTGCGGAAAAGATGATTGAGCATGCGCACCTGCTCCGCGATCTGGGAGCAAGACTTGCCGGTGCCATCAGGCGAGAGGTTGATGTTGGGGTGATCGATCACCTGGACATCGATGCGCACCTTGGAGCGAGGGCCGGGGGCATTGGGCGAGTCGCCCACCAACGTCGCCATAAGGACAAGGACCGCGGCGCCGACCTTGCCCCCCCGCGGATTGAGAACCGAGAGTGCCTGGTCAATCTCGGACTGGGTGACACCCTTGTGCTCGGCGCTGACGAAGATGCTGGCAAAATAGGGATCAGCCAGGATGCGCTGGTAGAAATCCTCCTGGTCCTGCTCGATCTGGTCGCGGACGATCATGGCGCGCCCTCCGGGTTTTTCCAGGCGCCCTCGATGGCCGCGCTGATCGAGACACCATAGGCCTTGGCGCGCTCCTCGATGCCGGTGCGGATGAAGGCCCGCTCGGGCAGCTTCATGTGCCGCTGATGGGCCCGCACGATGCTGATGCCGGCAGCGGTCTGCTTGACCTTGGCCTTGGCCCGGCTGATGCGGCCGTCCTTCAGGCTGACCGTGGCAGCGGCGCTGAAGAGATTGCCGCGGGGATTTTTGCGGGTGAAGGAGCGCACCTGCACCTGCCCGTCGAAGCCGAACTCATGCGCGGCCGCGTAGGCCACGTTGCTGCCAATCGACGAGGAGACGGCGTTGACTTCGACGACGGCCGCACTCGGCCGGATGGATGAGCGCAACCGATTGGTGACCACGCCAAGGGTCAAGGGGCCGCGCTGGGAGAGCTTGGCCGCCTGGATGTGCCCGACGGTGAGTTCGTTCTCCAGATCCATGGCGCGAGCAATTCCCCGCAGCGACGCGGCCGGAAACTGCCCGAGCTGGCGGACGATTTGTTCGGCATTGGAGGTGAGCTGGATCGAGATCACAGGGCGTAGCGGATCAGGGGCACGAGCTTGGCGCGCACGGTGGGCAGCAGCTCGATCTGGGCGAGAGAGGGAATGACTCGGGCATTTTCTGAATGAACGTCCTTGCCGATGGCCAGGCCGAGCTTGTCGCGCTGGGTCCAGATGTGTTCGCACTGGAGCTGCCAGGCCAGGATCAGATCGGCCGGGAGGGCGAAGGAGCCGGAAGGGACCGCGGTGGGATAACCCCCATCGGTGGGCTCCAGGGTCTCGAAGAAATATCCACCCGTCCAGGTGAAGCGCAGACGGGCCTGGTTGAAGCCAGGCCGGATCGGGAAGGTCACGAGGCCGGCCTGCTCGGCGATGTTCCAGACGAGATCACTGATGACGCCCTGGTCGGCCCAGCCATCAGCCAAGGAATAGCGGATCTCGATCTTGGTGAGGGCCTCGATGGGATAGCGCGGCAACACCTGGTGCCGGAGATCGGCCGAACACTCGAAGGTGTCTGCCACCGTGCGGAGAAACTTGCGGTTGCAATACCTTTCCAACTCCGCGGCAACGCCCTTGCCGATGGCGGCAATCTGGACGTCGTAGGTCGTGGCCGCGACGAGGCCGGCCGGGAGCAGCCAGGACTTGAGCGTGATGAGATTGGAGAGACCAGCGTTCACTTGGTTTTAATGGGCAGCGGCCGCCGCACGATGGGCGGCATGGGACGCTTGACTGGAGGCTTGGTGATCATGGTGAGGGCTCTAAAGAGCCGCCCCGCGGCGGGGCAGCTCGGAGAGAACTCAGTGGTTCGACGGGCTCACCATTAGCTGGCGGAGCAGCGGAGGCCGGCGATGGCCTTGGAGGCCATCAGCGCGACCGTCAGGCGTTCGAGGGCGCGAATCAGGATCTCGTCGGTGGCGAAGGCGGCGTCGCGGCTCGTGTCGAACCGGATGCCGTTGCGCAGGCCGAGATACTGGTAGCTCACATCGCCGAACAGCGCGTGAACCACGGAGACGGTCGCGGAGGTCGAGTAGACCGGCATGACCGGGACCCACACGATCTCGAAGCCGTCCAGCGTCGCAGGCGAATTGCCGGTGCCAGCCTTGTAGGGCGTCACCGTGGCCGAGGTGTTGAAGCTCACCAGGAGAGCCTCATAGGTCGGGTGCATGTAATACTTCGCCTTGCCGAGCACGATGCCGCTCAGCGTCGAGGCATTCCGCATGTTGCGGAAGTCGGTGAGCGTGGCGTCCGAAGGCTTGGTCTTGCCCGAGGTGGACAAGTTGCCGTTGTAGACGTAGCAGGCATCCGTCACGACAGCGGTCACCAGGCCAGGGCCTGTGCCGTTGATGCCCGACGCCGCACCGGTGGACATGAAGAACTGCCAGTCCTCCACGTAGGCGATGTTGCGGGCGGCATAACGGGCGATGAACTGGCCCATGCCGATGATGCTGTCCTCGTCGATCTCCTCGGGCAGGCGGATCAGGCCGCCGAACTTTTCCGCGGTGAACGTGACGAACGCGATCTGCGGGCTCTTTTCCGGCACGCTGCCGCTGGTGGCGATCAAGCCGAAGGTCGGATCGGTCGTCAGCTTGGGCAGCTTCACGCTGGCCGCGCCCAAGGGGAACACGGTGCCGACCTTGCGGGCCAGACCATATTCATAAACGAATTCGACGATCTCCGCGGAATACTGCACCGGCAGCGGGATGTCGGCACTCGTGAGGGCCGCCTTGGCCTCGAGGCCCAGGATGTCCTTGATGTGCTTGTGCGCCAATTCCACCTGGTGGGGCTTCAGATCCACGCCGGGGGTCTTGAGGGCCGACACCATCCAGAGGGTGCCGAGATATTTGGCAGCGCCATCGGACAGCTGGCCGGGCCGACGCACGGCCACGTCCTTCTGCTCCAGGCTGATCTTGCGGACGTTGAGGATATCCTTGGCCACCTCAGCGACGAGCTTCGTGACGGCCTCAAGGTCTTCGCGGTTTTTCGCGACGCCCTTCTGCATCTCTTCGAGCTGATCGAAGCGCTTGCTCATGTGGGCCAGCGAATCCTTGATCTGTTCATCGAGGGTCTTCTCCGGGACGATAAAGGCTCGAAGGCTGGTCTTGCCGAAGACCAGCTCGCCGAATTGGCGCAGCTGGAGCCCGGCGAGGTAGGCGATCTCCGCGAAGATGGACTTGATGTGCTCGAACTGCCGGGTGGCGTTATTGGTGGGAGGCGCTTCGGTCGCGGTGGCGGCCGAGCGCATCCAGCCGAAGCACGCGGCGAACGCGGCGACGGCGAAGAGGATAATGGAGTGGATCTTATTCATGACTGGTTTTTCTGGCTGTGATGCCGGCTCAGAGCCGGGCTTGGATGGCCGCCAGGAGTGCGAGCTTCGTCCGCGGGAGGACCGAGCCGGCGTCCGCGGAATCAGCGGCCGGCTTGGTGTTTTTCGTGCTCGCATACATGGTGGCAAATTTGTCGAGCGACTCCTCGCTCAGGGTCCCGGCCTTGTAGGCTTTCGCCAGGGCGTTGGGATTGCAGCCGAGCACGCAGGCGCTCAGCTCGATCTGCTCCTGCTCGATGTAGACGACGTTGAGCCGGGCGGCCGCAGCAGGATCGAGCTTCAGCTCCGCGATCTGCTCGATGAGGGCGTTGCGGTCGCTATCCCATTTGGTCGCGTAGCGCGTCGGCACGAAGCCGACCGAACAGGCGCGCAGAAATTCGTCGCGGTACATCGCGAAGGCCCAGTCGGCCAGCGTCTGGCCGTTGGGCGTCAAAGCGAACTGCACATCCTCGACGAGTTCGCCGCCGGTCACCCCATAGGCCACAACCTGGCCGAGAGCCTTGGAGATCTCGCTGTAGTCGTGGCTATCGACGAAGGGCGCGTTCTTGCTGAAGTTTGTGAAGCGCCAGCCGGCCAGCCGGACGATCTCGTTGGAATAGTCCATCGTCTCGTCACTGGCCGTGAAGCGAATGATGCCCTTCGCCGCATCGAGCACCTTGGGCTTGACGGGCATCTCGCGGCGGAGGGGCGCGGCGGCGGTGGCAGAGCGAAGCGTGGCGAGGAGTGGATTCATGGAGAAAGGGAATTGCGCGGATCAGTATTCGTAGCCGGTGATGTTGATGAACCAGGTCGGCGCGTTGGTGGTGAAGGTGGAGACGGCCGACACGCCGATCTGCAGCGTGCCATCGCCGAGGATCTCGAAGCCGTCCGGGAAGTTGTAGACGCTGCGATCCCAGATGGATGAGGTGGCGACGGTGGCGCTGGTGGCCTGCCAGAGAACGGGCGTGGAGGAGGTGGTGACCGCGCCAGCCGTGTTGAGGCGCAGGCTGAAGGTAGTCTTCTGGGCGGTGGCGGTCGCGTTGCCGAGTGTGGCAATCGAGATCGAGGTGATGCGGAAGCGCTTGCCGCTGGTGACCACGAAGGAAGCGGCGCTGGTGGTGGCGCCAGTTCCGGCAGACTTGGTCAACGTGATGGCGGTCTCAACCGTCGTGGCACCCGCGGCCGCGTTGGTCGCGTAGAAGTTGATCGCGGTGCCCTGGCCGAACACGACGCGCGTGGTGTAATCGTCAACGACGCCGGCGCCGGCGCCGCTGGTCGCGGCGGATGCGATGGCGAACAAGCAGGTGGCAATTGCCAGGCTGAGGAGGAAGCGGATGGTTTTCATGGGAGGAAATTGTGAGCGTCAGAATGCTTCGAGTGGCACCGTTTGACCGGCGAGTGCGTGACCGGAGTCGGGATAGAAATGGATGCGACCGTCCGTGACCTGGCTGTGGCATTCGGGCTTCACGCTCTGGATGCGTAGTGACGGCTCGAAGGTGGGTGATTCGAGGTTCCCGTTAAATTTCCAGCGCGGGCCCGGCCCTTCGCCCGTTGGGAAGCGATGACCGCACTGGCATGCCGGGCAGAAGATCATGTAATCCTGCCCGGTCTCGCCCGGCAGCGGCTCAATCGGCCGACAGATCTTGAGGTCCCGCGCAGCCTCTTCAACGGGTTGATCGGATTCGAGCCGGCCGCTGATTAGACGCCCATGCCAGCCGGGCAATTGGACCGGCTCCTTGAGCGTCGGCTGGTCGAGATTTCCATCCCACTCATAGCGGAGTTGAAAGGGCTTCGGCTCTTTCATGACGGGAGCCCAGATCGGCTCGCCCGATTCATCGTCGGCGGGCAGCAAGATCCGCATGCCGTCCGGTTCGGACTGGCCTTCAAGGAAGTGCCAGCTGAAGTCGCCGATCTTCTTGAGATCAGAATTTGCCAGGCCATCAGCCAAGCGGGTGGCGTTATAGCTCTGCGTGTTCATGACAGCGGCTCCGGTTCCCTCACCGCGACGCTGACGCAGTGGCAGTTGATGACGTTGCCGGGAGAGCCCTCGCTGTCGCCGGGGTGCATCAGCTCCTCCCCGTCGACGATGAATGGCTCGTCAAGCGGGATGCCGCCATCGACCGGATAGGTGAGCCCGGCCTCCTGGTGGGCAGCGCGCACGTTCGCGTTGCCGCTGGTGAGCCAGGCCTTGTATTTCACGCCGGCCTTGAACATGGCCTCCTGCCGGCCGTGGCCATAGGCGGCGCTGGTCTCGGTCTGCGCGATGCGCATGGCCTCGGTATCGCCCAGGGTATTGAACTCGGCCTTCACCCGAGCGGCCAGATCCTTGGTGGAATCGCCCGCATCGATGCCGGCCTGGAGCGAATCGCGGATGCGATCAAAGATAGAGCCGGGAACACCGGAGAGCTTGTTCTGCCGGCCGGAGAGGAAAGACTGCACCTCGGGCGGGGAGAAGCTGAACGGGTCATCCTTGCCCAGCTCCTGGAAGAGCTGCTGGCCGGACTTGTCCAGGGCGCCCTGCTGCTGCTTGCGCATCCCCACCGTGAAGAGCCGGGTGAAGTCGGACAGATCGAAGAGGAGATCAGCGGCGGCCGTCTTGCCGACAATGGCCTTGGTCGGCTGGTATTTCGCCTCGATCTTGCGGAGCACCTCGATGCGCGCAGTCATCAGCACACGGCCGAAGGCGGAGGAGAAGGCCTTCACCGTCTCGCGCCGCTGATTCATGTAATCCTTCCAGCGGGCGATCTCGGTCGGGGGACGATCAGCCTTTTGCGCGGCATAGCCTTCGATGCCCTTCGACAGGCTCAGGGTGGTTGCGGGATCGCCGCAACCACAGGTGAAGCCGGCGAGCACGTCCCGCTCGACGTGCGCGATGACCGGTGCTGGCGTGGCCGCCCGAGACTTCGCGGCGAGCAGCAGCTTGAGCATGGAGATCTCGGGCAGCTCGCGACCCTTACCATCCGCCGCGGCGGCCGCGTTATCTTCAGCCAGCGAGGGATCGTCGACCGGTGCGCCACTCAGAACCACCGGCGACACGGAGAACGGCAGGTAGGGAATCTCCCAGCCCTTGAAGGACTCCATGCCCAGATCCAGATAGGTGTTGATGTCGCGCCAGGACATGCCGGCACCCCAGAGCTTGAGGGCGATGTCGAGCCGGCTGTTGCGCACCTCGATCATGACCGGGTGGTCATCCCATTCGAGCTGGGCCATCAGCGGGCGGCCGGTCATGCGACTCGCAACCGTCGCCAGCGCGCCCGCGATATGGCCGCCGAGCGGCATGCAGGTGCGGATGATCAGCTGGTAGTAGTCGCTGTCCTTGCCGATGGAGTAGCTGGCCTTGACCTCGGCCATGGAAGGCGGAACGCCGAAGGCGATGAAGATCTCCTGGTGCGACAGGGCCTTGCCGGCGATGACATCGGTGCCGGCTGACTGCTCCTTGGAGCGCTCGACGGAAATCTCGCCATTGACGAAGACATCCTTGGCGATGCCGAGGCGGATGGCGCGGCGCTTGGCCTGCAGCGCAGCGACGATCTGCTCCCTCTGCTCATCAGTCACCGAGCCGCTCTTGGCCGAGATGATTGCGCCCTGGTCGCCATTGTTCCGCATGAGGTCCCGGATGTAGGCGCCGGTGAGGTAGGCGCCCTCAGTGGCGATCTGTGCGGCCTTGTAGTCGCCGAGGCCACGCCACTCATCATTCGGATTGAAAGCCTTCCAGTGAATGACCTGCTCAGGCAGGAAGAGCATGCGCTTCCCGTCCTGGGTGACGTATTCCCACCCTTCCAGCACGCCAGCCCGAACGATGTGGCGCATGCGCGAGGGCACCGCGATGAGGAAAGGCGTGAGCACGGCCGGATTGCGGCGCAGGCCGGCGACCGCCCAGGTGTCGTCGAAGCAAAGGAAGAACTCACCCTCCAGCTTCGCCCAGGCGGCGAGATCCCGCCGCACCTCGGTGATGCTCAGGCGCGGCTGCGTGCCCTGGTTGGTGCGCGGGCCCAGCGCGGGGGCCGTCCACCAGGCGTCGAAGGCGGCCTCGGAATAGGGCTGGTCGCCCTGGTAGAAGCAAAGCTCCCGGCCGGCAATCTCATCGGCCACGTAGTTGACGGCAGCATGGACCCAGGCGGATTGCCGGTAGGGCCAGACGAGGTGATTGGCCTGCCCCTCGTGCAGGTCATCGGCATGGATGAAGGCGCTGGCCAGGGCGGTGAACGCCTTGGTTTTGGCGGTCTGGAAGCCCGCCATCAGGACCGGGGGGATCAAATCGCGCAGCTTCATGGCGTTTCGACCTCCGGCAGGACCCCGTTGCAACGGCGTTGCAAAGCACCACAGGGGCACGCTGACCCCAAGGTCCGGGTCATGGGGGCCAGAATCGCGCTAATGCGAAAGGAATGGGCGGTGTGGGGCATCAGGAAATGAGGGTGACGGCGTAGGAAGCGGCCGGGGCCTTGGCGGCATGGCGGGCGAGGGCCTTGCCCCAGAAGAGATCGGCATGGCCGGCCTCGTTGGCCTCGGCGGTGAAGCGGATGTTGCCGGCCGCCGTGGTCTCCTTGCGGATGGCCCGGAAGTGACTGATGACCTCGGGGTCATCGGGGATGCGGCAGGACCGGTCCTCCAAGCTGGCGCGGACTGGATAGGCCAGCTCCTCCTTCACCGGTCCGGTGAAGGTGACCGGCTCGATCTTGTATTTGCCGAAGCGCTCCTGGGCGCGCTCGGCGAACTGCATGCCCAGGCCGGTATTGTCGATGCAGCAGCGGCGGAGGTTGGGCAGCGCAAGGAAGGGATAGACGTCGGCCTCCATGGCTGAGAAGGTGCGATTCTGGAAGACGAGCTTCTTGCGGGTGAAGGCCACCCCGCCGGTGATCTGGTCGATCCACAGGACGAAGCGGTCATGCTTCCGGCCCACGTCGATGCCGGCGTAGAGCGGATCGGTGCAGGCAGCCAGCTCCTCCAGCGTGCGCTCCCACTTTTCGCCCGGCTGGTATTTGCAGCCGTCGATCATCTCGTAGGTGATGAAGGCGGAGTTGTCGTCGGAGGGGACGCACATGAACTCCTGGGCGAAGGTCTCCGCATCGGGGCAGCCGGCCTTGATGAAGTTGAAGTAGTCGGCCTCATCCATGTCCTGGCGCTCGTCATCCTTCGGCAGCTTGGCCTGCAGCTTGGCGAGGAAGCCCGCATCGAGCGCGGTCTGGAGTGTGACGGTGTGGAGGGAAAAGCCCTTGGGGTTGCCCTTGGTCTTGATCTCCTGGACGAGCTGATTGAAGAAATTGGCCGAGCCGCGGTGCGTGCTGATGATTTCCATCGAGCCGCCCCACGTGATGCCGGGATAGGCGATGCTGTAGAGTTTGCGCGGGTCAGGATGCAGGGCGAACTCATCGAGCACGCGGTCACCCCGCTTGCCGGCCTGGGCATCGGGATTGCTCGACATGGAGTTGATGCGGCAGCTGGTGGCGAACTGCAGCACATAGGCCGAGATGGCGCGCTCGGGATCGATCACGATCTGACCCAGATCCTCGGCCGCGGCATTGAGGATGGCTGCGAAATGATTGCAGTCCTCCTTGAACAAGCGGGCCTGCAGATCGTCGCGGGAGGAAACCCAGGCATCGAGCCGGGCCTCGGCCGCGCTCTTCTGGCGGACGATGCGATAGCTGGTCGCCCATGAGATACCGATCTGGCGGGCCTTCTCCATGAGCTTGAGGCGCGAGTCGTCCTTGATCCAAGCAGCTTGGTAGCTGAGGAAGAAATTTGCGGAGAGGGCCTTGACCTTCGCCTTGACTGGAGCGGCGGCAGTCACAGCAGGCGCAGCTGCTCCTCGATCAGCGCGAGCGTCTCCTTGGACAGGCCGCCCTTGGACTTCGCCTTCTCCAGGTTGGCCTTGGCCGCGGAGATCTTCTCCTCGTACTGACGCAGGGCCAGCGAGTGCTTGCTCTCCTGCAGCGCGATCTCCGAATCCTTCTGGCGGCGTTTCTTCAGCGCAATGTGACCGTCGAGATCCTGCATGCGGATCGCCATAAGCTCGAAGCCTACCTGCCCAAGCCGGGCCAGCTTCCCGGCCTGCCCCTCCAGCTCGGGCAGCTTCCCCATCTCCTTCTCCATGCTGGCCGCAAAATCCGTGGCTGCAGGCAAGGAGAACGGATACTTGGACCACCAGGCGGTGAAGGTGGCGTCGGACTTCACCTCCACGGCATGCTCCTGGAGCAGCCACGCCCGCGCGGCGGCGTAGCCCCCCGTGCCAGAGCAGAGCCGGTAGAGGTGTGCCTGGGTCTCGGCCGAGAGAGTCCAGAGCTTGGAATCCTTGCGGCGTTTTTTGGTGCTCATACATGGGGCTCCGAAATTGAGCCGCCGCCCGTACCCCTACAGGCGGCGGCCGATTGTTCAGTTACCCCAAAACCGGCGGGCACACAGACCGCCGGAAGATCGCCTCGGGTTATGCCAGACGCGTGGTTCACGCGAGCGACCGGCCCCGAGGCTTCGCCCGTGACGGCGAAAAGAAAGAGGATCGTCCAGACGTAGAATCCGCCGGGCAGCTGGAGGAAGTTGAAGGCGGTGATCATCAGGAATTCTCGGCGAGCCAGGCGGCACCCTGGTCATTGAGTTTGCGCTTGGGCTCGGTCTCGCCCTGCACGGTGGTGAGGCGGCCGGCCCGGTCGTGATACTGGATCGCGGCCTCGATCTCAGTGTTGCCTGGTCGCGGCACCACTAGGCGGCTGACATCGGCCTTGAGGATGGAGTCGGGCAGCAGATAGGTGCCCGCAGCCTTGAGGGCCTCGGCCACCGCCACGTTGACCTTGTACTGGCGCGAATCAGCCACGGCGTCCCTCCCTTTGCTCCAAGCCCTCGACGCGGGCGCTCGTTTTGGCGGACTCGATGGAGATGGCATTGATCCGCTGGAAGGCCTTGTCGGTCTGCTCGGCGACCCCCGCAACCTTGTCGTCGACCGCCTTGATGCCCTGCTGCATCCCGCCCATCTCGCGGTCCAGTTTATTGAGCGTCACGGTCTGCTGGCGCAGCTCGGTCGCGATGGCGTGCATCTCGGTGGGCTCGACCTGGCGCTCGCTGTCCTTGCCGCCCGCCGAGCGGAAGAGCAGCACGACGGTCAGGACCATCGTGGTGATCGCGCTCAGCCCCTGGACGATCATCCCGAGGTTGGAGTTGTCGATATCGGCGAGCGGAAACATGGAAAGGGCGGCGGCGGTTACTTCGCGACGGCGGCGGCCGGCTGGAGGGCGGGCACCAGGGCCTTGACCACGGAGCCGGCGACGGCGGCGGCGATCTCGGTCTGGTCGTTGGAATAGCCCTCGATGGAGAGGGTCTTGTCGCCGGCCTGCATCGAGACCTTGCCGATGTTCTGGCGGTTGAGGAATGACGTGCGCGAGAACTTGGCGCCCGAGGGATCGGTATAGGTGGTGCTGGTGCAGGCGGTCGCGAACAGAAGGCAGAGGACAGCGGCCAGGAGGCCGGCAACAAGGCGGAGGGATTTTGTGTTCATGGGAAAATCAGGAGCGGAAATTGCGACCGCCGAAGAGGCGGAGGGCGGCGTGGACGATGGCGGCCTGCGCGGGACGGGCACCGCAATCGAGCATGGCTTCGCGCAGCACGGCATCGGCCTCGGCACGGGTGAGGCGGCGCAGCGGCAGCCGGCCGCCGCGCTGATAGAGATAGTCGTGGATGATCGAGCCGTAGAGGATGCAGGGGTCCTCGGGGCTGAGATAGGCCCAGACCAGGCGCGGCACCGAAGCAAAATCGGTGAGCAGCCCGGCCGGCGCGGTGATCGAGCCAAAGGCCACGGACTGGAAAATGAAATCGCGCTCCAGCGCATAGAGCTGGCGCCCGCCGGGACAGGCCTCGGGCGGGAGGGCGCGGATGACAAGGGAGACGGGGAAGGCGCCTGAATCGTGGCTGATCATGCGGCGGGCTTCTCCAGGTTGGCTTGTGGATCAGCGAGAAAACCCTTGGCCGCGGTGATGCCGGCGAGACCGACGAAGAGGAGTGAGCCGGCCCAGTCGTGCAGCGTCCACAGGGCGACGGTGGCCGACGGCACGTGGCTGACCTGGGCGAGGTAGCACTGCACCATCTGGCCTAGAACGAAGAAGAGACCGATGAGCCGATTGCGGGTGCTCATGCGGTGGCCTCCTGCGGTTGAGCGCTGGCCCAGGCGTAGAATCCCTCAGGATTCAGTCCGCGATCCCGGAGGGCTTGGATGACATCGCCACGCTTGCGATGCGGCGCGCGCTGGATCTCGACCACCTGGCGATAGAGAGCGCGGCGTTCAGCCAGGCGGGTGGAATTCTTGCGGGTGGTCTTAGCACCAACGGGATCGGGCACCACGACCGGCGGCAGCTGCCCGGAGGCGATCAGTAGGGCGCGGCCGAAGTCGCACAGCAGGCCGACCGAGCCCTCGATCACGATGCTCGTCGTGCCCAGTGTGCAGAGCACAGAGACAACCCGGCCGTTGACGACGGGCTGGGAAAATGCGTGAAGGTGTGCAGTCGGGGCGCTCAACGCCGCGACAATACCGGAAGCGAACGCGAGGGCCTACCGCCCCATTGTCTGTGTTGCCTGTATTAGACTATTTTGTCGCGACCCCCCCCCGAACCTTCCCGATCACTTGATGACTACACCGGGCAGATAGATGGTTTTTTCGGTCTTGTGCTGAGCCACCGCTGCTTTTCGCGCGGCCTTGAGTGGCTCGGTGAGGTCGGTATAGGTTTGGCCCCCCACGCACCAAGCGTCGTGACCGCGCCATCCTGCGGCCGCCGTAGCCCGGCCACCAAAAAAGAAGACATTAAACGCCCTCTCCTCACCTGGCTTTACCTCATAGCTGGCGATTTCATTTTGCCCGAACTTGATATCGGCAGCCTCCACAATGTTGCCTGTTTCCAACTCGGCAGCGTGCACGAGGTGATAGTCGAAATTTATTGGCGTGTCGGCGATGTTCTTCACGCGCACCCAGCCCCAACCGCGATACCCGTGGTTGTAGTGCACGATCAACAATCCCCCTTCGCTATCCGCCAGAAGCTTCGCATGGGCCGCTTCTCTTTCGGCTTGATCACGGAGACGGCTCTGCCTCGCACTCTTCTGGGCCGGCGTTTCTGCGGCGGCACACAGGGCCGCAATCAGTAGGAATGCAATAACGGAGCGCCGCATGATGACAGTATAGCACATGGGTGAAGCGACAGGGTTATAATCGCCTAGTGGGATTATTACTCCTTCGCCTGGCGCGCGGCCACCAGGCGCTCAATCTCCTCGTGCCGGGCTTGCTCGGCGGCCTGCTCGGCCTTCTCGCGGGTATCGGCCGCAAGCTGGGCCTCGTCGATCACGGGCTGGAGCTGGTGAGCGAGCAGATCCAGGCGCCAGCGGGTGCGAGCGAGATCATTGGCCATATCGGCGTAAAGGAAGTTGGCCAGGGCTGCGAGCAGCAGCCCGATGCCCGGCCATGGAGATTCCCTGTTGGTGATGGCGAGGAACAGGGAGAGTGCGCCGAGAACCGCGCAGGCCAGTCCACCCAAGCGGAACGCCGAGACATAGCCGGGCTGACTATAGATCCGGGAAGGTGCGGCGGGAGGTTTCATTGCAGATTATTCCACTCTTCGAGCGGGAATTGTTTTTTAAGCCGGTGATAGATCACCGGGATATTTTCTGGCGCGCCCTCAGTCTCTGCGGTGTCGAGCACCTGCTGGAGGAGCATTTCGCAATCGGTCCGAGTGGGCATTCGTTTGTCGAGAGGGATTCTTGAGGCCACCGGCTCATAGTTACCACGCGACCCGGTCTCGACGGCACGAGGCAGACCACCTAACTTTAGGTGTGTGAGGCTAGCTTCTCTTTTGTGAAGTTGCTCGCGCTCGATTTTTTCAACCTTGAGGCGCACCCGCTCGCTGGGCTTCTCCTTGCCGGTCTCGAGTTTTGAAACCCATTCCCGGCTGAGGCCGATCTCATCGCCCATGGCATCCTGGTCCAGCTTCATCCGTGAGCGCAATGTGCGGATGCGTTCTCCCCAGCTAAGTGTCGTGGTCACTTTTTTGGCCCTAGGTTCACTTTGTTGTTGACGATGTGAACATAGGTTCACATCTGTGAAGTTACATCAATCACGGATGCGCACCCCAAATCAAGCCCGTATTCGGCTACATAAGCGCCGCCTCGATCTCGGCCACACAATGATCTCCCTCGCTAAGGCGGTCGGTCATCCACGCGAGAGTGTTTCGCGTGCCGTTAACCAAGGGCAACACCCCCGCGTGCTCCGGAAGGTCAAGGAGGTGCTCGGTGTCGGCTGAGCTTCAGACCGCCCTCGCCGTGGCCGTGCGGCATATGGATGCCCCTACGACTACCGAGCGCGAACGTGAGGCGGTTCTGTCAGCCGTCGCTACCGTTTTTTCTGGGGAGACTGGCGAGCTAGCATCGCAATCGCTCTACCACCTGCGCCAGAGCCGCAAGGCGCAGATGATCCTGAAGTCCATCATGAGGGGCTGCCGCGCATGACCGCCGCCACCCAGCTCGCCTTCCCGTTCGCGTCGCTCGATTTCGAGGGCTTCACGATCCTCACGGTGGACCAGATCGCCACCAAGCTGCGCTTCACGGCGCAGCACATCCTCAACCTGGTCGACCAGGGCGAGATGATCGCCATCGACGGCAAGAGCAAGAAGGCCACCCGGCGTGAGTGCCGCATCGCGATCGAGGAATACCGCGCGTTCATCATCCGGCGCCTGACCGGCCCGGCCTCGGTCTCCAAGGCCTTCATCCATGAGCTGCCCCGCGACGTGCGCGTGGCCCTGCTGCGGGAACTGAAGGAGAGCCTGGCATCATGAAAACGAAGAAGATCAATTCTCGACCAGGGCAATTCCCTGTTCCCCTGACAACCAGCGGGTCTTCGCACTCGCGTGCCAATGATCAACTAACAGCGCCTCGAGATCCACTCGCGCTCCCGCCTTGGAGCAAAGAGGAAATAAACAAAGCCTGGCTTGCATTGCAAAGGCGGTTGCGTAGCGGGCGCGCGCAAGCAGTCCGCGCCGCTGGAGCGGATCGGTCGGGAAAACAAATTCCGGTCGCGACGACCGCTGATAGGCGCGCACCCAGCGATCAAGCGATTCTTCGCAAGATTCGGGCAGCGGAGCGGCTTCTGTCGGAGTGCCTTGCTTCAATAGAAGCACGGCCATCGCGCGCGTCACTCGTTCGAGTCCATCCCAGGTCCAGCCGCTCATCCCAGAAGCCTGCTCCTTCCCACTCATGAAAGGCAATTTCAAAGCCACTTCCGCGCTCGCCCTGCTCGACAACACCAAGGTCGCCGCGACCGAGGTCAAGCGCTTCGGTGAAGGCATCGCGCTCTCCTTCGACGAGATCGCGCGCACCGAAAAGATGAACGCTTCGCGTGCCATCCTGATCGGGATGGGGCTGCCCATCCTGAAGGCCTCGATGAAGCACGGCGAGTTTCGCCCCTGGCTGGAGGCAAATGTTACCAGAAGTAACATTTGGACCAAGGCCACGGCCATCAAGAACGCCTCCCTCTACACGCGCCTGGCGGCCAAGTTCATCGAACTGGCCAAGCCGGCGGCAGGGGAGGTGCTGGCAATCACCAACGGCAAGGCGATCCTCGGCATGCCGGGCAAGAGCCTAGAGGCCGCCAGGCTCTGTGCCGCCATCGATGAATTTGTCGGTGAGCGCAGCCTGAGCGATCTGCTGAACGAATACGTCGCTCCCTCCGGCTCTGCCGGCACCGGCAGCGCAGCCAACGCACTCGCCGCCCTGCCGGCCGATGACGCCACGCTGCTCCAGGACATTGCCGAGGCGATGCTCTCGCTGCGGAAGACCGTGACCGATCCCGACACGCTGAAGCGCCTAACCGCGGCGCAGATCAGCCAGCTGGTGAAGCAGCTCGACGACACGCAGGAAGATTTCCGCAAGGCCCGCGCCTCCCTCCAGGCCAAATAACCCGCCCTCCCCATGAGCAATTCCGAACACGCCCTGGTCCCAACCGATCCCCAGGCACCCGCCGCGCCTGAGGGCATGCTCATGCCGGCGCACGTCGCGGCCGTCGTGCCGGCCGAGCATTTCGAGATCTACCGCCGGCTCACCCTCGCCCAGCAGCAGCGCGTGAGCCAGCTGGTCCGGTGCTTTCAGGACATGATTGCCGCCCCCGAGGGCGTGGTCGCCGCCGCCGCCCGCCTCAGCCTAAGCACCTTCGCCTGCTCTAAGGTCAACCTGCTCCGGCTCTACTACGCCTTCATCAACGCGGAGAAGGTGAAGAAGGGCACCGGCTGGCTTAGACTGGCGAAGATCCACCGCGGCCCCACCAAGCTGCCCGCTGAATTTGTCCAGGAGGTTCGCCGCTGCATCGAGAACAATGCCGTTTCGGCCCGCGCCGCCATGACCGAGCTGCGGACGCGCTGGGCCGAGGGCGAATCCATCGCGGGCTATGGCACCTGGCGCGAGTATTTCCGGTCAACCTTTCCGCTGGAGGATGTGCCGGAGCGTTTCCCCTTTAACTTCTATCCCCCCGGTTGGAGTGAATCCAACCTCTACGACCAGCAGAGCAGCCGCGCCGAGCGCGCGATGAAGCGCCGGGGCTACGCCGCCGCCAAGCGCTACCTGCCGCACGTGATGCGCGACCTCTCGCAGCTCCGCTTCATGGAGCTGATCGTGATCGACGACTTCGAGACCGACCAGCTCGTGCGCGCGTGGAACCCCGAGACCAAGCGCTGGCAGAATTGCCGCTGCGCCGGGCTCCTGGCCATCGATGCCGCCACGCGCACCAAGCTGGCCATCGGCCTGAAGCCCCGCTGGACCGACGACGAGGGCAAGAAGCAATCGCTCACCCGTGCTGATGTGCAGACGCTGCTCTACGAGGTGTTCCGCGCCTGGGGCCGGCCCGCCGGCTACAACGTCACCATCCTCTGCGAGAACGGCGGCGCGGCGATCACGGGCGACTTTGAACTCGCGCTGGAATTGCTCATGGGCGTGCAGGTCACGCGCACGGGCCTGATCCACGAGAAGACCCTGCGCAACGGCTTCGTGCAAGGCGGCGGCAAGCCCTGGGAAAAGCCCTGGATCGAGTCGATGTTCCGCCTGATGCACTCGACGGCCGGCGCATTGCCCGGCCAGAAGGGCGCCACCTACCAGCTCAAGCCGGCCGACCTGGAGGCCAAGCTGCTCTACACCGAGAAGCTCCTCAACACCGAGGGCATCACCCCCGAGATCGTCGACCAGCTGCGGCTGCCACTGATGAGCGTCGAGCAATTCCTGACGGCCTACGAGCGCGTGTTCCAGCGCATGGAGGATCGCCATGATCACCGCCTGCAGGGCTTCGAGGAGCAGCAGCTGCAGCAGCTGCCCGGCACCACGACGCTGGTTACCAATGAGAGCCTGCGGCTGATGAGTGCCGAGCAGATCCTCGCCTGCACGCCGGTCTCCGTGATGGAGTCGCCCCGCGAGCGCCGCGAGCGCCTGCTGCAGACGGCCCGGCTGCAGCCCGTCGCCGAGCTGCTCCTCGCCATGCTGCTGCTCACGCCGCGCAAGGTGAAGCTCCTGAACCACCGGCTCACCTTCACCTGGCAATCCAAGGGCTACACGTTTGCCGATGCTGACTCGGCGGTGATGAAGCTGGCCGAGGGCACCGAGCTGCTCGGCTATTTCGACCCGGCCCGGCCCGGCACGCTGCACGTCACCGATCTGCAGGGCCGCTACGTCGGGCCCGTGCGCGCCCGCGGGCGCGTGGACATCCGCGACCAGGCCGCCATCGGTGCGGAGCAGGCCGAGGTATCACGTCTGATCCATGCCTGCGTGACCGGCCCGCTGCGCGAGCGCCATGCCCCCGAGGATGACAAACTCGGCGCGGATCTGGCGCACAACACGGCGCTGCTGCGCGCCCACAAGCTCTTGCCGGACGATCCGCGCCCCAGCGCACCACGCGCATCCATCCCGGCTCCGGCCGGCAGTGCATCCAGCACAGGGGATAACTCCTCGACCGCGGTGACGTCTTTCTCAGGCGCCGCGTCTGGAGCGAAGATCGCGGATCGCCCGGCAGGCATTTCCTCCAAGCTCGCGCACGCCCCCGCGCGCGATGCCTTCACGGCTTACCGCGAGACTCTCGCGCTCGGCCAGGGCATCGCGGCCGAGGTCGGCGCGCAGGATCGCCGGGCAGCCTTGGAAAAGCAGTCCCGCGCAGATGCCAGCAAACTGACCGACGACGACATCGAGGCTGCTACCGGCCGCCGTCCGGTCGAGCCGCCGGCAGTGGACCAGCCCTTCACCTCCGACGAGATCAGCGACCTCCTCCGCGATTGATTTTCCCCCTCACGTTCAACGTCAACCCCACCCAACCATGACACAGCACACATCCGACGAAGCCAGTGACCAGGCCGAGTCCTCAAGCGCCCACGCGCGTATCAATATCCCCCTGAACTTGGAGAACTGGAAGACCCTTGCACCGGAGTTGCAGGCCGACCTCCTGTGGTTCCACCAGCATATCCTCGACGAGGGGCTCGGCTGGACGGCGGCCTGTGAGGCCGTGGGCTATGACAAGTCCACGGTGTTCCGCATCCTCAAAGGCACTTACACGGGCTCCTGGGAGAACATCACCCGTGCCATCCGCAGCTACAAGAAGATCAGCACCGAACGCAGCACGATCCAGCGCACGGAGTTTGTCGAGAACTCGGTCTCGCGCCTGGTCTACGGCGGACTCGACTACGCGGTGGCGAACAACTCGATCACGCTGATCGAGGGCGAGAGTGGCATCGGCAAGACCATCTCCGCACGCAACTGGAAGGAGGCGAACAACCACGGCCGCAGCGTCTACGTGACGGCGCCGGTCCTCGGCGGCACCAAGGGCCTGCTGCGTGTGATCTGCGCCGCCATCGGAGCGAACAAGAACCAGAACATGCCCCAGATGCTCGACTCGATCTGGCGCGGTTTCAACCAGCACCGCATCCTCATCATCGACGAGGCCCAGCGCCTGCTCCCCACCGACCGCCGCAGCAACCCCGTGCTGGTCGAGTTTCTGCGCGACCTCCACGACCAGCGAGGCAACGCCCTCGCCCTGATCGCGACCTCGCGCCTCTCGGAGTCGCTCAAGAAGAGCGAATATCAGTTTGAGCAGGTGCTGGGGCGGATCGGCATGCCGGTGCGACTGCCCCGCAAGCTCAAGGCTGAGGATTTCGTACCGGTGCTGCGCCAGTATCTGAAGGCCCCCAGCAAGCGCCTCGTCGAGACCGCCGAGATCATCGTTAACTCCAAGGTGATCGACGGCGACTCGGCCAACGACCTCGGCCGCATGCGCGTGCTCGGCGAGATACTCAAGATGGCCTCCCGTATCGCCGCCAAGGACCGCAACGCCCAGGGCATGATGGTGGAGGAGCACGTCTTCAAGGCCATCGCCCTGCGCAAGCAGATGATGGGAGAACAGAAATTCGCGGCCTGAGGAGGGCAAGCCATGAACGCCCTCCAGTTCATCACCCTGGCATTCCTCGGCCTCGTGGTGCTCAACGCGCTGCTCTTTGGCGCGCTCTGGCTGCACCACCGCTGGGCGCATCGCGACCATACCAAGATCGGAGGCCGCCATGAATAACCTCGACCAGCTCACCCGCCTGCATTGGTGGAGCGGCTTTCTCACCTGCGCGCAGATCGCTCTCTGCGGCCTCATCGGCCTGCTCGCCGGCATCGCCCTCTACGCCGGCTGGTGCGCCGACTATTTCCGGCCATGAAGATCCGCCTCATCCTCCAGGATCGGAGCTGGGAGCACCAGCTGCGCGTGAAGCAGCAGCAGCCCGGCCGCTACTACGTCGAGCTGGTCGCCCTCGATGGCACCACGCTCGAACCCTCGATCTTCACCGGCTCCTTCGCCTCGCTCGACGTGATCGTGGCGGGCGCCGAGTCGATCTACCTCCAGCTCGTCGCGATGAAAGAGAGCGCCAACCGGCCCGTCACGGCCGCGATGCTGGAGGCACCCCTTTTGAACAGTAACCCCAAACATAACCGCGGCCACGCCGCACTCCCCACATGACCACGAAAAACAAACGCATCAAAGCCCCGGCCCTCACCACGCGCATCGAGTTCGATATCCACGTCGGCTCCATCGCCACCATGACGACCGAACTCCGCGCGATGGAAGCAGAGCGCGATGCTGACATCCAGCTCGCCCAGCAAACCAACGCCATCGAGATCGGCGAACTGCAGGAGATCATCAACGCCAAGGCCAGCCTCTGCGAGAAATACGCGGATGAGCACCGCGCCGAGCTGCTGCCCGGCAAGATCAAGAGCGCGGAGACGCCTCTCGCGCGCTTCGGCTTCCGCCTGGGCAACCGCACGGTGGCGCTGCTGAAGAAGGGCTGCTCTTGGGATGCGGCCGTCATCATCCTCAAATCGCTCAAGCTCGCCGGCACGGTGCGCACCGTCGAGGAAGTGAACAAAGAGACGATCCTCGCCCGCACCAATGACGACGGGCAGCTCGCCACCAGCGATGAGGAATTGGCCAAGGGCGAGAAGGCCGCACGGATGCCGCTCTCCACCATCGGCCTCAAGATCAACCAGTCGGAGTCCTTCTTCATCGAGCCGAAGGTCGAGGGCGCTGAGACGGTCAAGGTCGCCTGAGTCCATGCACGCGAAATACATCGTCGTGAAGGTCAACGGCCAGGAGGTGCCTCTCCTGTTTCCTGATCACCCCGCCACCTGGGCCCAGCACATGCCCGGCATGCCGTTTGCAAGGGCGGTGCAGGAGCGGCCGGCGCTTGCCTGTGCGCTCAAGCATATCGCGTGGATCTCCGCGGCCCTGGAGGCCAGCGGCGTGCCCGCCACGCCCTTCAACGTGGCGGCCGCCTGGAACTCCGGCCTCGACTGCTACATCCACGGCCGCGCGCCCGTGCGCGCGTACCGGTATGCGCGCGATGTGGAGCAGATCTATGAACACCTCCGCGCCGTAGATCCGGCGCGGGTAACAGTGACAGGTCCCAGCGTCTGCACGACTGATGAGCGTCCGCCTGCATCGCCGGTCGAGGTCCTACGTCGAGTGTGTTTGCCGAGCACCGACCATCGTGCGGATCGGCTTAAATTTAACCCCTGACCATGGAACTCACCCCAGCCATTCGCTTCGCCGGCAAGATCGTCAACTCGCTGGTCCAGCACTGCGATAAGATCGAGATCGCGGGCAGCATCCGGCGCGGCCGGCCGCACGTGAACGACATCGACATCGTCTGCATCCCGCGGGGCATCGAGGGCCGGGAACGAATTATCCAGCGGTGCAAGGAGAAGGGCCACATGCTCAAGAACGGCGCCCAGTATGTGGAGTTTCTCTATAACCACCCAACAGCTGGCACGGTGCAGCTGGATCTGTGGTTCGCCCATGCGGGAAAGAGCGACCTGTTTACCGGCTCGCCCAGCAACTGGGGCATGCTGATCCTCGCCCGCACCGGCAGCAAGGAGCACAACGTGAAGCTGGCCGCCACGGCGAAGCGCCAGGGCCTGCTTTTCAGCCCGCACGAGGGCATCAAACGCGGCGACGAGATCATTGCCAGCAAGACGGAGGAAGAAATCTTCGCCGCCCTCGGGCTGGCTTATGTCGAGCCGGAAAGGAGGGAGGCGTGAGCGCGCCCGTCGTCAACAGCTACTTCTCCGGCATGGGCCTGATCGACCTCGGCCTCGCGCGCGCGGGCTTGCAGATCGGCCAGAGCTTTGAGCTGGACCCGGTTTGCGTCGAGACCCAGCGCCTCAATTTTGGGCACGAGGTGGTGCAATGCGACCTCACTCAGAAGCTGGCGCTCGACGAGCGCGGCTGCGACGTGAAGGTCTTCACCTATCCCTGCACGAAATACTCGACCATCGCCGATGTGCATGGCGCGCGAACAGGCGATGAGCTGTTCCTCCACGCGCTGCGCCACATGGTGATCAATCCGCCCGAGGTATTCGCCGTGGAGAACGTGCCCGGCATGCGTAAATTCCCGGTGGTGATGGAGGCCATGACCAAATTGCCCGGCTACTGTGTCACCACCTTCTGTCCGGTGAACGCCTCTACCTGGCTACCGCAGGAGCGTGCGCGCCTGATCATCATCGGCTCGCGCAGGCGCTTCAATTGGCGCCCACCGGTCTGCCGCCGGCCGATCCGGCTGAAGGAGATCATCGAGCGCGATCCCGAGGTGGAATTGCCGGCCTATATCGCGCGCCGGTTGCGCGGTCGCTACCGGGACCAGCCGATCATCAGCGATCCGGCTCGCGGCGACATCGCGCCGACCTGTGTGGCCCACTATTCCAAGGATCTGAGCACCCGCCTCGTAGCGGACAAGCGGTTCAAACACGGTGCCCGGCCCTACAGCGTGACTGAGTGGTGCCGCCTTCAGGGTGTGCCGGATGACTTCATCTTCGCCGGGACGCGTCGCCAGGCCTACAAGATGGTCGGCAATGCCGTCGCGCGGCAGATGGCCGAGTGGCTGGGTGGCGAGATCAACCGCTATTTCGGCTTCGGGAGGAACTGATGAGCCAGGCCCTCACACCCAATATCCGCCCGGCCACGGCCGCCGATCTGCCGGCATGGTGGCTGCGCCAGGTGCGGGGCGTGGTGCTGCGCGATGGCCACGCCCTGCGAGCTGGATTTCCCGATATCGTGATCGAGGTGCAGAACATAAATCGGCCCGATGTCTGGCAGGCCCTCAACCTGCAGACCAACACCGCGCATTTCGCCACTGACGGGGATTGCGATCAGATCCTCGCGATCCTGACCGGGGAGCAACCCTTGCCAGCACAGCAACTGCCGCTGGACCCTTGAGCACGAACTCACGCATCGGCATGCCAACCCAACTTTACCTGAATGATTTCGGGCAGCTGGTGCTGGAGGCGTTTGGCGAGGTGGCTTATTGGGTTGGATCTTCGGTTGAGGGACCTGGCTGGCGCGATGTCGATATACGGCTGATCCTGAGCGATGACGAATATCAGGCCATGGGGCTGGGCGATCCGACCGCACCGCATTGCAACGCCAAATGGGTGGCCCTGACAAAGGTGTTCAGCGCCTACGGCAAGGCAATGACCGGCCTTCCAATCGATTTTCAGATCCAGCAGATGACCTATGCGAATACCAACAAGGCCTGCGAAGGACCGCGGTCGGCACTGTTCGTGTTTAAGGAAAGACCGAAGGAGGCCAAGCCGTGAGCCCCGCCCAGACCATGCTCTATTTCCGCGAGGTCGGCCGGGCGCGGGACGTGCTCAAGGCGAAGGGCCTGCCCTTCGGCGACGTGCAGCGGCACGCCCTGCACAAGAGGGCGCTCGGGGTGTCGAAGTCATCGAAGGATTTCACCAACGGAGATCTCGACAAGATTCTCGGCGCCCTGCGCGCCATCATCGATCCGGGTGATCTCAAGGCCCAGCTCCACGCCATCGATCAGCCGGAGCTGCGGTCGCTGGGGGCGCGCACAGCCTGCATGGCGATTCTCGTGGATCTCGGCATCGGTAAGGGGGAAGAAATCACCCGCGCCGAGTGGCTGCGCGGCGCCTACCTCGACAGCATAGTCAAGAGCGTCTCAGGGAAGCTGAACTTCTCCGATCTCACCGACCGTCAGGCCAACCATGTCCTGCACAACCTGCGCATGCGTCGGCTGTCGAAGCAGCAGGCGGCCGCAAAGCACAAGACGCCGGCCATCTTGGATGAGTCGGTCCCGTTCTGACCATGCACCAGCTCGGCCTCAACTTCGCCGCCCGTGCCGCTGCTCCCAGCGAGGACCCCGGCACGCTGGTCGATTTTCTGCGCGGCAAAGGGTGGATGACCGCCGAACAGATCGGCGTCGCACTGGGCTGGGCCGACCGGCGCGTGAGGAAGGCCGCCAGCCAGAGTGACGAGGTGATCAGTTACCCTGGAAGCCCCGGCTACAAGCTGATCAAGGACTGCACCCAGGAGGAATATCTACGCTACCGCAACGTCACCCGGCATCAGGCCCGCGAGATGATCGGCCGCGTGATGCGGACCGACCGGAAGTACTACGGCCACCCGGCAGCCATCGTATGAGCATGCAGGGCTTCCTCGAAGATCGCGATGACCGGCTGGCTGGCGCCCGGAGCCTGGCACAGCGCGACTCCGCGGCGCGCGCATGGATGGCCAGCGGGGTGAGCGACGCCGCCCGGTTGCTGCGATTCGATGGCTGGGTGCGGCTGGAGTTGGCCGCCCGGATTGACTGGGCCTGGGCGGGCGAGCAGAAGGCACGGCGGATCGAGCAATGCAGGATCGAGCTGGAGGGCCTGGTGGTGGCCTTCCAGCGACGCGGCTGGCTCCTGGACGGGCGCCGGCTGGCCCGGCACATCACTGATGCCCTCGACGATGTCGGGGCTGCCCAGAAGGCCGGCCGCGTGCGGGATTTCTGGCCTTTTTTTAGGTCGGCGATCCACCGCTATGCCGGCCTGAACGCCGAAGAGATCCAAGCCGAGGCCATGTCCGCCGGAACGCACGTTGGCCAGATATTCGAACGCCTCCAGAAGCAGGCCGGCAAGGCCCAAGCAATGCCCGAACTGGTGGCCCAGCGGCAGCGCGAGACCCTCAGCCAGCAACTCACCCGCCAGCGAGCCCAGGAGGCCCGCCAGAAGGCCGATGCAGCCCAGCCGCAGCTGTTCTGAAACGCCCCTGCAGCGCACCGGCAGAAGGCCGGATTGATTATCAAACCTTCTGGAATTCGGGGCTTTCGGCGGCTTTTATTCTCGAATTGGGGTCGCGCCGGCTTTTCACTCCGTAAGTGACTGACTGTCGGAATCGTGCGGGCTTTTTTGGCCTGCTTTAACTCTTTATCAATCCCCACCGGAATCCGCACTAGGTTGCCCAGTTGACGTGGCAACCTAAGCATGAAACACGAACAATCGTTTGCTGTCAGTCGTTTTGAGAACCGCAACGGGGTGACCTCGTGGCGGGTCGATGGCCGCCTCCATGGCGTCCGCATCCGCCGCAACTTCA
>JANYDW010000035.1 GCA_025363455.1 Oleiharenicola sp. | reverse complement strand
TCGGGGATCATCGTCTCAACGTTGATCAGGCTGACGAAACAGGGCTGGTTCGGAAGTTGGCCACGCATGTTGCCTGCTTCGACGCAGCTCCACCGCCAATGTTCAAACTGTGACAGACTTTTTCAGCAGCCTGTTAGTGTCTATTAGTGTGGATTAGTGGTTAAACGGTTTGGACTCGGTGCCTCCGTGCCTCTGTGGTTATTTCCGGTTTGGCCTCAATCCGGGGCGAAGGTCCGGGGGCGCGGAGCAGTGCTGAGGCTGGCGGGCTGGTTTCGCTTCTCCAGAAAAAAGGACCCGAGGGCGAGGCAGTCCATTTCGGTCGCGAGAAAGCCCTCGAGCGCCTCGCGCGGGTGGCAGACTGGCGGCTCGCCGCGCACGTTGAAGGAGGTGTTCACAAGCACAGGGCAGCCGGTGCAGCCGGCAAAGGCGGTAAGAAGGGCGTGGAGCGCGGGGTTCACGTCGGCTTCGACGGTCTGCACGCGAGCGGAGTAGTCGACGTGGGTAACGGCGGGAATGACCGAACGCGCCGTGCCCAGCCGCGACTGCCAATCACCGACTTCCGTAACCGGCAGGCGTTGCGCGGCGGCGACTGGAGCGGTGAAGAGCATGTAGGGCGACGGGGCCGGCAGGTCGAACCACGCGGTGGCGCGCTCCGCGAGCACGACCGGGGCGAAGGGCCGGAATGATTCGCGGAACTTGATCTTGAGGTTGAGCCGGCGTTGCATCTCCGGTGAGCGAGCATCGGCGAGGATGGAACGGGCGCCGAGCGCGCGCGGGCCGAACTCGGCGCGGCCCTGGAAGTAGCCGACGACCTCGCCGGCGACGAGCCGGTCGGTGAGGCGGGCGTTGAGCGCGTCCGGCGCCAGTTTTTCGGCGGTCAGGCCGCAGGCGGCAATCGCCGCGGCGAGCTCGGCCTCGGAGAATTCCGGTCCGAGAAAAGCGCCACGCATGGCGTCGGCCGGGCCGGCGCTGGTTCGCGGGGCCTTGTGGTGCAGATGGTGGAAGGCCAACGCGGCACCGAGGGCGCCGCCGGCGTCACCGGCCGCGGGTTGGACCCAGACGCGGCGGAACGGTCCCTCGCGGAGCAACCGGGCATTGGCCACGCAGTTGAGCGCCACCCCGCCGGCGAGGCAGAGATTTTCCTCGCCGGTGAGCGCGTGCAGGGTGCGGGCAAGTCGGAGAACTATTTCCTCGGTGACCTGTTGGATGGATGCGGCGAGGTCGCAGTGATGCTGCGTCATCGGATCGTCCGGCCGGCGCGGCGGCCCAAAGAGCGTCGCGAAACGGGCGCTGGTCATTGCCTGGCCCTCGAGAAAACCAAAATAGTCCAGGTTCAGCCGGAAGGAACCGTCCGCCTTGAGATCGAGCAGGTGTTCCGAGATCTGGCTGGCGTAGCGCGGCGTGCCGTAGGGCGCGAGGCCCATGAGCTTGTACTCGCCGGAGTTCACCCGGAAGCCGACGTGATGGGTGAAGGCCGAGTAGAGCAGCCCGAGCGAATGGGGGAAGCGTTGTTCGCGGAGCAATTCCAGCCGGTTCTCCTCGCCGCGGCCCAGCGCGGTCGTGGTCCACTCGCCAACGCCATCGAGGGTGAGGATGGCGGCACGGGCAAACGGTGAAGGGAAAAAGGCGCTGGCGGCATGGGCCTCGTGATGGCCGGAGAAAAAAACCGGCACGGGGCCGCAGCCGAGGGCCGAGAGCTCGTCCTCGATGTCGCCGGGCAGCCAGAGTTTCTGGTGCAGCCAGTCCGGCATGGCGGCGGCGAAGGCCCGGAATCCGCGGGGGGCCACGGCGAGGGCCGTGGTCAGGATGCGCTCGAACTTCAGCAGCGGTTTCTCGTAGTAGACCACGGCGTCGAGCGGACCTTGCGCCTGCGTCAGGCACCAGGCGGCCGCGTGGCGCGGAAAGGAGGCGTCGTGTTTGATCCGCGAAAAACGCTCCTCCTGGGCAGCCGCGACAATGACGCCGTCCTCCAGCAGGACGGCGGCGGAGTCATGGTAGTACGCGCTGAGCCCGAGGATGCGCATCAGAACTGGCGGGAGTCCGTCGGGGTGGAGGCGGGACTATCAGTCCCGCGGATTGGGAGTGGCGTGACGCATGCCTCGCGGGACTGATAGTCCCGCCTCCAAAAAAGACAGATAAGGGCTGCCATCGTCATCAGAACTGGCGATCGAAACGGCCGGCACTACCCGCCGGCGGCGGTTGGAGATAGGATTCTGCGGTCCGGTCGAAAGTGCGCCGGAGCGGATCGCTGCCGGTGAGCGTACGGAAAGCGCGCAGCGGCGTGAAGACCAGCAGCCAGACCACGCCAAGTATCAGCCAGGTCAGCGCGGTGAGGATCATTTGAACGCCGCGATCCAGGGCGCGCTGCACTGGCGCATAGCGAGCGGGGCTGGCCCACGCCAGCAGGGCGAGTGCGGCGGCGAAACCGGCGACGGCCGCGGGCAGGAGGCCACCGCGCCAGCCCCAGAGGGCAAGGGTGACGCCGCAGGCCAGGCTGGCGTGCAGGCGGGCGCGGGATGCAGGGGCGAGGGGCATGGGCAAAATGTGATTGGGCGGCCGGGTGATGCCGACAAAAAAGGAGGGCGGGATATTGGTCTGATTCGTTGATTCCACCTACACACCCCGGCGCTGCGCGCCACCCCTCTTTAGAGGGGACTACCAAACCCACGCTGACGAGAATCCCCTCTGTGAAGAGGGGTGCCCGTCAGGGCGGGGTGTGTTGTCTGGTAATCACGAAAATTCTCTGGGTTGTTGGTGAACAGACGCAAAAAAGGAGGGCGGGATAACCCGCCCTCCTTGAGGATTGGATTAACTTGAGGTCGATCTCAGAGATCGATGCTCATGCTCAGACGATAGATCCGCGGGAGCGGAACGGAGTAGCGCTCGGTGGCGAGGGTGGTCGCCGAACCGGTGGCCTTCCAGCCCTGGTAGTCGCTCTCGCCAGTGACGTTGCGGATATTCAGCTGGAGGGTGGCGTCGCGGTTCATCACCTTGAGCTTGTAGCCAGCGAACAGGTCGAGGTTCATCCGGCCGGGCTCGTAGCGAGCCACGTCCTTGCCGCCGAAGTTCTGGTAGTCCTGCAGGGACTTGGAGCCACCACTGAAGCCGAGGCCGACAAAGGTGCCCTTGGCCTCGCCTTCGGAGAAGGTGTATCTCGAGAGGAGCGAGTAGCGGGTCTTGATAGCCTGGGGATAGGTTTCGCCAATCGTGGCGGCGACGGCGGACTTCGTGAACTTGTGGTCCACGTCCGCAAAGCTGCCGACAATCTGCCAGTTCTTGGTGGGCTGATAGACGATATCGAGTTCAAAGCCCTTGCCCTTCTGCTCGCCGCCCTGGATCAGGTCGCCGAGAGGACGGCTGCTGAACTGGGCATTGCGCTGGGCGATCGCCGTGGGAGTGCCGAGAGCGGTCAGGGCGTCATAGATGTCGGTGTTGACGTTGTTCTTGTTCGGATCCGTCTGGGAACCGCCCTCGCGCTTGATGTTGAAATACGAGAGCGTGCCGCTGAGCACGCCGTCGGGCGTCTCGAACTTGATGCCGAACTCCAGGCCCTTGCCGGTTTGCGGGGTGAACTGCTTGCCGCGGCTGTCCTTGCCCGAGTCGGGGAACAGCGAGGTCGAGTAGAGGCCGAACACCGAGACGGTATCCGTGGCCTTGAAGATCCCGCCGACCATCGGCGAGGTCTTGGACTGCTCGGTCACGCCGGCCGTCGTGGCCTGGCCGTTGGCCCACTGCAGCAACTTCACGTTGGTGCGGTTGAGGCTGACGTTCGTGTTGAGGCGGTTGTCGAGGGCCGACATCTGCCAGTTGACGAAGTAGTAGTCGTTGGAGTTGTTCTCGTGGGTGTAGCCGTTGCCATCGGTGACGGGATGAACGTCAGGCGGCGGGGAGTAGCTGGTGGCCGTGGAGACACCGTTTTGCACCGGGAAGAACAGGTGGATCGGGTTGGCCGCGCCCGACTGGGTGGAGGAACGGGAGACGAATTTCTCGGCCCAGGCATTGGCGCCGAAGGCGAAGGAGTTTTTCGTCCCGGCCATCTCGAGCTTGTAGACGCCGGTGAAGCCGTAGTTGTGCATCTGGTTGCTCCAATCGCGATAGGAGTAGCCCATCTCGATGACTTCCTGGCCGGCGCGGGTGGTCCAGCCACCGCCGGCTTCCCAGCCGTCACCGCTCTGGGTGTTGCCGTTGGCGTCCCAGCCGTTGCCGTCGATCTGCTGGCGGGCGGAATACTGCACGTAGGCCTGCAGATCCAGGTCGCCGACCGTCTGGGTGATCTTGCCGCGATACAGTTTGGTATCGAGCGAGCGCATGTTCAGGCCGTCAGACCAGTTCCAGTCCCACGGGATCTCGGGGTGGACGACTTGGAGGGGGATGCTGGAATGGTTAGAGTCCGAGAGGCTGTTGGCTTCGCCGCGGCTGAAATAACCCAGCCCGTTCGGCTTTTCGCGATAACCTTTCTCCGCGAGGAACTCGACCGTGGTCTCCGGCATGGGCTGCCACGAGAGGTTGGTGGACGTATACTCCACCTTGCCGCGGGAATGGGCGCGCTGGTCCTTGGACTGCGTGTCGGCCAGGTTGATGCGGACGCCAAACTTGCTGCCATTCAGCTTGCCGGTGACGTTGGCATCGAGGGAACCGCGATACTCGCCCTCGCTGTCGTACATGACTGTCGTGCGGGCGAAGTTTTTGCTGTAGTCCACACCCTTGGTGATGTTCTGCATCACGCCGCCGGGATAGGTCAGGCCGTAGAGCGCCGCGACCGGGCCCTTGACGACCTCGACGCGGGCGATGCCCTGCAGGTCAACCGGGTCGTATTCGCGGATACCATCGCGCAGGCCCCAGTTTTGCTGGAAGCCGCGGAAAAGAAACGCGTTGTAGGCCTGCTGGATGACGTTGTCGGAATTGCGGTCCGCGCCCCCGTTGACCAGCGAGCCGTTGTAGGCCTCGAGGTCGACCTGGTTGATGATGCCGAGGTCATCAAAGAGATCCTTGGTGAACACCTGGATGTTCACGGGGAGATCCTTGATGGGCGTGTTGGTGCGCGAGCCGGCGATCGAGTTGGAGGCCCGGTAGCCGTAATCGCGCTCGGTGGAGACGGTGAAGGTAGGGAGCTTCACGGTTTCTTCACCGGCAGCGGGTGCTGCGGCGGGAGCAGTCTGGGCGTAGGCGCGACCGCCGGACGCACACAGTGCGACACACAGGACCGAGGCGGCTAACCGCGATCGGCCGAGTGAATGACATTTCTGCATTGCTAGGTTCATGTTGGTTTTGGTTTTTTGCTGGGCGCCGGAAGACGCCCGTAGGGGAGCAAAAGGGATGGATAAGCGGGGTGCGGGCACAAGGGGGCGCTCGCTGGGGTGTCCCATTCCTGTACGGGCGCGCAGGGGCCGCAAAAGCGTTGGCCCCTCAAACGGTAGAGTAGATGCTCTAACGGTAGAGTTAAGGAGCTATAATCCCCGCTTTTGGCCCCAGGGTGGGCTGTTAGAGCGGGGTGTTAGAGTGCCTCGAGCGCAGTGACAATGCGGCGAGGCTTCTTGGGGGCCGTGATGCCATCCTGCCAGTAACCCGGGATAAAGGTGATGGACTGCGCCTCGGGTACGCCGCGCTGATAGGCGTCGGTCATGATAGCGAGCTGCTCCATGGCGCGTTGGCCGACCAGCCGGTGGTTCTGCACGACGCCGGCGATGTGCGGCATGCTGGGCGGCACGTCAAGCGAGGCGAAGGCGACGTCATCGGGCAGCTTGACCCGCGCCGTGGCGAAGACGTCGAACAGCTCGTTCCAGTTGGAGATGACGACATCAACCTGGTGGGCTTGCATCCACTCGGGGATGAGGCGCGGGAGCATGGGTACCTCGGCGAGGCTGAAGATGAGCGGAGGCACGCACTCGTTCTCAGGCAGGGAGGCCTGCTCGACGAGCACGCCCATGCCGAAGGATTCGCCGAGGCGCGTCTGATCCTCCCGGGCGGTGGCGAGGCCGATGCGGCGGTAGCCGAGCGTGCGAAGCCGCCGCATGGCGAGGCGGGAGACCTGCAGCTGGTCGTTGGAGATGGCGTCGAGGTTGGGCGCAAGATGGAGGCACTCGATCTTGACCGCGCAAAACTGGCTCCAATCGAGGTCGAGCTGCTCGATGTCGATCTCGAAGGTCGACAGCAAAATGCCCGTGACGCCGCGGGCGCTGAGGATGGTGTTGAGCCGGGCCGGGGCAAGGTGGCCCTGGCCGACGACAAAGATTTCGAGCGAATGGCCGTGGGCCTCGGCCGCCGCCTTGGCGCCGGCGTAGACGAGCGGCTGGTAGTGGTTGCCGCTGAACAGCCGGGTGGTGCCGGCGTGAACGACGAAGGCGGTGCTGGCGCGGCGGGACTGCGGGTTGCGGCGGGAACGGTGGAAATTCAGCGCGTCGAGCAGCGGGTCGCGCTGGTAGCCGAATTCCTTCGCGACGGCGCGGATGCGCGCCCGGGTGGCCGGCGGGATGCTCGGGTGGTCGCGCAGGGCCAGCGACACGGTGGTGACATGCACCTCCGCCCGGGCCGCGATGTCGGCCAGGGTGTGATATTTCTTGGGCGCGGCCGCGGGCTCAGCGACGGGCCGGCGCGGTCGGGCCGTCTTGCCAGGTGCTTTGGACATAGATGGAGGAGGGAATCTCGGGCGGGCCGAGCTGGCCGGATTTGAGGTGGGTCACGACGATGGACACAGCGCGCTCGCCCACGAGGTGAAGATGGGGGCGGACGCCGGCCAAGTGGGTGGAGGTGGGGTCGCAGAGGCAGAGGCAGGCGCAGGCGACTTCCTCCGGCACGCGCAGGCCGCAGCGCTCGATCATTTCGCGGATGCTGATCCAGTTGCAGAGGACGACATCGACTTGGTGGCGCTTGACCCAGCGAGTGATCATGTCGCCGAGAACTTCGCCATGGGTGTTGTAGGGAAAGATGAGCGGTGGCACCTGCCGGTCGGGCGGGATGGAGGCCAGTTCCATGAGGTAACCGGCGGTGTGGCGGTGGCCGCAGGCGTCCTCATCGGCCCGGCAGACGGCGAGGCCGATGCGTTCATAGCCCAGGGCAGCGAGATGGCGGTAGGCCATGCGGACCTCGCGCAACTGGTCGTTGGCCACGACGGTGGCGTTGGGTTCGGTGTGGCGGGAGTGAATCTTGGCCACGGCATAGTCGTCCCAGTTGAGGGCGATCTCGGCGAAGCCCGGTTGGAAGGCGGCGAGCACCACGCCGGTGATGTGGTTGTCGCGGAGGTAGTGGCTGAGGCTCCGCGCATCGTGGGCGTCTTCGCCGACGGACAGCACGTCGAGCTGGTAGCCGAGCAGCTCGGCCTGCTGCAGCGCGCCCTCATACATGACCTGCCGGTGGGGCTGGCGCACGATGCCCGTGCCGTAGTTCTCCAGGTAGGCGATGCGGGGAGCGGGGGCGCGCACGCAACCCTGCTGGCGGAAACGGCTGAGGGCGTGAAACACCGGGTTGCGTTGGTAGCCCATGCGTTGGGCGGCCTCCTCGATGCGCGAGCGGGTCTCGGCCGGAATGCTGGTATGGCCACGCAGCGCGAGCGAGATCGTGGTGATGTGATAGCCGGTCTCGCGGGCCACGTCCTTGAGCGTGGGCCGGCGAGCGGAGAGCGCGGTGGGTTCAGGGGTGGAGCTCATGGCATGGTGCCGAAACGGACGAGGTAGGCCTGCCGCAGCTCGGCAAGTGTGGGCAGGGATTTGCCGGTGGCCTGGGCCCGGCGCAGCCAGTCGCCGGTACGTGCGTCGCGGACCTCGATGCCCCGGCGTACGAGCAGGGTCAGGGTGGCGGGATCATCCGGGTGGTCGGCCAGGATTTGCTCGAGCACGGCCTGGCCCGTCCCGGCGCGGCCGCTGGCGAAATACAGGGCGGCCAGCTCGCAGGGCGCGGCGGTCTGGTCCGGCTGCTGTTTCCAAACCTCAGTGAAAAAGCCGATGGCTTCCTCGGTGTGGCCTTGGCGGGCGGCGGCGAGGCCGGCTTCAAACCTGAAGGCCGTGCTCGACGGGTTGGTCACGAGGCCGGCGCGCACGATCTCATCCGCCGCGGGGACGTCCTTGAGACCCTTCAGCAAGTTAATGAGATCGGTGCGGATTTTTTCATTCGCCGGGTCAAGGGCGAGGGCCTGTTCCAGGCGGGGCCGGGCGGCGGGCAGGTCACCCAGGCGCGCGAGGGCATTGCCCAGCTGGCGATGGAGTCGCGCGTCCCGCGGGTCGAGGGCCACGGCGCGTTCGAGCAGGGGCAGGGCTTGGCGGTTGTTGCCGTCGGAGGACAAGGCCGACGCGGCGACCAGCAGCGTGTAGGGATGGTGGCAGTAAGCGACCAGTTCGACCGCCCACGGATCGGGCGCCTCGGTGTAGTGGCCGTCGCCACGTACGCGCAACCGGGCGGCTTGCGCGGCGGCCGGGTTGCCCAACCGCTCAAACACGGTGGCGAGCAGGGACGGGGCGCCGGGAAAATCGGGGTCGGCGGCCGCGGCTTCCTGCAAACGGCTGCGGGCTGCGGTCAAGCGCCCCGCTTGCAGGTCGCACCGCGCCAGCCCGAAGAGCGCGTGGATTTCCGCCGGCTTGCGCTGCAGGGCTTCCTGGAAGGCGGCCGCCGCTTCCGCGGGCTGGTTGTTTTTCAGGCGGGCTTCGCCCAGCCGCAGCCACACAATGGGCTGTCCCGGCGCAAGGGCTGCGGCCTTTTGCAGAAGGGGGAGAGCCTCCTCCATCCGGCCATAGCCCGAGAGAATGGCGGCGAGCGAATGTGGCCAGCGCGCCTCCGTGGGATCGAGCGCGATGAGGGCCTGGTAACCGCGGATGGCTTCCGGCAGGAGTCCGTTGGCGTGGCAGAGCAGGGTGAACTCAACCAGCGCCACCCGGTCTACCGGCCAGCGAGCCAGACGTAATGCGCAGGCGGCTAGGCGGACGTCCAGTCCCGGGGAGGTCGCGCCGGCCAGGGCGGGCGTCGGCGGCCGCAACTGTTCCCACTGGCGTGCGGTCGCTCCGTTCTGCCACGCGAACCAGCCGCCCGCGGCGATGGCCAGCGGGACCAGAGAGAAAAGGAGGGGTTTGACGGAGCGATTCATTCAACGAATCGGGGGTAACTCTGAACGATTGGCTGATTGACCATTCAATAGAGTTGAGGAGCAAGGGGGGTATTACTCTAACGTTTAGTGTTGGACCATAAACCTTCGGCTGGCCAAGACCAAATTGCCGCCTCAAAGACCTTTTGCCCCAACCCCGCATGGCTTCGCTTTCCCATCCCGTTGATTCCCGGCGATCCCGGCGCCTTGGGCTGGGCGCGATGATGGCGGCCGGGCTGATCCTGGCGCGCGTGCTAGCGGCCGAGCCGGCCGGCCTGGCGTCCCGGCCGCTCAATCCGCGCTCCACGGGGTCCGGGACCACGCTGTTCACCCTCTTGCCGCCGGAACAGACCGGCATCACCGAGATAAACCACTACGACGACCCGGCCATGTGGGGCGCGCATTACCGCGAATTCTCCCTTGGCGCGATCGGCACGGGAGTCGCGATCGCCGACTATGACGGCGACGGCCGGCCCGACATCTTCGTCGTCAGCAAGAGCGGTCTTAACCACCTCTATCGCAACCTGGGCGGTTTCAAATTCGAGGATGTGACGGAAAAAGCCGGCGTGGCCGGTCCAATGGGCGCATGGAAGCAAGGTGCGGCCTTCGCCGACGTGAACAACGACGGGCGGCTCGACCTCTACGTCTGCCGCTTCGGTGCGCCCAATCTTCTCTATATCAACCAGGGCAACGGCACCTTCACCGAGGAGGCGGCCGCCCGCGGCCTCGCACTGAATGACGCGAGCAACATGGCGGCGTTCTGCGACTATGATCGCGACGGCTGGCTCGACGTCTACGTCCAGACCAATGTCCTCGACACGGAACGCCGGCCCAATGGCCAGCGCGATCACCTCTATCACAACAACCGTGACGGCACCTTCACCGACGTGACCGACAAGGCTGGCATCTTTGGCGAGACGCAGGGCCACGCCGCCACCTGGTGGGATTACGACGAGGACGGCTGGCCTGATCTTTACGTCGACAACGATTTCAAGGATCCCGACCAACTTTATCGCAACAACCGCGACGGCACCTTTACCAACGTCCTCAACCAGGCCGTGCCGCACACGCCGCACTCGTCGATGGGGGCCGATCTCGGTGACGTGAACAACGACGGGCACATGGATCTGCTCGTCGCCGACATGGCGGCCACCACCCGGCAGAAGGACCAGCGCGGCATGGCCAAGATCCGCGCCGGCCTGAACGAGGAGGAGACGCGCGCCGGGACCGCGCCCCAGATCATGCGCAACGCCCTGCTGCTCGGTACCGGCACCGGACGGACGCTCGAAGCTGCGGAGCTGGCCGGACTCGCAGCGACCGACTGGACCTGGACCGTGCGCCTGGAGGACCTCGATCTCGACGGGCGGCTCGATGCCTATTTCACCAACGGCATGGTGCGCGAACTCCATGCGCAAGACGTCATCCAGCGCATGATGGGTCGCGAAAGCATGGCCGAGCGTCGCCGGATCATGCAGGCCACGCCGGTGCTCGCGGAGCGCCACCTCGCCTTCCGCAATCTCGGCGACTTGCGCTTCGAGGAAGTCGGCCACGCCTGGGGTCTCGATCAGGTGGGCGTGGGCTTCGGTGCAGCCTTCGGTGACCTCGACGGCGATGGTGACCTTGACCTGGTCTATGCCAGCCTCGACGGACCGGTGACGGTCTGCCGCAACGATGGGGCCACCGGCCACGCGGTCGTCCTCGATCTGCACGGCACCGTGTCCAACAAGTTTGGCGTCGGTGCGGTCGTGCGGATCGAGACCGATCATGGCCGGCAGATGCGCACCCTCACCCTCGCCCGCGGTTACCTTTCCACGAGCGAGCCGATCGTGCACTTCGGGCTCGGGCCGGACACCACCATCCCGCACCTGACGGTGGAGTGGCCCAGCGGAGCGAAACAGAGTTTCGAGAATCTCGCTGCCGACCGCCGCTATGTGATCAACGAGCCCGCCGCAGGCGGCGTGACCAACGCGCCACGGCCGGCCCCGACGCAATTTACCGAGATCAGCGGCCGGCTGCAGTTGGGCGGACCGGGGCGTGAGCGACCTTTCAACGAATGGGCCCGCGAGCCCCTTCTGCCCTTCCGCCTCAACCAGCCGGGACCGTCGGCCGTCATCGCCGATTTTGATGGTGACGGCCAGGACGACATGGGATTCGGCGGCGGCACGGGCGAGTCCGGCCGGTTGATGTCAAATCTCGGGGACGGCCAGTTCATGGCTTACGGAGCCAACATTTTTCCCGAGACCAAAGTACCGGACGGCACGCTCCTGGCATTCGACGCCGATGGTGACGGCGACCTCGACCTGTTGGCGACCAAGGCGGGCACAGCGGAGCCGGCCGGAGCGCCCGCCTACACTCCGCGCCTGGCCCTCAACAACGGTCGCGGTCGTTTCGCGCTCGCACCGGCGGGCGTCCTGCCGTCGCTACCGGTGAGTGTCGGCGCGGCGGTCGCGGCTGATTTTGAACACAACGGCCGGCCCGGGATTTTCATCGGCGGCCGTTCGATGCCGGGAGCCTACGGGACGGTGCCGCGCAGCGCACTGCTCGCCTGGCGCGGGGATCATTATGCCGACGTGACCGCTGAGCTGGCCCCGGGCCTGGAACACATCGGGCTGGTGACGGCCGCGCTGTGGTCCGACGTGGATGACGATGGCTGGCCCGACCTGCTCGTGGCTTGCGAGTGGGGTCACGTTTCCGTTTTCCGCAACCGGGAGGGCCGGCGGTTTGAGGATGCGACGGCGGCGCTCGGGTTTGCGTCCGGCGGCACCGGCTGGTGGCGCTCGCTGGTCGCGGCGGATTTCAACGGTGACGGCCGGCTCGACTACGCTGTCGGCAACACCGGCCTGAACACCCGCTACCGGGCCAGCGCCGCCGAACCGGCGTTGCTCTACGTCGGCGTGACGGCCGGCGGCGCCGCGCCGCAGTTGATCGAGGCGCAGGCCGAGAACGGAAGTTACTACCCGCTGCGTGACCGCGACACGCTGGCAAAACTCTTCCCGGCGGCTCTGCGGCCATTTCCGACCGCCGAAGCCTATGCCAAGGCGAAACTGGACGACATTTTTTCGACGGAGGTGCTGACCGGCGCGACCAAGCTCGCAGTGACGGAACTGCGCAACGGCGTGTTTCTCTCCCAGACCGACGGCACATGGAAGTTCACGCCACTGCCGCGTCTGGCGCAGATCGCGCCGATGACGGCGCTGCAGGCCGGCGACTTCGACGGTGACGGTCACGCTGACCTGCTGGCAGTCGGCAATTCCTTCGCTCCGCCGCCCGAGGCGGGACGGTTTGACGGCGGGCTGGGCTGGCTGCTGCGCGGTGATGGTCACGGCGGGTTCGACCCCGTGCCGGTGGCGGAGAGCGGCATAGTTGTGCCGGGCGAGGCGCGGGCTTTGGTGACGGGCGATCTCGATCAAGACGGGTGGCCGGATTTCCTGGTCACGCAGAACAATGATCGCGCCCTCTACTTCCACAACGGAGGCCGGCCTGGCGGGCACAGCTTTAGCGTCGCGCTCCGCGGCGCCGTGACCCTCGGGGCTAAACTCACGCTGACACTGGCTGATGGCACGCGTCAGGTCGCCGAGGCGGGCCCGGGCCCGACGTTTTTCGGTTATCCTGAAGGGAATCCGCCGGCCCGGCTGAAAATTCGCTGGCCTGACGGCCGGGTTTCCGAGCAAACCTTCACCACGCTTCCCGCCAAATTGACGACCATCCACGCGCCATGAAGAAACCGCCCGCCACACCGCCTTCCGCCCAAGGCTCGCCATGGCTCGTGGTTGCGTTGGTGTCACTCGGCGTGAACGCGGGCCTGTTAGTCTGGCATTTTCGCTCTGCCCCCAATCCGGTCGAACCGGTTCCGGCTCCAGTGGCCCCGGCCACTGCGTCCATGGCTCCGATCTGGACCCGGGAACTCGCGCCCTATGCCGCGCTGGGTTCGTTCATGGCGGAGAACAACCGCATCCCCGATCTTAAGTGGAACGCCGCGCAGTTCGCCGCGTTTCAAGAGGGTTTCCGCTCGAGCTACGACGGTCGCGGCCTGCCGCTCGACGAGCCGGCGGTGAAATTACGCGACGAAATCAGCCGGCGGGTGCAGGCAATGACCGAGGCTGAGCGGCCCGATCCGGCCAAGGACTATTTCCGATTCCTCCGGGAGAAGGAGGGCGTCAAGGTGACGTCATCCGGTCTGCACTATCGCATCACGGAGGAGGGCACGGGCAACATGCCGAAAGCCGGCGACACGGTGGTGATCAGCTACGCCGCCGGTTTGCCGGAGGGCAAGAGCCTGCCGCCGCTCTCCCGCACGCGGGCCAAAGTCGTGGTGCGCGATCTCCTCCCGGGGCTCGCCGAGGGGGTACAATTGCTGAAGGTCGGGGGCAAGGGGCTCATCTACGTGCCTGCCAACCTGTCGTTCAAGGAAGCCGACTGGCCGCCGCAGTTGCCGCCGGGAGTGCCCTTGGTCTTCTTCGTGGAGATGCACGACATCAATCCAGCGCCCTGAGAGCTTACGCAAGTGATAGAGTGGGGTGTCGATTGAACGAATCGGCGGGAATTACACGGTAGCGGGCTCCCTACCACGCAGTTCATGAAACCTGTCCGCTTTCCCGCCGGCTTCACCTGGGGTGTCGCCGCTGCCGCCCCGCAGATCGAGGGCGCCGCCTTCACGGACGGCAAGAGCGCGTCGGTGTGGGACACGTTCAGCCGCCAGCCCGGCGCGGTGCTCAATGGCGACACGCTCGACACGGCCTGCGACCACTACCGGCGGTTCGACGAGGATTTCGCGCTCATGCGCAAGCTAGGGATCCGGAACTACCGCCTGTCGCTGGCCTGGCCGCGGATCCTGCCCGGCGGCCGCGGGCCGGTGAACCAGAAGGGCGTGGATTTCTACCACCGGTTGTTCGACTCGCTGCAGAGGCACGGGATCACGCCGTGGGTCACCATGTTTCATTGGGACCTGCCGCAGGTGCTGGAGGACGAGGGCGGCTGGCGGGTGCGCAGCACCACCGACGCCTTTGCCCAGTATGCCGACACCATCGTGCAGGCCTACGGTGACCAGGTGAAAAACTGGATCACGCTGAACGAGATTTTCTGCTTCACGCGGCTCGGCTACGGCACGGGCCAAAAGGCGCCCGGCCATCGCGAGCGCGAGCAGGTGGTGAACCAGACTTATCATCACGCGCTCGTCGCCCACGGTCACGGTGTCCGCGCCGTGCGCGAACACGGCGGCAAGGGTGCGCGCGTCGGCCTGACTGACAACGTCATCGTAACAGTACCGGTGGACCTATCGCCGGCGAACGTAGCGGCGGCACGGCGGGCCTTTGTCGAGGAGAACATCCGCGTGCTCGATCCGTTGTTCACCGGTCGCTACAGCGCCACCTACCGGAAGATCACCGGGGCCGACGCGGCGAAAGTCGAGCGCGGCGACCTGGCGCACACCGCCCAAAAGACGGATTACCTCGGGCTCAACATCTACACCGGCATATTTGTGCGCGCCGGCAAGGGCGGGCGGCCGGAAAAGATCGAGTTCCCGGCGAACTATCCCCGCACGGACTGCGCCTGGCACTACCTGCTGCCGCAGGTGCTGTATTGGGGACCGAAATTAGTGACTGACCTCTACGGGCCGCTGCCGCTCTACATCACGGAGAACGGGGCGGGCTACAACGAGGCCTCGCCCGTGAACGGCGTCGCCGACGACCTGCACCGCCGCGAATGTGTGCGCAACTACCTCACCCAACTCCGCGCCGCGATGGCGGACGGCGCGCCGGTGAAAGGCTATTTCCTCTGGTCGCTCATGGACAACTACGAGTGGGAGGACGGCTACCAGCGTCGGTTTGGAATCATGTACAACGATTTTGCCACGCAACAGCGCACGCCGAAACTCAGCGCCCGCTGGTACGCCAAGGTGATCAAACAGAACGCGCTGGTCTGAGGACTCCCATGCTGCCGGCGGCCGGGCGCCACGGATCGATGTCAACTAATAGTATACTTACCCGCCAGCTGGTACCCGATGTCCGTGGCGTCGGCTGGAGACCGGCAGCCAGGCCCCAGCGAGAGAGCGGTCTGCGCGCAAAGTCCTGGCTCCGTGATCCTACCACGTAAGTATACTATTAGTTGACAACAGTTCCCTCGGCCGGCCCTGCAGGAAGGCGGCGCACTTCGCCCCCGATCGCGGATCAGCGGCCGGAGCCGCGCTGCTTGATGCGGTCGAAGGCCACGGCGGCGAGCAGGATCAGGCCGCTGGCGATGTACTGGTAGAAGGTCGGGACGTTGAGCAGATTCATCGCGTTCCGCACCGTGCCCATGATCAGCACGCCGGCGATGACGTAGGACATCTTGCCGATGCCGCCGGTGAGCGAGACACCGCCCAGCACCCAGGCGGCAATCACATCAAGCTCCAACCCCTGCGCGACCGTGGGCTGGCCGCTGGTGAAGCGCGAGGCCAGCACAATGCCAGCCAGCGCGGCCACGCCACCCTGTAAGGTGAAGATAACGATCTTCACGCGATCGACCGGGATGCCGGCCAGCCGCGCCGCCTCGGCGTTACCGCCGAGCGCCAGCGTGTTGCGACCGAAGGTCGTGCGCTCGATCAGGAAACCGAAGAGGGTAAACGCGACCGCGCAGACCCAGACCGGGGTCGGGACGCCGGCGAAGGCGGAATTGCCGAGCCCGAAAAAGGAATCCTGCACGATGCCGACGGCCTTGCCGTCGGACACGATGTAGCCGAGGCCGCGGACGATCTGCATGGTCGCCAGCGTGGCGATGAGGGCATTGATGCCAGCCCTCGCGATGAGCAGCCCGTTGACCAGGCCGACGGTCAGGCCCAGCGCGAGACCCGCGGTCACGCCCAAGGCGACGCTACCGGAACGGTTGATCACCACGGCGGTGACGACGCCCGCGCAGGCGACGACGGAACCGATCGAGAGGTCGAAGGCGCCGGCCGCGAGACAAAACAACATCGTGCAGGCGATGAGGCCAATGGTGGACACGGCGAGCAGCAGGCCCTCCATGTTCACGCGGGAGAAAAAACCGTTCACCAGCAGCGAACAGCCGGCGAAGAGCACCGCGAACACGACGAGCATGCCGGCGCGGTCCCAGAATTTATTAAAGCCACTGGCGCGATTTGTCATGGAAAGGAAAGGGTCAGGCGGTCGCGGGCAGGGCGGCCTTGAGCACACGTTCCTCGGTGGCCTCATCGCGGGCGTATTCACCGGACAGCGCGCCGCCGCGCATGACCAGCACCCGGTCCGCCAGGCCGAGCACTTCGGGTAGCTCGCTGGACACGAAGAGCACGCCGACGCCCGAGGCGGCCAGCCGCTGGATGATGGCGTAGAGCTCGCTCTTGGCGCCAACGTCGATGCCGCGGGTCGGTTCATCGAGCAAAATCACGCGAACCTTTTCCGAGAGCCAGCGGGCGAGGATGGCCTTCTGCTGGTTGCCGCCGGAGAGAAAGCCGATGGCCGTGTCCAGGGAGGCGGTTTTGATGGCAAGCGAGGCGACGTGCTTCTCGGCGTTGGCGCGTTCCCAGGCGCTATTCAAAACAAAGCCACCAGCCGCATGGTGCCGGCGGGCGGAGAGGTTGATGTTCTCCTCGACGGAGCGGACCGACACAATGCCATCGCGCTTCCGGTCCTCGGGGCAGAACACTAGGCCGAGATTGATGGCGTCGCGCGGCGAGGCCGGGGTGGCGTCCCGGCCATCGAGTGACACGGAGCCGCCGGTCCGGGGCACGGCGCCGTAGACGAGCTTCAGCAGCTCGCTGCGACCGGCGCCGACGAGGCCAAACAGCCCGACGATCTCGCCGGCGGCCACCTGCAGCGAAACCGGTGCCGTCAGTCCCGGGCCCATGAGACGGTCGACCGCCAGGATCGGTGCACCTAGGGACCGCGGGGAGTAGTTGAAGACATTCTTCAGGTCCCGCCCGACCATCTGGCGGATGATTTCGTCGACGTTAAGGCCCTGCATCGTTTCAAAAGTGCGGATGTGCCGGCCGTCGCGGAGCACGGTGACGGCGTCGCAGATGGCGAAGACCTCGTCCATGCGGTGAGTGACGTAGAGGACGACATGGCCGCGGGCGCGCAAGTCGCGGATGACGGCGAAGAGCCGCTCGACCTCGCGGGAGGAAAGGCTGCTGCTGGGCCCATGCGCGTCGGCGCTTCTTCGAGGCGGCCACCGAGCGACCGAAGACCGCCGAGCGGGTGCTGCGCCTGGTCGGCCGGCTGTACCAGCACGAGCGGGAATGGGACGAGGCGGCGGTCGGCGAACAACGGGCCGCGCTCCGCCAGGAGCATTTTGCCCAGCCGCTGGCCCGGCTGCGCTGGCTGGTGACCGCGTTGCAAAAGCGCGTCCTCCCCAGAACCGGGCTCGGTCAGGCCTGCACGTATCTGCTCGGCCACTGGGCCCCGCTCACCGCGCACCTGCGCCACAGCCAGACCCGGCTCGACACCAACGCCGTCGAGAATGCGATCCGCCCGAGCAAGCTCGGCGCGAAGAACTGGCTGTTCGTGGGCCACCCCGACGCCGGCGACCGCCCCGCGGTCATCTACTCGCTGATCGTCTCGGCCCAGCGCTGCGGCCACGATCCCCATGCCTACTTGAAAGATGTCCTCACGCGCCTGCCGGCCATGACGACCAAGCACGACCTCACCCCGCTGCTCCCAGCCCACTGGCGACCGGTGCCGTAGGCGCGGGCGGCAGCCCGCCAGCGCTTCGTAGCTCTCGCAACTACGGCCACCAGCCCGCTCGTAGCTCTCATACTTACGTCCCGTTCAAATCCCGTGCCACCGGCCCAAGGTACCCGAGACGACGCTTACATTCTTGCGGTCGAGATAGACGCAGTAATTCTACTTTGTCAGATTGCCTACCTTGCCATTGAAGAGGTTAGGCAAAAAAGCCGGTTTAATTCTGCTTGGTGACATTCGCTCTAACCAAGAAGTAGAAGGAGTTAGAGGCTCCCAGTCGCGTCGCTAACCCAGCGCACGGCAATGTAGAGGAGCGAGTGTGAAGCCTGTGCTCAGGTCGAATTCGAACTTCAAACTATTTTGCGGCCCGACCTTTATAGTCGCAGAGCAAGAGTGTTACCGCACCAAAGTTGAGTTTTAGTTGCATCTTTATCGGCAGGTTACTTGCATCCTGAGAAATCCAAACCTTGATTTCCCCGCCTTTCTTGAAAAGACCCTTTGGGTTTTTCGTCATGCGTGGGACGAGAACGAGGGTCTGGTATACTCCTAGAGGGGTGCGCACCTCTTCGTATTCCTCCGCGGTAATGGTCAAAGGATAAAAATCCCTTCCGAATAGAACCAGCAAATCGCGTTTGTCCCCGGGTTTTAAATTCCAGTCGCGGGTTTGCACGAGAGCACTGATCAAATCCATGGGATTTCCCGCGGGGATCGATAGCTCCGTTGTCTGTTGGGGGCGAATACGGTCAGTGTATCTTGCGAATCCTGCGCCATAATCGAAAACGATTTCCGTTTCAGTAACTCGTCTCGGATCGGCACCTTTTTCTTTAACGCCAAGCATGCGTCCCGTCCCCGTTTCGATGATTACTTCCGCGCTATTGTGGTACTCATATAGTGCTTTGACGAAACCACGCGTACGCGTATCGGTCGCCACACTCATGATGCCCACGCCATTTTGGGTTCCCTCGGATGCGCGAATGATTATTTCACCGGCATTGCCGAATATCCCGAAACCGGCGCGATACGTGAAGACCTCGCCATCCCGGAATGCCGTGAAAGGAGCGGCTCGCCCGGCAACAACTACGGCCAGATTTAGTAAAACTGAGACAATAACATATTTATTCAGCATCAGGAATGGGATCGACCTAAACTGAATCAGTTCCCGACCGCTATTCGAATATTGCGGGAAGCCCGTCCCCGTGTCGCGCCTTATTGAGGCTTCGTCGGATTGCTAAAACAGATCAGAAGCCAGGCAGTTGGAGTAATGTTGATAGACAGTCTAAAGGGATTGAAATACCCTGCTGGAATTTCGGAAACTCCGGGTCAATTCCTTTCTCCGTCTCGCAGTATGACTTCGCTTCACGTTCTCGTAGTAAAAAATCCCAGCACCGTTCGCACCCTGGGCCAGTTGCGGCGAAAACGTGGCCACTTGTTAATCGGTGCATTGACGGCGAGAAAGGCACTCGGCGCGGCCAGTGCGAAACACTGCCTTCTCGCCATTACCGAGCCGGCCTTCGACACTAGCCGAGCTAAATTTATGCAAGAGTATCTGGAACGGACGTTGGTTGGTGAGAGGTGTGAGCGCCCATGACCCTTGATCGCTTTCGGTGGACGTTGAGCACGCCAAAATTCATCGCGCTGACCGCGGCATCCAATGCGCTGCTGTATCACCTGCCGCTTTTCTCGTTTTCCGCGGGCAATCTCCAGATTTTGTCATTCAGCGGCCTCCTGACATTGGTAACGGTGCTGATCGCCCTGCTGTCATTGACCGTCCTGCTGCTGGCGATGTTGTCCCTCATATCTTACCGGGTTCTGAAACCGTTTTGTATGTTGGTGGCGATCAGCAACTCGATTGCCGTCTATTTTGTCGCCACCTATCACGTGGTGCTGGACAAAACGATGATGGGCAACGTGCAGAATACAAATTTTGCAGAGTCCTTAGAACTTTTTCATCCAACCATTATTGTCTACGTGTTGATCTTGGGCGTCGTGCCTTGCTGTCTGCTCTCGCGGGTTAGCATTGAGAAACCATCGCGCGGGCGGCTCGCGGCAATGGCTTTGACCGTCCTGGTATCCACCGTGATCTGGACCTGGCTGGCCTCCGGCACTTGGGGCTGGATCGACAAGAACTCCAAGAAGCTCGGCGGGATGGTCATGCCTTGGTCCTATTTGATCAATGCGGCGAGATATGAAGTACCCAGGCTGTGGACCTCCGATGTTCAGATTCTGTTGCCGGCCGCGACGTTTTCTTCCAATGAAAAAACTATCGTCATCCTGATAGTCGGGGAGGCGGCGCGGGCGCAGAATTTCCAGCTCTACGGTTACAATCGGCCCACGAATCCGCTGCTGGCGAAAGCAGGGGTTACGGCCCTCAAGCATACGACGGCGTGTTCCACCTACACGACGGCGTCGTTGCGCTGCATCCTATCGCACGTCGACTCAAGTTCGGAATTTTCCACGCGTTACGAGCCGCTGCCTTCCTACCTTCAGCGTAACGGGATCGACGTTATCTGGCGCAGCCGGAACTCAGGCGAACCCTCGGTCAAGGTGCAGACCTACCAGAGAGCCGGCGACTTGATGATGGACTACCCAGGCGCCGACGGCGATTACGATGAAATACTGCTGGCCGGGCTCGAGCAGCGAATCAGATCTTCGCCTAGTCAAAAAGTGTTTGTGGTCCTTCACCAAGGCGGAAGTCATGGCCCCGCCTACTCCACCAAATACCCGGGCAATTTTGAATTTTTCAAGCCGGTCTGCAGATCGGTTGAACTGGGGAAGTGTCGCCCGGAAGAGTTGATCAACGCCTACGACAATACGATTTTGTATGCTGACTATTGCGTTTCCCAGACCATTGGCCTACTCAAGAAATTTCAAAATACCTCGACGTTGTTAATCTATGTGTCCGATCATGGTGAATCCCTGGGTGAGTATGGCTTGTACCTGCATGGGACACCGTGGTCCATTGCCCCAGATGTCCAGAAAGTCGTTCCTTTCCTGGTCTGGATGTCCGATGAATTCATCCACCAGAGGGGTGTGGAGCCTGGCCGTCTTGAGGCACAGAGCAGCCATAGTCAGCGGGATATATTTCACACGGTGATGGGCGCATTCTCTATGCACAGCGATGCGTACCAGGCCGACTACGACATCTTCAGCCAGTCGTTTTCCTCAAAATGAATTGGAAATCATACCTTGCCAATCTGCGCCAGGTACATCGTCAATCGTTGGCGGAAACGTTGCAGCCCGGCCCGGTTGATCAAAACCTGAACCTGATCCTGGCCGGGGCCTGCGGCTTGGGCGCGCTGATCATGGTAGCCGCCGGCGGCTATAGGACTGGCTTCGAATCGATCCACGGCTTCGGCCATCATTTTTCCACGAGCTTCATCGAAACACTGACCTTTTGCGGTGACACGAGCCTCGCCGTTTGCCTGATGGCACTGCTGGCGAGGCGCCGACCCAGGGTGTTATGGATGGGCGTCCTCGCTGGCGTGTATGCCACCTTGCTATCGCATGGGCTCAAGACCTTCATCAATACCGCTCGTCCACCAGTGGTGCTGGGCGAAAGGCTGACGGTGATTGGTCCCGTTTGGCACTGGCACAGTTTACCGTCAGGTCACACGGTGACCGCCTTCGTCGTTGCGGCCTGCTTTTCAGTTGGGGCGCGAAAAAGCACCAAGTTCTTATTTTACGCCCTGGCCGCGGCTGTGGGGGCCAGTCGGGTGTGGGTCGGGGTGCACTGGCCCGTGGATGTGATCGCGGGCGCCGCGTGCGCGGGAGTTTCTGTCGCCCTAGCAATACGCACAACAAAGTCCACCAGTTGGGGACTGGGTCTGGCACCGCACATTTTTTTTGTTTTGCTGGCCGCGGGGTGCGCCGTTCTAAGTCTGATCAAAACTACGGAATACCCCCATGCGGAGCCGCTGTCCGTTTCGATCGCGGTGATTTCGCTGTGCGTATTGGCGAGAGACTACGGGTACAGACCCTTGATGTTGCGTAAGCGTTCGACCGGGGACCTCTTGGTACGCGGAGCGTAGAGGTGGCGAATTAGAGCACAGGGAACACGCCTGAGGCATGCGACCCAGTCCATTCCAACTCCAAACTGCGCATCCGTCGCGTAAGATTAAAGAATATCGAACGCAGAGACAAATTTGGCAGCGGGTGCCGCTCTAATAGAAATCACCGAACCCATGCGCCTGCTTCTGCTCAGCCTGCTCCTCCTCTTTTCAACTTCGGGATTTGCCCAAGTCCCCGCTGGACATCCATCCGCACCAGCATCAACCCCGACAATCAGTCCGTATGCGCGTTACGAATTCTTAATTGGCGAGTGGACCATCGGTAACGAGGGCGGCCCGCCGGCGATGATTGTCCGGTTTCGCTGGGGCTCCGGTCAGGCCTACCTCTGGTATTCGGCTAGCATGGTCGCACAAACACCCTACGGCGTTCTCGTTGCCGGCGGACGTGGAGACTTCCGCTTGAGCTCCTCGCTATAACGCAGTTTGAACGAGGCGCCCACGCTGTTGCCGCCGGGCCCGAACGAGTCGTTCAAGGCGATGCCGACGATCCAATGGCTCATGAGCTGCGGGTCACGACGAGTAGGAATCTCCCAGATTACTCCGGGCCGGATCGTGTAGATGTCCTCCGCGGTGCGCGCGAGCAGCCGCGAGGTGTCGAACGACGCCTCAAAGGTGTAATGCAGGTTGCCCCGGTCGAGCACCCAGCCGCCGGTGAAACCCCACGAGCTCTCATGGAAGGCATTCTTGCCAAATTCACCTGGCAGGTCGGTGCGAGTGATGAGATCGCCATGCAGGCCCACGAAGAGCCGCAGGTTCGAATGCGACGCGGGCCGGTGCGAGAAGGTGAGGTAGGGCCGGGCGTGACGCAGCCCGTCCGTCAGTTCGGCCGGCGGATGATGGATCGGGAATTCGTACTCGAGGCCGGCACCGGTGTCCCACCCTGGGAAAACAAACTGCCCGAGATTGAATTTCGTCCCCAGGCTGAGATCGGCCGCTCCGTAGTCGTCGAACGCCCGGGTGTCGCCGTGTCCGTGGCTGAAAAAAAGATTGCTGCCCGCGCTGAGCTCGCACTTGTCCATGAGGCCGTAGCGCAGCGTGGTAGTCAGGCGCATGCGGTCCTTGTTCTCCCAGTCGCCCAGGTTCGGGTGCACCGAGAGCCGCAGGCTGTATTTTTTCAGAGTGGTCGGCAGGTGGCTCTGGAAAATCTCGTCGAGGACCAGTTCGTCGTCGCCGAAAGAATTGGGGGCGGCCAGCCGGGGGCCGTCTGGCGGTGGTTCATCCGCCACCAGGCCGGGCGCCCCCAACGCGAGACCCAGCGCGACGAACAAGGTCGGGATCAAGAAGTGATCCAATCGACAATTCATGACCCATCATAGTATGCGCTCCCCCCTCCCACCATAGGGTGTTTAACGGAGGGCGCACTATTCCAGAGACTTGTTTGTCTAATCGCAGACCGCCTATTTGTTCCAAGAAATAGAATACTCTCTGCTTATAGCAGAAAAATGACCGTGCCATTGTTCAACCAAGGTGGATTGCCTATGGAAGCTCCAGGTCTAGTCTTCCACTCCGTCCATGATCACGGCGCTTGGGGATAATGGAATAAAGTCAGGCGTAGCCGGTGGCTGGCACTGGCCCGGACTGGGCGCGTCGGGAGGCACGGAATCCGCCAAGGCTTGGCACCGAATGAAAGCTGCAAGAATCAGTCCGGACAGAAACCTCCCGTTGCATCGGCTACAGTAGCTTCCCGCCGGTCTGGTGTATATAGACCAAGGTCACCTGCGGGCTAGGACATTGCCCTAGGCTAAAAAGTGGGTGCGACCTTTGCAAAACGCACTTAATGGGTTTCGATAGCGAGACGTGCCGGACGAATCGGCGCCCGACAAAATAGACCAGCCGCAACATGCTTATCGCCTGCCTCATTCTTGCGGCACTGCTCGTCTTTGTAGTTTTCGATTCCACTGATACCAACAAGTGAGTCGCAGGGTGAAAGAAAACTGCGAGGACGAAACGATACAATGTGGAGAGCGTCCGGTTAGCTCTTTCTATTCGGGCCTCATGCTTCGCGGAAGACTTCTACTCGGAATTCGGAAACTGACTCCATCAGCTTTCCATGCGAGCCGGCGTGGATTCCATCTTTTCTTTTTCCAGCGCACGGGTCCGCCGGAGGCGAGGCCACCGGCCCTGAGATTTGGGAAGCATTGCGGGCGGCCGGCGTCGAGGTGTGGTTCGACCAGAGCGAGTTGGCCGGCGGCGGACGAATGGGACGGGAAGATCCGTGGACAAATCAGCTCGTGCGCGTTGTTAATGCCGGTGATTTCGGCTAACACGCAGGCGCGGCGCGAAGGGTATTTCCGGATCGATTGGAAGCTGGCCGCGCAGCGGACCGACGCCATTGCCGACGGCACGCCCTTCCTCGTGCCAGTCGTCATCGACGAGACGAAGGACGGTTGAAGCCGTTTCCCTCATCTACTGCGATCACGCTCCATCGCCGCGACCGCGATCAATTCCCTAGAAAACGTCGCCATCGATTGTCGAGCGCACTATCAACTTTCCGCACGGGGGTTTGCCGCTCGGTGTCCTGAAGGTTGCCAAAGGTTGTCCAAAACTCTGTTTTTATCTTCACTTCTTTGCACTTCAGTGCACGTTGTTGCTTGTTCTAAAATATTAACCACCAACTAAGTATGCTTAGATAGAGCATACTTAGCTTCAAGCGTCTTCAAGGTTCGAATCCCCATGGGGACGCCATCTTTCAAAGGCCGCAGCTTGACTGAGTTGTGGGCCTCGTTGTTGTTGGTTCAGCTTAAAGTGACAATGAGGGTGACAATAAGTTCAACGAAATTCGCGGAAGTTCGGGGATGGCGCCGAGCGCTTCTGGGGCAGCCAATAGATCCGTTGTCATCGCTAACTTCACGGAAAGTGCAGGCCGCCAAGCCACGCCTTTGGGAGCTCCGAATCTGTGACGGAGGGCCGCTGAAGCAGACACGACGTAATAAACATCGGATAATTCAGCGGGCCTCAGACCCGGGAGGCGAGCCTTGGTTGCAGGGCCGCCGCGACAAAAGCAAAGGGCGGGTCCCGCACGATCCGCCCCGAATGACATCGTCCTGCCCTAATCAAAGGTTCAGCGTGAGCTGGATGTAGCCGTAGTTGGCATCCTTCGACCCAACGGTGGACAACGATTGCTTCACGTAATCGCCGCGGTGGTAGCGGGCGGCGCCCGCCTCAAATACAGTACCCTTCGCCACGGCCCAACTGGCGAGCAAGTCGAATTCCTGGCCCAGCGAGTTGCCGTAGGTGGGGTTGAGGCGGTAACCGCTGCCGCTGCCAATGGCCGCGCCGGTAAAGTTTCGAGACGCGCCCGCGGCGTTGTACCAGAAATCGCTGCTCTTATCGAGCGCCTGCAGGTTCACCTCGAGGCTGAGCGTCAGCTTGGGGTCCGGCTTGGCCATAAGCGAGAAACGCAGGTCACGGGCGTTTTGCAGCCCGGTCAGATCCATCGCACCATAGAGCAGATGGTTCGACGGGAAGAGATTCTGAAAAGTGCCGCTCTTGCCGTCGGTGGCGTTGCCATCGCCGGAGGCCACGCTGGCGACAATTGCGAGCCGCGGCGACCAGGGCGTGCCCTTGGGCCAGGAGTAGCCCGCTTGGGCGATGAGGGCGTAGGCGGACTGATCGAGGCGCGGGGCCGCGAGCGCGGCGGCGACCGGAGTGGCCGGAAAGACCGCCGTGCGGTTGCCGAACTGGTAAGCCGCCTCGACCGTATAGTCCCAGGGCCCATAGGCGCCGGGCTTGGACTTGAAGCGCGTGCCGAGCGTGTAAATATCCTGCGGTGCCGGGAAGCGGGCCGGTGCGGGCACGGCGGACCAGTCATCGGTCACGATGCCGCCGGCGACATTGCGCGCGTAGAGGTAGGTCTCGACCAGACCGGTCTTCGAAAGCTTGGGGAGGCTGACGTAGATGCCGGAGAAAAGATCCTGCGCGTTGGAGCGGTTCAACGCGTTGTTGCGCGCGTAAACGACGGCGGTGGAAAAGACATCGACCACAACGTAAGGCACCTCATAGCGGACCTTGAGGCCGTCGAAGGTGCGCGGGACGTTGAGCCAGCGGGCGTGGCCGACGAGACGCTGGTCGCCGTAGACGAGTTCCTGGCGGCCGAGCTTGAAGGAGACCGGCAGGTCCTTGGTGGCCGGGACCAGCAGGTATGCCTGGTAGACGTCGAGCGGGCCGTCACGTTCGGGCAGGTTCTGGCCCGCCGCCGTGGCGTTGAAGCGCTCGTCGTCGAAGGTATAGCTCGAGCGGCCCTCGAAAAAGAAGGACACGGCGGCGCCGGTGTAACCGACGCGCGGCATGAGGCGGACCAGCTGATATTTGTTCCAGGTGTCGTCCTGCGGGCGCTCGGAGAAATCCCAGTTGGAACCGGCCTTGGTCGTGCCGGCGCCATCTTTGTCTTCGGTGCGGAGGCGGACATTGACGCCGAGGTCCCAGACCTTCAGCGCAGGATCCGAGGCCCGCAGGTAGTCATTAACAGGCTGCTGAAAAACCGCCCGATTTGAGCTTCTAGTGCTCCGCCGGGAGTTTTGGGGCCGCGAGCGCGAGCTGCGCGCCTGGTTTTCGCGTCGGTTTCGGCGCGGTCCGCACGCTTTGGCGGCGTTTTCTCGG
>JANYDW010000063.1 GCA_025363455.1 Oleiharenicola sp. | reverse complement strand
CTCCGCACGATGGACGCCGCCATCCAACGCGCCGCGATGGACAGCAGCAAGCCGATCGACGAGGCCCTCGCCCTCGCCACGTTCCGCAAGGCCGTGAAGAATCTCACCGACGCCCGCACCGAGTTCGAGAAGGGCGGCCGCGCCGACCTCGTCGCCGCCAACAACGCGGAGATCGCGATCCTGGAGAAATACCTGCCCAAGGGGCTCGATCTCGCCAAACTCGAGGCGCTCGTCGTCGAGGTCATCGCCGCCACCGGCGCCACGTCGAAGAAGGAAATGGGCAAGGTCATCGGCGCGCTCAAGCAGCGGTCCGAGGCCGCTCTCATCGACTTCGGCGCCGCGAGCAAGCTCATCCAGGCCAAGCTGCCCTGACGTGGCGCTGATCGATCCCCTCTTCTCCATCGGCTTCGCCCGGAAGGCCGTCTGGAAGCTGTGGTATCCGTTCCTCACGCGCCGGCTGCGCGGCGAGGAGGTGCTGTTCCTCAACTACGCGTTCGAGACCGAGCCGCCCGTCGGGTTGCCGCTCGATCCCGCCGACGAACCGAACCGCGCCTGCATCCAGCTTTACCATCACGTCGCCACGCAGGTTGAGCTGCGGGGCAAGCATGTCCTTGAAGTGAGCTGCGGTCACGGTGGCGGCGCGTCATGGCTCACGCGCACGCTGGGGCCGGTCCGCTACGTCGGCCTCGACCTAAATCCCACGGGCATCAAGTTCTGCCGGCAGCGCCACTCGGTTGCGGGACTGGAGTTCGTGCAGGGCGACGCCGAGAACCTGCCGTTCCCTTCCGCCAGCTTCGATGCCGTCATCAATGTCGAGGCCTCGCACTGTTACCCGGACTTCCCGCGCTTTCTCGGCGAGGTGGCGCGCGTGCTGAAACCCGGCGGCCATTTCCTCTACGCCGACTTCCGCTTTGCCGAGGGCTTCGCCGACTGGGAGCAGGCGCTCGCCGCCGCGCCGCTGCAGCAGATCCGGACCCGCGTCATCAACGCCGAGGTCTTGCGCGGCATGGACCGGAACTCGCACCGCTCGCAGGACCTGATCGTGCGTCACCTGCCGGCGTTCCTGCACTCGCTCGGTCGCGACTTCGCCGGCATCCAGGGCTCGCGGATCTACGAGGCGCTGAAGGAGAATCGCGTCTCCTACCGCTCGTATTGCTTTCAGAAAATGTAGGGTCGCCGCTGGCCGGCGGACCTGATGGGCCAGGACACGGCCCGGCGACGAGCGCCGACCCTGCGCAGATAGCTCACTCCTCCGTCACGTCCACGCCTTCGAGCTCCCCGTCGTCACTGATGCGCACGCTGACGGTCATCGGCCGGCAGCAGACTTCGCAGTCCACCGTGAACTCGGCGCTGCCCTCGCTGGTGTCCAGCGCGAGCGAGAACGTCTCGCCGCAGTGCGGGCACTCGAGGCTGAGGGAATCTTGCATTTAATGTAGGGTCGCTGCCAGCCGGCGGACCGTTTCTGGGTCAGGCGCGGTCCGGCGACAAGCGCCGACCCTACACATGACTACGGCGCCGCCCACTTCAGCAGGCCGAGGAAGATGCCGACGATGGCCGCCGACAATGCGCAGCAGATGATGAAGCCGACCGCGTCGACTTTGTCCCATTTGCAGAATTCCCAGTTGGAGGCAGGCAGCAGCTTGGTCGAGTCGAAGCGGGTCGGGTTGCGCACCGTCTCGGCCATGGTCGCCGCCTCGAGCTCGGGCGTGTCGCCGACCGGCGTCTTCATCTTGCCGTAGAATTCCGCGACGAGCTTCGGGTCGGTCGGTCGCGTCAGCAGACTGACAATGATCAACACGGCGAACGGGAACAGGGCGTCGAAGAAGAACCGGAGCGTGAAGCGCTGGGTGGGTGACATGCCCTCGACATCCACGCCGACCTTGCCCGCCAGCCACGCGGCGAAGTTGAAGGGGTTGGTGCGGAGCGGGGCGGCGACCAGCGGGCTCGTGAGATCGCCTTCGCGTTGATGGACCACCTTGGAGAAATAAACCCCGGTGCCCGGGGTCGTGCTCATCACGGTGAGCGACGGAGCCGTGGCGATGGCCGGCACGTGCGAGACCGTCCAGGGAATGACCAAGGTGGCCATCGTGGACAGCACAACGCAGCACCAGACCGCCGGGGCCGTGACGCGCCGCCACCAGAAGGTCAGCAACACCGCCGCGCCGAACGGAATGTTGACGGTCAGGACGATGGTCACGACGTCATAGAAATTGCCCATGAGCATCGCCGCGCCGGTGCCGAGCACGAGCACGACCACGATGGTGCAGCGGGCGTAGAACACGCCCTGCGATTGCGAAAGGTCGGGCCAGACCTGGCGGTAGACGTTGCGGACGAAGAGCGAGGAGATGGCGAGGGCCTTGGCGGCCAGAGTGGACATCGTGCCGGCCAGCACGCCCGCGAGCATCAGGCCGATGAGGCCGGGCCCGAGGAGCTTGTTGGACAGCGCACCCCAGGTGGCGTCGGGATCAGAGAGGCCACCGGGGCCAAACAGGGCGAGTGCGATCAGGCCGGTGAAGGCCCACATGACGATCATGAGGCGTTTCAGGTAGTTGCCCGAGACGCCGATGCGCGCCGCGAACTCGTTCTTCGCCGAGCCACAGATACCCATGTTGTGGCTGAGCCCGCCGTTCTGGATGATGCTCACCAGCAGGATGGCGCCGAGACTGAAGACCGAGAACTGCCCCGCCCCGCCAGAGCCAAAGAGGTCGAACATTCGCGCCGGCACCTTCTGGGCGAGGGCGCCCCAGCCCCCGATGGCGTGGAGGCCGGTCGGAATCAGCAAAATCGAAAATACGATGATCAGCACGCTCTGCAGGCCCTCGTTGACCGCCGCGGCGGACATGCCGCCCATGACGATGTAGGCCCCGACCACCACGGCAAAGACAACGAAGAACGCCACGTTGTTGAGCACGGTGATGTAGCTGTGCAGCTCGCCGCGGGCGCTGCGCTCACGCAGGGCGTCGCGCCGCTGGAAGAACGGCGCGGCCTCCTCCTTCGTTTCAAAATACTGGTTTACCGTTTCCATCTTTTTCAATTCCCGGTAGCCCTCGACGGACGCCCGTTCCTCCGCCGTCCACTGCGCCTCCTGCTTCACCACCAGCGAAGAGGCGATCTTGTAGGCCGTGACGTTGGCAAAGCCCAGGAAGACGCAGGCCACCAGGATCTGGAACATCGCATAAAACAGGCTTAGCCGGCGGCTGCCGAAGCGATCCTCGAACAAATCCGACACCGTGGTCAGCCGCACCCGGCGGAACCAGACGTTCATGAACCAGAAATACGGGTTCATGAAAACGGTCTGGAACGACAGCCACGAGCCCGGCGCTCCCTGCTGGTAAACAAAGCTCGCGGTGCTGACGGCGCCCGAGGGCTCGGTGGCGTTGCCAAAGTTCAGGAAGAACTGGTAGAGCTTGCCGAGCTTGCGGCCCGCGAGGAAAAAGCCCTCCTCCGAGGTGTTGCCCTTGGCGGCCCGCTGGCCGATCCAGACCACGGCGATGAGATAGGCGATGACGATGGCAAGATCGACGATATGCAGGCTGCCGATGCGCATGAAGGGTTCGATGGGGGGGTGAAAGCGACCACGCGCCGGCGGGGGCGGCGAACGGAGCAAAGGGAACCTTGCAGCTAAGCCCCGGTAATACAACCCCCGCATCGGACCCGCCCTCGGACAGTTCGCGGGCGGGCGGCGGCCGGGGGACGAAAAAAAGCCCCCGCATTGCGCGGGGGCTTTTTCGCCAAACCAAACCAACCTAGAAGTCGAAGGTGGTCGTCAGGGTGAACTTCCGTGAATCAATGATGCGGTAGGCATAGGGTGTGCCGTCGTAGTTCGTGCCGACCGTCTGTAGGTGCCCATCCTCCGCCACATTTTCCACGTTCAACTGGACCGTCAGGGCGACCTTGTCGTGCCAGACCTTGGTCTTATAATTAATGAACAGGTCCGTGTAGTAGTTCGATTTGTCGTAGATCGGCCGGTTGACATCGGAGATGTCGATGAGGTTTGGGTTCGCCACATTGCCATGGCTCGATTTGCCAAAATAGCCGATGACGGACTTCGCTTCATACCGTTCGGCGCCGCCGATGCCGATGCCCTTGAGCCGGCCGGTGGTGAAGTCATAGCCGGTATTATAGGCCCAGCGATACTTGCGCTGGCCGGGCGCCTCCTGGCCATCGAGATCCTTGGAGAGCTGCACCTGTGGCGTCAGGTTGACGTTGACCCAGTCCTGGACACTCTGGCCGCCACTCGCGTTGGTAATCCGAACCGTGCTGTTGTAGCCGTAGCTCGACATGAAGTTCGTGAGATCCACCACCGTACCGGTGCTGACGGTGAAGGTCGCGAGGCTCGCGTAAGCCGGCAAAAGGAAGGTGGAGGCTTTCGCCGCCTGCCAGAGCGGGTTGCGGACGGCATACCAGTCGTCATATTGCTTTAACACATTGGAATTTCTCGTGACCTGCTTGCCGAAGGTAAACCGGTTCCGCCAGTTCTGGGCATTATAGTTGAGTTGCATCTCCACGCCCGTGGACACCGCGTCGCCTGTCGCGGTGATCGCCCCCGGCAGGCTTTCATAATAGGTATAGGGCAGGCCCCAGATTTTCTCGGCCGCCGACTGGACATCCAGCTCCTGTTGCGGGCTCAACGACGCCGCCGCCGCCGGATCGATGCGCGGATCGAGACCCAGGTTGATCTTGGCAATCGCGCGGGCCCAACCCTTGAAGAGCGCATCCACGCTGGCCTGGGCGGAATCCGGCGTCGAGACCGGTACCTGCGCGGTCAGGCGGCCGAGCGCGGTGCCGGCGGAAAGACGCTGATTCTGGCTGGTTGACCTGAACCAGGTGACGCGAGCGAACAGTTTGTTGTCGAGCGCGGCAAACTGGAAGCCCACATCGCGGCCGATGCCCTGGGGATTCGGCAGTTGTTTGCCAAACGCGTCGTTCTGCGCGCCTGCCGGAGCGTCGAAGTTATTGGACCAGTTATAGACCAGCCCAAAGCTGCGGACGATCTGCCAGAGCTGACTGCCGTCGTCAGCGCGATGCTCGATGGACGACCAGTTGAGGAACGGGCGCAGGACGCCCCCACCGGTCTTGGTCCGACCGACGGCGCGATTCCAAGGACCGAAGCGATTCCAGATGGAATCATAGTTATAGTAGCCGGTGGGCAGGAATTTTTGCTGCGGAGTCACGGCCGGGAGAACCGTGCCGCTGGCCAAGGTGATCGCGCCGCTGCTGTTGGTGCGCGCCTTGAATTTATCCAACCGGGCACCGAGGGTCACGGTCAGCCGGTCATTCCAGAAGTAGTCCGTGGCACCGCCGCTCCAGGATTGCAGGGTCCGCTGGTTGCGCGCCGGGTCGGAGACGGCGACATTGTAGGTTTCGGTGACATTGGCGTTTTCGAAACTGTTCGTCGCGTAGTTATACACCCTGATGTCGCCCGTGAAGGTCGTCGGGTCCCACGTGCCCGAGGCCCTGGTGATCTTGCCCATGGGGTCGCCGGGATTGGCCAGGTAGTACAACCGTTGCGTGGCACCGGCAAAATTCCACCCGGTCCGTGTGCCGTTGGCATTATCGGTCGGATTCGCAACGTAGCGGACCTGCGCCGACTGGCTACCGGCCGCGATATAATTGAGCCGCTGGCGGAGAGCCACCGCCATGGCTTCATCCCGGGACCACAGGCCGAGGATTTGATGATGTCCCAGCCATTTCAGCCAGCCATCATGCCGGGTGAAGTCTGGTGTGAAAGCCACCATGAGGCGAAAATGATCATCCAGCTGGTTGTTAATATAACGATCCGGATCGGTGTCCTGGACGAACGGCAGGCCGACATAGGGATTGGCGTTCCCATCCGGCAGGTACTTGTTCTCGTCGACCCTCACCACCGTGGCGTTCAACTGCCCGATGGTGTAATTGGACGACTGCTTGAAGTCCTGGCGGAACCAGCCCCCGTTCACGTAGAGGTCCTTGGTGAGCTGTTGTTCAAAATCGATGTTGTAATTCTTGTTTGATTGGGAGCCGTAGTCGGCCTGGAGGATGTTGACCTTCTTGTAGTCGTAGAGCGCACGGTCGGTAATGCCGGGATAACGATAATTGCCCAGGTTGGTGATGAACGAATTATTCGTCCAGCCAGTGGAAGCGAAGGCATTGCGATCATAAACATCCGCCGAGATCGGATTGTTCATGATGTTGGTCAGGGGATTGTTGACGTTGGGCGGAGCCGGCGTGCCGCCGACACCCGGAATGGCGTAGGCCGTGGTGTAGGTGGTGTTGTAAAGCGGCTGATACCAGTTTTTCAGCTGGCCGTTCGCGATCGTCATGTAGGCACGCCCGGTGTTGATCTGGTTCATGGACGGGACAAACAGCGCCGAGGCATTGAGGCTCGGAGAGGCCAGAGACAGGCTGGGAGACAGCGTACCCGTCAGGCCGTAGATCGCCTGGCCGTTGTAGAAGGTGAAGGTCGTGTCGGTGCCCCCGAAGGCGGTGGCCGACGTGCCGCGCAGGCCTGCATTATAATTGGGCAACGCCCGGATGTAATCACGCACCTGTTGGGCGAGAGGCGAGGTCGCGGTGCTGATGTAGGGCCCAACCACCTGGCCGGTGCTGGTGATCGTGATTTTCTTGGTCAGGTTGTCGTAGATGGGCTTGCCCGCCAGATTCCATTGCGTGATCATGTCGATCGGCGAGATGGAGTTCGGCCGGCGATTCCGGTTGTCGTAGTTTTCGAAATTCGCCCGGATGGTAGTCTTCGAAAAAGGCTTGTAAGTGATCGCGCCGTATTGTCGGCGGGTGATATCATAGGACGGCTTGCGCTCGAATTCCTGGTCACTGTAAAGAAAGGCGCCGTAGATCGCGAGGGTGCCCTCGATCAGCGACCGGTTGAAAGATAAACTGCTGCGGAAGGAACCGCGATCATCTGTCCGCAGTTGAACCGAGGCCGAATTCCGATCCAGCGTGGCTTTGCCGGTGGTGACGTTGGAGATGCCGGCGGGGCTGCCCAAGCCAAAGAGCATCGAGTTCGGGCCGCGGCTGATTTCAAAGGACTCGACGTTGTAGGAGTCGGGCGGAAGCTGAACGTTGGATGGATAGTAGTTGATCGCGGCGCTGGGGATGCCGATACCGCGCACGCGGTTGGCAATGGCGTTCGAGTATGAACTCACGAGGTTGCCTTGGGTGCCGCCGGCGTTCACATCGAGTACACCGTCATTGCGGAAAGCCTGGGTCGCCGGCGTGTACGTTCCGGAACCTTCCGTGTTCACCTCGTACCGGTAAGCATCATTGAGGTCGACCGAGGCAAAATCCTCCATCTGCGCCTTCGTGACGACCGAGATCGCCGCCCCGAGGTCCGAGAGATTGGTCTTCATGCGACTGCCCGCGAGGGTGTTCTGGGCGAAGTAACCGGTGTCCTTGGTGGTGGTGACCGTGAAGGGGGACAGTTGGAGCACTTCATCCTTCTTGGCGTCGTCCTTCTTGGGAGCGGCGGATACCGGTACTGCGGCCTTTTCCTTGGTCCGGTCTTCTTTCGTGTTGGCCAGCTGCGCGAACGCAGGCAGGGCCACGGCTAGGGCCAGGAGAGGCGTCAGGTAATGCCGGGCGCGATTTGAGTGGTTTAACGGGGTCATGGTTGGGTGGGGTCGGGTATGGTTTGCAAAATCACATCCGGGCGCGCGCAAACGCGGAAGGCACGGATGCCAGGGGTTGGGAAAGTGCGAGGGTCGGGATACGGGGTAATGCCTACTGCCCACGAGAACCTCCCAAAATACCAGACACAACGGAGCCTTGTTTCAGACAGTCCGAGTGTGCGCCGGCCAAATCGTGCGGTCCGGCCTGCCGCGGGATCAGATCCTGTTTAGAAATCGAACCGGTCGATGTTTGCCCGGTTGAAGATATACGGCTTTCCGAGGAGAATGTTGTCCCCTTTGATCTCAAAAGCTCCCAGCTTCCCGGCCTTGAAGCTGGTAGCACCGGCCTTGAGCTCGTCCTTGGCCAGCGCCGCTGCGGCATAGACGGTCAGATAGCCGAGATCCTCGGTGTTCCAGAGCATCACGCTTTCGGTGACCCCTTCGTGGACGTAACGCTTATTCTCGTTGGGGAGGCCGAGGCCGATGACGTTCACCTTGCCGGTCTTGCCCGCCTGCTTCACGGCCTCGGCGGCACCGGGCGTGCCGGGGGTGCAGATGGCCATGAGCAGTTTCAAGTTGGGGTTGGCGCTCATCAGCGCGGTGGCCTCGGACTGCGCCTTGTCCTTGAGGTCGTCGCTTGGCCGGACGGCGACGAGCTTCATCTTCGGGTATTTCTGCGGCAGGTAAGTATCCATGTACTTCAGCCATTCCCGCTGATTCCCCGCCGTGAGCGTGGCGGTGATGATGGCGAACTCCCCTTCCCCGCCCATCAGGCGCGCGGCCTCGTCCAGCAAACCGTACGCGATGCCCTGGGGCGTGGCCTGGTTGACGAAAAACGAGCGGGCGTCGGCCAGCGCGTCGGCGTCGTAGGTCAGGACCTTGATGCCCTGCTTCTGCGCCTTCCGGAGCGCGGTGGAGATGCCCTCCTTGTTCTCGGCCGCCACGGTGATCACATCGACCCCGAGCGTGATCCAGTTCTCCACAATTTCATTCTGCTTGGCGGCGTTGCTGTCGGTCGGACCGTCGAAAAGCAGTTCCACGCCCAGTTCCTTCGCGGCTTTGTCGGCGCCGGCTTTGCAGGAGATGAAGTAGGCGTTGCCCTTGGCCTTGGGCATCATGGTGATCACAAGCTTGGCGTCGGCCGCGTGGACGGGGGCGAGGCCGGCGGCCAGCAGGCCGAGGACGATACAGAGAGGCAGGGCGGGCGATTTCATTCGGAACGGGAGGTTGGGGTTCAGCCAGCCTGAGGGCGGAGGCGGAGCGTAGACAAGATATTTGGCAGGATGCTCCCGGCCAGCGCGAGCAGGAGCAGTGCGCCCGTGAACATGCCCGACATTTCCTCGGCGGCGTTCATCCGGATCACCACGGGGAGGCACGCCAGGCCGTTTTTCAACACGGCGATGGCGGCCACGCCCAGCAGCGTGCCGGAAACGCTGCCCCGGCCGCCGAAGATGCTGGTGCCGCCGAGCACGACCGCCGTGATGGCGAACAGCTCGTAGCCGGTGCCGGCGTCGGCCTTGGCCTGCCCGAGCCGCGCCGTGTAGATCAATGCCGCGAGGGCGGCGATCAGCCCCGCCAACACGTAGACCAGGCCGGTGCGGTGCCCGACCGGCAGACCCGCATAACGCGCCCCCTCGGGCGAAAATCCAATCGCACGGAACGAGCGCCCGAACGTGGTGCGGTGCACCAGCACCCACACGGCGATCGCGGCCAGCAGAAACAGCCAGGCCTGCGTCGGCAGCCCGAGCCACCGCTCCTGGCCGAAGAAAAGAAACTCGGCCGGGAAATCCGTGTAGGTCACCGCGCCGTGCGTCAGCGCCTCGGCCAGCCCCCGAAAAAGCGAATACGTCCCGAGCGTCACAATCAACGGCGGCAGGCGCAGCCGCGTGATCAACCCCGCGTTCAGACCGCCCGCCAGTGCACCGGCGAGGAGCGTCAGCACCGCCGCGAGCGGCAGTTCCAGCCCGCCCTCGCGCCAGAGTTTGCCAAAGATGATCGCGCACAACCCGAGGAGCGACCCGACGGACAAGTCGATGCCGGCCGTGAGAATCACCGGCGTCAGCGCGAGCGCCAGCAGACCGATTTCACAAGAGTGCCGCAGGATGTCGAACTGCCGGTCGAGCGTACCGAAGCCCACGACCACGCCTTTCCGGTTCACCGTGGTGCCGTAATGGTAGAAGAAGAACCACTCCACCACGAGCACCGCCAGCAGCAGGGTCTCGTAGCGGAGAACCACTGATTTCCAACCGGCTGATGGTGAGTTTTGATTCATGATAAACCGCTAATTGACGCTAGTCATACGGGCGAAGGGATCAGCCCAGACAGAATGATGCGGTTTCATGAATTAGCGGTGACTAGTGCAGATTAGCGGTTAGTTTTTTCTCGGTCGCAGGCCGTCCGCCACGACGGCGAGCAGGATGATCGCACCCTGGATGGCTTTTTCCCAATAGGCCTCGATGTGCAGGTGCGTGAGCGCGGGGGAAACGCAGGCCAGCAGAAGCAGGCCGGCAAAAGCGCCCCACACGTTACCGCCGCCGCCCGAGATGGCCACCCCGCCCACGACGACAGCGGCGATAACCTTTAGCTCCAGCCCGGCCCCCGCCATCGGTTGCACCTGCGGCGACTGGACGATGTTCATGGTCGCCGCAAGTCCGGCCAGGATGCCCATGAGCACAAAGACGAGAAAGGTCACGAGCTGCGGCCGGATGCCGGCCAGTCGCGCCGCCTCGGCGTCGGCACCCACCGCGTAAACCCAACGGCCCGCCGCGATCCGGCGCATCGCCAGGCCGAACGCGACCAACAGGACCAGCGCCGCGGCGACGAGCGTCCACTGTCCCACCGCCTGGCTGAGGCCAAACCATTGCACGTTGTCCGGCAGGTTCACGAACGCGCCCTGCTGCACCAGGTTCAGGCCCTGCCGCAGAATGACCATCGTCGCCAGGGTTACGACAATCGAGGGCAGCCCCAACCCGGCCACGAGCAAACCATTGCCGGCACCGAGCAGCGCGCCGACCGCCACGGAGGCTGGTACCACCAGCATAAGTGGCCAGCCCCGCGCGGCGAGCAGTCCCGCGCAAATGCTGCACACTGAGAATTGCGAGCCAACGGAGATGTCGATCTGCCGGCTGATGATGACCAGCACCATGCCGCAAGCGACCACCAGCGTCGGCGCCTCGCGCGTGACGAGTGAGAGCAGCGGCTGCGGCTGGAAAAACCCCGGCGCCAACACCGCCATCGCCAGCAGGACGAGCCCCAGCGCGATCGTGACGGAAATTTCGCGGAAATAGCGGTTCATCTGGGAAAACTCCAAAACCCAAACGCCAAATGCCAAACGAACGACAATTCAAAAGACCAAATACCGGGTACATGAATTTCTTCCGGAATTTTGCCCATTGGGATTTCTCTGGCGTTTGGCATTTGGCGTTTGGAATTTCTCATTTCGCCTGCCCCAGCGCGGCGGCCATGACGGTGTGCGGATCGGAACCGCCGGGGAGGATCGCGGAGAGGGTACCGCCGCGCATGACTCCGATCCGGTCGCTCATGCCCAGCACCTCCGGCAGATCGCTTGAGATCATGATTACGGCCAGTCCTTCCTTCGCGAGGCGGCGGATGATGCGGTGAATCTCGCTCTTGGCGCCGACATCCACGCCCTGCGTCGGCTCGTCGAGGATGAGCAGCTTCGGCTTGGTGGCGAGCCAGCGGGCGAGCGAAACCTTTTGCTGGTTGCCGCCGCTCAGGCTGCTGCCGGGGGCGTCGGGCCCGGAGCATTTCACCGCGAGGTCACGGATGGCTTGGCATGCAAGTCCCTCCTCGGCCCCAAACCGCAGCCAGGCGCCGGGAAACACCCGGGGATGGATCGCCATGGTCACGTTGTGGGCGATCGGCATTTCCAGCACGACCCCGTGCCGCCGCCGGTCCTCCGGCACATAGGCGACGCCGAGCGCCACCGCTTCGGATGCCGAGCGCGGGTGGATGCGGGCGCCCTGCAGGAAAATCTCTCCCGCATCAGCCGGCGTCAGGCCGAATAGCGTCCGCGCCAGCTCGGTGCGCCCGGCCCCGACCAGACCCGCGAGGCCGAAAATCTCCCCGGCGCGCACGGCGAAGCTCACGTCCCGCACGCCCGCCCTCCGGCAGCCCACCCCTTTCAATTCCAGCACGGTTTCCCCGGGCGCCGACTCGGCCGGAGGGTAAAGCTGGGCCACCTCGCGGCCGACCATCAGCTTGATCAAGCCGGCCTCGGTGATGTCGCGCACCGCCTGCGTTCCCACGCTTTCGCCATCGCGCAGCACGGTCACCCGGTCGGCGAGCGAGAAGATCTCTTCCAATCGGTGGGAAATATAGATGACCCCCGTGCCCGCGGCCCGTAGCTCGCGTACGACCGTGAACAGCCTTGCCTGCTCGCGATGCGTGAGCGAGGCCGTCGGCTCGTCCATGATGATGATCCGCGCGCCCGACCCGAGCACGCAGGCGATTTCCACCAGTTGCTGCTCGGGCATGGAGAGTTCCCGCACCGTCCGGTTGGCGGGGAAATCCGCGCCGACCCGCCGCAGCAATTGCTCCGCCTCCTGCCCGCGCCGCCGCCAGTCCACCCATCGCCAGGGTCCGCCGCCCTCCAGCCGCAGGCCGATATTCTCGGCCACCGTCAGGTCGGCGAAAAGGGCCGGCTGCTGGTGCACGCAGGCGATGCCGAGAGCCCGCGTCACGGCCGGGGTCAACTCTCCCAGCGGGCGGCCCGCCAGGGTCATGGTGCCCGCGTCGGGCGTCCGGGCCCCGGTAATGACATTGATCAGGGTCGACTTGCCCGCGCCGTTCTCGCCCAGCAGGGCATGCACCTCGCCGGCTCGCAGCTCGAAATCCACGCCCTGCAGGGCGCGCACCGCCCCGTAGCTTTTCTTGATGCCCGCAAGGGTCAGCAGGGGCGCGGCGGTTTCGTGGCGCATGAAGGGAATGCACCCGCGGGGTGCGGTCCCGGATTCAACTCCCCCCGACGGGCGCGGCGAGACTGAAACCGCTGGCGGCCAGCGATTGTTCCGCGACATAGGAACGGCGCATCGCCTCGGCCATGCCCAGGATGTCGGGCACCTGGGAGGCCTCGCCATTCATTCCCGACCAGGCAATCCGGTCGGGGGGCACGACTGCGACGCGGGCCTGGCGGTGGATCGCCTCGATCAGCGCCGTGTGCCGGCCGGCGAGTTCGCTGGTGCAGATGGCAACCGCGGGATCGCGCAGCCGGGCCAGCGCGGCGGTGAACATCGCGCGCCGGGCGCCGGTGATGTCGAGCAGCGCGTGGCGGGTGGTGACCCCGTCGGTCGCGCGCCACCAGGCCTCGGACTCGTAACGCCAGCAAGCCTGCCCGTGGCGGCCCGTGATCACGATCTCGGGCTCGACCGTCTCGCGGCACGCGTGGCTGGCGCCAAACCACAGTTTCACCCCGCGAGCGCTGAGCGAACGGACCACGGCGGTGTCAAAGCTTTCGATGGCGTGCGCCCGGAGCAGCTCGACGCCCTCCAGGGTCGGCGTCTCTGCGGTGGTCTCCGCCCCGACCAGAAACAGGCTGAGCATCACGAAGTGCGCGAACGCGTTGTTGAGCGGGGAATCCATCACGGCCACCCCGTCCACCTGGAGGCGCCCGGCCCAGTTGTTGCGCGTGAAATAACCCCGCGGCCGCGGCCAGACGCCGAGGAAGCGCACCGACCAGATATCGCCGATGACCCCGCGCTGCAACTCGTGCTTCAGCCAGATGGTGCCGGGCTCGTAGAAATCCTGGAAGCCCACGGCGACAAACTTCCCTGTGCGTTGCTCCACCCGGCGGATCTCCTCCACCTCGGCCACCGAGCCAGCCAGGGGTTTTTCCACCAGCACGTTGGCCCCGGACTCCAGGGCCGCGATGGTCATGCGGGCGTGCCAGTGGATGCCGGTGGGAATCAGGCAGAGGTCGATCCGGCCGGCTTGCCGGCGGAACATTTCCGCATAATCCGTGAAAATCTCAGCCCCCTGCGCGCGCAACTCGGCGACGACGGCGGCCGCCTCCTGCGGGTTGATGATCGCCGCGGCCGTGATGAGGATTTCCCCTCGATCCCGGCTTTCCCGCGCCAGCTGCAGATGGATACTGCCATAGCCGGACACGCCAATGATGGCGATGCGGGCCGGTGAGGAGGGGACGGTCATGGGGCGGGAAAAATTGGCGGACAATCGGCCGGAGGGATGAACCGGACGCGAACAGGTCGGTCGGGTTTGTTCCAGACTGGGGTATCGGGGTTACGGAGTGCGCCAAACTAGTCCGGCGGCCGGGCGCGTCATTGTCCCCGCCGTCTTGACAGTCCGAGCAGATACTGTGCCCGGCCGCTTGCCCTGCCCTGCCGGGGACAATACAGCTGTGCCCTGTCCCCGCTAACATGAGACCCTGCCCCGCTCCGTTTGCCTTGCTTTGCCTCTGCGCATTTTTTGTCCCGGCACGCGCCGGGGAAAGCCCGGTACCAGCCATGACCTTCGGCCTGCACCCCGACACCACCAAGCCCTGGACGCGCTGGTGGTGGCCCGGCAGCGCGGTCGATGAAGCCAGCATCACGCACCAGCTGGAGCAATTCGCCGCGGCGGGCCTGGGCGGGGTGGAGATCACCCCGATCTACGGCGCGCGCGGATCCGAGGACCGCAACATCGCGTTCCTCTCGCCCCGCTGGATGGAGATGCTGGCCTACACGGGGCGCGAGGCGCAGCGCCTCGGCCTCGGCGTCGACATGGCGACCGGCACCGGCTGGCCCTTCGGCGGACCCTGGGTCGAGCCGGAGGACGGCTCGCAGAAACTCGTCCTGACCGATGGCACGCTCGCGGGCACGCCCACGAAGATGAAGGTCAAGCGCGCGGCCCCCGGCGCCGAGGGCCTCGTGGTCGATCCCTATTCCCCGGCCGCCCTCGGCCACTACCTTGCGCCGTTCTCCGCGGCCTTCGCCCATTTTCCCGCCGGCCTGGTGCGCGCCCAGTTCCACGACTCCTTCGAATACTATGAATCCTCCTGGACGCCCGAACTGAACAACGCCTTCACGGCGTTGCACAGCTACGACGTGCAAGAGCACGCCGCCGAGCTCATGGGGGAGAAGCCTCTTGAGCCCGCGCAGCTCGCCCGCCTGAAGGGCGACTATCGCGCGACCCTGGCGAAATTGCATCTCGACTACCTGCAGACGTGGATCCGCTGGTCGCACGAGCACGGCTTCCTTGTACGCAACCAGTCGCACGGCGCGCCCGCCAACCTGCTCGACCTCTATGGCGCCGTCGACATTCCTGAGACAGAAACCTTCGGCTCGACGCCGTTCCCGATTCCCGGCCTGCGCCGCGAGTGGACCTCCAACCGCGACCTGCCCGACCCGCTGGTTCTCCGGATGGCTTCGTCGGCCGCGCACGTCATGGGCCGCCCGCTCGCCTCAAGCGAAACCTGCACGTGGCTGCGCGAACACTGGCAGGTCGCGCTCTCATTCACCAAGCCCGAGATCGATCGGCTGTTCACCACCGGCATCAACCATATCCTGTATCACGGCACCGTTTATTCACCGAAAGACGCCGCGTGGCCCGGCTGGCTCTTCTACGCCTCGACGCAATTCAATCCGAACAACACCTGGTGGGGCGACTTCGCCGCGCTCAACGCCTATGTCGGCCGCGTGCAAACCGTGCTGCAATCCGGCCGGCCGGACAACGACGTGCTGCTGTACTGGCCGTTCCATGATGTCGTGTCCGTGCCCGACGGGCTGATGAAACAATACGGTGTGCACGACCGGACCTGGCTCAACGGCTCGGCCTTCGAACGCATGGCCACGGACCTGCTCAAGGCCGGCTACAGCATCGACTACATTTCCGACGACCAGCTGCAGTACACGCACGTCGAGGGCGGCGCGTTCGTCGCTCCAGGCGGGGGTCGTTACAAGGCGATGGTGATCCCCGCAACGAAGTTCATGCCGGTGGAAACCCTGTCCCAGCTGCTCGTGCTCCAGCAACGCGGCGGCGCGGTGATCTACGAGGCGCCACCGGAGGACGTGCCCGGGCTCGGCCAGCTCGAGGAACGGCGCGCGCAATTTCGGGAAATCCGGAACGCCATCGGCATGAGCGGCAGCCGCACCGGCGGCGTCCTCGGCCACCTGGGACAAACGGGCGCCATCCGCGAACCTGTTGCCGCCACCGGCCTCGGCTACGTCCGCCGGGCTCAGGGCAACGGCGCCGATCACGACTACTTCCTGACCAACCTCTCCGCCGAGCCTTTCGACGGCTGGTTAACGCTCGGTACGCAAACCCGCACAGTCATGCTGGTCGATCCCCTGACCAACCGCTCCGGGCTGGCTGCGGTGAACCCCGGTCGCGGCGGTGTGGCTCAGGTTTACCTGCAACTGGCCCCGGGCGAGTCGATGATCCTTCACGCCCTCGGGTCTGCCTCGGCCCCGAGAGTGCGCGAATCCTGGCTCTACGCCGCCCCTGCCGGCCCGGCCGTAACACTCGCCGGTGAATGGCAGATCAATTTCCTCACCGGCGGCCCCGCGCTGCCGCCGGCCATCTCCACCAAGGAACTGAAATCCTGGACCGACTTCGGCGGGGAACCCGCGCAGAATTTCGGCGGCACGGCCCGCTACCGGTTGGAGTTTGACCTGCCCGCCGGCACCAAGGCGGACGACTGGCTCCTCGACTTGGGCGACGTCCGCGAGAGTGCCCGCGTTCGTCTCAACGGCGCCGAGGTCGCCACGGCGTGGAGCCTACCCTTCCGCCTGCGCGTGGGCGCCCACCTGAAACTCGGCCGCAATGTCATCGACATCGACGTCACCAACCTCGCCGCCAATCGCATCCGTGACCTCGACCGCCGCAAGGTGGACTGGAAGATCATGCGCGAAATCAATTTCGTGAACATCGACTACAAGCCCTTCGACGCCTCGGCCTGGCCGCTCACCCCCTCCGGTCTCCTCGGACCGGTGACTCTCACGCCGTTGAAGAAACTTACGCTGCCATGAATTCCCACCGTCCGACGGGAGACCGATTGCCCGGTTGACCGCTGCCCGGAGATTCTGCCTCCTTGTCCCATCCCATGAGCAAAAAGCGTTTTGCCTTTGTCGGCACCGGCGGCCGAGCCATCAGCTTCATCGAGCCGCTCGTCACGACCTACCGTGACACGAATGAGCTCGTCGCGATCTGTGACCTCAGCCCGGCCCGCATGGCCTACTACAACGGGATGCTCGCTGGCGAATGGGGTTATCACGCCGTGCCCGCCTACCCCGCCGCGAAATTCGACGACATGATCCGGAACGAGAAGCCCGACACCGTCTTCGTCTGCTCCATCGACTCGACGCATCACGACTACATCGTCCGTGCCCTGCACGCCGGCTGCGATGTCATCACGGAAAAACCCCTCACCATCGACGCCGCCAAGTGCCGCGCCATCCTCGAAGCGCAGCGGGCCACGGGGCGCCGCGTCCGCGTGGCCTTCAATTACCGCTGGGCCCCGTTCCGCACGAAGGTCAAGGAACTCATCACCACCGGCGTCATCGGCCAGGTCCGCTCCGTGAACCTCGAGTATCTCCTCGATACCAACCACGGCGCCGACTACTTCCGCCGCTGGCATTCGCATGCCGCGGATTCGGGCACCCTGCTCGTCCACAAGAGCACGCACCACTTCGACCTCGTCAACTGGTGGCTCGATGCGATCCCGGCGCAGGTCTTCGCCTACGGCGACCTCGTCTTCTACGGCCGGAAAAACGCCGAGGCCCGCGGCGACGGCCCGCTAACGAAATACCCGCGCTACACCGGTTATCCCGAGGCGAAGAACGACCCCTTCTACCTCGACCTCGACGAGAGCGAACCCTTCCGCAAACTCTACCGCGCCGGCGAAGCCGACTCCGGCTATATCCGCGACCAGAACGTCTTTCGCGATGGCATCGACATCCCCGACCAGATGTCCCTCAACGTCCGCTACCGCACCGGCGAGGTGCTGACCTACTCGCTCGTCTGCTTCTCGCCCCGTGAGGGCATGCGCGTGACCTTCAACGGCGACCGCGGCCGGATCGAGTACCACGAGTTCATCGGCACGCACATGAACCGCGCCGTGCGCCCCAAGGACTTCAAGCTCGACGAGAAGCCCGGTGCTGAGGCCGAGGGCGAATGGATCAAGGTCTTCCCGCATTTTAAAAACAGCTACCTGGTCCCGGTGCCGGCGCAGTCCGGCGCGCACGGCGGCGCGGATGAGATCCTTAACCGCTCCTTCTACGCCGCCGACGCGCCCGCCACTGATCCTTGGCACCGTTTCGCGGGCCACGAGCAGGGCGCCGCGTCCATTCTGGTCGGCATCGCCGGCGTCGAGTCGATCAAGCGGAACCAGCCCGTCAACTTGGACGACCTGGTCGCGCTCTCGCCCCAGGCCCGCAAGCTCAGCGAGCTGGTGTGACCCAGCGTCGGCTTCTGGGGATGGAATGTAGGAGCCTGCTTGCAGGCGATTCCACGTCGGTCCCGAGGATCTTTAGTAATAAGTCGTTGAATCCAGCTCATAGTTATCAATGGTCGGCGTGTGCGACCCAAGAAGAAGATCTCCCAGACCCTCCTCGCCAAGGAACTCGGTGTGTCCCAGGCCCTCGTCTCGCTGGCGCTCAATGGGCGCAGCGCCGGCATCAACCCCGACACTTACCGACGAATCTGGGACCGCGCCATCAGCCAGGGCTACCTGCCGAAAGGCATGCGGGTGGAATCGACCCCCGACGCGTCGCTCGTGGGGCAGATCGGTTACATTTTGCGCGCACCGTTGCGGCTCTACATCCCCAGTGCCTACTTCGGCCACGTGCAGCACGGCCTTCACCAGGAACTGGAACGCCTCGGCCACCGGCTGGTCTTCCTCGGCGCCGAGGACGAGCTCACGCCGGCGAAGCTGCGCCAGTTTTTTCACCCCAGCAACCGGCTCGGTGGGGTCGTTGTGCTGGGCGAGGTCGCCCGGCCCTTCATGGCCGAACTGTGCAAGCTCACCCGGCGCGTCGTCGCCGTGTCGGCGCGCTATCACGGGCTCTGCCACTCCGTGCTGGGCAACGAACCCGAGGCCCTCAACGCGCTGGTCCGACACTTGTTCAACCTCGGCCACCAACGCATCGGATGGCTCGGCGGCAACGCCGGCCTCGGCCGGCACGACGCCCGGCTCGCCGCGCTCACCGCCGCCCTGCAGCCGCTCGGCCTCAAGCTGGATTCGCGCTATACCATTGTCGTGCAGCAGGCAGACCGCGCCGAGGGGGCGGAGGCCATCCATTCGCTGCTGCCACTCGCCCGGCGGAAGGATTTTCCCACCGCCTTCGTCACCTACAACACGCAGATGTCCTACGGGGCCGCCCTGGCCCTGCAACGCGAGGGCTGGAAGGTGCCGGGTGACATCAGCCTGGCCTCGGCCGACGTCTCGCGCCTGAGCGTGGAAGGGACCCTGCGCATCACCGGCGCCGGCACCAGCCCCGACAAGCTGGGCGAGGCCGCCGCCCGCCTGATCGCCGGCGAAGGCGTGCCCGCCGAGGGGTACAGCGACCTCGTGCTGCCTGCGCCCCTCGTGGTGGGCAACTCGACCGGCCCCGCCCGGTAGGCGCCCGGGCCCCACCGGCTTCATTTATAGCTTGGCATGTAATAATTATTAATATGGGCTGTGCTTCCCCTCCCCACCCATGACCCGCTACGATTACGCCGTCCTGGTCTTCTATTTCTGCTTCATGCTGGCGATCAGTTGGGTGTTCCGCCGGTTTGTCACCAACGTCAGCGATTATTTCCGCGGGGGCGGGAAAGCCCTCTGGTGGATGGTGGGCGGCTCGGCGTTCATGATGTCGTTCAGCGCCTGGACCCTGACCGGCGCGGCGAGCAAAGCCTACGGTGACGGGTGGCCGATCATCGTCATCTACATCGCGAACTCCCTCGGCTTCCTGCTCAGCGCCCTGCACTTTGCCCCCAAGTTCCGCCAGATGCGCGTGGTCACGGGCATCGAGGCCGTGCGCTTGCGCTTCGGCCGGGTCAACGAGCAGGTTTTCACCTGGTTCCAGCTGCCGCTCGGCACCCTGCAGGCCACGCTCCACCTCAACGCGGTGGCGGTGTTTTTCGCGGCGGTCTTCGGTTTCGACCTCGCCCTGACCATTGTCGTCCTCGGTCTGGTGGTGCTCTCCATCGCGCTGCTGGGGGGCAGCTGGGCCGTCATCGCCGGCGATTTCATCCAGATGCTGATCCTCATGCCCGTCTGCCTGACCATCACCGTGCTCGCCCTGCTCCATCTGGGCGGCTGGGGCGGATTCGTCGCCCGGCTGCCCGCCGCCCACCTCGATCTCGGCGCACTCGGAAACAAGGACTTTCTCGCGCTCTGGTGCGCGGCGATGCTGCTGAAACAACTGATCAGCTGCAATAACCTGCTGGACGCGAATCGGTATCTCAGCGTCAAGGACAGCCGGCAGGCCCGCTGGGCGGGGTTGCTCGGCAGCGGCCTGTATCTCGTGGGCATTGTGATCTGGTTTATTCCGCCGATGGCCGCGCGTGCGCTGTTTCCCGATCTGCACAGCCAGTTCCCCACCCTCGATCACCCCGATGAGGCGGCCTTCATCGCCATCACCCGCGCCGTGGCCCCCGTGGGCATGTTGGGGTTGCTCGTGAGCGGGATCTTCGCCGCCACGATGTCGGCGATGGACGCCGGCCTCAACAAGAGCGCGGGTATCTTCATCAAGAATTTCTACCAACCGGTGTGCCGCCCATCGGCCGCCGACGCCCACCTGCTCAAGGCCGGCAAGATCATCACGCTGGGCCTGGGCCTCACCATCATCGCGGTCGCCCTGCGCATGAGCCAGCTGAAGGAGTTCAACCTTTTCCTCTACATGCAGCGGGTGACCATCCTGATCGGGGTGCCCATCACGGTGCCGTTGGTGCTGGCCCTGCTCATCCGGCGCACGCCCTCCTGGTCGGGGTGGAGCACGGTGCTCGTGGGATTCATCGGTTCCCTGCTGATTGACCGGACCCTGTCGCCTGAGTGGGCGGCGCAACATTTCAGCCCGGACCACGTGCTCGATGCCGCCTCGCGGGAATATTGGCGCCAAGGCATCCAGTTGTTTGGCAATGTCGCGCTGGGCACCACCTGGTTCCTGTTCACGACCCTTTTCTGGCGGGCCAGTCCGGCGGCCCACCGGGCCGAGGTGGAAAATTTCCTCACCCGTCTCGACACGCCGATCGACTTCAACCGAGAGGAGGGTGCCGCCGCGGCCAATGACTCTCGTCAAGCTGCCGCCGTGGGGTGGCTCTCTCTGACCTATGGCAGTTTTGTACTCCTGCTCGCGATGATTCCCAACCCGCTCAACGGCCGCCTCGCCTTTCTGGGCTGCGGCGGCCTGGTCGCCATCGTCGGTCTGGCCCTTATTTTCATCTCCCGCCGCCCCGCCCAACCGTAATTACCCATGCCCTCGCCTTCCTTCCACCTCGCGGGCCGCCGCGCTTTGGTTACCGGATCCTCCCCAGGCATCGGGCGCGCACCGGCGGCACCGGCCGGACGCTGGGGCTTGGCCGACGATCTGACCGGCGCCTGCGTTTTTCTTGCCTCGCCCGCCGCCGACTTCATCAACGGCGGGATCCTCACGGTCGATGGGGGTTTAAGCGCCGTCATCTGATCCCGACCATGGACCATCGGAATAAACTCGTTCTGCTTCCGGCCAACCGGGTGTGGCGCACCTACCCGGGCGGTGCCACCCTTGATCGTCTCGCCGGCGCCCCGACCCCGCAGGACTCCCACCTTGCCGAGGACTGGATCGGCTCCGTCACCCGCTCCACCATCCCGGGACGCGAGCAGCATTACGAGGGCGTCTCGCCAGTCGTGGTCGGCGGTGTGACCCACGACTTCCGCGAGCTAATCGCATCCGATGCCACCTATTTTCTCGGCGCGCCGCACCTCGACCGTCACGGCCCCGCGCCGATGCTGCTGGTCAAGTTCCTCGACTCGGCCATCCGGCTCCATTTCCAGTGCCATCCCTCGCGCGAGTTCGCCCAAAAGTTCCTCCATTCGCCCAGCGGCAAGACCGAGGCCTACCATATCCTGGGCGTGCGCGAAGGTATCACCGCCCCCTATCTTTACATGGGTTTCCAAAATCCCCCGGCGCCCACCGAGCTCGCCCGCTGGATCGAGACGCAGGACACCGCAGCGATGGAGCGCTGTTTCGAGAAGATCCCGGTGGAGATCGGCGACACCTTTTTGATTCCCGGCGGTTTTCCCCATGCGCTGGGCGAAGGCGTCTTCATGATCGAAATCCAGGAACCCACCGATTTCGCCGTGCGCTATGAGTTCGAGCGGGCGGGCTATGTCCTGCCCGAGGCCGCCCGTTTCATGGGTCGCGGCCTCGAATTCGGTCTCTCGCTCATCAACTTCAACCGCTACTCGCGGGAAACCATCGAACGCGACTACCGCTGTCGCCCTCGGCTCGCGCGCGACCTTGGGCCCGGTTCGCGGCAGGATGAGCTGCTCGGTCCCGCCCAGACCCCCTGCTTCCGCGTGCTCAAGACGCACCTCGCCGGACCGGCCGCCAAGCACGAGACCAGTTTCCACATCGGCATTCTCACGGCCGGCACCTGCACCATCACGGTCGGTGGCGAGACCCACTCCCTCCGGCGGTACGACAAATATTTCTGCCCGGCCGGCCTCACGCTGGAATACGCCCCCACCCCCGGTTGCGAGATTCTGGAATGCCTGCCTCCGCTCTGACCCCTTGTCCCCATGCCGCCCCCCACTGCCCTTCTCGCCACGCTCACCCCCGAGGAACTTCGTGATTTCCTGCCCGAGCCGTTGTTCGGACAGGTGCGGAACATCAGTCCCGTTTTTTCAACTTGGGATCCGACGGGAAAGTCTGCCGCTGATTTTGCCGCGATTTTCGCCGCGACCGATCCCGAGGTGTTGCTGGCCTGCTGGAAAACCCCGCCGCTGCCCGCCACCCTGCCGCCGCGACTCCGCTACGTGTGCTATCTCTGCGGATCCATCCGCCGCCTGGTCAGCCGCGAGCAACTAGAGCGGGGCCTGCTCGTGACCAATTGGGGAGGCTCCATCAGCCGGATCGTCGCGGAATGGGCGCTTTTCCACATCCTCTCCTGCTTGCGCCGCGCCACCCACTGGACCCTCGCCATGCACAATGAGGGTGGATGGAAAAACGGCGGCACCGAGACCGCCTCGCTTTTTGGCCGTCGCATCGGTCTGCACGGCTTCGGGCAGATTGCCCGCGAACTCGTCCAGCTGCTCCGCCCCTTCAATGTCACGATCACCAGTTTCGCGCCCGATCTCACTCGCCAGATCGAGGCCAGGCACGGCATCAGCCGGGCGCCGTCACTGGAGGCGCTCTTCGCCGAGAATGACATCATCGTCGAACTCGCCCCGTTAAATTCCCACACCGAGGGCGCTGTGCAGGAAAAACATCTTCGCCTCATCCGCCCGGGCGGGGTCTTCGTTAATGTCGGCCGCGGCGCGGTCGTGAACGAGGCTGCTTTGCTGCGCGTCGCCCAGGAGGGTAAAATCATGATCGGGCTGGACGTCTACGGCGTCGAACCGCTGCCCGTCGACTCGCCCTTCCGCGGGCTGCGCAACGTCACGCTCACGCCGCACATCGCGGGCCCGACCTCCGACCGACGGCGTGATGCCGGCAGATTTGCCTTGGAGAATCTCGCCGCCTACGCGGCCGACCGGCCGCTGCAGGCCGTCATCACCCCCGCGGTGTACGACACCAGCACCTAGGGATTTTCGATTTCTAGAAAATCAGGCGGCGCCTCCGCCCCTCGAAAATCGAGAATCCCCAATCGAAAATGCCCCAGCCTTCCCCGTATCGCCACTGGCAGGATTCGGCCCGCCGCCTGCTCGAGCCGCTGGCCGCCCTCATGCAGCCCGGTCGGGCCGACCTGGCCATTGCCGGCGCGATCAGCGACCACGACAAACAGGCTGACCGGTTGGAGAGTTTTGCCCGCCCGCTCACATTGGCGGCGTTCTGGCTCCAGTCCGTCCCGCAACCCGAGGACGCGGTGTTCCGCGAAAAACTCGCCACGTGGTTTCGGGCGGGACTGGTCGCCGGCACCGACCCCAGCGGTCCCCACTACTGGGGCCCCGACGCCTCGTACCATCAGCACCATGTCGAGATGGGCCTGATGTCCATCGCACTCCAGCTCGCCACCCGCGATCTGTGGACCCCGCTCACGCCCGACGAACAGGCGCAGGTCTGCCGCTGGTTCGCCACCTGCCGCGGCGGCGGCATCGTCAACAACAACCACCTGTTCATGTCGGTGCACATTCTCGAGTTCCTCGGGCAACAGAGCTGCGCCCACCGCACCGACCGGGCCGTGATCACGGCGCACCTCAACCAGCTGGAGACCATGCACCGCGGCGGCGGCTGGTTTGAGGACGGCATCAACCAGGCCTACGACCACTACAACGCCTATGCCTTCCACTTCTACGGCCTCATGTGGACACACCTCCATGGCGCGACCGATCCGGCCCGCGCCGCCCGTTGGCGCAACTGGGCAAAATTATTTGTCGACGACTACCAGCATTTCTTCGCCGCCAGCGGGGAGCATCCCGCCTTCGGCCGCTCGATCACCTACCGATTCAACGGCCTCAATGTCTTCGGCCTCGCCCTCGTGGAAAACTGCACTGACCTCGCTCCCGGCCGGTTGCGCCGGCTCTGCACGCGCAACCTTGATTTCTTCCTGACCCGCCCCATCTATCAAAAGCAGGGCTGCCTCGCCGCGGGTTTCACCGACCGCTTCGACAAAATCGTCGAGCAATATTCCTGTGCCGCCTCGCCTTACTGGACGGCCAAGGGCTTCACCCCGCTCCTGCTGCCGCCTACCCATGCGTTCTGGACCGACGACGAACAACTTCTGCCGGCGGAGCATGGCTTTGTCCGCGTGATGCCCGCCCCGGGTCTCGTCACCCGCAGCGTGCCCGGCGGTGACGTCGAGATCCTCAATGCCGGCTCGATGGTCGGTAACACCCAGCTCCGCTATGGGGCGTGGAAATGGAGCAAGCTCAGCTACCGCACCGGCGTCCACTTCACCTATGCTTTTCCGGAGATCTCAAATGTGTCCCTCGACAGCGCGCTCACCGCGCACCTCGATGACGGCCGCATTTTCGGCCGCCACTCCACCGTCGCCGTCGAGCTGACCGACGATCATCTCGGCTACAGTTGGAACCTGGGCTGCAAGACCGGCCAGGTGAACACCTCGGTCGAGACCTTCGTTTTCTGGCGCGCCGGTTGGCTGCTGCACGTCCATCATTGCGACGCCCGCCAGCCCGTCGTGCTACGAGTAGGCGGCTTCGCACTGCCGATGCAACAGGTGGAGCCCGGACTCCGGACGAGCTTGAACCCGCCGGGGACGGCGGGTTCCACCCTCGCCGTTTTCAACGGCGAGAAGGGCACCGCGCTCCAGCCCCTGCTCGGCTTCGGTGGCGCGGAGTGGGACGTCCGGCTCGACGACTCGACCGATCGCCGCCACGTCGCCGCGCCGTATCACGCCACGCCCGTGGTGAAAACCGCGCGCCTCACCGGTCCCGTGATCCTCGCCGCCCTATCGTGGGCCGGCACTGATCACCCCGCATCCACCCCCTGGCGCGTCGCCTCCGGCACCGCCGGCGACTGGAAACTCACTCATCCGAAATTGGGCGACTGGGAGATCCGTCACTGGTCCCTGCCAACGCTGTCGCCCCGCACCCACTTGTAACCTATTAGGTTACAAGTGACCGATGCATGAAATCCGTCCGAATCCTTCTTCTCGTGGGAGCGACCTGGTGCGCGATCCTGCCCTGCTCCGGCCGCGATCAGGCTCCCGCCGGGCTCTATGATTCCTATACCGGTTTCGCCCTGCCCGCGGAGCCCATGCTACCGGCGCAGGAGACTCACCCTTCGCTCTGGTTCACGGCGGGCGACTTGCCCGCGCTAAAGGCAACTTTCGCGGCCGACGACTTCGCCCGTCACCGCTGGGCCGCCGTGCAAAAGCTGGCTGATCTTTCACAAGCCCCGCCCCCAGCGCCCATGGCGCACGGCCAGGCTGAGGCCATCCACAAATACTATGGCGCGATGTCCATCGCGGCCCGCGCCCATGCCCTGCTGGCCCTGTTTGCCGATAGCGCGGAGGCCCGGGCCAATCATCAGCGCCGCACCGAGGAATTGCTCCTACGCGCCTATGACGGACCGATCTTTGAGCTGGATGCCAAGGTTCAGGGCAGCGCCGTGGATGAAATATACCGCGGCTCGTGGCTGCAGAACTACGGCCACGCGTACGATTGTATCCAGCCACTGCTCACGCCGGAGGCAGACCGGAAAATCCGTGCCCGCCTCGCCCGCGAAGCGCAGTTCGTTTACGAAAATCTCTACGCGTGGACGCCCGATAGCCCGCACAATCACTTGTCCAAGCCGGCATGGGGACTTGGTTCGATCGCGTTGACCCTCTCCTCCGATCCGCGCGCGAAAGCGTGGCTCGGCCGGGCCCTCGAAGCCGCCAACAAGAACACCCGCTACTTCTTCAGCGGTGACGGCATTTACCGTGAGGGCAGCCACTACCTGACGTTCTCGCTGATTAATTTCGTCCCCTTCCTCTACCACTACCGAAATGTCTCGGGGGCCGACGGCTTCACGGCATTCCAGCCGGTCTTCGAGAACATGATCGAGATCCGCAACAGTCGCGGCTGGCTGCCGAACATCGAGGATTCCTACTTGCGCCCGACGCCGACCCACTTGGTCGCTCCCGCCTACCGTCACGCCAAGACCCGGCTGCACTCCACGGCTCCGCTCGCGGAGCTTCTCTCCTGGAGCTACGCCACCTGCGATCTGGCTCCATTCGAAAAGGAAAGCGCGGACAGTGGCTTCAACTACACGGGTGCGAGCTGGGACTATTCGCTCGAAATGGATGAACTTCTCACCCACGACGCCACGCTTCGCGCCACGGCCCCCGACGCCCCGCCCAGTGTCTTCCTCTCCGGCGGCCAGACTGTCCTCCGCAACAGCTGGACCGCCACAGGGTCCGGCCAGCGTTACCTGCTTTTCCATGGCGTCGCCGTGGCCGACAACCACAACCATGACGACCAGCTGAGCTTCATCCTCGAGGCCGAAGGCCAGATGATGAGCTCCGACAGCGGCTACTCTCGCGGGACCTATACCGGAGCGGAGCGCACCGCCTGGTATAATAAGGCGCCGGCCCACAACACGCTCACCTTCGACGGCCAGCCCGCCGACAAGGTGGCCACCAACGCCACGCCGCCCGTTTCCTTCCGCGTGGAGCAGCCCGGCCTCGTCGGCGAGGAGAAGTCCGCTTTCTTCGGCCAGAAGGCCGCGTGGCACCGCGCGATTTTCTGGATCGCCGGTGACTACTACGCCGTCATCGACCGCGTCGAGGCCCGGCTGCCCGGCGAAGTGAAGGCCTATCTCCATGGCGGCCGAGGAACCCTCTCCCACAATCGCACGGAAACAATCTGGAACTATTCCGCCGACCGTTACGGCCCGTCAGGCAATCTCCGCGCTTGGATCGCCGGCGCCAAATCGTGCGCGGAAAGGAATGGAGAACTCACCTACATCAAAGGTGATTTCGCCGCCTTTCCTTATCTCGAGATCGAATATGAGGTCGGGGTGCCAGGGATCATCTTGCTCAAACCCGCCGCGGCCAACGAATCCGTTCCCTTCTCTGTCAACTCCTCCGTCAACCATGGCACCGAAAATAGCTTCTCGACTGTGGTCGTCACCTCCGCCACCGAAAAAACCCTGATTATTGCCTCGTGCAAATCTCGCCCGATATCCGAGGAGGGCGTCGAAACCGACGCCTCGCTTGTCATCGTCCGCCGCGACCTGTCCGGCAAGATCCTCAACCACTTTGTCCGCGACGGCACCTACCTGCGGGTCGATGGTCGGGCGCTGGGGCCGTGATTCGGCCAGCTCGCAGGTGGGCATCGGTTTCCACCCCGCGCCATGCCGCCGATAGGGAAATCAGCGACCCCCTGGGGCGGGCAGTCCCTTGCCCGCCGGACGGCGCGGAGCGGAATCCGCGCCCTACCACCAGTCGCGCAGCTCTGCGATGGCCAGCGCCTCGTCGAGCGTCGGCAAGTATGGGTGCCAGAGTTTTTCCCATTCCAGACTCACGGGACCGACATAGCCGGCCCGCAGGATTTCGCGCAATGGCGCGATGGGGAATTCCCCATCACCTGGCAGCACGTAGGTCCAGGCATGTTTCGCCGAGGGCCGGCTGATGCTGTCCTTCACGTCGATCGAAACGACTGCGTGCTTGATCGCGTGCCACGTAACGACCGGATCCTCGCCGCCCTTCTTCCACGTGTGGTGTGTGTCCCAGCGGATCGCCGTGCCCGGCGCCGCCGCGAGAAACCGCGTGATCACCGCACCCGTCAGCAGCGAGTCATGCGTCTCGATCATGATGTCCGTCTTCCAACCGTTCTTAGCCCGCAACTCGCGCCACCACTGCACCGTGGCTGCTGCCTCGGCGAGCTCAGCCGCATCGGCACTCTTGCCGGCATCGAAGACCCGCAGCCACGGCACGCCCAGTGCGTCGGCCCATGGGATGAATTGCAGAAAAGCTTCCCGGTCCGCCGCGGTGCCGCCCACCGCCTTCAGCGAGGTGCAGAGCCCGGTAACCTTCACGCCCAGCGCCCGGGCCTGCTCCGCCAATTTTTCCGGTGTGCCGTACAGGGCGGCGAAATGCGCCGGCAAGTCCATGGAGCCCGCCAGCGCCCGGAGCTCGATGGCTCCGAGGCCGTGGCGCCGGGCCAGCGCCACCGCCGCCTCGAAGGTGAGTTCCGGGCAACCCAGGGTGGAAAGGACGCGGGTGTAGGACATCAGGCCGTCGAGCGTGGGCCCCAATCATCCGGCGCGCAAGCGCGCCACCACGGTGGCGGCGGGGAAAAAGCAGGCCGTCCCCCAAGGACGGCCTGCGACCCTGACAAAAAACCAGTCACTTAGAACTTGGCGGTGAATGAAGCCGTAATGCGCCCGGGCTGGCCGCGCTGCTGGTTGGCCGGGAAATACTCAATGTCGGCCATGTTCTGCCAGTTTACCACGGCGCTCAGGTCGTGACCTTCCTGTTTCCAATCGAAGCCAATGGCTGAATTGTAGAGCGTTTCCCCGGGAAGGTAGAGCGCCGGGTTGTTGGTGCGCTGCGCCTTTTTGCCGGAGTAGTTGAAGCCGGCCCCGACCCACAGGCCCTTTAATCCACCCGTGAAGCTGTAGCGGGTCCACAGGTTGGCCAGGTCGCGGACGGTCGCCTCCGGGTTGGCACCGAGGAAAGCCTCCTCCCCGGCCGGGACCTTGGTCACGCGGATGTTGTCCCGCGCGGCGCTCACATAGATCTGCCAGTTGTCGAGCGGAGACCAGGTCAGCTCGACCTCGACGCCTTCGCTGCGGTCGATGGTGCCTTGCAGGCTGTTGGTCACGGTGACGCCCAGGGCGTTGAAGGAGTTGAAGCGCAGGATGCGGTCCCGCTGGTCGATCGTGTAGAGGGCGACCGTGGAGGACACACGTCCGCCAAGGAAGTCGGTTTTCAGGCCGAGCTCGTAGCCGTCGGAGGTGGTGGGAGCCGCCGGGCCGATGGGCACGTTCTCGCGCTGGAGGGCGGCCGCGTTGTTCACGTAGGACTGGCTGTACGAGCCGTAGACCATCATGTCGTTGCTGAGCTTCCAGCCCATCCCAGCTTGTGGCGTGGTTTTCTTCGCGGACACCTTGGCCACGCTCGAAGTGGGGGTGAGGAAGTTGTCGGTCGCACCCGAGGATTCGTTGTAGCGTGCGCCGACCATCGCGTTCAAGCGGTCGTTCAGGAAGCTGGCATTGAGGATGCCGTAGGCGGCGGCACTGCGGGCCGGGGAGCGCGAGTTCGTCGTGAGCGGCTGCTCATTGACGTCGAAGTTCGTGTTGTAGTCCCAGGTGGCCGGGTTTTTTATGTCCCAGACCGGAAAGAAATTCGCCGTCGCGCTCGAGCGCAGGCGGCTCTTGCTCTGGGACTCGTTGTAGTAAAAGCCGACGAGGGGCTTGAGCTTGGCGCCGGGTACGACAAAGCTGCCCGCGAACTCGACCTGGGAAGTCGCGCCAAAACCCCAGTCCTCCTGGAGGCGTTTGCGCCGGCCGAGTTGGGCCTGGGGTGCCTGCAGCGCCAGGGTGATGTTGTTGAGGAGGTCGGCGGCATAGGCGTAGGCCGCCAGCTTGTAGTTCGCGGCCGAGATCGGGAGGGTCGCCCCCGCCGGGTAGTAGCTGGTCGGCACGGTGATGCTCACGGCGCCAAGGCCCGTGAGCTTTTGGGCGACCCGGCGCTTGTTCCAGTTGAAGTTGGCGCGGGCGTTCCAGTGGTCGGTCAACTTTACCGTCAGCTCCGCGTTGAGCGACTCATAGTCGGTGTCCCGGTGATCGTTCCGGGAGGCGTAATTGAAATCCGCCGGCAGCGGATAGTAGGTCAGGAAACCCGGATCGATGTTGTTGAGCGGGTTGATCAACAGGCCGGTGGCGCTCAGGATCCCGTTGGTGCCGGGCAGGCCGACGATCTCGGTGTTGGGCTTGAGCTGTGCGCCCTCGGGCTTCTCCCGGCGTTGGAACCACTGGTAGTCCAGGGTCAGCGCAACGCGGTCGTTGACCTTCCAGGTGAGCGTCGGGGCGAGGATGCGGGTTTTCTGGCCGCTCGGCTTGATGTTGTCGCGGCCATTCTCATACACGCCGTTGAAGCGGAACAGGAGCTTCCGGCCGACGAGCGGCTGGTTGAGGTCGAGGGAGGTGCGCCAGAAATTCTGGGTGCCGAACTGGCCGTTGATGATGGTCTGGGCTTTTTCGCCCGCACGCTTGGTGATGTAGTTGACGGTCCCACCGGGTGCGACCTGGCCGTAAAGCAGCGAGGACGGGCCCTTCACCACCTCGACGCGCTCGATCGAGGCGGTGTCGACGTAGCCCTCGCCGACGAAGCCGTTGTGTTGGGGCGCCTGGTCGTACCCCCGGATCGTGTAGACCGCGTTGCCCGCGTTGAATTCCCGGCCCGCGCTGGTGACGCTCGGCGCGTACTGCACGACGTCGAACAGGTCGCGCGCGCCGATGTCAGTGATGAACTGCTGCGTAAACGCGCTGATCGCGAACGGCAGGTCCTTGATCGGCGTGTCCACGCGCGTGGCCGAGACTGAGTTGGCGGCGCGGTAGCCGACATCCTGGCTGGTCGACACCGTGAAGGTGGGCAGTACCACCGTGTCGGAGGTGGGAGCCGGGGCGGCGGTCTGGGCGGCGGCCCGGAGGGCGAGGAGGGCCAGGCAGCAGCAGCCAGCTGCCCGGGCCCGCGTGAATGCAACAGGGTAAACAGGGGTCATACGCTTGGGGGTTGAAGGCATAATAATTATGAATTAATAACGAATACAAGCGAATTGTTATCTAGGCTACGGCATGGTTATTATTAGATACCGCCTCTTAGCCTGGCTTTCCGCCGCGTTGACTTAACCATGTAACCACCGGCAGGCTTCACCCGGCCCGCAGGACGGGCTTTGCCTGTCAGCGGTACGGACGTCTCCTCAACCCCGGAACAATACCCATGAAATCCCGCCAGCGCTTTCTTTTCTCCTGCCTGCTCCTGGGCGCGTGCGCCGCCTTGCTCTCCGCCGCGGATGCGCCGCCGGCCGATCCGGAAGGCCCGGCGGCCAAGGAACAGCGCCTCGCCTGGTTCCGCCATGACAAGTTCGGCCTCTTCATCCACTGGGGCCTCTATGCCATCCCCGCCGGCTACTGGAAGGGCGAGCGCTCGCCCGGCATCGGCGAGTGGGTCATGAACCGGATGAAGATTCCCGTCGCCGAATACGAGCAGCTCGCGACGCAGTTTAACCCAGTCCAGTTCGACGCCGACGCATGGGCGCAACTGGCGCAGGACGCGGGCATGAAATACGTCGTCATCACCTCGAAGCACCATGACGGCTTCGCCCTCTTCAAGTCTGCGGCCAGCCGCTACAACGTCGTCGACGCCACGCCGTTCAAGCGCGACATCATCAAGGAGCTCGCGGCCGCCTGCGCCAAGCGCGGCCTGCGCTTCGGCGTCTATTACTCGCAATCACAGGACTGGCACGAGCGCGGCGGCGCCGGCAATGATTGGGATTTTCCCAGCAACGCGGCGAAGGACAAGGACGGCTCGTTTGACGGCTATCTCAAGACCAAGGTCGAGCCGCAGCTCCGTGAGCTCCTGACCAACTACGGGCCGATCTGCCTCATCTGGTTCGACACCCCGCAGCTCATGCGGGATGACAACCAGCAGTATCGCGGCAAGGCCCTGACCGACATGGTGCGCGCCCTGCAGCCCACCACGCTCATCGACGGCCGCCTCGGCACGGTCGGCGACTACCAGAGCACGGGCGACAACGTCGTCCCACCCAAGGCCAGCGACGACCCCTTCGAGGTGCCGGCCACCCTGAACCAGACCTGGGGCTATCGTTCCGACGACCACAACTGGAAGTCGCCCGGCGAAATGATCTTCAAGCTCGTCGACATCGTCTCCAAGGGCGGCAATTACCTGCTCAACGTCGGGCCGATGGCCAATGGCGTCATCCCGCAACCCAGCCAGGACAACCTCCGGCAGGTCGGGGCCTGGTTGAAGGTCAACGGCGAGGCGATCTACGGGGCCGGGCGCTCCCCCTTCGGCGAGGAGTTCGGCGATTATGCCGGCAACCTGAAGGACCGCGCCGGCAAACCCGTCTTTCTCGGCTTCAACGACTGGCGCTGCACCACCAAGCCCGGGAAGTTCTACTTCACGCTCTTCAAGATCGAGCGTGACGGCCCGCTCGCCGTCTTCACGCTCCCCAATTTCAAAAACAAGATCAGCTCCGTTTACGCGCTGGCCGACGCCAAACGCAGTCCGCTCGAACTCAAGACCGCGGCCGATGGGCGGCGGTTCGTCAACCCGGACCGCTGGGTGAACGACTCGATCGGCACCGTCCTGGTGGTCGAAATCGAGGGGACCAAGATCGAACGTTGAGCGGCTCAGCTCCCTCCATCTGGCCGGCGCGTCTGCGCGACCGGTCGTGATGGCGTCTGCGTGGCGCGCTCATGCCACCTTCGAGCGCTCCCGGGAGCGGAGCCCCTGCTCGCCGGCGTGCGGGGCCTGTCGGGCCGCTTCGCGCAGGTCGACCCCGGCGCGCTGGCGGCCGCGGACTTTGGCGCGGTGCTGGCCGACCACGACCCCGAGATTCTGATCACCTGTTGGAAAACCCCGCCGCTGCCCGCGCCGTTGCCCCCCAGCCTGCGCTACGTCTGCCATCTTTCGGGTTCCGTCAGGAAACTCGTCAGTCGCCGGCAAATCGAGGCGGGCCTGCTGGTTTCAAACTGGGGTGGTTCCATCAGCCGCATCGTCGCCGAGTGGGCGCTGTTTCACGTGCTGGCCGGCTTGCGTCGGGCGACGCACTGGACCTTCGCCCTGCATCGCGACGGCGGCTGGAAGGACGACCACACCGAGACGGCTTCGCTCTTTGGCCGTCGCGTTGGCCTGCATGGTTTCGGCCCGGTCGCCCGTGAACTCGTCGGACTGTTGCGCCCGTTTGACTGTTCCATCACGGCCTTTGCTCCCGATGTGGATGCCGCCACCGAGGCCCGCTATGGCGTCCGGCGCGCGGCCTCGCTCGAGGCTCTGTTCGCCGACAACGATGTCATTGTAGAACTGGCCCCCCTGATCCCGGAGACCGCCGGCAGCGTGACCGAACGGCTGCTGCGGCTCATCCGGCCCGGCGGGGTCTTCGTCAATGTCGGTCGCGGGGCCGCGGTCGACGAGGCCGCGCTGCTCCGGATCGCGCAGGAGGGGAGGATCATGGTCGGCCTGGATGTTTTTTCGGTGGAATCCTTGGCCGCGGATTCGGGCTTGCGTGGCCTGTCCAACGTCACGCTCACCCCTCACCTGGCCGGTCCGACCACCGAACGGCGGCGCGATGCCGGCGAATTTGCCCTCAACAATCTGCGGGCGTATGCGGCGGACCGCCCCCTGCAGGCCCTCATCACCCCGCAGGTCTACGATACGTCGACCTAGTGCTGCTCCGTTAAGTTGCCCCCGCCCGACACACCCCGCCCTGTCGGGCCCCCCTCTCCAGTGGGGATTCAGGGCAGCTGGCAGGTGTCTCTGGTCCCCTCTTGGAGAGGGGTGGCGCGCAGCGCCGGGGTGTGTTGACAACCCGACTGAGTGAAATTACGGCAATATGTCTTTTTCGTTGACGCCTATATAAGGCCTGTTTTTGTCCGACAGCGAAACATGCCCCCCGCTGCCCCAAAGTTCGACTTCTCCGTGCTGCGCACCTTGCGCGACCAGCACGACCTGACTTTGGCCGCCCTCTCCGAAGCGTCGGGTGTTTCCGTCGGCGTCATCTCCAAGCTCGAGCGCAACCAGCAGTCGGCCGAGCTCGACACCCTTTATCGCCTCGCCCGCGCCTTCGGCCTCAGCGCCACCGACCTGCTCGCCATGTGCGAGTCCGACCTCGCCCACCGCACTGCGGAGAAGTCTTACCGCTCCGGCGACTTCAAGTTCCGCCAGGTCAAGTACGCCAACGTCGTCGCCCACCTCGGCTCGGCGCCCAAGGGCGCCAAGGTCAACCGCCCGGAGATCCACCACGACGACACCGAGGTCTGCTGGGTCACCAGCGGCCGCATCCGACTCACCCTGCCGCACGAGGCCGTCGAGCTCAGCACGGGCGACAGCATTCAGTTCGACGCCATCCAGCAGCACTCCTACGAGTCCCTCGCCGACTCGGAGTTCGTTATTTTGCACCTCAGAAAAGATAAACGCTACTGAACCGAAGCCATCCGGAATTTAACCACTAATCCACACTAATGGACACTAATCCCGATCAGTCCGGACTTCCCAGATTAGTGACCAATTAGTGTTCATTAGTGGTTAACCCCGCCTTTTCCCCATGCGTATCGACGAACAACTTCAAGCCCCCGCCCTCGCGCCTGCGCTCCAGAAATTCTGGCAACTTTCCGGGCAGAAGATCGACCTGATCTTCAAGGAATACGATCCGGCCAAGGGCTCGCCCGTCTTCACCGCCGCCGGCAAATACACCGCGCGCGGCTGGACCGAGTGGACCGAGGGCTTCAACTACGGCTCCGCCTTCCTCCAGTTCGATGCCACCGGCGAGCAGCGCTTCGCTGATTCCGCGCAGAAGCTGACCGTCGCCCGCATGGCCTCGCATGTCTCGCACACCGGTGTGCACGACCACGGCTTCAACAACCTGAGCACCTACGGCAACTGGCTCCGCCTCCAGCGCGAGGGCCGGCTCCCGGCCGACCAGGTCGAGTTCTGCGAGCTGGCGATCAAGGCCTCCGGGGCCGTCCAGGCCGCGCGCTGGTCGAGGATTCATGGCGGAGGAGGATATATCTATTCCTTCAACGGCCCGCAGTCCCTCTTCGTCGATACCATCCGCTCCGTCCGCATCCTCATGGTCGCGCACCGGCTCGGCCATCGCCTCATGGGCGAGAACGACGCCGCCCACTCGCTCCTCGAGCGCGGTCTGCAGCACATCGACGCGACGGCGAAATACTCGATCTACTACGGCGAGGGCCGTGACAGTTACGACGTCCCCGCCGAGCGCGGCCGCACGACGCATGAGGCGATCTTCAATACCAATGACGGACGCTTCCGTTGCCCGAACTCGCAGCAGGGCTTCTCCGGCTTCACCACCTGGACCCGCGGCCTCTCATGGGCGATGGTGGGTTTCGCCGAGGAACTCGAGTTCCTCAAGACCGTCCCCGACGCCGACCTCGCATCACTCGGCGGCCGCGCCCACTGGGAAGCCATTCTCCTCAAGGGCGCCCGCGCCACTTGCGACTGGTTTATCGCCAACACCGCGCTCGACGGCATCCCGTATTGGGACGCCGGCGCGCCGAATCTCCACCGCCTCGGCGACTGGCGTACGCGCAACGCCGAACCCTGCAACGACCACGAGCCCGTGGACAGCTCCGCGGCCGCTATCGGCGTGCAGGGCCTGTTCCGCCTCGCCCGCTACCTCGGCGAGACCACGCCGGAAGGCAAAAAATACTGGCAGGCAGGCCTCACCACGATGCGCACTCTCCTCAGCGACGCCTACCTCGGTATTGACCCGACGCACCAGGGCCTGCTGCTGCATACCGTCTATCATCGCCCGAACGGCTGGGACTACATCCCGCCCGGCCGAAAGGTCCCTTGTGGCGAGGCCTGCATGTGGGGCGACTACCACCTCCGCGAAGCCGCCCTCACCCTCCAGCGCATCATCGAGAACAAGCCCTACTATACCTTCTTTGGATGTTTGAAATGACTCTTCCATCGTTCTCGTTCTCCTACTCCTTCTCGTTCTCTTGAGAGAATGAGAACGAATTACGAGAATGAGAACGACCCAAGCCGCCATGAACCCTTCCTCTCCACTCCCCGACCTGAGCCGCCTCTGCATCCACACGATCACCACCAAGCCGTGGGCGATCGAGACGGCGGCGGCTGAGTTCGCCGCGGCGGGCGTGAAGGGCATCACCGTCTGGCGTGACACGCTCGCCGGCCGCGACATCGCCCAGACCGGCCGGATGCTGCGCGACCAGGGACTGTCCATCGTGTCGCTCTGCCGTGGAGGATTTTTTCCGGCCGCCACGGCCGCCGGTCGGACGAAGGCCCTTGAAGACAATCGCCTCGCCATTTTTGAAGCGCAGCTCCTTGGCGCGCCGCTCATCGTTCTCGTCTGCGGCGCTGTCCCGGGCCAGCCGCTGAGCGAATCACGCAAGCAGATCGTCGACGGCATCGCCGCGCTCCTGCCCGAGTGCCAGGCCGCCGGCGTGAAGCTCGCCATCGAGCCGCTTCACCCGATGTATGCCGACTCGCGCTCGGCGGTGAATACCCTGGCCCAGGCCAATGACATGGTCGAGCAGCTCAAGTCGCCCTGGGTCGGCGTCGCAGCCGACGTCTATCATCTCTGGTGGGATCCGGCGCTGGAGCAGGAAATCGCCCGCTGTGGCCGGCTCAAGGCCCTCTTCGCCTACCACGTCTGCGACTGGCGCACGCCAACCACCGACCTGCTCCTCGACCGCGGCCTCATGGGCGAAGGCTGCATCCCGCTCCGCCAAATCCGCGCGTGGGTCGAAGCCGCCGGCTTCAACGGCTTCAACGAGGTCGAAGTCTTCAGCACGCGCCTCTGGGCCACCGATCAGAACGAATTCCTCAAGAAAATCGTCCAAGCGTACAAAGACCACGTCTGAACGACTAACCGCCCGCTAATCACGCCAATCACACAAATCCTGCCCGATCCTATTCGCGTTCATTCGCGTTATTCGCGGGCACAAACCTCTCCTCTATGAAAGTTCACAAAATCGGCATCATCATGAATGGCGTCACAGGACGCATGGGCACCAACCAGCACCTCATCCGCTCCATTAAGGCCATCATCGACCAGGGCGGCGTGAAGCTCTCCGACTCCGAGCTCATCATGCCCGACCCGGTCCTCGTCGGCCGCAGCGAGGAGAAGCTCAAAGCCCTCGCTGCCCGCACCGGTGTGTCACGCATCTCGACCAATCTCGATGCCGAGCTGGCCAAGGCCGACAACCAGATCTACTTCGACTCCACCCTCACCGGCCAACGCCCCGCCGGCGTCCGCAAGGCCATCGCCGCGAAAAAACACATCTATTGCGAGAAGCCCACCGCCACGACCTCCGCCGAGGCGCTCGCTATCGCCAAGGAGGTCACTGCCGCCGGACTCAAGAACGGCGTCGTGCAGGACAAGCTCTGGCTTCCCGGCCTCCTGAAGTTGAAATACCTCATCGACACCGGCTTCTTCGGCAAAATCCTCTCCGTGCGCGGCGAGTTCGGCTACTGGGTGTTCACGGGCGAATTCGAAAAACTCCAGCGCCCGTCATGGAATTACCGCAAGGAGGACGACGGTGGCATCATCGTCGACATGCTCTGCCACTGGCAGTACGTCATCCAAAACCTTTTCGGCGAGGTGAAGTCCCTCACCTGCCTCGGCGCGACGCACATCCCCACGCGTTGGGACGAAAACGGCAAACCCTACAAATGCACGGCCGACGACTCCGCCTACGCGACATTCGAGCTGGTGAACGGCGTCATCTGCCACTTCAACTCCTCGTGGGATGTCCGCGTCGACCGCGACGACCTGCTCACGCTGCAGGTGGATGGCACGCACGGCTCGGCCGTCGCCGGCCTGCGCGACTGCAAGGCCCAGGCCCTCGCCGCCACGCCGCGCTGCACCTGGAATCCCGACATCGACAGCCCGATCAAGTACAAGGACGGCTGGACGCGCGTCCCCGACCAAGGCGCCTACGACAATGCCTTCAAGGTCCAGTGGGAGTTGTTCCTGAAGCATGTCGTCACCGGGAGCCCGTTCCCGTGGAGCCTCCACGAGGGCGCCAAGGGCGTACAGCTGGCCGAGTTGGGCTTGGCCTCGTGGGCCAAACGAGCCTGGGTGGACGTCCCAAAACTCACCTGAGGATTGGCCACAAAAAACGCAAAAATCAAAAAAACCAGAACTTGAGCCACAGAGGCACGGAGTTCCAAACCGTTTTAACCACTAATCCACACTAATGAAAATCCACGCCGGGTCTTCGAACCAAACCCCTTCCGTCATTAGTGATGATTAGTATCCATTGGTTAACCCCGCCCTGCCTTCTTTTTGTGTTTCTCGTGTTTTTCGTGGCCAATCTCCCCTGCCTTGTTTTGCGCCTTCTGTGCCTTTTGTGGCCAAACCTCTCCTCTCATGAATAAAGTAGCACTCGTCACCGGTGGATCCCGTGGAATTGGCTTCGGCATCGCCGAAAAGCTCGCCGCCGAGAAATGGGACCTCGTCATTAACGGCGTCCGTGAGGAATCCGCCGTGTCCGAACCCCTCGCGAAGCTCCGTGCCTATGGCGTGAAAGTCGGCTACGCCCGCGGCGACATCGGCAGCAGCGAAGGCCGTGCCGCGATCCTCGTCGCGACCCATGCCTTTTGTAGGAGCCTGCTTGCAGGCGATGGTTCGGCTGCCGGGATCGACTCTACTCGCTACCCGCTACTCGCTACTCGCTCCTTCGTGCTCGTGAACAATGCGGGTGTAGCGCCCAAAGTAAGAGCCGATCTGCTCGAGACCTCGGAAGAGAGCTACGATTATGTCATGAGCACGAATCTGCGGGGCGTGTTCTTCCTCACCCAGGCTTTCGCCCGCGACATGGTCGCCGCCAAGAAGGCCGACCCGGCTTTCTCCGGCTGCATCGTCAATATCACCTCGATCTCCGCCACGGTCGTCTCGATCACCCGCGGTGAATACTGCATCGCCAAGGCCGGCCTGAGCATGATGTCGCAACTCTTCGCCACCCGCCTCGGCCCCGACGGCATCCCCGTCTACGAAGTCCGCCCAGGCGTCATCAAGACCGACATGACCGCCGGCGTAACGGAAAAATACGACAAACTGATCGCCGGCGGCCTGAACATCCAACCCCGCTGGGGTTTCCCCGAGGATGTCGGCAAAGCCGTCGCCTCCCTCGCCCGCGGCGATCTGCCGTTCTCCACCGGCCAGGTCATCATGGTCGACGGCGGCCTGGTCGTTCCTCGTCTCTGAGGATTATCAAGTCTTGGGCTCCTTTTACCGAACTACTCTCTGTATTTTCCAACGGGGCAATCTGACGGACGTGTGCTGTCCCATGTTGCAATCAGTTTTTGTTTATTAACCGCATGCCATTTCTTAATGGCTTTATGATGCTGCTTAAGACCGCCGTTTATGTGTTCGCCATCTTTGATTCTAAAATTTGCAGTCTCGCCTTGGTAACGGACCCGAAAATGCGGGGGAGCGTGTTCATCAGAGAGAATCGCCATCGTGAGACCGTTCGTTCTTCCAACCTCTTTTGCGGTCGAAAGTTGCTCTGCTTTTCTGGCAAGATCTTTGTGCGCGCCTTGAAGGCTTCCCTCTAGATCCGCGAGTGAATCATCTTCGAACTTCACCTCGATTTCGGTCGGGCTTTCTGCTTTTGCTCCACGCTTAAATTTTTCAACAAAGTCATGGTCTTCTTTAAGCTTAGCCTTCAGCGCGACGGGATCAGTTGGGAGAGTGATTGCCGCACAGAGTGGCCCTAGCCTCGGATGAATCGTATAGAGGTTAAGCGACCCATCTGATTTCCTGCCAAGCTTTCCATTGGGAAACGAGCCCTCTCGATGAGCAGCAATATATTTCCTCTCGGCTTCGCTCAGAACCGACTCATCAGTGAGTTCGGTAAACTGCACGATGAAATTGGTATTTTCGTCCGCTGAATTTGGACCACTCATGATGAAGTTGTTGTTTCACCATTCAGCTTAGCCGAACGTTGATTTTGAATAGTGACACCGGTAAATATACCGGTGTTAAGCCAGCCGATCTTGATCGTTGGCGGGATACGAAATGTACAATGATATTGCCTCATGCTTAGATAGTAACGAGGCCGTGCCTTTCTTGTTGTTATTCCTTCGTATCTTATTGTCCTCAAGAGCTTAGAAATAGTTGACAGTTTCGTGGACCCGCCATCTCGCTTCACCATGAGTGGCGTAGTCAACAGGCTGCTTCGTGCATTCTGATATCCAGTGACTATGTCGGTGATCCGATCATCCGCCAAATAGTTGATCGGCCAAATCTTCGCCCATTCGTCTCATATCATCCTGCATGCTTAACGCTTTGAGGCGGTTCGCCGTATCGAGCCGATTGTCGATACTCTGAAGGATTTTCTCTTTTTTGTCGGCAGACCGATTCGGGCTGACCGTTCGCACACGGTCTGGGGGTATTACTTTTTGCCTTTGAGCGTGGCCCGAGTCGTGATCGCCATGAGCCAAAATCTTCTGCTTCGGTGTCCGCCCCTTATTGACGCAGCTAGACTCTTGGAAGCGACGTTTCAGTACGGCCTGAATGGTTGATCCGCCGAGAAACACTCCAAGCTCGTCAGCTGACAATTCAACACCGGTATGATGCAAAACGCTTCCTAGAAGCCGTGTGCGGAAGGATTGAAGTTCCGTGTCTGTCGTATCCGCTGCCGCAGTCATAGCCTCTTTCCACCTGGCTTCGACAGTCCGTGAGGGGAGCCTGAGTTCGGCAGCCCGGCACGCTTCTAGAAATGGATCTCTGACCAGATTTTGGTTCTTGGGAACTCCGCGCCATGCTTGGGCAGGCTTCAGCTTCCGAATCGCTTTAATCACGAAATCGTCTTGGCAGACCAAGCTCGCCCAATCCTTCTCGGATATTACGAATTTCCCCGCGGAATAGACGGCGCTGGCACCAAGATTTCGCAAGCAATCCGTCATCTGTGCATCCGAGCACCCACTGCTACTCATCTCGTCGATGCATTGAAGAAATCTTTGTTCGAACGTGGATTCGGACATACCCCGATACTGACGGCCTAACTGTACTGTCGCGAGTTTTTTGTCAGCCGCGGCCGGGCGAGCCGAGAGGGTCAGGTCGCTTGACGCCTAATCGTCCCCACACTTTTATCTCACGGACCGAGCCAGAGGGTCAGGACGCGTATCCGGAGGGCCGGGAAATTGAACGGAGTCAGGCCATAGGGCTTGGGGTTCGCTCGACTGAGATGGGTTTCGGACTAGTCTAACTGGCAAGCCGTCATGCCGAAACCGACCTTCACCCTTCCATCACCTGAGACCGGCACGGAGTATTGGATTCAGGTACGGAAGCCCAAGGCGCCGGGGCCGTGGATGGCCGTCATCGTCCTGGATGGCGACGACATGTTTGCCCCCGCCGTGAAGGCTCGTGACGCGGCCGCGAGCAGAATGCCACTCCTGATCGTCGGCGTGGGCTATGGCGGGAGTTTTTCCAAGCCCGTGAACAAGCGCGCGCGCGACTACACCCCCGTTCGTGCCCACGACGAGCCTTCCAGCGGAGGCGCCGCGAAGTTCCGAGCCTTTCTGAAAAACACGCTCTGGCCGGAGCTGATGCGCCGCTACCCGATCCGCGATGAATTGCGTGGCATCGCGGGCTATTCACTCGGGGCGCTGTTGGTGCTTGATGCGCTGTTTCAGCCGGAGCCTTTCTTCACTCATCATCTTGCCGGCTCACCCTCGATCTGGTGGGGCCATGGAAAAATCCTGGATCAGGTTGGTGCGGCCCACGCCCGGCAACCGGAACTGCCGGGCAAGCTATTCCTGAGCGTGGGGAAAAAAGACACTGAATCGATGATCCGCGATCTGGCCCGGCTGGAAACCCAACTGGGCGAACTCGCCTTCCCCAACCTGGAGGTCACGGTGCGCCGGTTTCCAGGAAAGAATCATTTCAATTGCTTGCCCATCGCCTTCGCAACCGGCCTGGCGGAACTTTTTGGCCGCCCGACCAAAATCGCGAAAGCCCGGAAGCGCTGAAGCAGGGGATTTTCCTGTCCCGCAACCACGGGCCTTGGGACCTGTCCTTCCTTCATGGCTTCCACCCGGAAACGGCCTGCCCCGCGTCGGGGCGGGCGACGGAAGCACCGCGCCTCTTCCTGCATTCCCCGGCGCCAGTCGGGGGAATGCGGGCCTGGCCGATCCGAGGGGGTCATGTTGCGAATAGTTGGGTCCGCTTCCGGGCCAGCGGGCCGAAGGGCGGGGTCTGGTCGAGTATTCCGAGGTGCCCGGTATGTCGGCCTCAATAGTGATAGCGCAGTTGCAGGAGCCACACGCTGGTTCCACTCACCTTGTAAACCACGCGGTGCTCCCCGTCGATCCGGCGGGACCAGCAGCCCTGGTATTCATGTTTGAGCGGCTCGGGCTTGCCGATGCCGCCAAAGGGCTCCCGGAGAATTTCCTTCAACAGGTGGTTGATGCGCTTCACCTGCCGGGCGTCGGTGGCCTGCCAGTGCAGGTAATCCTGCCAAGCCTCCGGCGTGAACACGAGGTTCATGGCTTGGCCGGCTCGATCAGCTTGCGCACCTTGCCGCGACCCTTCGCCATGGCCCGGAGCGCCGAGCGCAAGCGAGCAGCGTTCTTCGGGCTGCGCGTGAGGTAGGCCGTCTCCTCCAGCGCCTGGTATTCCGCCAGCGAAACCATCACCACCGCCTGGTCGCGATTGCGCGTGATGACCACGGCCTCCGCGTCTTCGCACACTCGGTCCATGGTGGCGGCCAGATTCTCCCGGGCGGCGGTGTAGGTGATGGCTTTCATATGGACAGGATCCTGTCCATGTCACCGACGCCGTCAAGCCGGCTCCCGCCCGGGCTGCCACTGTGCCCGCCGCCCCTGCGCCCAATCATATAAACGCGGAGCTCGCCAGCAATGCCGTCATCATGAAGCGACTGGCAGAAATCGACAAGACTCTGCTGGAGCACGATAGCGGCCTACGCATGCTCTGGCACCGCCTTCAGCCCTTGCTCGCCCCACCCACGCGACCACCCGAACCACCCAAGCGCAAGATCGGCTACCACGAAGGTAATCGCTGATACCCTGTTTTCATTAGCGAAAATTAGAGTCCATTAGCGGTTAACCCTGCCTCGGTTTTTATTGGGCGCGCCCGCCAACACCCGGTCCCGTCCTATTTGGTGACGGTGGGCGGGGTCGAACCGGTGATCTCAGCGAGGAGCCGGAAGAAGGCGGCCTTGCGCGGGGAATGAATGCCCCAGTCGACCGGCACGCTTTGATAGCCGTCCAGGAAGCCTTCGCCTTTCAAGCGGTAATCGAAGTAGCCCCATCCCGCATAGTCGCCCAGCGCAGCGACGAAATTGTTCGCGGGCGCCTCAAACTCGAAATGGTCGTCCTCATTGAAGACGATGGGCTTGGCGGTGTACCCGGGGAGCTGGCGGGTGAGGCGCACCATCTCTCCGATGCGCGCAGGCGCCTTTACTCCGTTGCCGTGAAGCAAAATGAAATCGGCCGCGCGCACGACGTTGTCCGACGGGACCGTGTCACCCTTGAACGAAGTGCTCACGAGCAGGCGGTGGCCGTCCGGTACGGTCTGACCTTGAATCCGCAGGATCAGCTCGGTCACGCGCGCTGGCTGGAGGATCGGGTGGTCGTAGGCGCCCACGTCGCATTCGTTGTCCACCTCGACCAGCACGTGACGCCAACCATGATTCAAGATCCAGCGGGTGGTATAATCCACGGCCCGCAGCACGACCGCCTCGTCCGCGAGCCGCTGGTCCTGGCCGAAATAAAAATATCCGACGATGATTGCCATACCGAGTTCGTCCGCGCGTTCGATGATGCGTTGCATCCGGGTGAAATAAGCCGGTTCGGGACTGCCGTCGGGCCGGAAGGCGGAGTTGATCCACGGCTGCTCGCGCGAGTAGCCCTCGGGTGAACCGCCTTGGAGGTTGATCGTGAAGGCCCGGAGCCCGCACGCGTACCATGCCGGCATCGCCGCGATAAACTCGTCCGTGTTACGGTCGGGATCCCATTTCCCCGTGTCTGGGTACGCCCAGCGTCGGGCAGTCGCGGGATTCAGGTCATCGAACACCCCTTGGACCATGCGCGCATTCAGCAGCAGCCCCTCGACCTTCAGTCCCCGCCAGTTGCGTCCGGGGTAAGTCGGCCGGCCATTAATGAGAAACTGATCGCCCGAAATCGTGATGACCGTGGCCGGTGCTGCGCCCGCGAATCCGGCTGGCACTGCCACCGCGGCCATCAAACCAAGGACTAGGCAGCGAACGGAACTCATAGCGGCATAAAACCCACTCTGCTCTCCAAAGGCAACCCACGTCCGCCGCGGTCTCACCAAGAATAAAGTAGCTAAGTCCGATTCCTCGCTTCTTTGCTTCTTCGTGTTAATCCCAGCCCGCTCTGTCTCGACTGATTGTGGGCACCCCAGTCGGCCGCCTAAAGTCGCAGTTCATTGATCATGGTTTCCATCTGACCCCACTCGATCGGCCGGTCGTTGTAACTCTGGAACACGACCAGCAGCGGCTGGCCGCCCAGGCGCCCAAAGGTCACGCGCCGGACCACGGTATCCCAAAGGTAACGTCCCACCGATGAATAGCGGCGGCCCTGATTCGAAAACCAAAAGGCCGCCTCGAATCTGCGGCCCTCCCGTTCCGCCGCAATCCAAGTGCCCTCCCCGCCCGGTACGGCTCGCTGTTTTTCCTCCAGCACCTTCCAGCCCGCACCCTGGAAGCAATATCGTGGGTCATGCACGGCATGGCGGTCCTTGCTGCCATCAATGACCGTCACATAGGCGGACCGGCCGGGAAAGGTATACTCTCGATGGACGAGATCCACCCGGCCCAGCACAATTTTTTCGCGCTCGGTCAGGGTGATGTCGCGACCGTGAAAGATTCCGCGTTCCAGCGGAATTTCCCGCAGGCGGTCGGCCGCCCCGGCCACCGGATAAATGCTCCATGCCGTCCCGCAGGCCAGGGACAGCAGCATGGCTGGCCACAGGGCCTTTTGCAGTCGGGAGGTGAAGGCTTCAGTCCGCATGACGGACCCGCCTCCGCGGCCATACCAGTCGAGCGGCGGCCGGGGCCGGGCGCGCCAAGCGTCCGAAATGCCAGACCCAGCCCGAGGCTGCGATCGCGGCCGCCAACACCCGGCACATAGAAAAACCCGCCGGGGCGATGCCCAGACGGCTGCCCAACCATCCCGCCAGCGGCATCCACGCGGCCGCGCCCAGCAGCCAGATCAGGCCACCATCACGCCGTTGGAAACTGGCCAATACCATCGCCAGACCGACGTGATTGAGCGCGTTGACGTCCGTAGCGGCAGCAGCGAGGAAAATCGCACAGGCTGCGAACAACAATCCGCCTTGGCGCCGGGCGAAACGTCGGGGTGCCGGAAGCGAGGTGGTGGCGGGCCAGAGGAGCGGCAGCAGCCAGATGAGGAAAGCCAGCCAGGAAAGCCGGTCGTAAGGTGCCACCCGCCAAGTAGCCACCAGGCCCCAAGCAGCAAAAATTCCATACGCGAGCAGGACCAGGCCCGGCCAAGGCAGCTTCGCCATTCCGGCCCTGAGCCTGACAGCCCGAGTCGGGGTCAGCCATGACGCCTGCAACGCAAACCAACCGTAACAAAGCACGAACCCGCCCACCAAGCCCAGCCAGCCAGCGAACGCATGGACCGGACCAACCCAGCGCAGGGCCGTGTCCGGGTCGAGCATGACACCGCAGAGCGCCGCGATCATGATGCGGAAAAGATGGGCCAGCCATGCCGCGCCCGCCAACACCGGCAGGTTCCACCAAAACAGCACCGTATGCCTGAGCTTCAGGTAGAGCAGCACCCCGCCGGCAACGAGCATGGACTGGAGACCATTCACCCCGGAGCAGGCCGGCTCGACGCTCAGCGCAAGGCCATTGGCCCAGAGAAAGGTACCTTCGCGGACGATCGGGGCGCCCCCCAACAACAATAATTTTTCCGTGGCGGCGGCCCCCGACAGGCGGAACCACCAGGAGATTCTTTCAAAGTCCGCCATGAGCCACGGGAAGGAAAGCACCGGCAGGATCAGTAACTTTCGGAGGAACGCGCCGGGAGACTCAGCAAATGTGGCGGAGAGCCAGCTCCACAAAAGCGCCGTCCAGCCCAGCGCCAGGGCGAACCCACTGTCCAAAATAATTCCGGCGGGAAACAAGGCGGCCGCCAACAAGGCCGGCCGTGTAGTCAGCCGCAGTGTCGCGCCGGGTCGACGGACCCACGGACGGCCCAGCCAATAGAAAAGTGGCAACGCCGTCAGGATGGGCAGGGTATCGCCAACGGTATCCCACCACCGCAGGTCGCGCATCCAGATGAAGGCGCCCAAACCGGCCAAGCCGCCAAAAATGAGCAAGTCTTGCTTTTTCACTTTAACGAAATGCGCCGCCGCGGCCCGCGATCTCTCTGGGATCAACGAACCGGGCGGGGGAATTTCCGCGGCACTCAGGCGTTTTTCCGCTGTTTCATCTGGCGGCGGGCGTAGACGGCCGCGCCAGCGGCGAGCGTGCCCATCGACAGCCAGGCTGCGGGCTCCGGCACGGGTGCGTTGCCACCATCGTTTTCATGATGGCCGTTATTTCCGTTATTTCCGTTGTTACCGTTGTTATTTTGCGAATTGCCCTCGGCATGGGAAGCTAAGGGAAAAGCCAGCGCACACAGGGTGGCGGCAAGAGGCAGGAGACGTGATGTATTCATGATTTTGTTTTCTGGGTGATCTAGACTATGACGAGCCGGTGTGACGCGTCGACGTGGCCCCGAGTAAACCTCATTTTGTTCCTGATGATAAGGGGGCCCTGATCCCAGGGCTGCTCAGGTGTGGGTGGGGTTTTATCCCGCGATTTCCCCCATGATTCCCTCCGGTGGTTTCCCGACTGCCTTTGCCGCACGCACCTGTGCTCTGGTCTATTCACTGTGGGTCCACTATCCCGAAGCTTCGGCCGTCGCCAGGCCTATGGCCGACAGGCGCTTCGGCTTGGTCGGCACGTAGGAGCCAGCTTGCAGGCGATTCTGCGGTCGGTCCGGTGGCGGGCGTTTCGGATCGCCTGCAAGCAGGCTCCTAAAAAAACGGCCAGAAACGGCGGCTTGGCGGGTCTGATCACTGCCTCGGGGCTTGCCCCGAGGACCTTTACTGTGGGGCGGGATTTCCGAATTCCGTCAGGTAAAGATCCCCGGAGCAAGGTCCGGGGCATTCCGCCAAGTCCCCTGGTTTGGTTTTGTGGGAGCGACCTTGGTCGCGATTCGTTCACCAAACATCGCGTGCAAGCACGCTCCCACCCGCCCAGTCCAAGCCGGAGCAAGCTCCGGGGTATTGGACCCACAGGGAATCAAGGCGGTGTTCCGAGACCCCGCCCCACACCGAAGATGCCCGCCGGGCTAAGCCCCGAGCCTCACCTCAGTTCGTCTCGCCCAAAGATTTTCTCAGGCGAACCAGTTCGGTTTTCAACGCGGTGACTTCCGCCTCCAGTGCGGCCAGGCGCGTTTCGACCTCGGGTGGAAGCGTCATCGCGACCGCCACCTTGAGTGGCTCGCGCGCGCCGTCGGCGCCGGAGGTTCCCGTCAGCTCTTCCACGGAGGGCTCGCCAGTCAGCAGCTGCACCCAACGCGCTTCCTTCTGTCCGGCCTGGCGCGGCAGCTTGCGGACCAACGGCTCCGCCCGCTCGGCCAGGTGCCCTAGCAGAGCCTCGCAGCCGGCCAGGTCATGCACTGCGGCCATGCGTTCGCAATTCCCGCGCAGCCCCGCCGTGGTTTGCGGACCGCGCAACATCAGCTCCGCCAGCATCGCCTGCGCCAGGGGCTCCACCGGGAAACGCTCGCCGAAGCGGTGCCGGTACTTGATCGCGCGGGCATTCGCCCCGCTGAACGCGGTCACGAGCCGCTTGCCGCGCAGCCGATCCAGCGCGCCCTCGACCTCCCGCTCGCCGAGGTCCGTCACCGGCGCGCGGTTGTTCTTCTGGTTGCACGCGTTCACCAGCGCGTTGAGCGAGAGCGGATAGGCATCCGGTGTCGTGGCCTCCTTCTCGACCAGGCAGCCCAGCACGCGGGCCTCCACAAAATCGAGCGTGACCGGCGTGGGTGGGGCGTCCTGGGCGGGGTGATCGGCGTCGGGCATGCCTGATTTCCTCACCGGCCGCGCCCAGAGGCAATCCCGCTTAACGATCAGCGCCCAAGACGGCTTCAATCGGACAAAAGCCCCGTCCCAGCGCGAACGGGACGAGCTTCGCAAATCCTCCATGCATCAATCCGGGTTTTTCCCGTGGCCGCAGATTTGCAGCCGCTGCCATGTCTTCACAAATTGAAGCGCTGTCCGGCCACCGTGATGGAGCCCGCTCGGCCATGATATTATGCAACCTACGGCAACATGTTTGGAAGAACTGGCGCGGCACCTCGCCGGGCGCCATGAGCACCTCTTGGAAGCTTGGCGCCTTGAGAGCCAGTCCGACCCCCGCCAAACCACGGCCGGATCCCTGACCCGCTCCCAGTTCAACGACCATATTCCAGAAGTTCTGGCCGCCTTCGAACAGAAGCTCATCAAACGACCCGGTTCATCGGGAGCCGCCTGTGCGACGCGCGAGTTGCGCGGCGAGGAAATAAAACACGGACAACAGCGCTGGCAGCAAGGCTACCGCCAGCAGGAGCTGATGCGGGAGTGGGGCTGTCTTCATCTTTGCCTGGCGCGCGAGTTGGAGAACTTTGTCGCGGACAAACCCGATTGGGACCGCCGCGCCCTGGCCACGGCCCAACGCGAACTCATCCAACTGATCAACGACGGTATCAGTGAAAGCGCGGACCAATATGCTCGCATGGAGCGCGCCGAGGCGGCGGGTCGGGTTAAGGACCTCGAGCTCGCCATCGCCCAGCTCCGCGAACTGGAATACCGGCGAACGCAGCTCATCCACCAAGCCGTGCACGATCTCCGCGGTGATGTGCAATCCGTGGGCTCAGTGGCAGAACTATTGGGTTCACCCGACCTCGCGGGAACGGACCGGTCAGAATTTTCGACCATGTTGCAGGCCGGGGTGTCGGCTGTCAGCAGCATGCTCAGCGAACTCATGGACCTGGCCCGGCTTGAGGCCGGCCAGGAGCACCGCCACGCGGCCCCCTTTGACGCCGCCGTCTTGCTCGGTGATTTCTGTCGGATGTCACAGCCACATGCCATCGCGCGGCGACTCTATCTGCGCACGGAAGGCCCGGCGACTCTGCGGGTGGAGGGTGACGCTCACAAAGTCCGGCGTTTGGTACAAAATCTGGTTTTCAATGCCTTGAAATATACCGAGGAGGGCGGTGTCACCGTCAGCTGGGGACGGGAAGAAACCGAGTGGTGGCTGATCGTCAAGGATACCGGCCCGGGATTGCAAGGCGGCCCAGGGGCGCCACTGGCCTCCCAACTGCGCGACGCAACTATCACCGCCCGGGAGGCCGAGGTCCGCTCGGCGGCAAAGGAAGGCCGGGAGTCGCACATGCTGGACCAAGCTGAAGCGGGCTCGACCACGCCGGTGCCCTCGCAGGCTCATCCCGGTGAGGGCATCGGCCTCTCCATCGTCAAGCGGATCTGCGAGTTGCTGGACGCGAGTCTCGAACTTACCAGCTCGGGCGAGAGCGGTACGACGATCCGGGTCCTGTTTCCCCTCTCGTATCCGACGCCCGGCCGGAAATAGGTCGCCGAAAATCCATGGTTGTGGTCCGAAGAAAATCCTCCCGCGATGCCCCACCCGCAAAGACGCCGCGGATCTTCGTGCTTTCTCCGGCCCACACAGGCGGATTGCGCGCCAAGCTGCTCCTGAATCCGCATGCCCCTTTCGCCCTGGCGAAGGAATTCCATCATCAGGCCTGTCGCTCGCCGCCGTTTTCACGTTCACGAGCGGCCTCTATTTTCGGGGCAAGATCACTTACGCCACCCGCTTTGCCCGCGCTGATCGGGGCGATCTCGTCCGCGTCATCACCTCCAACGCCGGCCTCGTGGATCCTGACACCTGGGTCGGCCCGGCCGAGTTGCGGGCTTTTGGGACCACCGACATCGCAGTCGACGATCTCCGCTACCGGCGGCCGCTGCAACGCGACGCCCGGGCGCTCGCCCGTAAAATCGGCGCCGGCGGCACGGCGGTGCTGCTGGGCAGCATCGCCCTGCCGAAGTATCGAGAAATATTGTTGGAGCTATTCGGTGACCGCCTGCTCTTTCCCCGCGATTTCGTTGGTCGCGGTGACATGAGCCGCGGCGCCTTGCTCTTGCGTGCCGCGCAGTCCGGCCGGGAACTGCCTTATGAAAAAGTCCGCGATGCCATCTTCACCGGCCGGCGCGCCGTCCGTGCCCACGACCTTCAGCCTTAAGCGGCCGCGTGAATCCTTTTCATTGCGACCGCATTGTCCCGCCCGGCGGGGCGCTGCCCGTCGCGCTCGGCTGTGACTCGCACCGCGCTTGCCTGCCGGATGGAAATGGCGTACCTCTTCCCTCCCATGAGCTCCTCCGCCCCACGCAAGACCACCGGCCAAGGCCGCCTATACGACAGCATCGTCGACACGATCGGCAACACGCCCTGCATCCGCATCAACCAACTCGCCCCGAAGCACGTCACCGTCTACGTGAAGGCCGAGTTCTTCAATCCCGCCGCGTCAGTCAAGGACCGCCTCGCCATCAGCATCATCGAGGAGGCCGAGCGCAGTGGCGCACTGAAGCCCGGCCAGACCGTTGTCGAGGCGACCAGCGGCAACACCGGCATCGGACTCGCCATGGTCTGTGCCGCCAAAGGCTATCCACTCGTGGTCACGATGGCGGACAGTTTTTCCATCGAGCGGCGCAAGCTCATGCGCTTTCTCGGGGCCAAGGTCGTCCTCACCCCGCGCGCGGCGAAGGGCATGGGCATGTATCTCAAGGCCAAGGAACTCGCCGACAAGAACGGCTGGTTCCTCGCCCGGCAGTTCGAGACCGCGGCCAACGCGATGATCCACGAGAACACCACCGGCCGCGAGATCATGGCCGACTTCAAGGGGAAGAAGCTCGACTACTTCGTGACCGGCTACGGGACGGGCGGCACCTTTAGCGGCGTCGGCCGCGTGCTGCGCAAGGAAAGCCCGCAGACGAAGATCATCCTGAGCGAGCCCGCCAGCGCGGCGCTCGTCGCCAGCGGAACCGCGCAAGCGCGTGGCGCCGACCATGGCCCGTCGGTCGGCCACCCGGCGTGGGCGGCGCACCCCATCCAAGGCTGGACGCCGGATTTTATTCCCTACGTGCTCCAGGAGGGCCTCGACAAAAAATTCTACGATCAGCTCATCTCGATCCCCGGTCCGGCTGGCATCGAGTGGTCGCGCAAGCTCGCGCAGAAGGAAGGCATCTTTACGGGGATCTCCGGCGGCGCCACTTTTGCCGTCGCCATGCAGATTGCCGAGAAAGCGCCCGCGGGGTCCGTCATTCTGGCGATGCTGCCCGACACGGGGGAACGTTATATGACGACACCGCTCTTCGAGGGCATCGTGGAGCTGATGTCGCCCGAAGAGGACGCGCTGTCGAAGTCCACGCCCGGTTACCAGATGCCGCCGCCGGCCTGACCGAAGTTGTAGGGGTCGAGCTTGCTCGATCCTTGGAAACACAGTCCCACTCCCACGGGCCGGTTTTTACCGGCCCGTTTTATTTTGTGCGGTTTTCCGGCCGGCGGGTGCTATTAGTCGAACCGCCATGCTTGATGACGCCACCCTACTCCGCCGTTACGCCGAAAATCGCTCCGAGGGCGATTTTGCCGAGCTGGTGCGCCGGCACCTGAACCTCGTGTACTCCGCGGCGCTGCGACAGGTGAATGGCGACACCCATCTCGCACAGGACGTTTCCCAGCTGGTCTTCACCGATCTCGCCCGGAAGGCGGCGACGCTGGCCGGCCACCGGGTACTCGCCGGCTGGCTGTTTACCAGCACGCGGTTCGCCGCCGCCAAGCTGGTGCGCGGCGAGCACCGCCGGCGAACCCGCGAACAGGAGGCCCCACTCATGCAAGAACAAGATCCCACCGCCGCGCTCGACTGGGAGCGCGTGCGTCCGGTGCTCGACGAGGCCCTGGCGGAGATGGATGAACGCGATCGCGAGGCGATCCTGCTGCGCTACCTGGAAGGCTGCGACTTCGCCCAGGTCGGCGCGAAACTTTCGCTCACCGACAACGCTGCTCGCATGCGGGTGGACCGCGCCGTGGACAAGTTGCGGGGACTACTCGCCCGGCGCGGGGTGACGTCGACTGCGACAGCGCTTTCGCTCGCGCTGGCCAACCAGGCGATCGTCGCCGCCCCGGCTGGCCTCGCCGCCACCGTGACCGGCGCGGCCCTGGCGGGCACCAGCACGGCTGCCGCCGTCACCTTTATGAGCCTCACCAAACTACAAGTCGGAATCGCCAGCATCGTCGTCGCGACCGGTGCCGGCGTCTACGCCGTGCAGGAGAAAAACAATGACGCCTTGCGCGCCGAGTTCCTCGCCCTGCCGCCGAAGAGCGGGGCAATCGCCAGCCTGCGCGAGGCGAACCGCGGGTTGGAACGCACCGTGAACCAAGCCGCCTCCCTCCAGGTCAGCGACGCGGAATTGGTCCGCCTGCGCGATGAAGCCGTCGCGCTCCAGCACCAGTTGCAAGCCACGGACTCGCGGCCCGCCCGGACTCGGGCCGCCCCGGCCGTGGTGCCGACCCTGCGTATCGGGGAACTCTTCAAAAAACCCGTGGCCACTTTCCGCAAAGCGCCGGCCTATCCGGCAGCACTCCGGGCCGCCGGAATCAACGGCAAGGTCATCGTCTCTCTGGTGATCGATTCGACCGGCAAGGTACAGCAAGCCAAGGTCGATGAATCCTCCCATGCAGGTTTTGAAGCCGCCGCCTTGGAGGCAGTCACCGCCTGGCAGTTTGAGCCGGGCCTCGCCCGCGGCCGGGCGGTCAACACGCGGGTCACCCAAGTGTTGGAATTCAACGCCGACCCGGACGCCGTTCCCCCCGGCGACTGGTTTTGAGCCATGCGCACGAACCCATGGCCTTGGGTGACGATTGCCGCGCTTGCCTTGGCGGCGGCGGCGATGCTCGGCCGGCAGCGCCAGACGGCCGTCGGATTGCGCGCCGAGATCGCCGGGCAGCGCGCCTTGGTGCGGGAGCACACCCGACTGCAAGCCGAGAACCAGCGTCTGGCCGCCACGCAGGCGACGCCCGCGGAGCTGGATACCTTGTTTGCCGACCGGGCCGCCGTGGCCCAATTGCAGGCGGAACTCGACTCGCTGCGGCACCGAGCCACCGAATCCGCCGCCCGCCTCGAGAAGGGGCCCGAACAAGCTGCACCTACGCTTCCCCTGACCGGAAACGTGCTGGCCCATCCACTCTGGAAAAACCGCGGGGCCGCGACCCCGGCGGCGGCCCTTGAAACCGCACTGTGGGCCTCGGCGGGCGGGGACATCGAAGCCCTTGCCAGCCTGCTGGCCTTTGAGCCCGACGCCCAGGCCGAGGCACTGGCCCTTTACGCGCAACTGCCCGAGAAGCTCCGCCAGGAGTTTGTTTCACCGGAGCGGCTGGTCGCGGTCCTGAGCGCCAAGGATGTGCCGCTCGGCAGCGCGACGATTTTGGGCGAGTATCCTTCGGCGGTCGATACGATCGTCTCAGCCAAGATCTTCGATGCCGAGGGGCAGCAGAAAAGATTGTTGTTCTCCCTGCGCGCCGAGGGCGACCGCTGGCGGCTGGTGGTGCCGGAGAATGCCGTGAAGCGCTACGCCGCCTGGCTGCATGCGCCGGCGGCGGCCGCCAAGCCCGCGGATTGAACGCAGCCGGGGACGCCGCCTGTTGCGGGCCGGGGTTTACCCCGACGACGGCGTTGTCGGGCGTAAAGCCCGACCTACATTAGAACAACCCGTACCTGCCCCTCACTTGATCCCGAGCAACTCCACCTCGAACACGAGTACGGCATTCGCGGGAATCTTTCCGTTGGCCCGCGAACCATAACCGAGGGCCGGCGGGATGGTGAGTTTCCATTTGTCGCCGACTGACATCAGCTGCAGGGCCTCGGTCCAGCCCGCGATCACACCAGTGACGGCAAACTCGATGGGCTGGCCACGCTGGACCGAGCTGTCGAAGACCGTCCCGTCAACCAAGGTGCCATGATAGTGCACCTTCACGGTGTCGGTCCCCTTCGGCTTCGGGCCGTTGCCCTTGACCAGCACCTCGTATTGTAGGCCGGACGCGGTCTCGATCACGCCGCCGCGGGCCTTGTTCTTGGCCAAATATTCCTTGCCCGAGGCCAGTTGCTTTTCCCCGGCGGCCGCGCTCAAAGCGGATGCTTTCTGCTGCATCGTGGTGAACGCCGCCTGGATATCCGCCTCCGCCAACCGGGGCTTGCCCCCGCTGATGCCATCCTGCAACCCGGCCATGAGTGCCCCTTGGTCAACCGTCAGAGCACTCTCCCGCGTCAGTCCCGTGCCCATGTTATATCCGATACCGTAGCTCACCTTCTGGTCCACGGTCTGGATCGTGGAGGCATCGCCAGCCGCTAATTTGGCGGCTGGCTTGCCGCAGGCCGCCAAGGCCAGCGTCGCGACGGAGAGGAGAAAAACAAGGGACAGGGAGGAACTTTTCATGGAGGGAGGGTCGGTGATTTGTAGAAACAATCCGTGACTGTGGGCGGCCCCGGAGCCTTTGACAATATCCGGTTAAGCGGCACGGCGAAAGCGATGATGGGGCCGGGGCGCGCCGGACCGCAGTAGGCACACACCCCATTTCTTTCGCGCCTTCCGGGAGCCATACTGTGGCGTGTGCTAGTTATGAGGGGCCGTCCAGGGGTGGGCGGCCCTTCTTTCGTTCGGGTCCCCGGGTTCAGTTCAAACCGGCCTGCCCGAGATCCAGAACGAAAATCCCGTAGCCAACGCCGGCCGCGTCACCCGACCGACCCATTTGAAACGCGATGAATTTTCCATCGTCGCTCACGACGGGGTTGGAACACTTGTAGCCGGGGTAGTCGCTGAAATGCGTCAGCCGTTTGTATTCGCCGCTGCCGTCGAGCTTGAGTCGCCAGAGATCGATGTGGCCCGTGCCCTGGTGATTTTGCTGGTCGCACTCGACGAGCGTATAGCGACCGTCGGGATAGATGCCCTCGGGTTCATCGTAGGTGTCGGTGGAATCCGTGTATTTCACGACTTTTTTCGTCTCGAGATTGACGCCGCAGACATCGGCGCCCTTGCCCGCCTTCGTGTAGGCGCTGAACGTGAGTTCCTTCTCGTCCGGGCCGCGGAAGTTCTGCGTCTCCATCGTGCAATGGAATGGGAGGTCATGGCTGTCGAGGATCAGTCGCCGGTTTTCAAGCCGGGGCACCCCGTCAGCGTAGACCACATCGGTCTCGAACATTTTCGACGATGAAAGGTCGCCCTCACCCGGGGCCGGGTCGGTCCATTCCGTCCAGGCGAAGTGCAGCCTGTGCCGCGACACAGCCGGCCCTTCGTTGCAGCGCACGCCGAGCGCGACCGGCGGCTTTCCGCCCTGCTGGTCGAGCACGGAGAGAAAGCAGTCCTTGCGCGCCTGCCCTGTTTTTTTCGGGTCGAACACGTCCGGGCCCGACAAAAGGATGTCGCCATTCGCCAGGTACAGGGCGCGGGTGTAACCGTGGTGAGGGTAGTGCGCGGTGAGGTTGCGGATCGCGCGGGTGGCGAGGTCGATCTCCATCGCGTCTCCAAAAGTCTTGGTGAGAAAAAGGATTTTTTTGCCGTCGGCCGACCAGTCTGCGCGCTCGCCGAAGGCCGTCAGACGCACGATGGATGGCGGCAGGTGGTCCGCCGGGCTTTCGCCGTCTTTCGGCTGGGCGAAGGCGGTCACGGTCAGGCCCAGAAGGACAAAAATGAGGCGGGTGGCGGAGGGGGTCATTGGGGGCCAAAATAGCCCAAGGTCGCCGGGGCCGCAACCCATACCGACCTTTTACCTTAAGGCCGGTTCATCCCCGCCGATTTCCTTGTCAACGCAACGATCCAGCCCCGCTCCTTACCCCGCGGGCGCCGGTGCGTTGCCCCGTCCCCATGGCCCGCATCCTATTGCTCGACCCCAGCGAGACGGCGAGGCGCGCCTTGCATGGCATCCTCGCCCGGGGGGACCATAAACTCGTGGCGGTCGACACCCCATCCCAAGCGTGGACCATCCTCCGCCGCAATCAAGGCGTGGATCTCGTCATCACCGAGCTGATCCTGCCCAGCGGAAATGGCCTGGCCTTCATCGGCCAACTGAAAGCCGACCTGCTGCTCAAGCTTCTGCCCGTGATTGTCTACACGGCCGACGGCAGTCGCGACGCCGTGCGGCAAGCCGTCAGCCTGGGCGTCCAGAATTTCCTCATCAAGCCCTACCACGATGACAATATCTTCGCCGAGCTCGACAAGGCCGGGGCCAATCCCTGGCGTGACCGCCATTTCGAGGAGGAAAAATCCTTCTGCAAGATGATGGGTTACACGCCCGCCGGCTTGCACCGCATGCTCGACGACCTTCGCCAGGATCTCGGCGGGGTGGTCGAGCCGCTGCGAAAATGCGCCGAGAACTCCGATCGGCACGCCGTGGGCCGACTGACCGCGCCGCTGCGCGACAACGCCGAGGCCGCCGGCGCCTGGTGCCTCGTCGAGTGCCTCCAACATCTGGCGGAATTGGCGATCGAGGGCCGCTGGGCCGCATGGCCCTCCGCCGTGGAGGCCCTTAATTTCTGCTCGCTGCTGATCGCCGGCCGGGCCGACCCCGGGCGCGATCTTTCCCCGGACTTCAATCCGCCGGAAGAAACCCATCCCGAAACCGCCGAACAGGCGACTTGGGCGGCCGCCCCCGCCGAAGGCCGGTGCCCGCTCCTCAGCCGGGAACGGTTGTTCCGCGAGATTGAAGCCCTGCCCGGCTGCCCGGTGATTGCCTCCGTCGCCGCGTCATTCCAGATGGTCGCCAACGGCCACCCCTCCTGCATCAACCCGCTGATGGACCTGGTGGCCCGCGACCCTGGCCTCTCGGCGCAGATGCTCCTCGCCGCCAACAAGGCTCACCCGCCCGCCGGGGACGATTCCGACCGCATCGAGGACGCCCGCCTGGCCGTGGGCTTGCTCGGCGAGATCCGGCTGGAGCAGCAGGCGCGCAGTCTCCTTGTCATCGAGGAGCGCATCATGAACTTGCCTCCGACGTTCAGCTGGCCCCGCTATTGGACCTATCAGCGAGGCGTCGCCCGCATCGCGCAGATCATCTGCCGCGACCTGGAGTTCAACAGCCTCGAGTCCGTCGCCCGGACCGCCGGCCAGTTGCACGACATGGGCAAGCTCCTCCTCGCCTACCTGCACCCGGGCGGCTTCCGCGCCATCCTGGAACACGCGCAGCAGAACCGCCTCCCGTTGGACAAGGTGGAAAAACTCTTTCTCGGTTGCACGACCATGGAACTGGCCGCCCATTTCGCCGATCACTCCGGGCTTTCGCGGCACTTCGCCAACGTCATGCGCTGGATCGATGATCCCGGCGCCGCCACGGAGGATGTCAACCTCGTGGCCATCATCTCCCTTGCCCGCGACCTCTGCCAACACAACCACGTCGGTGCATCCGGCGATCCGGTCCGGGCAGATGCCATGGCCATCGAGGCGACGGCGGAATGGCAGATCCTGCGCGAGAGCGTCTATCCCAGCTTCAACCTGCAAAAATTTGAAAGCGCGATTCATGCGCACTGCGAACAGTTGCGCACCGAGTTCAGTGGCCACCAGGCCGGCAGCGTGCGGGAAATCGCCGTCCACGCCGCCGTGAGCTGACCGCCGGGGACTTCGGCCTGGTATTGTGGGAGCGAGCTTGCTCGCGACGTTGCGGGAACGAATCGCGAGCAAGCTCGCTCCCACAGGTTCAATCCCCGCTGATCCTGAGAGCGACGTAGGATTGGTGGCGCCCCATGGCACTTTTTCCCGGGGCCGCGCTCTAAGATGTCCGCTCCCCGAACGTCTTACCCCCATGCGACTCAAATCATTTCTCTTCGGCGCCCTCGCGGCCGCCTGTTCCTTTCCGGCCCTCTCCGCCCATGAAATCGCCCGCCGGCCCGACCGGCCGCGCATGGAGGTCGTCTTCGTCCTCGACACCACCGGCTCGATGAGCGGCATGATCGCCGGGGCGAAGCAGAAAATCTGGGCCATCGCCAACAAGCTCAAATCCGCCGACCCGACCCCGGAGATCCGCTTTGGCCTCGTGGGCTACCGTGATCGCGGCGACGCCTATGTCACCAGGGTTTTCGGCCTCTCCGGCAATCTCGACGAAGTCTACACCCACCTCTACGCCTTCGCCGCCGAGGGCGGCGGCGACACGCCGGAATCCGTCAACGAGGCCCTGCACAAGGCGGTGCGCGACCTGCAGTGGAGCACCGACCCGGAGGTGCTGCGCGTCATCTTCCTCGTCGGCGACGCCCCGCCCCACATGGACTACCAGGATGACTTCAAATACCAGAAGTCCTGCAAACTCGCCAACGAACGGGGCATTTTGATCAATACCCTGCAATGCGGCCGGCTTGAGGGCACCGAGGATGTCTGGCGCGAAATCGCCAATCTCACCAACGGCACCTATGCGGCGATCCTCCAGGACGGCGGCTCCGTGAAAATCGACACGCCTTACGACGACGAGATCAAGCGGATCAACGTGCAGCTTGACACCACCATCATCCTCTACGGCTCACGGGCCGAGCAGGCCAATGCCGCGGCCAACAAGTCCGTGCTGGCCAGCCTCTCGTCCGAGGCCATGTCCGATCGTTCCTCTTACTTCAACAAAAGCGAGGCGGGTTCGGTCATCGCGGGCAAGGGCGACCTCGTCGTCGAGGTCATGAATGGTCGCGAAAGCCTCGACCGGCTCGACGAGAAGAAGCTCGACCCGAAGCTGCAGGCCATGGCGCCCGCCGCCCGCCAGGAACTGATCGCAAAGAAGATCGAGGAACGCCGGGTCCTGCAAAGCGAGCTCGCCGCCCTCGTGGCGAAGCGCGACACTGCGGTGGCGGAAAAGCTCAAGGACCTCGGGGGCAAGGAGGGCGTGCTCGAGCTGAACGCCTTCCAGGTGCTGGAATCGCAGGCCAAGGCGAAGGGCTACGAGTTTAAGAAGTGACATCAGTCCAAGCCCCGCACCAATGCCGCTGGACGAACCACGGCCCGCGCATAGCGTGAACCGACATGGTCGCCTTTGAACATTCGCTGATTTTGCTGCTGCTGGTCGCCAGCCTGAGCGTCATCGGCCGCTGGCTACCCTGGCCCCCCCTGATAACCTACTTGCTCGGCGGCGTGGGCGCGGCGCTGCTCCCGCAGTTCCCCCGACTCCAGCTCGACCCGGGATTTTTCTTCCTGTGCTTCCTGCCGCCGCTGCTCTTTTCCGATGGCTGGCTGATGCCGCTGCGCGAATTTGTGCGCGCCAAGCGCGCGATCCTCACCCTGGCCATCGGTCTCGTGATCTTTACCACTGTAACCGTCGGCCTGGTGGCGTGGTGGCTCGTGCCTGGCCTGCCGCTGGCCATGGCCTTCGCCCTCGGCGCCATCGTCTCGCCGACCGATGCGGTGGCGGTCAACGCCATCACGGAGCGCCTGCGCGTTCCCGCCCGCCTCACCACCGTGCTCAACGGCGAAAGCCTGATGAATGACGCCACCGGCCTCGTCGCCTTCAAGTTCGCGCTCGCTGCGGCCGTCGGGGCCGGTTTCTCCCTCACCCGCGGGGCCGCCGAGTTCGCGCTGCTGTCCTGCGGCGGCTTCGCGCTCGGTCTTGCCGCCGGCTATGGCATCGGGAAGCTGCGCGACCTGCTCCAGCACCTGCAGAGCTCGGATCCGCTCATCGAGATCACTCTTTCCTTGGTGACGCCCTTCGTCGCCTACCTTGCGGCCGAGGCCGCCGGGGTGTCGGGTATTCTCGCGGTCGTCGCCGCCGGTCTCTACTCCGGCTGGCGGGATCCCGTGCAGATGGATGCGGAGACACGACAGAGCGCCTTCGCCGTCTGGGGCCTGCTGATTTTCTGGCTCAATGGCATCGCGTTCGTGCTGCTCGGCCTGCAATTTCCCACCCTGTTCATGGCGGTCCGCGAGCATTTCTCCCTCGCGCAGGCGATCGGCTTCACCGCCCTCATTTCCGGCACCGCCATCGTGGCGCGCCTCGCGTGGATGTTTTCCGGCATTTACCTGCCGGCCATGGCCACCGGGGTTTGCGCCCGGTCCGCGCGGCCGGCCTCGGCGCTCGTGCTCGGCTGGGCCGGCATGCGCGGTACGGTCACCCTGGCCGGCGCTCTTTCCATCCCGCTGCTGCTGCCCGATGGTACGCCGTTCCCCGGCCGCGACATCGTGATTTTTTTGGCCTTCGGCGTCATCGCCGTGACGCTCCTCCTGCAAGGCACGACTCTCGAATTCCTCATCAAGCGACTCGGCCTGCGTGAGGACCAGAGCCGCGCCCAGGAAGATCGCATGGCCCGCATCACCGCGGTCACGGCCGGACTCAAGGCCCTGCGGAGCCTCGAGTCCGCTGCCACCACGGCGGACCAGGCGGCCGCACTCGCCCAGGTAATCTCAGAGTATGAGCACCGCCTCGCCGTGCTGGACGCCGAGAGCGAGACGCGTCGCAGCGCCCGCCGGCGCCGGAAGGCCGGTCATGCCTATCGCCTCACCGCCCTGCTGGCCGAGCGGCAGACCATCGACCAGCTCTGGCGCGACACAAAGATCGCTGACGAGGTCCACCGCCCGTTGCAGCAGCTACTTGATCACGAGGAGTCCCTCCTCCGGAATTCGCCGGTGCCGGCAGAGGACTGAGGCGCATCTTTGATTTTTGTAGGGCTGCCGCTTGTCGGCAGGCCTCGGCCCGGCGGCGAGCGCCGGCGCTACGGTCCGACCCCGCCGCGCAACGACGGCCCCCGATTTGCGAAACGGCTCGTTGCGGCAATCTTGCCCGCATCATGGTCGCCTTTGTCTCATCACCACGCGAAGCGGTGGCCGGCCCGCTGCCGGCCCCGGCCAACGATGGCCCGCTGCTCGACGCCTACTCTGAAGCCGTCAGCTCCGCTGTGGACACCGCCGGTGCGGCGGTCGTCCACCTCGAGGTCCAGACCCGGCGCTCAGCCGATAAACTGGAAGGCGGCAGCGGCTCCGGCTTCTTCCTCTCGCCTGATGGCTACGCCCTGACCAACAGTCACGTCGTCCATGGCGCCTCGAGACTGTTCGTGCACCTGACCGACGGCCGCCGGCTGCGCGCCGACCTCGTGGGTGAGGATCCGCACACCGACCTCGCGGTGGTCCGCGTGAGCAGCGAACCCCTGCCCTTCCTGCCCTTGGCCGACTCGGACCGCGTGCGCCCCGGCCAGATCGCCATCGCGCTCGGCAGCCCGATGGGCTTCCAGCAAACCGTGACCGCCGGCGTCGTGAGCGGGCTTGGCCGCTCGCTGCGCACCCAATCTGGCCGCACGATCGACAACATCATCCAGACCGACGCCGCCCTGAACCCGGGCAACTCCGGCGGCCCGCTGCTTAACACCCGGGCCGAGGTGATCGGCGTGAACACCGCGATCATCCGCCCGGCTCAGGGCATCTGCTTCGCCATCGCCAGCAACCTGGCCCACTGGGTCGCGGGCTGGCTGATCAAGGACGGGCGCCTGCGCCGCAGCTACCTCGGTGTGGGCGGGCAGACCGTTCCGCTGCTCCGTGCCGTGGCCCGTACCTATCAGGTCGACCAGGCCACCGGGGTGCTCGTCTCCCATCTCGCCCCCAACAGTCCCGCGGTGGCCGCCGGGCTGCGCGAGGGTGATGTCATCGTGGCGCTCGACACCTTTCCGATCCGCACAGTGACCGACCTGCACCAGCTGCTCACCTCCGACACGATTGATCGGCCGGCGACGCTAACGATTTTCCGGCTCGCCGAACGGATTGTGCTGCCCGTGCGCCCGGCCGAGATGCCGGCGGCCTGAGTGGGCTGCATGCCATCGAAACTGTAGCCGGGATCGCTGATCCCGCCCGCCCGCGCAAACCAGGCTGGGTTTATGGCGGGATCAGCGATCCCGCCCTACAACGAACGCCCACCCCGGCTTGCCGTTTGACGAATGGGCTTGAGCGACGCACTTTTCGTTCACTCCCATGCGCACCCTGCCTGCCCGTTATCTGGTCTTCGCTGCGCTCGCCGCCACCCTCTGCGCCAAGGACGCCCCCCGGCCCTGGCCGGCTGATGCCTTCCGGCCCGTGACTGCGGAACGCATCGCGGCGCTGCCCGCGGCCGACCAACCGGCCTGGCGCGCCTACTGGGAAAAATCCCTGGCCCAGGAGAAGCTGCTTCCTTCGCGGAAAGGCCGGGAACTCGCCCCCAGCCGCCCCTTGGGTGGCGCGCCGATCCCCGCCATTTACAGCACCAAGCTCAATCTCAAAGCCCCTGACGCCTGGTATGCCTCCGAGGAAGCCCGGGCCCTCGCCGACCACCTCATTACCTGGCAGACCCCGGTTGGCGCCTGGACCAAAGGAGGGGATTACTCCCGCGATTTCCGACCGGTCGACAATGAACACGACGAGTACAGCGGCGGCACCTACGACAACGATTCCACGATCACCGAGCTCTTCTTCCTCACGCGCGTCAGTCACGCGGCCATGGCCGCACCCGCCGCCGCGCCGCGGCTCACGACCTGGCGTGCGAGCTTTCTCCGCGGCGTGACCTATATTTTTAATTCGCAATATCCCAACGGTGGCTGGCCGCAGATCTACCCGCTCGCCGGCGGCTACCATGACGCCATCACGTACAACGACGACGCGGTGGTGCACATTTTGGAACTGCTCCACGCCATCGGGAACGGTGAACCGGGCCTGGACTTCGTGCCGGCAGAGTCGGTCGGGCAAGCGCGCGAGCGGTTTCGCCTCGGGCTGCGCAACGTGCTTGCCTGCCAGCTGCGGGATGCGGCGGGCCATCCCACCACCTGGGGCCAGCAGCACGATGCGCTGACGCTCCTCCCCTGCGCCGCCCGAAACTTTGAGCCCATTGGTGAATGCTCCCGCGAAAGCGTGGAACTGGTGCGCTTCCTCATGACCCTGCCGCAGCCCGATCCGGACGTCGCCGCGGCGGTCCACGGGGCGATGGCTTGGTTCGACCGTCACGTGCTGCATGGCGTCGCTTGGGACCGCAAATCCCCGGCCGGCACCGGCCTCATGGCAAAGGCCGATGCGCCCCCACTCTGGGCCCGGCTCTACGAAATAGGCACGGGCAAACCCATCTTCGGCGAACGCGATCGCATGATCCATTACGATGTCGCCGAGTTGTCGCTCGAGCGCCGCAATGGTTACAGCTGGTATGTCACGGCCCCGAGTGAACTCTACCCGCTCTACGCCGGGTGGAAGCTGACCGCGTCGGCAAAACTGTAGGAGGGGCTTTACGCCCCGACCGGATATCGGCCACGAAGCAGTCGGGGCACAAAACCCCCTCCACAACCACACGCCTCCGTCATCCTGAGTGGAGCGATGGATCCATTTGGTTGGAGCAAGCCACGACGACCCCTAGGATTCTTCTCCCGCAACCGCGGTCGCCAAGTCCCTTGGTTTGGTTTTGTGGGAGCGACCTTGGTCGCGATTCGTTCACCAAACATCGCGTGCAAGCACGCTCCCACCCGCCCAGTCCAAGTCGGAGCAAGCTCCGGGGTATTGGACCCACAGGGAATAAAAAAGAGCCGGTCGCAATGACCGGCTCTCGAGTAGCTGAAGGCTGCGGCGCGGCTCAATTCTTGGCCACGGTCACCGGGGTGTTCAACCGGTCCCGGAACATCTGGGCGGCGAGCATCTCGACGATCGACGACGTCCCGCCCGTCCCGCCGGACACGATGTCGGGCACCAGCTTCTGGCCACTGCTCGCGAGGGCCCGCGCCACCTCGATGGCGACGTAGCTCTCGCGATTGATGGCCTCGGCCTTCTGCTTGATGACCGCAGCCTCGGCCAGACCGATCTTCTGCGTCTTCTCAGCCTCGGCGGCACCGACCAGCTTGATGACGCCGGCGTCGGCCTCGGCGTTCGTCGTCTTGGCCCGGGCCTCGCCCTCGGCGCGTTTCACGGCAGCCTGCGCCGCGTACTCGGCGATGGCCACGCTGCGTTCCGAGTCCACGACCCTCGCCTGCGTGTCGGCGATGGCCTTGGCCTGCTGGAGTTCCTTGCGGACGATCTCCGCCTGCCGCTGGGTCTCGTAGGTGACGCGCTCCTGCTCGGCGATCTTGCGGTCGGTGAGCGTCTTCATGAGCTCGTCCGGCGGCGTGATGTCGCCGATAAGCGTGTCCACGGCGCCGACATTGTAGTCGTCGAGGGCCTCGGAGATCTGCTTCCGGGCGTCGGCCTGGCGGGCTGGGCGCGACTTGAGGAACTCGATGACATCAGAGTTCTGGGCCGCGTTGCGGAAGTAGTTGCCGATGGTGGGCTCGAGCACCTGCGTGACGAGGTTCACCATGCTGCCGAAGCGCGCGATGACTTTGGGCGCGTCATTGCGCGGGATGTGGATGATCTGCGAGACGTCGAGGTTGAACTTGAAGCCGTCGGAGGAGCGCACCGTGATGGTGGAGAGCTTCTCGTCGAGTTTGTGCGCCTCGCTCTTGCCCGTGGCCCAGTTGAGCACGACGTTCGCGGTCGGGACATTTTCCACGCGGTGCGTCCGCGGGTTGATGGCGTAACGACCCGGGTCGAGCGGCTCGGCCCAGACGCCCTTCTTGCCCTTTTCCACGAGATTGCCGTGGCGGAAACCCTCGCCCGTGACGTCCGCGCCGACCTCGCCCACATAGGCGATTACGACGCCGGCGTACGCGATGGGCACTTCCGTCATCTCCACCGTCTCCACCGTGGCAAACTGCGGGTTGATGAAGTAGCGGCCGGCGAGGAGCACCTGCTCCTGCAGGCCCTTGAAGCCGCCGGCCTTGAGGAAGGATTCACCCTCCTGGAAGGAGTTGTGCCCGTCGACCTTGACACCGGCGATCTCGCCCGTCGGCAGACCGCGGCCCTCCTTGGTGGTCACGACGCCGACCTTGTTGTCCTTGATCTCGAGGACCGGGACATCCGTGACCGTGAAGAGTGCGGTGTTGATGCGGTAGGTGCCCGGCGGGATGACGGTGATCTGCGGACCGCGCTGGCCGCCGTGCTGGAGGAAGGCGCGGGCATTCTGGTATGAATCGCAGTCCACCTGCCCCGCGAGCACGCGGCCGCCGGAGAGTGGCACGCCGTCGCGGGACTCGACGATGCCGATCTGGCCTTCCTCGATGGTGACGAACGGCACGATCGAGACCGAGTATTGCCAGGGCCAGAGCCAGAGCCAGGTGTGCAGGCCCGGGGCCAGGGTGTCGGCCTGAAGACCGGCCTCGCCCGCCAGGGCGATGATCTTGCCGTCCGGGAGGGTGGCGTTGGTCCCGCCCAGCCGGAATTTTTTGGTTACGATTCCGGCGCCGTTGTTGGGCACGATGACGACGCCAAACAGGCGCAGGAAGAACCGGTAGCTAAGGCTCAGCACCACCAGCGCACCGAACAGCGTGAGGAGCAGAATGAGGGTATTCATGTTCATAACGGGAGAGGGTTGAAGTTCTCGAACAACCGCGAGCCTGACCGGGGCCGGGCCGGACACAACCTTAACCGTATTATAACACCGTGCTTTTATTACAGCGCTTTACTCCTCAGCTTTATGCATTTGATTTTTACCGGACGCGGAGCATGTTCCCGGCATGCCCAAAGCCAAGGCGGTCACCTCAGCAGAACGTGAATACCTGGAACGCCGGTTGGCGCCCGTGCTGAAGGTCCTCCGGGCGGACGAGGCGCTGCGGGAGGAATTCCTCTACTTCGTCCGGCAACGGGGCGGTGGCATCACCCTGACGCTTGAGCGCCTTAAAACCGTCTGGTGGCCGAGCCGCAAGTCGATGTATCCGGGATTTTTCGTCCTGGCCGTGGTGGAGTTCGGGATCGAGCACAGCCTCTTTGCGCGGGAGACGAAAAAGGCCCGGCGGTGAAATGCGTTGTAGCGGCGGTCTATGACCGCCGACTCGGAAGGACGGCGCTCATAGAGCGCCGCTACAGCCAAAAAAAGAGCCGGTCGCGGTGACCGGCTCTCGGAAGTAATCAGGCTGGATCGCCACGGCGCTATTGCGCCTCGCGATGACAAGAAACTCAGCCCTCGAAGCTGGGGAGCGTCTTGTCGACACTCTCGCGGGCGAGCTTGGCGTAGGCGGGCAGACCGTTGTCGAAGGGCACCGCAACCTCGCCCTGGATGAGCGGGGTGGCGTAACGGAAGAACTGGAAGTTCAGGCTGACGCCGTCCTCGTTGATCCACTCTTTCGGGAGCCGCTTCACGTTGCCGACCACATCGCTCAGGTTGGAGAGGCCGGTCTCGCAGGTGTAGATCTCGCCGTCGCCGCGCACGAGCGTGACGAGCTTGGCGGTCTCGCCGTTGACGGCGGCCTTCACCGCGGCCTGGCCGACGAGAAACGCCTCGTCGGCATCCGTCTTGGAGGAGAGATGGGCAGCAGCGCGCTGGGTGATACCGAGGCGCGCGACCCGAGCCTTCACGCTGAGCTGCTGCTCGACGAGATCCTTAAGGAGCTCACCGACGCCACCCAGCGAAGTGTGACCGGCCGCATCGTTGGAGCTGGTCTCGACGGCGACGTAATTGCCGTCCTTGTCCACGAGGCCTTCGCCGACGACCACGACGCAGTGTTTCTCGCGCTTGAGCACGCGACGGACATCATCAAGGAACTTCTCGTTGGTGAAAGGCACCTCCGGGAGATAGACGAGATGCGGGGGATCGTTCGGATGGTCGCGGCGCTTGGCGAGCGACGACCCGGCGGCGAGCCAGCCGGTGTTGCGGCCCATGACCTCAACGAGCGTGACAAGATCGCTCTGGCCAATGGCCTCGGCATCGAGCGCGAGCTCCTTGACCGTGGCGCCGATGTACTTGATCGCGCTGCCATAGCCGGGGCAGTGGTCGGTGGCGGGCATGTCGTTCTCGATCGTCTTCGGGACGCCGATGACACGGAGGTCGTAACCCGAGGTGGCGGCGAGTTCGGCGATCTTGGCGGCGTTCTCCTGGGAATCGGCGTCGCCGACGTGGAAATAGTAACGGATGTTGTGGGCCTTGAAGACCTCGAGCACGCGTTCGAAATCGGCGGGCTTCTTCAGCTTGGACCGGCAGGAGCCGAGGGCCGCGCCCGGCGTGAAGCGGAGGCCGCGGATGGCCTGCTGGGACTCGGCCGCGAGATCAACGAAATCCTCGCCGAGGAGACCAAGCACGCCGTTGAGGGAGCCGTACACCTCTTCGATGCAGGCATGATTGAGGGCTTCGGAGACGACGCCGGCGACGCTGGCGTTGATGACGGCGGATGGGCCGCCGGTCTGGCCGATAAGACAGTTTCCTACGAGTTCTGCCATGGTGGTGGTGGTGTTAAAGCGGGAATAGAAATGAACTAATGAACGGGAACGGTCAAAAAAGCTCCCGCCGCGCGGACTGGCAAATCAAATCTCCCGGCGGGGGAAAATTAAGGTGGGCGTCGGTTTCCACACCGACGCTTGCGGGTGGGTTGCGGCCTGTCGCCGATGCGGAAATCGGCGACCACCTGCCGAAAAACCGGAAAATATTTTCGCCCGAACGCCCGGCCTCAGAGCAGCTTGCCCGGACGGTAGTCGGCGGCGCCCTTGTTTTTCTTCACCAGCGGCGCGACCGCGGCGACGAAGGCGTCGACCTGGTGCGGGGCCGCGCCGACAAAGCGTTCGCTTTGGGCCAGCACCGCCGTGAGTTTCTTTTTGCCGAGACCGATGCGCTTGTCCGTGGCCAGCCGAGCCAGCAGGTCGGCGTCACCCCCGTTGCGCAGGGCCTTGGCCGCAGCGAGCGCGTGCTCCTTGATCGCCTCGTGCGCGGTCTCGCGGCCGGCGCCGCCCTTCACCGCTTCCATCAAGATCGTCGTGGTGGCGAGGAACGGCAGGTTCCGCTCGTTCTCGGCGGCGATGGCGGCAGGGAATGCCTCGAGCTGCCGCAACACGGTGAGGTAGGTCTCGAACAGGCCGTCGATCGCGAAAAAGGCGTCGGGCAGCGCCACCCGGCGCACGACCGAGCACGACACGTCGCCCTCGTTCCACTGGTGGCCGGCGAGGTTCGCCGTCATCGTTACGTAGCCGGAAAGAATGGTGGAGAAGCCACAGACGCGCTCGCAGTTCCGCGCGTTGACCTTGTGCGGCATCGCGGAAGAGCCGACCTGCCCGTCCTGGAACCCCTCGGTGAGCAAGCCTGCGCCGGCCATGAGCCGGAGCGTCGTCGTGCAGCTGGCGGCGGCGGCGCCTACCTGGTGCAGCGCGCTGACCGTGTCGAAGTCGAGGCTGCGCGGGTAAACCTGGCCGACGGCGCTGAAGGCCGCCTTGAACCCGAGGTGCTTGATGATGCGACCCTCAAGCTGGTCCACCTTGTCGGTGTCGCCGCCGAGGAGCGTGAGCTGGTCAAGCTGCGTGCCGACCGCGCCCTTAAGGCCACGTACCGGGTAGCGGGAAATCAGGTCGTCGAGCCGCGCGTGGGCAATCAGCATCTCCTGGCCAAACATCGCCAGGCGCTTGCCCAAGGTGGTCGGCTGCGCGGGGACGTTATGCGTCCGGCCCGTGATCATCACGTCGCGATACTCCGCGGCGCGCTTCGCCAGCAGGTGGAGGGCGGCGGCGGCCTTGAAGCGCACCAGTTGCAACGCGCGGGCGACCTGCAGCTGCTCGACGTTCTCCGTCAGGTCCCGGCTGGTGAGGCCAAGATGGATGAACTGGCGCTGGGCCAGTTCGGAAAATTCCTCGAGCCGGGCCTTCACGTCGTGGAGGGTGACGCGCTCGCGTTCCTTGATGCGGTCCAGGTTCACCTCGCCGCGTACGCGTTCGTAGTCTTTGATCGCGTCGGCGGGGATGGCGACGCCGAGATCGCGCTGGGCCTTCATCACCGCGATCCAGAAATCCCGCTCAAGCAAAATGCGCCCATGGGCGGACCAGATCTCCTGCATCGCGGCCGAAGCATAGCGTTCGGCGAGCACGTTGGGGATGGATTCGGCAGGAGGGGTGGTCGGCTTCACAAGGTGACCACGGCTAACCGCCGTCCCGCTGGGTGGCAAGACTGTAGGGCGAGATCGCTGATCCCGCGGATTACTTAGGATTAACCCTGGTTGCGTCGTTGGTAGGGCCCAACCTCCCGGCGGGCCGGCGTCATGGGTACATCCTGACGGGCCGCTCGGAGATCGGCCCCTACCCTATGGGGTCAGCGAACTCACCCTGCAGTTTCTGACTTTCCTTTCTCTACCCTCAACCTCCAACCTTTCCCCCATGGCCCACTCGGTCGAAGGACACCTCAAGCTCAACGTCACCGACTACGACCGGCTGATCCGCCAGCTTGTGCCGGGCTATGCCGCGATGCGCGAAGCGCACATGGCACTGCTCCGCAAGTTGCTGCCGGCGGACCGGCGCACGCGTGTGCTCGACCTCGGCGGCGGCACCGGTGCCTTGGCCGAGGCCGTGGCTGACACGCTCCCGCAGGCTGAAGTGGAGATTTGGGACATCGACCGTGCCATGCTGGGAGTCGCCCGCGAACGCTGCGCTCGCTTCGGCGAGCGGGTGCGCTACGTGGAGCGCTCGTTCACGGAACCACTGACCCCCTGCGACGCCGTGGTCGCCTGCATCGCGCTGCACCACGTGAAGGACCTGGCGGTCAAAGGCGCGATCTACCGCAACATTTTCACCGCCTTGAAGCCCGGTGGGGTGTTCCTTAACGCCGACACCGCCATCGCCACGGGTGGCGCGCTGCGGGAATTCTCCTACCAGGAGTGGGTCGACGCCATGGCTCCGCACGGCATCACTGAGCCGCAGGCCCGCGCGCATTTCGCCAGCTGGGCGCACGAGGACTACTATCCGCCGCTGATGACAGAGCTCCGGCTGGTGGGTGAAGCCGGCTTTGCCGATCCCGAGTGCTTCTGGCGCCGCATTCCGTTCCTGATTTTCGGCGGGATGAAGTGATGACGGGCCGGCGAACCCGCGCTACCGTCATCCTGAGCGGAGCGAAGGATCCAAGGTGACTTCATCGCGCACGCCGACCAAGTGGCTACTTCACTCCGCTCAGGATGACAGAAGGGAAGTTCGGGTTCGCGCCGCCTACCTGGCGCGGTACTCTCGCTCCAGCACCACCGTCAGGATCGCAAACTGGCTTTCGGTCATCAGCAAGTTCAGCTGGAGGCGACCGGCCTCCATATCGGGCAGGGTGTTGAGCAGGAGCCACCGCGGTCCGCGGCGCATCAGGTAAAGCGTGGTCGAGGGCTGGCCTGGCGGTCCGAGCACCACCACGGCCTTGTCCTCCAAGACCGCCTGCCACTGCACCGGCCAGGCCACGAGATGTTCCCGCTCCTGCTGCAGCAGCGTGCGCAGGCCCTTGGGGGCCGACCCATCGGGCGAATGAATGCAGCGGTCCAACTCTCTCGAATCCCCGGCCTGCAAGGCGGCTCGGATCCGTTCGAAGCTTTGCTGTGGAGTTTCGGAAGGACGGCCTTTCTCAACGAGTGGAGGCCTGAAGTCCGGTCTTCCGGTGCGCACCTGCATGGCGGGCAGCGCCGTCCGGGCCCGGGCGAGCAACTCGTGCACCCGCGGCGTCGCCTCCCCGCCCCCCAGCACCCCGTAGGCCCCGGGCAGACCAATGATGGTACCGTCGCGGACCGGAAATTCCCGCTGCTCCCCGCACCAGTACGCGCCGTTGCCGAGACGGTTGAGGAATACAAAGTATTCCCGGTGTTCCGGCAGGTCCTCGTTCCAAAGGTGCTTGCTCGCCGGCTCCGACCCCTCGCCGTTCGGCTTCGCCGTCGCAGCCTCATATTCCAGCGTGAGCGTGGGCGCAGCCTCCTCGCCGGCGAGTTTCTCGATCACCTTCAGGGTTACCGCCGCCGTGCCTCGCGCTAATTTTGCCGGCTTCACCGATTGCTCCACGCGGACCCAGCCAATGAAATCGTGCCGCACCCAGTCGGTTTGCCCATCGTACTCCACCACCTCAAAATCTGCGTGCATCCTGGCGGGCAGGAGCGCCACCGCTACGGCCAGAATTCCGAACCACAGGCGGAAGATCTTCATGTCAGGCACCGCACGGCCATGTCGCGGAGCACCGTCTCTTGCTCATCGGGCCGGCGGATGATCTCCTCGAAGGCTCCGATGAACTCCTGCTGGTTGTCGATCAGTCGGCGCAGACCTGGCAGCCGGCCGGTGCTCACGAGCTTGCCGGCATACCACTGGTTCTGGGTGAAGAGGTGGTATGAACTCTTCTCGGCATCGCCGCCGAAGTGCTTCGCGTAGATGGACTGGGCGCGAGCCCACGCCGCCTTGTCGAAGCCATAGGGCCCGGGCATGCGCAGGTCGCCCGCGTCGATGAGCACTCGCGCCTGGATGAGGATGCGGTTGCGGTTCTGCAGCGACGAGAGCACGGGACGCGCGTCGCCGCCGGCGAAGAAATGTTTCTCCAGCGCGTGCAATGTGCCGTGCAGATCACCGGCGAAGAAACGGTCGGCCGACTCGAAGAAATCGCCCTCGGCCTGGTTCGGCGTCAGCTCAATGACCTGGGCCTCCTCGATCACCGCACCCGCGCCGGCGTAGGTCGCCAGCTTGCGCACTTCCTCAGTGAGGAGACGCGTGTTGGTCCCGACCTTCGTCAGCAAGATCTCGACCGCGCCCGGTCCGAAAGTCGCGCCGCACTCCCTGGCTTCGGCCAGCGCCACGCCCACCAGCGCCTCCGCGGCGTTGTCACCGTCGCCCGTGAGCGTGAAGTCGGCGTTGGCCTCGCACCATTTCGGGAAACTACGACGGCGGTCCACCGGCGCGGCGGTGATCACGACCGAAACCTCGTCGGGGTTCACCTTCTCCAGCAATTCCTGCAGGGCCTCGACCTGCTTCAGTGTACCCTCGGCCCGCCCCGTCACGGAGTCGGCGAGGAAGCTCACGTCCTTCAGCCATACCACGCGCTTGCCGCCGAACATCGGCACCGTTTGCACGGCGTCGCGGAAACGGTTGATGGCGGTCTCGACCTCGTCGACGTTGCCGGCGAAGCCGCTGACGATCTCGCGGGAGAAGTCGTCGGCCTGCGCCGCGGTCGCCAGTTCCTCGAAGCGTTCCTTGCCCAGGCGGCCGACGAGGAAATCGTCGGGACCGCAGACGAAGATGAAGGGCTTGGAGACAGCGGGCATCGGGCGGGGATTTGCCCACGAAACCCGCGAAAGCGCACGAAGATTTTTGCCCCTTATACTTTCCCCGACTTGTCATCGCGAGGTCCCGCGCCCGCGGGACCGCGGCGATCCAGCTCCCTATTCTGGGTTGCTTCGTCGCTGCGCTCCTCGCAATGACAGGTCGGGCCTGATGTGTATTACGTTTACATCATGACCAATCGCCGGAATGGCACACTTTATACCGGTGTGACGAACGACCTGCGAAAACGCGTTTGGCAGCATAAGAACAAGGTGCTGCCCGGATTTTCAGCCCAATATGGGCTGAACCAATTGGTCTACTTTGAAAGGTGGCAGGATATCTCAAGGGCCATCAATCGAGAAAAGCAGATCAAGGCGGGTTCACGCGCCAAGAAGCTGGCATTGATCGAGCACGAGAACCCAAACTGGAAGGACCTGGCGGCAGATTGGTTCGACTAGACCCTGTCATCGCGAGGCTGGCATGGCCAGCCGTGGCGATCCAGTGGTTAGCGCTGGATTGCTTCGTCGCTGCGCTCCTCGCAATGACAAACCAAGAAAAGGAAACGACGATGCGTGTCTCACCCTCAATTCACCTGCGGGGCCGCGATGCGGCGGGATTCCTTCATGACCTCCCGGCGGAGCCAGTCGATGGCGTCGTTGACCGCCCGCAGCTTTACGGCCGACCGCGGGCCGGGGATGTTGAGGTGCTTGGCCCAGTCGCCCCCCGGCGCGTGCAGGCCGATGTAGATGCTGCCCACGGGATTCTCCCCCTCCCCTGTGCACGGGCCGGAAAAACCCGTGATTGCCAGCCCGTAGTCGGCGCCGAGCCTCTCCGCGACGCCGCTCGCCATGGCCACGGCGCATTCCGCACTGACCGCGCCATGCTGCTTCAGCAAACACTCGGGACACTCCAGCATGAGCATCTTCGCCTCGTTGCTGGTGCTGACGATGCCGCCTTGGAAAAATTTGCACGCGCCGCAGAGATCGGCGAAGGCGTTCGACAGCAGGCCGCCGGTGCTGGCCTCGGCCACCGCGAGCGTGCGTCCTTGGAGCTTTAGCTGGTCGGCGACGACTTGCGCGAGGCTGTCATGGCCGAAGCACATGAGGTTGTCGCCCAGGAGCGCGGCGCACTCGCCGGCGATGGCATGCAGCTTCTCCATGCCGTAGCGCCCGTCGGGCGAGCTGATGCGGCAGTCTACCTGGCCTTGATGCGCGCAGAAGGCGATGCCGAGCCCGGGGCTGCGGCTGAAGGTGCATTGGAACAGGGTCTCAAGGGACGACTCGCCCACCCCGATTGAGCGGATCTGGATGTAAGCTTCGCGGTCGGAGAGCCGGCCGAGTGCGGCCAGACGCGGGATGACCTGCTCGGTGAACATCGGCTGCAGTTCGTTGGGCGGGCCGGGTAGCATGATGAGAATCTTGCCCTCCTGCTCGACCCAGAGGCCCGGCGCCGTGCCGTTGCCGTTGGGGAGCACGTCGCCGCGCTCGAAACGCCAGGCCTGCTTGAGATTGTTGGCCGTGGGCACGCGCTGATACTTGGCGAAACGGGCGCGGATGGCCTCCTCGATCTTCGACTCGAAAACCAGCTTCTGCCCGAGCACCTCGGCCAGCACCTCGCGCGTGCGGTCGTCGCAGGTCGGCCCGAGCCCGCCGGTCGTGATGACGACGTCCGCGCGCGCCCAGCTCTCGCGGAACTGGGCCGCGATGGCATCGGCCTCGTCGGTTACGGTGACGTTGCGCTGGAGCAGCACGCCGCGCCGGCCGAGCTCGGCCCCGATCCAAGTCAGGTGGGTATTCTCGGTCAGCCCAAGCAGGAGCTCGTCACCGAGGGTGAGGAGTTCGTAGCGGAGGGAGGTTGTAGTCGCGCCGTTGCGCGAAGGATCACTGTGTGCCAGGGAATGTGCCATGGAGGACCGACTCAGGTACCGTAGCCCCTTTCGGACAAAATGCCAGCATGGCGGCGTCCAGCTCGTTAGAGTCCGCGCTGGCGCCGGCGCTGGTTCATTGGCGGGGAACGGCGGATCCGTTTACTGTAGAGGCGCTCGATGAGCGCCGTCTCAGAATCGGCGGTCATAGGCCGCCGCTACAGTTTGCCACCCGAAAACCCGAGGGCTGACTTTTGCGGATTTTCGTGCTCCCTGTCCGGCGATGCCCGCCGGCGACCGGCGGTTCGTTAATTCTGTCATTGCGAGCAGCGCAGCGACGAAGCAATCCAGCTAGATGGATCGCCCCGTCCGGCCCGACCAGACTCGCGACGACAAATCCAGTTTTCCCCTCTCATATGCCCGCCGACCTCAAGGAAAAAGTCCGCGCCCTGCCCGCCGGTCCCGGTGTCTACCTCATGAAGGACCGGCTGGGCCGCATCATCTATGTGGGCAAGGCCAAGAGCCTGAAAAAACGCGTCTCGACCTACTTCCAGGCCGGCCGGGCCCGCGTCCTTCGCCACCAACCCAAGATCCGCACGCTCGTCGAGATGGTCACCGATTTCGAAATCATCGAGGTGAAGTCCGAGCCCGAGGCCCTGCTGCTCGAGGGCAAGCTGATCAAGCAGTGGCGGCCCAAATACAACACCGACTTCACCGACGACAAGCGCTTCCTTCTCGTCCGCCTTGGCACCGACGACGAGATGCCTCGCTTTACGCTCACGCGCTTCCGTAAGGACGACCGCTCGCGTTATTTCGGGCCCTTCGCCCACTCCGACCTGCTCCGCCGCACGCTCTCGTCCATGCGCAAGCAGTTTGGCGTACTGCTGGGTGACTCGCGCCCGGCCAAGCTGCCCGACGGCCGCTGGCGGCTCTACGACGACGTGCGCGCCGAGCTCTCCGGCTGGCCCAACGAGGTCAGCGCCGCCGACTACCGCGCGCGCATCGATCAGGCCTGCGCCTTCCTCGACGGCAAGTCACGCGAGTGGCTCAAGGCCCTGCGTGATGAGATGACCGCCCGCTCCGTCAAACAGGAATACGAGAAGGCCGCCGAGCTGCGCGACGTCGTGCTCGCGCTCGAACGTACGCTGGCGCGCACGCGCAAGTTCACCCGCGACTTCACCCGCCTCCAGCCCAACGCCGAGGCCCTGCGCTCGTTGTCGGAGGCGCTGGGCCTCGAGTCGCCACCGATGCACATGGAGTGCTTCGACATCTCGCACATCAGCGGCACCTTCGTCGTCGCCTCGATGGTCCACTTCACCGAGGGCGTGCCGGACAAGGACCAGTACCGGCGATTCTCGATCAAGAGCTTCATCGGCAATGACGATTTCAAGGCGATGGAGGAGGTCGTCGGCCGCCGGTATCGCCGGCTCATTGCGGAGAAGAAAATGTTCCCCGACCTCGTCGTCATCGATGGCGGTCGCGGGCAGATCGCCGCCGCCCTGAAATCGTTCCTCGCGCTCGAATGTCCGCCGCCCGCGCTCATCGGCTTGGCGAAGAAACACGAGACGATCATCTTCCCCGACGCCCGGGTGCCGCTCAACCTGCCGCTCAACCACCCGGGGCTGAACCTGCTCCAGCGTCTGCGCGACGAAGCCCACCGGTTCGCCAACACCTACAATGCCGATCTCCGTTCGCGGAAGATCAAGGAGAGCATCCTCGATGACGTCCCGGGCCTCGGCGAAAAGCGGAAGGCGGTCCTCCTCGCCCACTTCGGCTCAATCGACAAACTCCGCGCTGCCACCGCCGATCAAATCGCCGAGGCGCCGGGCTTCGGCCCTAAGTTCGCGACGCAATTGCGGGCGTTCCTCGCTGAAGCCCGACCGACGAGCGCCGCGCCGGACTGAGAACTGTGCTGCCTATAGACGGCGCTTAACTTAGCGCATCGCTGCCCTGCGCAATCGCGAGTCAGCTACTGCCCCTGGTTGCAACCATCACTTTAGCGTGCGAGACTTTGTTTTGCAGCGACGATCTTTTTATGTCTCATGCTCTATTCGAAGTGCCTCAGCTCTTCAGCCGCATTATCCACGCGATGGCGGCATCGAGGAAGACCCAGCGCAGGAGCAGTAAGATCTCGGCGTGGAAAGGGCCGCTGTAGCGCGGGGCGGAGGCTAGCGGCCGTTTCCCCCGTTGACGTAAACTAGGCCCGGGGCAGAGTGTAGGCATGAACCTGCGGAATCTGCGAAAGGACCTGAAGTCTCTCTCGCCCGATCAACTTCGCATGGTTGAGAAATTTGTGGCCCGTCTTGAAAGGGAATCTTCCTCGAAACCGAAAACGAACGTCGCTTTCAAACGACGGTTGGCGCGTAAAATCGACGATAGAAACCCGGCTCACTGGGTTGAGCTGGGGCAGATCAGCACTGGTTAGCAGGTTGTCCGCCTCCGCGCTTTCCGCGACGTCCGCGTTTGGACCGGCGTTCCCATCTGTGTCTATCCGTGTTCATCTGTGGTTAAACAGGATCGGATGCCTTTGGAATCGGGGCGTTCAGCCGTCGCCAAGACTATGGCTGACCTGAAAGCCCCTCCTACAGCTTGCCGAATCGTGCTCTCTCGGGTGGATCGCTGCGGTCAGCCGGGAGCCCGACCCTCCAGCGCATCCGCAGTTCCCCGCCCTATTTTTGTGTTTCTTGTGCTTTTCGTGGCCAATCCCTCAGCCCTTCAGTCGTCTGATCCACGCGATGGCGCGGTCGGGCAGGAGCCAGCGGAGGAACAGAAATATCCTGGCGTGGAAGGGGCGTTGTCGCGCGGGGTGGATGGTTGTGGGGCCGGACTTGACGCTTGGGGAAAGCCTGGTATGCCTTTCTCCATGAAAAAGGCATACACTATCAAGGAGGCCCAGCGCAGCCTCGCCGCCGTGGTCCGCACGGCCGAACGGGGCGATCTCGCGACCATCACCCGGCATGACCAGCCGGTGGCCTATCTGATCGGCGCCGAACGCCTGGCCGCCATTGCCGAGACGATGGAGCTGCTGGCCAACCCGGCGGCCATGCAGGCCATCCGTGACGCCGAGGCAGGCAAAGGGAAGCTCCGTGACGCGGCCGATCTGCCCGAGTGAGTTTCAAGGTTAAAATCCGCCCGCAAGTCTGGGTTTTCGCCACGACGCTGGGTCTGGAACATCGGCGGGCCTTCAAGCGCGCGGTGCTCGGCCTCGCGGAGGAAAAGGGCGATATCAAGGCACTGGGCGACCAACTTTCCGGTTACTATCGGCTGAAGGTGGCGCGCTATCGGGTGATCTTCCGCTACACTACCGGCCAAACCATCGAGTGTGTGTTTGCCGAGGAAAGAAAGCTGATCTACGAAATCTTCGAGTCGCAGATGGGCCGCATCCTCGGGAACGATTGATCCTAGAAAACGCCGTTGAAACGCAAAGCTCGCGAAGAGCGCAGAGCCAGAACGATGCAATAGGGTGGGCGTCGGTTTCCCCGTTCGACAAGCCCTTCGACAGGCCCAAGGTGGTGAGCGAAGTCGAATCCACTTAGGGCCGCGAGCCGGTCGAGGGGCAGCACAATAGATCATGCTCAGGACAACCAAGACTGGCTCTGAGCCTCGAACTGTTCACTCGGGCAATGAATCCTTTCCGTGGGAGGCCGGCTCTGAACTTTCTGCTTTTGTGTTTTTTGTGCTCTTTGTGGCCATTTCATCTGCGGAATCTAGGTCGATCACGACTTCAGTCGGACGACCCAGGCCAGCGCCCGATCCGGCAGGATCCATTTCAGGAGCAACATTATCTTGGCATGGAAAGGGCCGCTGTAGCGCGGGGCGGGGTTGTCACTGGTGAGCGCGCGTTCCACCAACCGGGCGATGTCGTCGGGCACGCCCGCGATGCGGCGCATGGTTTTCGTGCTCTCGCCGTAGCCCTTGTAGTAGGCCGCGTAGGGTCCGGCGTTGGCGACCACGTCGGCTGACACCGTGTTCGCCGCCTCGACAAATTCCGTGGCAATGAACCCGGGGCGGATGAGCGTCACGCGCACGCCGAAGGGTTTCAATTCGCCGCGCAAGCCGTCGGTGAGCGCTTCCAGTGCATGCTTGGTCGAGTCGTAGATGCTTGAGAGCGGGCGGGCAATCTTGCCGGCCACGGAACCGATGTTGACGATGCAACCACTGCCGCGCTCGCGCATCGCGGGCACCACGAGCTGCGTGAGGGCAATGAGGGAAAAGATGTTCGTCTCGTAATTTTTCCGGATCAGGTCGACCGGCACGATCTCGACCGGACCGCGCGTGCCGTAGCCGGCGTTGTTCACCAAGCCGTCGATGCGACCGAATTTCGCCAGCGCAGCCGCCACGAGCTTCCGACGGTCGGCGTCGCTGGTGATGTCACCCGGCACGGCCAGCACGTTCGCGCCAGTCGCGTCCAGCTCAAGCGCGAGAGCGTCGAGCCGGTCCGGCCGGCGGGCAGTGATGACGACCTTCGCCCCGCCGCGCACCAGCCGGCGCGCGGTCTCCTCGCCGATGCCGGCGGAGGCTCCGGTGATGATGACGACCTGGCCGGCGAGTGAGGGCATGAGAGGATCAGTGCGATTGCAGCCAGTGGTCAGCGAAACCGAGGTACTGCGCCCAGTCGTACGGGGTGATGTCGTGCGGACCCGGGCGGATGTGGTAGCGCAACGCGTCCCCCACGGGGACGCCAGGCGCCGGCAGCGCCCCGGACCCTACGCCAGCCTGGCCAAAGAGACCATAGGCAGCGCCGGCAGCCTGCGCGGCGAGGAATTCACCGTGCGGATCCGCCCAGCGATCTTCCTCGGCCGAGGCCACGTAGAGCGGTCGCGGCGCCAGCAACGCCAGCAGCTGGTGCTGGTCGACCGGCAGGGCCGCTTCGTTTTCGTTGAAGCGCCGGAAATTGCGGGCGAACCAGTGGGGAAACTGACGGTTGATGTCACCCACCGTTTCGCCGAAGAGTCGCTTGCTCAGCGCCGCGCCGCCGCAACCCGACTCATTAGAGATCACCAGGGCGAATCGCTCGTCCTGCGCCGCCGCCCAGAGCGCCGCCTTGCCGAGCCGCGAGTGGCCGTGCACCGCAACCCGCCGCGCGTCGAGGCTGGAATCCTCCGCGAGCACATCGAGTGCCCGACTTAGCCCCCAGGCCCAAACGCCAACCGCCCCCCAAGCATCGGCGGGGCGATCCTCGGTGCCTGGCCTGCCGCCGAAGCCGGCAGCTATGTTTCCCGCCAACCCGTCTGCATGGTCAGGGCAGAGGTCACCGCAATAAATGGTTGCCGTCGCGTAGCCGCGGTTGACCACGGTTTCAACCTGCCATTGCGCCGTTTCCACGCCCCGCATGGCGGCGCTGGCCCGGTTGTCCGTCACGCCCGCCTTCTCCCTGTTCGGCACCCAAGAGTCCGGCAGTGCGATGCCCGGGTCGGCATGCACGGTGTGATTGCCGTAAAAATTCAGGCCGAGAAAAATAGCCGGGGGCACCGCAGCGCCATTCGGCTGGTAGATCAGAAGGCTGAAATGCGGACCGGAGGTGCCCGGCGCGACCCAGACCGTGATTTCCTTGCGCGTGGCGCGGCCGCCTAGTGCGGCACGGTCAACGGCGATGACCTGCCAATGCATCCCAGCGGGCCGGCCGGCCGGGGTGCGGCCATAAACTTGAGCGGCGAAAAGCGCGAGTAACTCGGGCCGGCGGCGTGCACGCCAGGTCGCGACATCGGCCACGGAACTGCCTTCTGCCAACCGCAGGATCTCCGGCAGGGCGTAGGGCGGGACGCGCGCTTCGTCGTAGTTGGTCGGCGGCGAATTCGCGCGCAGGCTCATGGCAGTAGTGGCAAGGGCGAGCAAGAGGACGGAGCGCGATATGGCCATCGTCAGTTGCGCCCGGAATCCAGCCAGAAGTTGACGCAGGGGTGAGGCACAGCTCGAGCAAACACCGGGCCGCAAGGGACGCAAATGCGGATTGCGAGCGCAGTGGTTTGGGAGTTGATTGCCCACCGTCCCATGAAAGTCCTTCGCCTCGCCGTATTCTTTGCCACCGGCGTTCTCCTGCAGAATATTCTCACCGCTCTCGAACTGGCCCCGGCCTTCACCGACCACGCCGTCCTGCAGCGAGAAGTTTTCGTCCCGGTCTGGGGCTCGAGTGACCAGCCGGGCGCAACGGTGACCATCTCGTTCAGCGGCCAAACCAAGCAAACCCGCGTCAATACCGCCGGCATCTGGCGCGCTGATCTTGATCCCATGCCGGCCAACGCCACCGGCGGCGACCTGGTGGTGGCGGACGGCACGGCCACAGTCACCCTGCATGACGTCGTCGTGGGCGAGGTATGGCTCGCGTCGGGCCAGTCCAACATGGAGTGGGAGATGAAAAACACCCCCGGCTTTGCCGAGGAGAAAGCCAAGCCCGCCAACCCGCTCATCCGTCACCTGCGCGTGGACCATGTCGGCGCCGATCTTCCTGTGGGCCACGTGAAAAACTCCGGCTGGCTGGTGGCCGGGCCCGACACGCTCGGCGGCTTCACCGCGGTGGGTTATTTCTTTGCCCAGTCCATTTCGGCCAAACTCAACGTCCCCGTCGGAATTTTGAACGCCTCGTGGGGCGGCACGGCGATCGAGTCGTGGATCCCCGAGCCGGTGTTGCGCACCACCCACGGGTGGCCGGCGCTGAACGCCAAATGGCAGGAGGCCCTGAAGGTGTGGCCCGAGCGCTATGCCGCGCAGCCCGGCCTGGAAGCCGCCTGGCAAAAGGCGCAGGAGGAATTACGCAGCAAGGGCACAAAGATCACCATGGCATGGCCGCGCCCGCCCATGGGGCCTGGCTCGGGCTTCGCGCCGGCGCGCCTCTACAACGGCATGATCGCTCCCTTCGTTCCCTACGCCTTGCGCGGTGCGCTTTGGTATCAGGGGGAAAGCAATGTCGGCCAACAGCACGCCTATGCCGAACTGCTGCCCGCCCTCATCCAATCGTGGCGCGCCGCGTGGCCGCTGGGCGACTTCCCCTTTTTCGTGGTGCAGCTGCCCAATTATTCGGACAACGGCAAGGCCACCGGCCGCAGCTGGGCGCAGCTCCGCGAGGCGCAGGAGTCCGCCTGGCATGTGCCGGGCGCGGCCGTGGCCGTCATCATCGACAACGATCAGCCGGACAATCTGCATCCCACCAACAAGCGACCGGTGGGCGAACGCCTCGCGTTGATCGCGCTCAACCAAATCCATGACATGCGGAACGTCGCGTGGTCGGGTCCGGTCCTGCAGGCGATCACGCGCGAGGGCGCGACCTTGCGCGTGCGGTTCAGTTTCGCCGATGGCCTCAAAAGCACGACGCCGGAAATCACGGGCTTCGAGCTCGCCGGAGCAGACCATGCTTTTCATCCCGCGACGGCGAAGATCGACGGCACCTCGGTGCTCGTCAGCTCAGCCGAAGTCGCCGAGCCAGTCGCGGTGCGCCACGCCTACACCAACGCCCCGGTGGTCTCGCTCTTCAACGCCGCCGGCCTGCCCGCCGCCCCCTTCCGCTCAGATGGCTGGTAATGGTAGGGCGCACCGGCCCGGTGAGCCGCGGCGGAGCGGGCCGCTCCGCCCTACCCATGACAAAAAACGCTCACCAATGGTTAATACTTTTTTAACCCGAGTTCGTCAGTTTGAGCGGTGGGTGAAAAAAGTTTCAGAGGAGAGGGTCCGACAGCGGCGTTTCGCTTAGGAGGGAGCCGCGTGCGCGAAGGCGATGTAGTGCCGAACGCCCCCTTGTTGGCCGAGGGATCTC
>JANYDW010000060.1 GCA_025363455.1 Oleiharenicola sp. | reverse complement strand
CTCGGGGATCATCGTCTCAACGTTGATCAGGCTGACGAAACAGGGCTGGTTCGGAAGTTGGCCACGCATGTTGCCTGCTTCGACGCAGCCCACCGTCAAATGTTCAACCAATGACGGACTTTTTCAGCAGCCTGCTAATGGAATTTTCGCCAACGGCGAAATTTTGGGCAAGCAGCTCCGGCTGATGATAATGTCCTAATTTGACCTGTCATCGCGAGGCTGGCGAAGCCAGCCGTGGCGATCCAACAAGCTGGATTGCTTCGTCGCCGCGCTTCGCGCGACTCCTCGCAATGACAGGTCAGGACACTACTCCAAATCCGGGACCCGATACTTCGCACTTGGCGCGGCTGCCGCGACTACTGCATCCCGAAATGCCGGCAGATGCGCTCGGTCAGATAACCGAGCAGGCCGCAGACCGGCAGGGTGAACACCCAAGCCCAGACGATGCGCTCGACGATGCCCCATTTGACGGCGCCAAAGCGCTTCACGGCGCCCACGCCCATGATCGATGTGGAGATGGCGTGCGTGGTCGAGATCGGGATGCCGAGAGTGGAGGCGACATGAATGATGGCCGCAGCGGTGGTCTCGGCGGCGAAGCCGTGCACGGGTTGGAGTTTGACCATCTTGTGGCCCATGGTGCGGATGATGCGCCAGCCACCGGCGGCGGTGCCCATGGCCATCACCACCGCGCAGGTGATGACCACCCAGCGGTTGACGACAAATTCCGGCGTGCGCAGGAAGCCGGCCCACTCGGGGAGATCCTTGAAGGCACCCGACTTGGTGCCGGTAAAGAGGGCCAGCGCGATGATGCCCATGGTTTTCTGGGCGTCGTTGGAACCATGGCTGTGCGCCATGAACCCCGCGCTGACGAGCTGCAGTTTACCGAACACGCCGTTGACCACGCGCGGGGTCAGCCGGTGAATCAACATGGTCAGGAGAAACATCAGCAAAGCGCCACCGAAGAAACCGACCAGCGGAGAGGTGATCATGGGCAGCACGACCTTGGGCCAGAGCCCTTTCGCCCAGACCAGGACCTGCCAGTTGTCATTGGCCGTGGCGAGGGCTGCCCCGCACAGGCCCCCGATGAGGGCGTGGCTGGAGCTGGAGGGCAGGCCGAGCCACCAGGTGAGCAGGTTCCAGATGATCCCGCCGAACAGGCCGGCGAAGATCGTGGTCATCGTGACATATTGGGTGTCAACGATGCCGGCCCCAATGGTTTTGGCGACCGCGGTGCCCATCAGCGCGCCGGTGAGGTTGAAAATGGCGGCGAGGGCGATGGCCTGGCGAGGGGTCAGGACCTTGGTCGAAACGACCGTGGCGATGGCGTTGGCGGCGTCGTGAAAGCCGTTGATATACTCGAAGACCAACGCCGTCAGGAGGACGATCAGGAAAATTGTCATGGGCCGGCGGGGTGGGCGGCGGGACGGCTCAGGAGTATTTCAGCATGATCTGCAACACCACCTGGCCGGCGTCACGCGCCCGGTCCACTGCCGTCTCAATCAGGTCGTAGAGTTCCATGAGGATGACGACTTCCTTGGCATCGTAGGGGCCGTTGTAGAGGTCCTTGACGAGGGAGAGCATGACCTTGTCCGCTTCGCCCTCGGCGAACTGCAGGCGGTTGTGGGCGTCCTGGATGCGATCCACCTGCGTGCCTTTGCGCAGCTGCTTGACCATGAAATCGACGGCATCGACGGCCTCGACCAGCAGCACAATCTGGCGCTGCATACTCTCGCGGGGGATGCGGGCGGGACAAATGGTCAGGCGCTCCACGAGTTTCTCGACCGTCTTGGGGATGCGGTAGAGGGCGAGGGAGAGGGCCTCGATGTCCTCGCGCTCGAAGGGGGTGACAAAGGTTTTGCAGAGCTCCTCGGTGATTTGCTGGGTGATCCGCTTGTCCTTGCGGCGCGTGTGGATGATTTCGTTGATGTTCGAGGCGCTCGTCGCGTCATCGTTCTTGAGAATCTTGGCCAGCAGCTCGGTGCTGACTCGCGCTTCCTCCGCGCTGGCTTCCAGCAGATCGTAGAACTTCTCTTCTTTGCCCAGTAACTTCTTGAAGGAGATCATGGCTTCAGACCGAAGCGGGAAGCGCGAGGTGAGGCGAGGCGATTTTTAACAAATGTTACGGATGGGGGCACAAGGATATGACAACATCGGAGCCGCGCCGTAAGTCGGTTCGGCCATAATGTAGGTCGGGCTTTACGCCCGACAATCCGTGAAACCTGTCGGGGGTAAACCCCGACCTACAGGGGCTTCATGCCCGTTGAACCAAACAGATCTAGCCCCCGCTTGAAGATGGGGTTGACAGGGGTGGGAGACCTCTGAACTTTCACGCCCTCATACACGGCGGTCATAGCTCAGTTGGTTAGAGCACAAGATTGTGATTCTTGGGGTCGCGGGTTCGAATCCCGTTGACCGCCCCACTTTCAAAAACGTTCGCGAAAGCTATTTCAAAGCCGGATCAGGCCACCGGTTTAAGCAGGATATCATAACTGCGCGCATGATATGGTTTGAGGCCGAGGTTAGAGCATTCTGCCGGCCGGGAGAATGATTCTTGGGGTCGCGGCTTCCTCTGCTGGCCAGCAGAGCGGAGTCCAGGAGCGGCATGAAATCGGATTGATGTAGGTCGGGCTTTATGCCCGACAGTCAACGTCCGCTGTCGGGGATAAACCCCGACCTCCAGGGCGCTCCTTGGAGCGTCATATGAGCCGCAGGGATTTGCGGCGATTTGCCGTTGCGGGGAATCCCGGGCCGTCCTTGCTGGTGGCATGGCCCGAGTGCGTTTCCTGACCTTCAACATTGCCCACGGCAGAGGCACGATGCCGGTGCACCAAAGCCTGAGGTCCACGGCCAAGATCCGCGCCAACCTGTTAAAAATCGCCGCGCTGATCAAGCGGTTGGGCGCGGACCTCGTCGCGGTGCAGGAGGTGGACGAGAACTCACGCTGGAACGGGAGTTTCAACCATCTGGCTTTTCTCAGCGAGCACTCCGGCCTGCCCTTCAGTGCCATCGGCCTGACCAATGAGCGGGGCGGGTCCGTTCCGCTCAATTACGGCAACGGGGTGCTCTCGCGCTGGCCCATCATGCACGCGGAGAGCACAACCTTTGGCCGGAGCCCGTTGGGCAACAAGGGCTTTTTGTTCGTGGAGGCCGAACTGGCCCCCGGGCGGCGGCTGCCGTTGATCAACCTGCATCTGCATCACACCTCCCGGAAGCAACGGCTGCTGCAGGCGGACGTCTTGATGAAGTTCATGACTGAGCGTGGTGGCCAGCGCCGGGCGCACTGGGTGGCTCCACCGATCCTGGCCGGGGATTTCAACACCCCGGCGCACCAAGCTGACGCCACCGCGATGCTGCTGGGCTATTGCGAAGAAAGTAACAACTACACCTTGCTGCCCAAAAAAGGCCGGACCTTCCCCGCGGCCCTGCCGGCCCGGTTGCTTGATTTCATCCTGTTGCCGGAGGAATGCCGGGTGGGGCATTGTGAAGTGGTTCGCAGCTACTTGTCGGATCACCGGCCTGTGCTGGTGGATTTCGACCTGGAGTACGGGGCGGGAGTGTAATTTGCACTCGACCCCCGGCGTCTGAATACGGACTCTTCAACCCCTGCCCATGGATCGCATCGCCGAGACCTTCACCCGCACCCGCCGTGAGAAGCGCGCCGCCTTCGTGGCTTACCTCTGCGCGGGCGACCCGGATTTCGACACGTCTCTGGCCGCCTGCCGGGCGGTGATCGAGGCTGGCGCCGACGTACTGGAGATCGGGGTGCCCTTCTCGGATCCATTGGCAGACGGCCTCACCAACCAGCTGGCCGCCCAGCGCGCGCTTGATGGTGGGATGACGTCCGCCCGGGTTTTCGAGCTCGTTCGGCGGATCCGCGAGAACAGCCAGGTGCCGATTGTTTTCTACACCTACTACAACCTCGTCTTTTCCAATGGCGTGGAGGCCTATGTGCGCGCCGCCAAGGACGCGGGCGTTGACGGCATGCTGACCCTCGACCTGCCGCCCGAAGAGGCGGCCGAGGTGCTCGCCGCCTGCGCCAAGCATGACGTGAAGACTGTCTTCATTGTCGCTCCCACCACGCCCGCCGCCCGCCTGCCGGTGATCGGCGCCGCGGCCACCGGGTTCATCTATTACGTTTCCCGCGAGGGCGTGACCGGCGTGCGCGACCGGGTGGCGGCCAATATTCCCGAAGCCGTCGCGGCGATCCGGCAACATACGGCCTTGCCGGTGGTGGTCGGCTTTGGCATCTCGAACCGCGACCAAGTGCGCCAGGTGGCCCAGGTGGCCGACGGAGTGGTGGTCGGCAGCGCCCTGGTAAACGTCATCAAGGCGGGCCTCCACGACCGCCCGGGAGTATCCGCTAAACTGGGCGCCGTGGCGGCCGATTTGACCGCTGGCGTGCACTGATTTTTCCTTGTGAAAAGAATCCTCCTCATCGACGACAATCCCACGGCGCAAGAAATGCTCTCTCGCATGGTGGTGAAGTTTCCCGCCGGGCCCTGGGAACTTGACTGGGCCGACACCTACAAGGCCGGGCTGCAAAAACTCTGCGAGGGCAACTATGGGGTCTGCCTGCTCGATTACCGGCTCGATGACGGCCAGGACGGATTGCAGTTGCTGAAAATGGCGCGGGCGGCCGGGAACCAGACTCCGACCATCTTCCTGACCGCGGAAACCGACCCGGCCCTCGACGAGCAGGCGCTCCAGGCGGGGGCGATGGACTTTCTGGTCAAGGCCGAGTTCACGCCGCGCATGCTCGCGCGATCGGTGCGCTATGCCATCAAGCTCGGCGACACTCTTGAGCAGCTCCGCTTGCTGGCCACCCGCGACCCGCTGACGGGCCTGCGCAACCGCCGCGAGTTCGAGCGCCTCCTGGCCGATGAGTGGCAGCGGTGCGCGCGTTTCCAGCGTCCCTTCGCCCTGGTGGTGGCCGACATCGACTTTTTCAAAAAGGTCAACGACACCCACGGCCACGCTGCCGGCGACGCGGTGCTCAAACACGTTGCCAGCCTGCTGACCGGGCAATTGCGCACGGTGGACCACCTGGCTCGAGTGGGCGGCGAGGAGTTTGCCATCATCATGGTGGAAACCGCCGCGAAGGATGCACAGGAGACGATCCAGCGGCTGTTGGTCCTGCTCGCGGAGTCGCCCTGCGCGCTGCCTGACAGCGCGGAATCCGTGAGTGTCACGATAAGTGCCGGCATCGCCATGATGCCGGAAGATGCCGACACGACCAACGCCCTGTTCGAGGCCGCCGATAAGGCGCTGTACACGGCCAAGCGCACGGGCCGCAACCGGGTGGTCATGGCCACCGGCGCCAAGCACGCGGTCAAGCCCTAGCGGCGTCAGGTAGTTTGTCCGATTTCGTTTTAGCGGAACGGGGGCTTTTGTAGGTCGGGGTTTACCCCCGACATGAACGCGGATGAGCGTCGGGCATAAAGCCCGACCTACATCAAGCGACCCGTTACACGTTCTGTGCGGGCACCATGATCCGCAGGCTGCGCGCTCGGACGCTGATCTCGAGCCGTGAGACTTCCGCCCGGGGTTCACCGTCGGTATGAATCCAGCCCGCCTGCTCGCGCTCGATGACGAATTTGTCGCCTTGCCACCGCCGGACGGTAGCCACCCGGTCGAGCGATCCGTTGAAGAGGCGCCAGATCAGCGGCACGGCGTTGTGCAGGCCGATGCGGGGCACCGCGGTTAGGTCGAGCAGGCCGTCACTCGTGGAAGCGCCGGGCGCAATGAACGCGTTGTTCCCGTATTGTGAGGAATTGGAGATGGCCAGGGTGAAGGCCTCCACCGACTCGCGGCCACCCGGATGATGGATGATATAGCGCTCTGGCCGGTAGGTCCGCCAGGCTGACACACTGGTGCTCAGGTAGCCGCTGAAGCCACGCGAGGTGAGCGTGGCAAAGCGGCTGGCGATCAGGGCCTCGAACCCGGTGCCCGCCACGCAGAAGAACGGGTCGGCGTTGACCATCCCGGTGTCGATGAGGAGCGGACGGCCCGTCAGCAAAGTCTGGAAGGCAGGTTCGCCCTGACGAATGCCGAGGTGTCGGCCGAGGCCATTGCCCGAGCCGCAGGGAATGAGTCCGAAGCAGACCGGCGAGTCCACCAGCGCGCTGGCGACCTCGTTCATGGTGCCATCACCGCCGATGGCGACGATCAGGGTGCAGTCGTCGTCCAAGGCCTGCCGGGCGAGTTCGGTCGCATGACGCGGGCGCTTGGTGGCGACGACGTGCGCGTCCCAGCCGTTCTGACGGATGAAATCTTCCGCCCGGTCGCGGAGGTAGGGATTGCGGCGGTTGCTGCCGGAGTGGGGGTTGAAGATGAACCGGGCTTTCAAGAGCGGAGCCTCCGAAGAAAGCCGTGGATGGCCCGGATTGCACGGATTTTTCTTGTGACGATTCCGACACACCCCGGCGCTGCGCGCCACCCCTCTCCAGAGGGGATCCAATCTCCCGCAGCCGAAGTCCCCTCTATGAAGTGGGGTGCCCGACAGGGCGGGGTGTGTGGGGCAAATCCAGCTTTGCGGCCGGGCCGGGGCATGGTTCCATGGGGCCATGCCCCGCACAATCCATGTCCTCACCGGTTGCACCGCCGTCGGTAAGACCGAGCTGGCCCTGCGCTGGGCGGAGGCGCATGGCGCTGAGATCGTGTCGTGCGACTCGCTGCTCTTTTATCGCGGGGCGGACATTGGCACGGCCAAGCCGACCCCGGCGGAACTAGCCCGCGTGCCGCATCACCTGATCGATGTTTGCGGCATCACCGAGCGGATGGATGTAACGTATTACGTTACAAAAGCCCGGGCGGTGGTCGACGAGATCCACCAGCGCGGGCGGCCGGTACTGGTGACTGGCGGCAGCGGCTTCTATTTGAAGTCATTTTTCGCCCCGGTAGCGGACGAGGTGGCGGTGCCGCCGGAGCTCCGGGCGGAGGTGCGCGCGCGGCTGGAAGCCAAGGGACTTGAACACCTCGTGGCCGAACTCGGGAAGTTGAATCCCGCGGGCCTGGGCGCGCTGGATGTGCGCAATCCTCGCCGGGTGACCCGGGCGCTGGAGCGTTGCCTCGCCTCGGGCCGGACGCTGGCGGTGCTGCAGGCGGAGTTTGCCGCGCTGCCGTCGCCGTTCGCCGATTGCACGGTGAAGCTGTGCGAGCTGGTGCGGGAATTGCCGGACCTGGAAGCCCGGATCGACCGGCGGGTGGGGGCGATGCTGGAGGCGGGGCTGGTGGCTGAGGTGCGCACGTTGGTGGCGCAGGGCCTGAAGCAGAACCCCAGCGCGGCGGGTGCGATCGGTTATCGCGAGACCATCGATTTTCTCGAGGGCGGGGTGCCTGCCCTGAGCCAGTCGAATGGGCCGGAAAAGGAACTCGCCGCGGCGATCGCGCAAAACACGCGGGCGCTCGTGCGCAAACAGCGGACTTGGTTCAGGACCCAACTGCCGGAGCACCCGCGCCTCGACGCGGCCTCCACCGGGCTCACGCAGTTGCACGCAAGTTTTGGGACGTAATCGTGACGACCCTTTGGTGTAGGGGCGCAGCTCGACTGCGCCCGGGCGTCGTCAAGCGACGCCCCTACAAAAGTCTGGCCACCTCAGCCGGCGTGGATGGGCTTTTCCTTGCGCCGCCAGTTTAGCCAGAGCGTCAGCAGGGGAGAGGCGACGAAGGCTATCATCAGGTAGAGGCTGAAAACCGTCACGGGCAGGCCGGTGGGACTCACACTCCAGCGAAACCCGCGCGCCATCGCGCGGATTTCCTCCTCGGGCTTGCCCGCGGCCCGCAGGTGGCTCACCTGCCACTCCAGCATCAAGTCGGCGTACTCCGGGTTCACGAAGTTCAGGTAGCAGGAAAGGAAAATATAGAAACCCATGGCGGCCACGAGGCCCGCGATGGCGCCATGCAGCAGGCCCTCCCATACTGGCAGCCAGTTGCGTTGGGGCTGATAAAGCAACTGGTGCAGCAGTCGCCAGAGCACGGCAATCAAGATGATTTCCGTGCCCCAGGAGGTGTAGTGCCCAAGGCCCGCGCGGGTCGTGTGCAGGCCCAGCGCATATTCGGCGAGCATCCAGAGACTCATGCCGGCGGCGGCGATGAGGCCGTATTTCAGTCCTGGTTTCACGCGCGTAGGATGGGTCAGGGGCTGACCGCTCAGGGCCGGCCGCGCTTGGCCTGGCCGGACTTGATTTGCTGCAGGATCAATTTTTCCGCTGATGATGCCTGGCCAAGGGCGGGTTCTGGGGGCACGGCTCCACTTGCGCCGCCCTGTGCCTGGGCAATGAGCTGCCGGGCCGCCTGGACATTTTGCCCAGCGGGGAACTTGACGAGATAATCCTGCCAGATCGCGATGGCCTTGGCCGGTTGCTTGAGGTCCTCCAGATACAAGCCGCCTTGGTTGAACAGACTGAATTCGTGCTGGGGATTCAGCTGGTGGGCCCGGGTGTATTGGGCAAGGGCGTCATCGAATCGCCCGATGAAGCGGTAAGCATTGCCGAGGTCGGTGCGGATATCAGCATCGTCGATCCCCTGCCGGAGGGCGGACTCGTAATGATTGATCGCTTGAGGCCAGTTCTGGTGGTCGTAATAGAAATTGCCCAGCGTGCGATCGGCCAGGGCGGGCGCCTGCCCGGCGGTCAATTCCGGCGACGGGAGGTGGGCGGTGGGGTCGGGATTGCCGACGGCTGGGGCGGAGGTGACGCCGGGACGGAGACCGGACCGCAACGCGAGGTAGGTGATGGTTGAACCGAGCAACGCGCCGATCAGACCGACAGCGACAAATGGGCCCCAGAAGGAGCCGGAGGGTGGGGCGGGTGGAAGGGCTTTCTTGCTCATGCGCACCCAAAGCAGAAACGCGGGGGCGGGTGATGGCAATGGGAGTTTGCTGGGAAATTCCCAGCCGGTCTTGGCTTGAGTGTGGGAGGGGCTTTATGCCCCGACCGATTTACTCTCGCACATGCAGTCGGGGCATAAAGCCCCTTCCACATCCAGAGATATGGCTGTCCAACCCGCTTACGGCAATTGCACCGCGTAGCGCTGCAGCGAGCTGCCCTCAATGCGGTGGAGGGCGGCGATGGCCGTATGAAGGGTGGCCTTGGCCTGCAGTTCACTGACGCGGGCGGTCTCAAGATCGTTTTGCGCTTCGAGTACCCTGCGGCTGGTGGAGAGGCCGGCATCAAACTTCGCCTTTTCCAACTCGTATTGCCGCAGGCTCAGTCCGGAGGCTTGCGTGGCGATCTTCACGCTTTCCAGGTTGGTCTCGACGGACCGGACCGCGCTGCGGACCTGGACTTCGATGTTTTGCTCGATGAGGCGGAGACGGGTTTGCTCGCGGCTGAGGGAGGCGAGGCTTTGCCGCACCCGGGCCTTGTCGGAGTTGCGGCCCCACGGATAGCTGAAGGCGAAGTCCACCTGCCAGGAGTGATTCTGCCGGTCGAGGGCATCGCTCAGGGCATCGTGACCGCTGCCATTGGTGCCGCCTAGGCCGAGAGCCGCACCGACCGTGAGATCGGGCTTGGCCGCATCCTCGGTCAGCTTGAGGTCGATCTTGAACTGGTCGATGGCGGCCTGGGAGGAGAGGAAGTCGGGCTGACTTTGCTTGGCCAACTGATAGGAGGAGGCGAAGACGGGGGTTGCGTCGGTGACCTCGGCAAAACTCACCTTGCCGAGCGCGGCATCGAGTTCGAACTGGCCGATGAGGGCCAGCAGGCCGTCCTGACGGTCCTTGACGGACTGCTCGGCAAGGATGACCCCGCGGCGGGCGTTGGCGACGCCGACCTCGGCCTGTAGGACGTCGAGATCGGTGGCGACGCCGGTGTCGCGGCGAGTCTTGGCCTCTTCAAAGAGCTTGTTGGCGAGGGCGAGAGAGAAATTGCGAACGGTGAGTTGCTCCCGGGCGTAGGCGAGGTTGAAGTAGGCGTTTTCCGTGTCCTGAATGACATTGAGGACCTGCGCTTTGAAATCGAGGTTGGCGCGGAGCAGTCCGATCTCGGCGCGATCGATGCCGGCGCGGTTGATGTCCCGGCCAAAGCCGCTGAGGAGCGATTGGCGCACAGAAAGGGTCAGGTCGGCGTTGTAGGCTGGATTCAGGGCGCTCACGGCCGGGTCCGAGGAGTTGCGGTTCAGCAGACTGCTGGCGCTCACCGTGGTGCCACTGTAGAGTTTCTGGCTGACGCCGACCCGCAGGTCGGAGGTCTTGCCCGTGTAGCCGGGGGTGGAACTCTCGCCGGTCGAGCCCGTCACGGAGACCTGGGCCTCATAGCCGCTCTGGGCCACCACGATGCTATCCTTGGCGATCTGCGGGGCAAAGCGGCCGATCTCGAGGTCGAAATTCTTGCTCAGGGCCCGCGTGATGCATTCTTGCAGCGTGAGCACGGGGCCGGCCGGGGTGGTTGTCGCACCGGGTACCGTGGTCGGTACGGTATTTTCCTGCCCGGTGAGAGCGGCGGCGGCGAGCAGGGCCAGCGTGAAGCTGGTCGTTAGTCGGCGAAAAGTAAGGGTCATGAGGGAGTTGGGCTGGAGACAATACACGCGAGAACAGGGAAAAGTTTAGTGTTAATACGACGACGGGGAATGGAAAAGGTTTCGCTCACAAAAAATGCCACCGCGGGGGGACGGTGGCAGTATGCTGTTGGCCGGGCGGTGGTTTGGCGGGATGGACGGCAACGGGGGCCCGCCGAATCGGTCAGGGGGTCTCGGTCTTGCTGGTTTTCTTGAGCTCCTGTTCAACAAGATCCCCGAGAACGGAGTTTTCATTGTTGCTGGCGATGAAGGTCATGAGCTGGCCCTGAATCTCGGCGAAACGCGGGTTGCCAGGGCTCAGATCGGGCAGTTTCTTTTCCTGAGCGTAGACTAGGATGCCCTTGTCGGCCAGGCCGATCATGTCGGAGACGTGGCCGGCCTCGAGGCGCATGAGGGTGGCAAGAGCAGGCTGGGGCAGATCCTGGGGCGGCTGGCGCATGGTGAAGTTGGCGTAGCTCTTCACCTCGAGTTTTTCCGCGGCGGCCTTCTCGGCGAAACCGGCCGGGGTCTTGGCGGAGGCTTGCAACTGGGTCTTGAGGGCGAGGCCGCGCTCGATGAAGAGACGACGTTTCTCATTTTCGCGGTAGTCGGCCGCTACGCGATCGCGCACTTCGGCGAAGAGGGGCTTGTAGGCGGGCAGGCTTTCCTGCCACAGCAGTACCACCGCGCCGTCGGGGGCGGTCAGCGGGTCGGAAAAATAGCGTTGCTGGCTGAGGCGCGAGATGGCCTCAGCATTGTTCCCCAACCAGGCCTTGTCGGCCGGGGGATTGTCCGGCGCGAAGACCGGTACAGGAATGGGGGAGCGGTGCTGGCTGGCCAGGAACGTGGCGAGCTCGGGGGAATTGGCGGCGAGCTTGCGCTCATAGAGGGCGACGGTCAGCTCGTTGGCGGCTTGGGCGGCCAGCTTGCGGCTGGCGGCATCGCGCATGACGGCCTCGACTTGGGCGCGGACCTTGGGGAAGTTGTCGACCGGGGCGGTGGGCGTCGCGAGCGCGGGCGCGTCTTTTTTGTCGGCATCGGGCGGCAGAGGAAAGTTCGCGCGGTTGGTGTTGTAGAAGGCGCGCATGTCGGCCTCGTTCGGGCCGTTCGGTGGGGCGAATTCTGCGGTCTTGAATTCCACCATGCTCAGGCGCGGGCGCGCGGGCACATCATAGTTGCCGGAGTGATCCTCATGAAACTTCTTGAGCGCCTCCTCGGTGGGCGACAGCGCCGGGCTGAAGCTGGCGTAATCGAGTGCGGCGACCTGGACGGTCCAGACGGAGTCGATGCGGGAGAGCTGCTGCTTCACATCGTTGGGGAGGACGTAGCCGGGTCCGCCGAGCACCTTGGACAGATTCTCGAGGCGGGCGTCGTCGCGCAGAACGCGGTTCACGTCGGCAATGCTGAACGGGCCACCGGCCTTGAGTGAATCGGCAAAGCGGGTGTAGACGGACTGGTCAAACTGGCCCTGCTGGTTCTGGAAGGCCCGGAGGGTCGGTACATAGCGGGCGACCTCGGCCGGGGTGGCGGACGGTAGATGCAGTTCCTCCGCCAGGGACTTGCCCGCGACGCGCTGGAGCGCGTATTGCTGGAGCTGGCCGCCCTGCAGGGCGCCATAGCCGGCGCGCAGGTAGGAGCTGAGCTCGCCATCGGCGAAGATCCGACGGGCCTGTTCCGGGTTGGCCAGGTTGACGTCAAAGAAGGGCCGCTCGAGGACCTTGATGCCGTCACGGCCGCTGCCGCTGCCGGAGGCGCTGTAGACGACGATCATCGGCAGACCGACGGCGATCAGCACGGCGAGGAAGACCAGCCAGAAGTGCTTCTGAAAGTATTTTTGAATCCAGGATATCATGGGGGAAAGGGGCTGAAGGTTGGAAAGGACCGGCCCCCTGTCAACAGGCGAAGCTGGGGGGTGATGTGCCGAGCCGGTTCTGCCTTGCCCGCATGGGTTTTCGGGTTTCCCACCCACTTGAGGCAATCCTGCCTGGGCGATCGATGCCCGGGTCAAAACCAGGCTATTTCCAGTCCGCCTTGGTGAAGTCGAAAATCTCGATAAGGGCTGATTTCTGTTCAGCGGTTAACGAGGCGTTGAGTTGGACATGGATCGAGTGCAGCGCAGCGATTTCGGCTCTCTGCGCCTCAGTAAACTTACCGGACTCGTCAGGATATATGTCCCGAGAGTTCTGGATCTTATTCCACAGTACTAGCTGGTCTGGAGACAAAGTTTGTCCAAATTTTTCACGGTTAGCTTTAATCGCAGCCGTACGCTCCTCTGTATAGATATTACTCCACGTAAATTCAGTGGAGTTTCCTGTGGTCACGGCTTGAACCATCTTCCAACCGTGTTTCCCGTAGAAATCCATAATCTGTTCCTTTTCTGCATCGGTGAACGTGGACCAATCATGACGCATCATTGGAAACTCGCGAAACGTATTAAGCATGGGATTAGCCCGCGAGTTGATCCAAGCCTTGGTATAAAGCTCCGGACCGGCTTTCCCTTCGATGTAGGAGGTACGAGAAAGGTTTAGTCTCAGTTCTTCATTCGAGCCCCGTCTCACAAAGACCACGCAATTTAAGGTGATCTCCTTGATCGTGTATCCAAAAGCTAAGTCGCCTGTTGCGCACCATCCCCCGTGACCTTTGATAGTGCTGCTGATGAAAGCCCATGGACTCTTCCCGCTGTGGATCACGCCGGTTAGAACCAGCCAATCAATCGGAACCTCACGTTCTGGATTCTGCGTTGGGCTGGAGGCTTGTACGAGTGCTTCTGCACCGAATAATTGGCTGAGCGCAACTGCCGACAAGATAGCGCCACAGAGAGTCGCGCGAAACCAACGGCCATTCGTGTTAATAACATTCATGATAGTCCAACCACCTGGCCCGTGTGGTTGAGACATGGTGGGCCGGGCGCGTCGCGGAGACAATCTTGATTTGGGCTTGAGTGCGCGGATTCAGAATGGCGGTACGTGAATTCACGACTGTGCGGGTCAAGGCTGGAGGCTTGACGAATCAGGAAGCTGTGCCGTCCTAACGGGAAATTCTCATGCACGGCATCGACTTCATCAAGGATCTGGCGGTGGTCATGCTCGTCGCCGGGCTGGTGGGCTGGGCCTGCCACCGGGCGGGCCTGTCGGTCGTCGTCGGCTACCTGCTGGCGGGCGTCGTCATCGGCCCGCACACGCCGCCGTTCTCGCTGGTGACCGACATTCCCCGCATCGAGACCCTGGCGTCGGTGGGCCTCGTGTTCCTGATGTTCTCCATCGGCATGGGCTTGAGCCTGCGGAAACTGCGTCGTCTCGGGCTTTCCCTGGTGATGGCGACCTTCACGGGTGCCATCGTGATGTACAACCTGACGCGCGCCTTTGGCGGCGCCATGGGCTGGAGCGCGATCGATACGACCTTCCTCGCGGCGATGGTCATGGTGTCGAGCTCGGCGATCATCAGCAAGGTGCTGCAGGAAATCGGAGCAACACACGAGAAGCCCGGCCAGCTGGCCATGGGGGTCGCCGTGCTGGAGGACGTGGTGGCGATCGTGATGCTGACAATCCTTAATTCACTGATCCAGATCGGGGACCACCGGACCTCGGTCGGCGGCACCCTCGGCCTGCTCGGCGCGTTCATCGTGCTCGCGGGCATCGGTGGCATGTTGCTCGTGCCATGGCTGCTCAAGAAGATGAGCCTCAGTGCCGGCGAGGAACTGCCGACCATCGTGGTGGCGGGCCTGCTGTTCGTGCTGGCATTTCTGGCGGACCAGGCGGGCTTCTCCCTCGCGCTCGGCGCGTTCATGCTGGGGGCGATTGTGGCGGAGACACCGCACAAGATCCAGGTGAGCCGGGCCTTCGAAGGTATGCGCGACGTATTCAGCGCAGTTTTCTTCGTGTCCATCGGCATGCTGATCGACCCGCGCGCCGTGGTGGCGTCGTGGGCACTGATCCTCGGCATCACGGTATTTGTGCTCGTGGCGCGGCCGCTCGCGGTGACGACCGGCATGCTCGTCATCGGCGGGTCTACGCGCGAGTCGCTGCGGGTGGGCCTGTCGGTCACGCCACTCGGTGAATTCTCCTTCATCATCGCCCAGCTGGGTGTGGCGGCGGGAGCGATCCCCGGGAAATTCCAGGCTATCGCCGTGGGGGTGTCCCTGCTGACCACGCTGAGCGCCCCGTTCCTGACGCGCAGGTCCGAGCGCATCAGCGAATGGGTGTCGGCGCGGCAACCCCGTTGGCTGGCGGACTGGGAGGGCTATTACCATCGCTGGCTGGAGCGGATGCAGCAGCGCGAGCGGCAAAACATTCTCTGGCAGATGAGCAAGAAGCGCTTCATCCAGATCACCATCGAGCTCTTGCTGGTGACGGGTCTGTTTGTTTTTTCCGAACAGGTGTTCGGGCTGGTCCGCGATTACCTGCCAGCGAGCCGCGGGTTTCCCCGCGGGGCGGATCTGATCTTTTGGAGTGGGCTGCTGCTGCTCGCCCTGACGCCGCTGGTGGCGATCTGGCGCAACACCTCGGCGCTGGCACTCCTCTACTCGCAGGTGACCACGCAGGGCCACCCCAAGGCGGCGCAGCTGGCCCCGGTGATTGAGACCGGGCTGAAAATCGGCGCCGGGCTGCTCCTCCTGCTTTGGCTGGGCGCGAGCCTGCCGATCAGCAGCGCGGCCCGCTGGCTTCCAGCCGCAGCCTTGGTGATAATCGCGTTGGGGTTCCTGGTGCTGCGGGGGCGACTGGTTTACTGGCACAGCATGCTGGAGGTGGAGTTGCACGAGATGCTCGACCAAGGGGAGAAGTTCACCGGCACCACCGCGCCCTGGATGGCGGCGCACAGCGACTGGAATCTGGCACTGACTGACTGCATTCTGCCCGACCTGGCGGACTGCCGGGGCCGGACGCTCGGCGACCTGGCGTTGCGCACGAAGTATGGATGTACAGTGGCCGGGGTGGAGCGGCAGGGCGTGATGATGGGCAATCCCCGGGCCGACATGATCCTTTATCCTCGCGACAAGGTATTGTTGCTGGGCGACCCGGAGCAGGTGGCGGCAGGCAAGGAATTCCTGCAGGAAGCCTCAGGCGTGGCCCTCACTTCGACCTTTGACGAGGTGCGAATGGAGTCGGTGGAACTCCCGCCGGGCTGTGGGCTGCATGACCGCAGCTTGGCGGAGCTGGCTCTCGGTCGGGAGTTTGGCCTGCAGGTGGCCGGGATCAACCGTGCCGGGTTTCGCATCCTGAATCCGCATGGGGAGGAGAAACTCTTCACGGGCGACAGTGTGCTGGTGCTGGGGAGTCCCGACCAGATCAAGGCGTTCAAGGCGACGTTGCGGGGGTAGCTATATTTTGTAGGGCCGGCGCTTGTCGCCGGGCCGATCAGCTGCGAACAACCACGCGAGCTGAGATTTCCTCACACAGGCCCAACCATTGAGAAGGAACGGACTGGTCGGATTCCCGTTTTGCCAGAAACCCCATCTGCGTGGGATTCGGACAAATCCACCAAGGCCAATTTTGGGCTAAAGAGCACAAACTAGCCCGATAAGGATTCATGAAGATATAGAACCCATAATCCTCTGTTGATTCGATGCTTCTTAGGCGGTGTTCGAAACCATCATCCTGCCATCGCCATGGTACCTTACCCCGGTCTCGGGATAGAGTCTTCAACTTGCCCATGATCTGACCTATGCTCAGACGGTGCCCAAGGGTAAGAAGAAGGTGCGCATGGTCGGGCATGAGGGTAGAAGCAATCAGCACGATGTCACCCGAAGAGTGCATGGTTTGAATGATTGCTATCAGCCGGTTTCCAATGGCGGGTTGGGTCAGAACAGTGGCACGGTTCTTAACCCGAGTTCGTCAGTTTGAGCGGTGGGTGAAAAAAGTTTCAGAGGAGAGGGTCCGACAGCGGCGTTTCGCTTAGGAGGGAGCCGCGTGCGCGAAGGCGATGTAGTGCCGAACGCCCCCTTGTTGGCCGAGGGATCTC
>JANYDW010000023.1 GCA_025363455.1 Oleiharenicola sp. | reverse complement strand
ATCACCCTCAGCAGCACCCTCGCCTTCTGGCTCCACCGCAAGTCCCGGGAATGGTTCAACCTCAACCCGTGGCAACATACCACGGCCACGCGCCAATCCGCCCTCGACCTGGCCCGGCGCGAAAACGATCCGGCCAAACTCATCGCGGAATTCGAGGCCCTCCTCCGGTCCTGGAGCCAGACCAACTACGCGGCCCTGCTCTTTGACAGCGGCGAGGTCTTTGTCTCAGGCAATATCGAGCTGTCGAAGGACCGGCCGGGTTATCCCGCCCTCTGCAAACAGGGCTGGACTACGCCCGAGGCCCTCCAACGTTTGCGGCCGGAACCCGGGCTGGTGGATCTCCGGCAGTTTGTCACCGAGTTCAATCTTGGCCTTATCGTCACCGCCCCGCGCGGGAGTGCCTCGCCCTCGCTCCTGATGGCTCTCGGCGTCAAAATCAACCATCGCCCATTCACCTACCCCGAGGTCCAGCAAGTGCAGGAAGTCGCCGAGTTCATGGACAACATCCTCGCCCGTTCGCGCCTGTCCATGCAGGCGCGCCAGTCCGAGCAGCTCGCTACCATCGGCCTCATCGGGGCCAGTCTCGCCCACGAAATCCGCAATCCCTTGGTTTCGATCAAGACCTTCTCCCACCTCCTGTCCACCCGCTTTGACGACCCGGATTTCCGTCGCCGTTTCAGTCAGCTGATCCCCGCTGAAGTAGAGCGTATCGATAGCCTGACCCAGCAACTGCTCGATCTCTCCAACCCTCGCCGGCACGTTTTGGAGCGGGTCTCCCTCCACACAATCATACAGGAGACATCCGATCTCATGCTCACCCGCGCACAGGAAGCGGGCGTCTCTCTCACCTCACAATTCAATGCCACGGCCGACACCATCTGGGCCGACGCGAGCGCGATGCGGCAGGTGTTGATAAATTTGCTAATAAATGCCTTCCAAGCCCTCGAAAACCAGGAAGGTGAGCGTCGCGTGCAGCTCCGGTCCCGCAATTCCCCCAGCGGCAGCATCATTCTGGAGGTATCAGACAACGGCCCCGGCATCCCCCCTGAACAGCGCGCGCGCCTCTTCCACCCCTTCGTCTCCACCAAGACCAAGGGCATGGGTCTCGGCCTCGCCGTTTGCGCAGATATCTTGCATGAGCACCGGGCGACCATCATTGTCCCCGACATCGGGAGACCCGGAGCCACTTTCCGCATCACCTTTCCATGCCCGCCACCATCATCCTAACCACCTCGGACACCGGCCTCGAAGCCGCATGGAAAAAAATTCTTCAACCGCGCGAACCCGTCAGCTTCACCCGCCCCGCCGATCTCCAGCGTGAGTTGCTCCGCCCCGGCGCCCGGGTCTGGATTTCCGATGTCAACGACCCTCGTTGCCGCCTCACCGCCGGTCACGGCAGCCTCGTCATCCTCGTCGGCGAGCCCCACAGCCATCCCTTTGAACAAGCCCGCCAAAACCGTTCCGCGCGCCTGTTCCTCAGCTACTCGGAAAGCCGCGAGCGTCTCGGCGAATGCGTCAATCTCCTCGAGGAAATCGCCGACAAGAACTCCCAACTACAGTCCGCCCACGAGCGGAATCGCCGCAGCGAGTCGCCGTTCCCGCGTGAACCCGCCCCGGCCCCGGCCGCCGAGCCGGTCGAGTCTTGGGATTTTCTGGAAAGCGCCCTCGCCCACCTCGACGACCAGCCGCGGCTGCTTGACGAGTTCCGCCGGGCCGCCCGCTACATCCTAAAATCGGGCAAGGTCCATTACTTTTTCCGCCAGCGCGATGCCTTCGTCTCAGACGACGAGTATCACCAATGCCCCGCGGCCCATCCCCTCGTCCTTTGGCTGGAGGAGCATCCCGCCGCCATTGATCTCAACCAATGGTCCGGCCTTGATGATCCCGCGGTCGATGCCCCCATTCGCCAACAACTCCTCACTTGGGGCGCCCGCATTTTGGTGCCATTGCATTCCCACGGCCAGCTCCTCGGCTGGATGACCCTCGGACCCCGGGCAGATGGCGCCCCGTATCGCGAATCCGACCGTTTCCGCGCGGTGCTTCACGGCCGGCTGCTGGAGCGCTGCCTTGAACGCTCGGCCCAGCTTCGCGAGTACAATCAGGCCGAAGTTGCCACCACCCTCCGCGCCAAATACCTCTCTTGCTCCCGCCTCATCAGTCGCGCCGAACTCGCCACCACCGAACTCCCCGTCGAAGTCCGCGCCGTCGCCAGCGAGGCCCTGCATACGCAAAAGCTCGTCGTCCAGCCCGCGCGCATTCCATACCGCTATCGGGTGCAGGCCGGCCCCGTGCCCGAGCTCGACGGCGTCTGGGCCATCTGGGAGGATTCCGCCCCCGAAATCGAGCGCGTCAATGTCATCCTCGAACAGAGCCGGCGCGAGCTCTTCCGCAACCTCGGCCTCACGCTCAGTCATGAGCTGTCCAACCCCCTCGTCTCCCTCGTCACCTTCGCCCATCTCCTGACCCGCGGCAGCAATGCCCCCGTCGGCAGCGCCGCCCTCGCCCAGGAGACCGCCCTCACCTCCGAGGTCGCCAAGCTCAAGCTCCTCAACGAACATGCCACCCTGCTGAGCGAGATCGCCCAACCCGTCGCCAAGTCCACCGACCTCGGCCTCCTCCTCTCCGAGATCGCCGCGCCCCGCGGCCTCACCACTCGCTTCGTCGAGGAACAGCTGGTGTTGCTCCTCGACCCAACCCTCGTTCAGTTCGCCTTCACCTCGATCTTGGACGCCATCGGCGCCAATCGCCTCGATGAGGGCCTGCAGCACCTCATTCTCACCTTGCGGGCGGTCGGCGAGGGCACCCAGCGGCAGGCGGTCATCACCATCGAGGGCAAACGCCTTGAGTTGGACGGCATCCTGCCCCTGCCGCTCGCCGGAGTCACCCCCAACCACGGCCGGCTCTCTGTCTTCCTCGCCCGCGAAATCCTCCGCCTGCACGGTGGCACCCTCCAGGCCGGCCCCGGCCTCAAGGGCACCGACATCCAGATCTCCCTCGGCGCGCTGCGCTGAACGAATTTTCCCCTCTTCAGTGGGCCCTGCCGAAGGTGGTCGCCGCTTTCCACAGCGGCGACGGGCAGCGCCACGCTTATGGCCCGCAGACAAGCGTCGGTGTGGAAACCGACGCCCATCCGCAGCCCCGCCTGATTTCAGGCGGTTTCTGATCACGCACAAGCCTGTGCCGATGGCTTTGCTACACCCAATTCCGGAGCGTTCATCGCATCGGAAGCCGTGATGTGGGGCCACATGTCACGCTAGGTTAGCGTTTGGTTCAACCACTCCCCCGCCCCATCCCCAAGAGGAATTGCCTCCATGAATACTGTCCCGCGTGCACGCTCGAGCCTGTGGTATGTCGCGCTGTTGCTGGCGCTTTGCTGTATCGGATACTCCCAAAAAACCGCCACGCCCCCGATTAAAGTGAATGCCGGGCTGGGCAAGCCACCGCAAGGCCTGCCCCGGCTGGCCGGCTGGCAGACCGAACAAGAGAGCACGTCAATTCCGGAGAGCGCTATTTCGATTGTGGACATCGGCTCTCCACAGGTCGCGGCTTCCACCGGGCGCATCTCAACGCAAGGGAAGATTCCATACCTCGCCATTGCCCCGGGGACAGAGTGGACCACACCGCTCCGGCCGCTGCGAGCCGGCGCCAACTATACTACCTTTACGCTGCAGGCATCACTGGACTCGGTTGTTTCGGTGGACGGTGTATTTGTTTCGTTGGTTAAGAGCACTCTGCCGGGCTATGCGACCATGATGGTAGGCTATCCCAAGGCCAATGCCATCGAATGGGTGTCGCTCTTTCACGACGTCGAGGTCCGCCCCTATTCCGGGCAGCTGATGGGCACACTGGCGATTGTCACGATTTGCACGGACACCGAGGCCCACCAGTGGTCGATCTCCCTCTGCGATCGGTTAGCTGCCCACGACCTGCCGCTGGGCCCCGTTAGCCCTGGCATCCCCAGGATATTTTCGGTCAAGGCCGGGGCAGCCGGCGCCTGGGTGTGTGGCGTGGCCACGTCGGACGAAAATCCCGTCTTCGAGGACGCAAACCACAACGGCGTGCGGGACAGCTTCGAGATAAAGCTGCTCGGTGCACCGCTGGATCGCAAAGCTTCCCGCGAAACGAGAGAGCAGCTGATTCAGATGTGGAAGGAGCGGATGTATATTGAGCCCACGGACTACGCCCTGGCGACTCAAAGCGGAGCCGGCAACGATACCTGGCAGAATATCCCGGCCGAATTCCATTTGGAAATTCCTTTGTTCGACCGAACACAAGAGCCGGACGTGCGCCAGGTCCACGGCATATCCACATCGGTTGTCTTTAAGTAAAACGTCCTCCAGCCATGAACACTTTCCGCATTCTGATCCTGGCCGCCGCGGCGGCCCTCATATCTCCGCTCACCCGGGCCGCTGTCAGCGAATACAACAACAGTTCGTGCTGCAACAAGGTGGTGGTCGTAAAGCAGTATAACTTCTACAATTCTGTGCTGCAAAACTGTCCCACTTTTGAAGTCACCATCTCCTGCGGCAGTTCCCTCAGCATTTCTGACTACTATGAGTCCGACCAGTACCATACCTTCGAACTTCGAAATGAGACACAGTATACTTACACTGTCGCGGCGTCATGCGCGCCATCAGTTACGATTTCGTCCACTACACTGAAGGCACCTATCAGCCAGCGGACAAGAATCGGTGTTGGGGAAGTTGTAACCGTAACGGTAAGTCCAGCGTCCGCCAGCACTTGGTATGTTACAAGTGGCGTCGGCACGCTTAGCAACCCAAGCTCAGGTCAGGTTACTCTTACTGCAGGGGATACGGCCTCCACCAATCTAACGGTGACTGCAACTGTCAATGGCAGCAATTATTCGAAAACATTTACCGTGGTTGCTCCCAGCGGCGTTTTTGCAGAGAGGCAAAACTCCACAGGTGTCTTTCATCAGTGGGGCCAACCGTCAGCCGGCATGAAGCTCTGGTTATATGTTTTGCCAGACGATGTGAATTTCGAGAATGTATATATTCAAGAAGGCTGCTCCGACGTTGTGGCAAATGGCTATTTTCTCTATCAGAATAACAATCCTACTTATGCTCATACTCCCGGCGCCTGGAATAAAGTCTCCTATCAGCCAATTGCAGGTAAGGGCTCGGTGTTTTCAAATGATACTGCCCAAGGTGGTTCTGACAATCACACCCCATATATCACAGGTAATTTCACTTGGACTATTCCGTATTCATACAAAGTCGGAGCCAGCGGCACAGAACGCGGTCCTTTTACCTCCGTCAACCAAACGAAATCAATCACTAGCACTGGTGCAATGACAGTTACCAAGGGGGCTGCATCTGTGACGACCCAGCTTAACGATCCCACAACTTCGTACTAGAAACCTATGAATCTCTCACACCGAATGGCGGTAATGTTCATGCTAACAATTGCCGGTGCTTGCATAGCTAAGGCGCAACCTGCTCATCGTGAAACACAGGTTTCCCCTCAACAGAAAAGGACCGAAGCTGAAACCTTTAAAGAGGAACTCTCAGCCGCATTGACAAAGAAGGATATAGTCACCCTTGATGAGCTAACATCAAGATTTGCAGCACTCCTGACGAAACCAATGAACCCGGCCGACCATGAATCGCGTGATGCGAGGCTTGGGATATTCTTAGCCGGCATTCAATCAATTGATAATGCTCGGGACCCCAAGTTCGACTCAGCCGATTTACCTCAGGCCAATATTGCGCCCCCATACAAGAAGGGTGAAGAGATTTATGATTCAGGGATCTCTCCGGACGGAATTAAAGACCCAGAGGTGCGTGCGGAATACAAGCGGCGTATTGCCGCCAACAACCTAAAGAGGGAGCAACACGAGTTTCAGTCTTGGCTGAAGTCTGCTCATGAGGATCTGGCAGCTCACGCCATTCAGTTTCGCTACAAATATTTTAGCTCCTTCCCCGAAGATCTCGCTAAAATTGAGGGTGCTGTTGATAAACACGTAAATGATGGGGTCCTGCGCGCCGAATTGAAGGAGAAACTGATCGGGAAAGAGGTGAAATAGATCGCCAAGACAGATAGCTAATCAAACGAGGATGAGAGCGTGGATGCTTATACTCGTGACTTGTTGCGCTTTCCCCTCTCTGCATGCGATGCAATTGGTATTCGATCGGCCGCAGGTAGAGTTAGAGGCCGAGCCAAGGGGTCATGACGCGTATTCGGAGGTGCCCGCGACGGCAGGTAAGATCGGCGCAGGCAGGTAGGCGGCACGGGGTAACTCCCAACTGGCCAATAGCACGGCCGAAAGCTCTCAACTCTCAGCTTTCAACTTTCAACTCGCACGCCTAGCGTGCGCTCATGGAAATTTTTCTGCTCATCGTTGGCCTTGTCGTCGGTGCCGCCCTCGGCTGGTTCATGGCCCAGTCGCGCTCCGCCGCCACCGCCGAACGCGCCCGGCTCATGGAAGCCGATCTTGCCCTCACTCGCACCCGCTTGGCGGAAATCGAAACTCATAAATCGAAAATCGAAAATGATCTCGCGGCGGAACGGGCCGCGGCGGCGGAGAAAATCTCCGCCCTCACCGACGCCCACGAGCGCCTCACCAACTCCTTCAAGGCCCTCTCCGCCGACGCCCTCCGCTCCAACAACCAGTCCTTCCTTGAGCTCGCCCGCGAGACCTTCGGCAAGCTCCATCAGCAATCCGCCGACGATCTCGGCAAGCGCCAGCAGGCCATCGACTCGCTCGTCAAGCCGCTCAAGGAATCCCTCGAGAAGGTCGACGCCAAGATCGGCGAGATCGAGAAGGCCCGCGCCGGCGCCTACGGCCAGCTCTCCGAGCAGCTGAAATCGCTCACCACCACGCAGGGTCAGCTCCAGGCCGAGGCCGCCAAGCTTTCCACCGCCCTCCGCTCAACCACCACCGCCGGCACCTGGGGCGAACTTCAGCTTCGCCGCGTCGTTGAGATGTCGGGTATGGTTTCCTACTGCGACTTCACCGAGCAACTGGCCGGCGGCGCACTTCGCGCCGACCTGGTCGTCCGCCTCCCCGGCGGCCAGCAGATTGTCGTCGACGCCAAGGCCCCTAACGACGCCTATCGCGAAGCCGCCAACGCCTCCGACGACGCCGTGCGCACCGCCAAGCTCACCGAGCACGCCGCCAAGGTCCGCGGCCACATCGACTCCCTCGGCGGCAAGGATTACTGGGCGCAGTTCCAACCCTCGCCAGAGTTTGTCGTGCTTTTCCTCCCCGGCGACCAGTTCCTCTCCGGCGCACTGCAGGCGGACCCGTCGCTCATCGATCGCGCCATCGCCAAGAAGGTCCTGCTCGCCACGCCCGCCACCCTCATCGCCCTGCTCAAGGCCGCCGCTTACGGCTGGCGCCAGGAGGACGTCTCGCGCAACGCCCAGGTCATCGCGGATCTTGGTCGTCAGCTCTACGACCGCATCGCCGGCTTCGCCGAGAATCTCGACAAGGTCGGCCGTGGCCTCGAGACCGCCAGCAAGGCCTACAACTCCGCCGTCGGCTCCTTCGAGCAGACCCTCCTCCCCGGCGCCCGCAAGTTCTCCGAACTTGGTGCCAAGGGCGTGAAGGAACTCGCCGAACCCGCCCCCGTGGAGTCAACGCCCCGCGACGTCCTCAAGCGGGCCTGAGTTATGGAGGGTCCGCGTCCCTGCGGACCGTTTGTTTGGAGAGTCGATCTCCTGGTCGACCCTGGCCCGTCAGGAGACGGGCCCTCCAATTTTCTTGTCGTGACTCTTCGTGCCTTTTCGTGGCCAATCTCTGCATGAACTCCCTCGAAGGCATCTGGCAACCACTCTACGCCGAGCTCGGCGGCGAGGAGGCGCCGAAAATGGCCCTCGAAAAAATGGAGATCGAATTCCGTGATGGCCAATACGCAGTCCGCTTCGCCGGCCTCACCGCCGACCACGGCACCTACACCATCGATTCCGACGGCCACCTGAGCCTGCACGGCGTCGCCGGCCCCAACGCCGGCCGCACCATCCCGGGCCTCTTCAGGTTTTCCGGCGACATTCTTTCAATCTGCTATGGCCTCGGCGGCGTCCGCCCCGCGAAATTTCACACCGGCAAGGACCCCCTGCTCTATCTTGTGAATTACCAGCGGAAAACCTCCTGATTGGAGGGTCCGCGTCTCTGCGGACCGTCTTCTGCTTTGGCCTTGTGTGCCGGCCCGCAGGGACGCGGGCCCTCCAAAGCACTAACCGGTTTACTCTCCTCCACCATATTCGGGCATTTCCTTTTCGTGCGTTTTTGTGCCTTTTCGTGGCCACAGTTTCCTCCTTCTTCCCTCTTCCCTCCTCCTTCTTACTTTTCTCTATGCCCCGCGTCACCGGCCTGTTCCTCTACCCCGTGAAATCCTTGCGCGGCCATGCCGTGCCGGCGGCGGAATTCGACGCGCTGGGTTTTGTCGGCGACCGACGCTTCCTCGTCGTCGACCCCACCGGCAAATTCATGACGCAACGCACCGTGCCGCGCATGGCCGGCATCGACGCCCGGCTTTCCGCTGGGTGGCTCACCCTTTCCGCTGATGGCGCCGGGAGCATCGCCGTATCGACGACCGCCCAGGGCGACGCCCCGCTCCGCCGGGTCAGCGTCTGGAAAAGCGAGGGCCTGCAGGCCGAGGACTGCGGACCCGCCGCTGACGGCTGGCTCAGCTCGTTTCTCCAGCTCAAATGTCATCTGGTGCGGCTCGGCCCGGAATTCTCCCGCCCCATTCTCAAACCTTCCGCCCACCCGGGCGACGTGGTCAGCTTTGCCGACGCCTATCCCTTCCTCGCGATCAGCGAGGCCTCGCTCGCCCAGCTCAACGACCGCATCCAGGAAAACCACGGCGAGCCCGTCCCGATGAACCGCTTCCGGCCCAACCTCGTCGTCGCGGACTGCGCCGCCTTCGCCGAAGACGCCTGGTCGCGCATCCGGATCGGCGGTGCCGTTTTTCGCAATGGCGGACCCTGTGCCCGCTGCATCGTCACGACCACGGACCAGCTCACGGGCGAGCGCATGGGGAAGGAGCCGCTCAAGACTCTGGCCACCTTCCGCCGCGACCCGGCCGACCCGACCGACGTCAATTTCGGCGTGAATCTCATCCACGAGTCCAAACACGGCGCGATCCGGGTGGGCGACGTAGTTTCGTCCTTGTAGGTCGGGGTTTATCCCCGACTTGCCTGCTCATCGTCGGGCATAAAGCCCGACCTACACTGAACCACTCACCGCCATCATGAACCATCCATTCCTCAACCGCGACGCCCTGCTGGGCCTCGGCGTGTGCCTCGCCATGGTCGGCCTGGTGCTGCGCGGCTTCGCCCGGGCTTTCCGCCGCGACCTTGCCCGGCGCAAAGAACACCTGCGGGACGAGCGCAAATCCGGCGACGCCAGCCTGAGCGCACAGTTGGAACAGCCGCCCGGGTGGCTGGAGAAAAATTTCGGCCTGCTCGCCAACCTCGTGCTCGTGGCCGGCGTGCTCACCGCAGTTGCTGCCCTGGCACGTAGCTGATCCTCACTCCTCGCCGCCCACTCGGCCGCGGCCGGCCTTGTGCCTTGCCCGGTGCTTCTTGGCTTCGATCATCCGGGCCTTCTGGCCGCGGGTTTTCTGGCGCTTTTGCCGGCGGACCAGTTCCCGAGCGCCCCGGGCCCGATTAGCCGACTCCTGCTGGCGCCATTCCAGCTTCTCGGCTAACTCGACCCAAGCGAGCATTCGGTTGACCGATTGGTTCCGCTCGCGCTGACACCGCACCTCCACCCCGGTCGGCCGGTGCCGCAATCGCACGGTCGATGATGTCTTGTTGATTTTTTGCCCGCCCGCCCCCGCCCCCCGGATAAAACACTCCTCCACCTCCTCCGGGCGCACGCCCAAGGAGACAAATCGCGCCCGGAGCGACGCTTCCACGATGTCAGGAAAATCGGCCATTTGGGTATTTCATATTGAAACAGCCTTCCGTTTATGGAGTCAAACGTCCGCCTGTCCCTGCCCATCCCGAATTGCGCAGTATCCGCCTTGTCACCCACCCCCGCCGAGCCTTCACTCTTCAACAGCCATACCGCCTTGCCTCGCCGAAGCCCACCCGGGCGAAGGCGGGCACTTTCACCCTGAATCCCTCCATGATCAACGGTCCTGATTGGTCCCAGAAACTCCGCAACGAAATCGGCCAGGCCGTCATCGGCCAGGAAGCCGTCATCGAACGCATGCTCGTCGCTCTGCTGGCCAACGGCCACGTCCTCCTTGAAGGCATGCCCGGCCTCGCCAAGACCCTCCTGATCCGCTCCCTCGGGACCGCCATCGGCGTCCAGTTCGAACGCATCCAGTTCACGCCTGACCTCCTCCCCAGCGACGTCGTCGGCACCATGATCTTCTCGCCCAAGGACGGCGGCTTCACGACCCACCGGGGGCCGATCTTCGCCAACCTCGTCCTCGCCGACGAGATCAACCGCGCCCCGGCCAAGGTCCAGTCCGCCCTCCTCGAGGCCATGCAGGAACGCCAGGTCACCATCGGTGGCAACTCTCATATCCTGCCCAAACCCTTTTTCGTGATGGCCACGCAAAACCCCGTTGAACAGGAGGGCACCTACCCGCTTCCCGAGGCCCAAACCGACCGTTTCCTCTTCAAACTCCTCGTCGACTACCCGTCCGCCGCGGAAGAGTCCCTCATGATGGAAAGGTGGGGTCAGGTTACCACACAGCCCGTCCTGAAGGCCGTTACGAGCGGCGAGGAGCTCCTTGTACTCCGCACGCAGGTCGACGCCATCCACGTCGCCCCGGCTGTCCAGGCTTACATCCTTGCCCTCGTCCGCAGCTCGCGCGATCTCGCCGCCCAGGCCGAGGGCAACGCTGGGGGCGCCAAACGCCTGCTGAACTTCGGCGCCTCGCCCCGCGCCTCCCTCGCGCTCTTCCAAGCCGGCCGCGCCCTCGCCTGGCTCCGCGGCGTGGACTACGTTTCACCCGCCCTGGTGCAGGAAATTTTCCACGATGCCCTGCGCCACCGCGTCGGCCTCACCTATGAGGCGGAGGCCGAGGGCCTCACCACCGACAAGGTGCTCGACCAGGTCCTCATCCGTACGCCGGTGCCTGCAAAAGTCTGAAAGAGTGAATGACTGAAAAGCTGAACCAACCATCCGGTTCAGCCCTTCAGCTCTTCAGTCCTTCAGCCATTCCATGTCCTCCGCCCAATCTCCCGCTTCGCTGGTCACCTCCCAGCTCGCGCTGCTCAAGCAGCTCGAGTGGCGGGTGCGCCATGCCGTCGAGAACGTGCTCAGCGGTGAATATCGCTCCGCCTTCCGCGGCCGCGGGATGGAGTTTGACCAGGTCGTCAAATACACCTTCGGCGACGACATCCGCGATATCGATTGGAATGTGACGGCCCGCCTCGGCGAACCCTACCGCAAGAAATTCATCGAAGAACGCGAAGTTTCCCTGCTGCTCCTCTTCGAGGACAGCGTCAGCCTGCAGTTCGGCTCCGGGGCCCAGTCCAAGCGCGAGGCCCTCCTCGAACTCGCCGGCCTCGTCATGATGCTCGGCGCCGTCAACCGCGACCGCGTGGGCTTCCTCTACGCTTCGGAATCCGGCTATACCCTGAAGGAGCCCGTCCGTGGCCGCGGCCAGATCCTGCACGCCGCGGCGCAATTGCTGGGTCAACCGGCGCCCGTAATCGAGAATCGAGAAGCAAAAATAGAAAATTCCTTCATCCCCTGGCGTCTCCTCGCCAAGGCAGCGCCCCGCCACAGCATTTTGATCTGGCTCGGGGACTTTCCCCCGCGCATCGAGCCTGAGGGCTGGAGCGTGCTCACCCGCCGCTACCAGACGATGGGCTTCCGCGTGGAGGACCCCTGGGACCGTGAGCTGCCCTTCGAACGCATCCTCACCACCTACGACCCGGTCGCCGGCCGCCTCGTCAACCTCAACGGCGCCTCCTCCGCCCAGCGCGACGCCCACGCCGAATGGGTCGCCCAGCGCGACGCCTCCTTCCGCACCCTTTTCCCCGCGCCCCTGAGCCGCCTCAGTGTCCGGACCGACCAGGAGCGCCTTGAGGCTCTCGTCCGGTTCTTTCACGCCCGCATGGCCGCGGGCAACCGCCGCTGATGCCCCTCACCAACTATACTTTTCATGACCCTTGGTGGCTGCTCGCTCTGCTCGTGCTGCCGTTGCTCATGTGGGTGCGTGGTCGCCGCGGTGCCCCCGTGCTGGTCGTCCCCTATGCCGCCGCTTGGCACCGGCCCTCGCTCATTCCCAGCTCGCGCTGGCCCGCCGCCTTCGCCGTGCTCGGGATCGTTTTGCTGATTGTGGGCCTCGCCCGTCCCCAAATTGTCGAGGACAAGCGCGAGGTGAAGCAGCAAGGCTACGACCTGATGCTCGCCATCGACCTTTCCGGCTCGATGCTTGCGGAAGATTACGAACGTGGAGGTGAGCGCATCAACCGTCTCCAAGCCATCAAACCCATTATCCAGGCCTTTATCAGCCAGCGCACGAGCGACCGCATCGGCATGGTCGTATTCTCTGGGAGGGCCTACACCCTTGCCCCCCTCACCTTCGACCACGACTGGCTGGCCCAACAAGTGGCCCGATTGAAGATCGGCCTGATCGAAGACGGCACCGCCATCGGCGACGGCCTCGGCATTGCCCTCACCCGCCTCGAGCAGGCCAAGCGCACGGACGCGGGCAAGCGCAAAGGCGCCTTCGTCGTCCTCATGACCGACGGCGCCAACAACCGCGGCCTGCTCTCGCCCGAGCAGGCGACCGAGATCGCCAAGTCGCGCAACATCCCCGTGTATACCATCGGTGCCGGCCGGGATGGCCTCGTGCCGATGCCGGTGTTTGACGACGCGGGGAATAAGATCGGTTATCGCCGGGCCCTCTCCGACCTCGACGAGGGTGCGCTTCACCAGGTTTCCGATTCGACCGGCGGGAAATTCTTCCGCGCCTTGGATGTGGACACCGCCGAGAAGGCTTTCGCTGCGATCGATGCCGCGCAGAAGATCGAGTTCCAGGCCAAGTCCTACCTGCTCACCACCGAGCTCTTTCACTGGTGCGTGATTCCCGGCGCGGTGCTGTTGTTCCTCGGCGCCCTCGTCGCCGTGCCGCCGCGGCTGCCTTTCCGCCGCAAACGCGCGCCCGCCGCCGCTACTGCTTAACCTGATGCGTCACCTACCCACACACCCCGCCCTGTCGGGCACCCCTCTTCCTGGAGGGGACTTCGGCTGCGGAAGTTTGACTCCCCTCTATCAAGAGGGGTGGCGCGCAGCGCCGGGGTGTGTCGGATCGGAACTTCTGTCGGCCCCATGAGCTTCCACTCCCCCCATATCCTCTGGCTGCTCGTGCCGCTTGTGCTCCTGTTCTCGTGGGAACTCGCACGCCACACCGCGCGCGCAGTCGTTGCATGGCCCAAGATCGCCCGCGCTTGGGCCGGGGCCTTTGACGTTTCGCTTGGCACGCAACACACCACCGCCGAGACCCGCCCGCGGATCTGGCTCTGGTTCGGCCTGGCCCTGTGCATCATCGCCCTCGCCCGCCCGCAGTGGGGCGTGATCGAGGAACAGGTCTTCGATCAGTCGCGCGAGGTGATCATCGCCGTCGACCTTTCGCGCTCCATGCTCGCCCAAGACGTCAAGCCCTCGCGGCTCGACCGCAGTAAGCTCCTCATCCAGTCGCTCCTTGACGGCCTCAAGGGCGAACGGGTCGGCCTCGTGCTCTTTGCGGGCACGGCCTTTCTCCAAAGCCCGCTCAGCGCCGACTATGAGGTGCTGCGCGAGTTCCTGCCGGCCCTGAACCCCGACTACCTCCCCGAGGGCGGCTCCAACTACCGAGCCCTCCTCGAAACTTCCATGCAGGCCTTCGGTTCCTCCGCCGCTGATCGCTACCTCATCATCCTCAGTGATGGCGAAAGTACCGTGGACGACTGGAAGGGCCTCACCGATTCCCTCAAGACCAAAGCCATTCGGGTCATCGGCCTCGGTGTCGGCACCGCGCAGGGTTCGTTCATCCCCGACTCCGCTGGCGGCCTGGTCAAGGACGAGCGCGGTGCCGTCGTGATGTCGCACCTCAATAGCTCGACCCTGCAGGAACTCGCCCAGGTCACGGGCGGCGCCTATACCGACGCCAGCGCTTGGGTTGACCTCCCCGCCCTGCTGGCCAAGACCATTGAGGCCGGGAAAAAGGGCGCGTTCGCCGAGAAGAACACGGCCCGCCTCATCGAGCGCTTTCAGTGGTTTCTCGCCCCCGGCCTGCTGTTCCTGTTCTTCAGTTTCTGGGCTGAGTTCCCCGTCCGCCCGCGCGAAAGGGCGTTGCCCTTGGGCAAAGCCAGAGGTCAGAAATCAGCAGTCGGCGGTCACCCTCTGGCTACGGTCGCCAGCTTTGCCTTCGGCCTCCTCTGGCTCTCAGCCCTCAGCTCTCAGCTCTCAGCTCTGGGCGCTGGAAGCGCCCAGCCGAGTGACACCCTCGCCGCCCCGCTTAGCAAGACGGTCGCCCGCCTGGCCGAGCAAGCTGACCTCAGCGCCAAGGATTGCGCCGAGCTTGCTTCCACTACCCTCACCTATGGTCAGCGGGTCAAGTCCGCCCAACAGCACCCGCAGGAAAGCGTCATCCGCGATGCGCTGCAGAGCGTGGATCTGGGCGAGAAAATCGACGCCAAAGCCGCCGATTGGCCCAAGCTGCGCACGGATCTCGAGGAGCTGCTCAAACGCGAGGAGCAGAAAAAGGACGACAAGAAGCAGGACCAGAAAAACGAAGACCAGAAGAAACAGGACCAACAGCAGAACCAGGAGAAAAAACAGGATCAGCAGCAGTCGAAGGATCAGCAAAAGCAAGATGAGCAACAGCAGCAGCAAGATCAGAAACAAAAGCAGGACGCCTTCGGGGACATGAAGGACCAAAAAGAGCCCAAGCCCGACCAGAAGCCGCCACCACCCCAGCCCGGCACCCAAAAGGTCGGCGGCCAGCAGGACAAGAAGCCCACCGAGCAGGTCGATCCTGAGCTGGCCATGCCGCTCCAAAAGCTCGACCAGGTCCGCAACCTGGATTCTCCCGCCAAGCTTCAGCAACTCATGCAAGGCCAGCCGAACAAGAAGCCCAAAACCAACGGCAAGGACTGGTAATTTCTAAATGACGAACGATCGCTTCACTCCCACTTTTGTCATCGCGAGCCCGCAACGCGGGCGTGGCGATCCAGCTGGATTGCTTCGTCGCTTCGCGCCTCGCAATGACACGCTGAGGAAGACCTTCGCCCTGCTCTGCCTCATTATCGCCGGTGCCTTGCCCGCCCTCGCCCAGTCGGTACGTTGGGATCCGCCCGGCGGCCAGTTGGGCTTCAACCAGATGAGCCAGCTCTCGCTGGTGTTCGAGGACTGCGAGCCCGACGGAGACCCGCGCCTGCCCGTGGTGGACGGCCTGCAATTCGCCCGCCCTTCCCAAAGCAGCCAGACGAGCATCGTGAACTTCAAGATGTCACGGACCTTCGCGTTCGTGTTCCCGGTCCGCCCGACCAAGCGCGCCAACATCACCATCCCCGCCTTCGAGATCAAGACCGACAAGGGCGCGATCAAGGTGACCGCCGCCACTTTCACCGTCGGTGACGCCACAGTGGGCAGCACCGGGCTGGCCTTGGCGGATGTCGCTACCGCCAAGCTCACGACAACGCGCAGCGCGGTATGGGCCGGCGAGGTGTTTCCCATTTCCTACACGCTGGATGTCGCGCGCCGCTATTTTCATTCTCTCGGCACCAACCTCGAGTGGCAGGCCGCGCCCGCCCTTACCGAAGATTGGAGCAAACCCGATCCCGGCGAAGTTCTGCTCCGCGGCGAGCGCCACGTCGTGTCCACCCAGGATACCCGCGCCACCATCAAGCAGCCCGGCATTTTCACCCTCAAGCCCGCCACCCAGATGGTGAATCTGATGGTTGGCTCGACCGGCTTCGGACTTTTCACGCAACCCAACGTCGAGCAACGCGTACTCGAGTCGAATCCCCTCGAGCTCACGGTGAAGGCCCTCCCGCCGGCCCCGTCCGACTTCAGCGGCGCGGTGGGCGAGTTCGCCTTCATCTCCAAGGTCGTGCCCCTCACCACCGGCGTGGGCGAGCCCATCACCTGGACTCTCGAGCTCAGTGGTACCGGCAACTGGCCCGATTTGACCGGCCTGCCGCAACGCGAGGTCTCCAACGATTTCCAAGTCGTCCAACCCAAGTCCAAGCGCACCATGAAGGACGCTTCGCTCTTCGAGGGCAGGCTGAGCGAGGATGTTGTTCTCGTCCCCACCAAGCCCGGCACCTATCGCCTCGCGCCGGTCCGCTTCAGTTATTTCGACCCGAAGTCCGGCACCTACAAGACGATCACCACCGATCCGACCACCGTCACCGTGACCGGGGCCTCCACGCCCGTGGTGCCGCCGGCCGGCTCCGGCGCCCCGGTGCAATTCTCCCTCGCCCCCGCCACTCCCGCCCCGGCTGCCCCGCCTGCGCCCGTCGGCGTGGCCCCCGTGCCCCCGGAAAATCTCCCACGGGACCCTCTCGCGGGATCAGCCGCAGGTTTCGCTCCGATCGAGCTGAGTCCGCTGGTCGTCATATGCATTCTGTCTGCCGTCGTCTGCCCTCTGGTCCTCTGGCTCGTGCTCGCCGCGGTCCGCTCGCGCGAGCGCGATCCGCAACGCCGCCGCCGCGAAGCCCGACGCGCGCTGGTCGTCGCGCTTGCCAGTCTCCGTAACTCTGGCTCTCAGCCCCTCGCCTCGTCGAAGCCGGGCGGTGGCGGGTCCGCTCTCAGCTCTGAGCTCAGAGTTTGGCAGGCGGAGACCGCCAAGCTCTGGGAAATCCCCCATGCCGCTCCTGGCACGCCGCTGGTCCACGCCGCGGTCGGCCGGTATTCCCAAGCCGCCGCCACCCCTTGGGCCAAGCTGTGGTCCGAGGCCGACCGCGCCCTGCACAGCCGAGACGCCGCCCTGCCGACTGACTGGCTGGGTCGGGGCGAGGACGCCCTGCAGGCCGTGAAGGTGCCCGGCTGGAATCCGTTCACCCTTTTCGCCGGCGGGAATCTGCTCCCATTCCTCTTCACGCTATTGGTCCTATCCGGCCTGTTGGTCCCATCCTTGGCCCGCGCCGAAACCGCCGGGGAAAGTTACAAACGCGGCGATTTCGCAACGGCCGAACACGACTGGCAGACCGCGGTCAAAACTGCGCCCGAAGACTGGATCGCTCGCCACAATCTCGGCCTCGCGCTGGCGCAACAGGACCGCTGGGCCGAGGCCACCGCCCATTGGACCGGTGCTTTCCTGCTTAGCTCCCGCGCGGACACCACCCGGTGGGACCTGTCGCTGGGCCTGCAGCGTTCCGGCCTGGCGGAAGCGCAACTGGTCGAACTCTCCCGTGGCGAAGGCCGTTATCAGCTCGTCCGTCTCTCCACCCCAGGCGAATGGCAACTCGCCCTCATCGTCGCCGGCCTGCTTGTGGCGGCAGCGTTGATCATCCTGTTATTGCAGGGCTACCGGCGAATCAATGGCTGGGGTAAACCCACTGCTTTGACCCTCATTCTCCTGGCGATCCTACTCGCCGCCGCGGGAACCTTCAGCCTGCACACCTACGGTTCGCTGGCCGATCCCGCCGCGGTCTTCGTCTGGCGTGCGGGCACGCTCCGCAGCGTGCCGACCGATGCTGACACTGCACAAAAAACCTCGCCGCTGTCGGCCGGTTCAATCGCCGTGGCGGAAAAAACTTTCCTGGGCTGGACCAAGCTCCGCTTTTCGGGCGGCCAGACCGGCTGGGTGCGCAAGGAGGATTTGGTCCCGCTGTATCGGTAGGAGCGCGAAACTGTAGGAGGGGCTTTATGCCCCGACCCCATCAAAACTGGCGAAGGCTGCTCGCCGCCGCGGCGCGGACGGAGTCCGCGCCCTACCCCTACTTCGTCTTCCGCACCAACCGGAGCAGTGACTCCTCCGGGTCAAACTCGGCGACCACGTTGAGTTTCACCCAACGGAGTTCCTTCGACTCGCTGGTCACGGTCAGCCGTTCCTCCGGGTCGGCTTCAATCAGGAACCGCACGTCGAAATGCCAGTGGCCGGGCTCCGCCTTCCGCTCTGGAATCCAGTGGCAATCGACATCGAAAATTTCCGGGGACACCGGGGCTAGTTGCTGGAGGCCGGTCTCCTCCCGCGCTTCGCGCAACGCGGAGGCGAGGAGATCGTGCTCGCCATCGACATGTCCGCCCGGTTGCAGCCACCGGTCAAGTTTGCGGTGATGCATCAGCAAGGTGTGCTGCCGGGGCTGGTCGACCACCCAGGCCGAGGCCGTCAGGTGCCCCGGCAGGCAGCTGCGCCAAAGGCAGTCGGGATGAGCGGAAATAAAGGGACCAAATTTTGCCCACATCGTCCGTTCGTCCGCAGTCAGTGGCTGTTCGCCGTAGACCCGCAACCGCTCCAGCAGCTGTTCGCGCCACGATTCCACGTTCACTTGGTCTGAAACCACTTGGCATCGCCAGGCTGGTGGCTCCAGTTCTCGATCAAAGGGAAAATCTCGTCGACGGTGCGGGCGACGGAGTATTTGCCGTGGATCGTGGCGTGCATGAATTTCTCCGCCACGACCTTCTCGTTGAACCGGAGCAGGTCGTCATAAAAGCCGTCGTGGTTCAGGAGCACAATCGGCTTCCGCAGCACCTCGAGGTGGGCGAGCGTGAGGATCTCCATTAATTCCTCGAGAGTACCCCAGCCACCGGGGAGGGCGAGAAAAGCGTCGGCTCGCGTCTCCATGAGCATCTTGCGCTCGCGCATCGTCAGGACCGAGATCAACTCGTCGGCCTCGGTGAACTCCAACTCACGTTCCTTCATGAACTCAGGAATTACACCCACCACCCGGCCGCCTCCCGCTTTCACGCCCCGGGCCACCGCGCCCATCATGCCGGTCTTGCCGCCGCCGTAGACCAGCGCCCATTGCCGGCGGGCAATCTCTGTCCCGACCTGCGTGGCCATCGCCAGATACTTTGAGTCGAGCCGGTCGCTGGAGGCGCAGTAGACGCAGAGGGACTTTGGCATGGCTGAATGTGAAACCACTAATCCCCACTAATCAGCACTAATTTCGACCTCATCTGCCGCCATTTTCTGTTTTGGTGATTTTTGCGCTTTTTGTGGCCAATCTTCCGGCGAAATTTAGATTTAGGACCATCAGTGGTTAATCCCTCCTCAGTCTATTGCGGCCGGCTCGCCCCTTCCCCCACGGGACTGCTGCACCTCGGGCATGCCCGGACTTTCTGGACCGCGATGGAGCGGGCCTGGGCGGCCCGTTCGACCAGCTCAGGGCAGGCCGGCGGCACCCTGCGGCTGCGCAACGACGACCTCGACACCGCCCGCTGCCACCCGGACTTTGTCACCGCCATGATCGAGGACCTGCGCTGGTTTGGCCTCCAGTGGGACGAGCCGGTGGTGACCCAAAGCCAGCGCATTCCGCTCTATCGCGCGGCGCTCGCCCGCTTGCATGACGCCGGTCATATTTTCCCGTGCTCGTGCAGCCGACGCGACGTCCAGCAGGCCGCGACCGCTCCGCATGAGAGCACCGACGAACCGCTCTATCCAGGAACCTGCCGGCCGGAAAATCTTCCTCCCGCCTCCCGCCTCCAGCCTCCGGCCTCCCCGGCGCAAGGCGACGGTCTCAACTGGCGTTTCCGCGTGCCCGATGGGGAAACCCTGTCGTTCACCGACGGTCATTTCGGGGAGCAACATGCCGTGGCCGGCCGCGACTTCGGCGACTTTCTCATCTGGCGGAAAGACGATGCCCCGAGCTACCAACTCGCCTGCGTGGTGGATGACGCTGCGCTGGGCATCACCGAGGTTGTGCGCGGCGCCGACCTGATCAAATCCACCTTCCGCCAGTTGCTCCTTTTCCGCGCACTGGAGTCAAGGGCCCCGGCATTTTACCACTGCCCGCTGCTCACGGACGACAAGGGCGTCCGCCTCGCCAAGCGTCACGACGCCCTCGCGCTGCGCACCCTGCGCGAACAGGGGAAGACCCCAGAGCAGATCCGCGCGGGGTGGGCTTGATTTGTAGGAGCCTGCTTGCAGGCGATTCCGACCAAGCATCGCGTGCAAGCAGGCTCTTCCATCGACCCCATCAGTGAATCAGCGGATTCCGCCACATGGGCAGGAGAATCGAGCCTGTCCCAATGACGTAATTGCGGTAGTATAGCCAGAAAATCAGCCCGCCGAGGCCGAACAGGAACGCGACCTCGCCCAACCCGCCCGCCGCGGAACGGCTGGTCCGGCGCAGGGACTGCACCAGCCAGATTATCCCGGGCGCAACCGCGAACGCCACCAATGAGGCGCCAAACAACACCATCCCCATGATGCAGAGCGTGCGCGTGATCGGATCACCGATCAGGCGCGCCTTGTAGGAGATGATCTCGTTGCAGAGGTTGAGCAGAAGCAGGCAGCACGGGAGTACATAGTAACGTTCGAGCGTGGCGGAGGCTTTCATGGGTTGCCGCGATGATGGAAAGTTAAGCCGCTTGCCAAAAGCTAAAATCTGCGTTCCCAAGCTGGACGCATGGCGACCTATGTTTACGAAACCATCCCCCGACAGCCCGGCGAGGCGGTGCGGCGCTTCGAAATGGTTCAAAGCATGACGGAGAGCCCACTGCGCCGGCATCCCGAGACGGGTGAGCCCGTGCGTCGCCTGATCAGCGGCGGCTACGGTGTCATGAGCAAACAACCGACGGCCACCTTCCCCCCCGCGTCGGCCGCCGCCTCTTGCGCGCCTGGCTGTGCCTGCCATCGCCCCGCCCCTATTCCCTCACCCTGAACCCTCCCAACCCATGATGAATTTCCATTCCCCTGACCTCACCCAAGCCCCACCCCGCAGCCCGCGCGTCCGCCTCGGCGGCTTTGCGCACCTGCCGCGTCTGATCGACAAAGCCCGTGCGACCCTCGCCGGCACCAACGGCGAATATAACTACGACTGCGGCATGGACGGGCATTTCTGGTCGTTCACCGGCCTCACGGCCGAGGCCTTCCTCGCCGAGGTCAAGACCGGCAAATGCGACTACGACCTCCTTTCCTACGTCATGAGCCGCCTGCAACCCAAACGCTCCATGAGTGAAATCATCGCCTGGTCGTCCTGGTTCGAACAACGCCCGCCGACCGCCATCGAGGGCCGCGCTTTCTTCAACCAGGTGCACACCGCGATCGGTCCGCGCCGCGAGGACGTGGGCACCTGGTTCGAGATGCTCGACCTGGAGGACTTCGTCAGTTTCGGCGGCAAATCCTAAACTCTTCGCTCCACTTCCATGTCTTCCCCCATCCAGACCTCCTACACCAACCCGGCCGGCAGTGCCCCGGGTGCGGTTAATTACAACGCCCCCGACCTCACCCGGCACCCGCCCCGCAGCCCGCGCACCCGGCTGGGCGGCTTTGTTCACCTGCCGCGACTGATCGACAAAGCCCGCGCCGTCGTCGTCGGCAAGAATGGTGACTTCCACTACAATTGCCCGATCGACCAGCGCTTCCTCGCCTTCACGGGCCTCAACCCCGACGCCCTTTTTGCTGAGATCAAGGCGGGCAAATCCGACAGTGAGATCCTCGCCTACGTCCTGGCCAACGCCCAGCCCAAGCGCCATCCCTCCGAAATCGCCGCCTGGTCCCACTGGTTCGAGCAACTGACAGCAACTCCACCCGATACCCGCGCCTTCTTCAACGACGTCCACCGCAAGAATGCCGCAAACCGCGACGACATCGCCACCTGGTTCGACTGGCTGGAACTCGACGACTACGTGACCTTCGGCGGCCGGCCGTAACGACGCCGGGCTTTAGGGCGGGATCGCTGATCCCGCCTGATTGTGGATGGAGGGTCGGGCTTCCGCCCGACCACGGCCGGGCAGGAGCCCGGCCCTCCAAAGCGGGATCAGCGATCCCGCCCTACAATCTTTCAGAGCTCGGTGTACTTGTCCGACCGTCCTCGCGCTTTCTCGACGGGGTATTTCGCGCCGTTCTTGGCCAGTTTGGCCTCGATCGCCCGGGCCAGGTCGATGCCGCCGATGTTGGCGAATTCCAAAGCATAGATCACCACGTCGGCCAGTTCGTCCTCGATCTTCTCGCGCTTCTTCGGGTCGGCCAGCGTCGCGGCCGAGGCTTGGGACTCCGTCCACAGGAAATGCTCCATCAATTCCCCCGCCTCTGCGGCCAGTGCCATGCTCAGGTTTTTGGGCGAGTGGAACTGCTCCCAGTCCCGCGCCCGGGCGAAGGCCAGCACTCGTTCACGCAGCTCCGCCACCGGGGTGGTCGCATCGGTCATGGGTTTCATGGGCGGGATCCTGCCGCGTAAACTGTGCCGGTGCAAGATCCTGCGCAATGACACGGTTGGCACGCTTCCGGCTTTGGATATCACTTGTGAACAGAATGCCCCCGGGCATCCTCCACATCAGATCCATGGCCACAGCCACTCCAGTCAAACGCACCGATGACGGCACTTCGCTCACGAAGGCCGCCATGTGCTTTGGCCTGCGCCAGTCGCAGCAGCAGTGCGTGTCCATCTGGGTCAATAAACACCCAGTGGCGGGCTGCCTGGCCTGACGCGATACCACTAAAAGGTAATCGCCCCTCCCAGGAGACCCGCCGGTGACACCACCGACGAGGCCGCATCATTATTTTTATCAATTTCCGTCCATGCATACGATAATCCACCGCCACCATAACAACAGATTCCCTCCCGTAAGCCTGCCGGGCCGGCCGGCCCGGAGCTCAACAAATGGGTCCGCCGTGGAAACCCACTCGGACCTTCGTTCGCCGCACTATGAGTGCACGGATCTGTCTCAGGCCCTGCGGCTTGACGTCTACGTCCCCGGAGTGGAAGCCGCCGGCGTGGAGCTCACCACTCAGGGCACCGACTTGGTGTTGACCGCCCGCAAGACCCATCACGTTCGCGCCAACTGGCAGGCCCTGCACCTCGAGTCGGCTCAGCGCGACTACCAGCTCACACTGCGCCTCGGGGTGGGCTATGATTTCGACACTCTTCGTGCGTCCATCGCCAAGGGCGTGCTCACCATCGTGCTGCCGAAGCGCCGGCCGGCCCTGGCCGACCGTCCCGCCCTGCAGCGCTAGGTGGCCTGACCCGGGGATCCGAAGACCCGTGCGCCTGTCCTCACCGGCATGCGCACGGGTTTTATTTTTATGCCTTGGGCCGGTCCGACCCCACGCCCCAAGTTACATTCCTGCGACCACGGGCTTTTTTTCTGGAACAATCCGTCTCCTGCGGGGTTCTTATATATCTACCTGCGGACCTGACCCGACTGCAACGTAGACCAACACCATGACACATTTCCCCAACCATCACCTCAAGCATTCCGCCTCCCCGACGGTTCGGGCTTTTACAGCGGTGCGTCAGGCTTTCAATCGTGACATCCTGTGGGGTCGACCCGTCTTCAAGGCGCCGACCCTGGCCAGCCCGCAAGTCATGCTCAATCCACTGCCGTTCACGGCCGTGCGCATCACGCAGCGATCCCCGCAGCGCTGAGTTGCAGCCTTCTGGCTTGAATGTGGGAGCAGGGGCTTTACGCCCCGACTCCGATTCTCCCTGTGGGAGCGAGCTTGCTCGCGATTCCTCCGCCATGCGTCGCGAGCAAGCTCGCTCCCCCAAGATACCCCTCACTTCTCCGGCACCAGCCAGTCGCAGACGGCCCCGGCGCCGGCCTCGACTTTGAGCCGATCGACCAACACCGGCAGCACCGCCTTGATTTTCCCGTCGATCTGCCACGGCGGATTCAGAATCAGCAGCCCGCAGCCCTTCATCCGCAACAGTGAGCTGTCCCCTGCGATGGCCAGCTCGGCAAACAATGTGGGCACAGCTAATTCGAGCAATGCCTGGTGGAAATCCTCCGTTCGGGCCCGTTCCGTGATCGGGTACCACACCGCGCATACCGCCCCAGGCAGTCGCCGCACGGCATCGGCCAGCCCGCGTTGGATGTCCGCGAACTCCGCCTTGCTCTCGAACGGCGGGTCGATGAGCACGAGCGCGCGCTTCTCCGACGGCGGCAGCTGGGCCTTGAGCCCGGTGTAGCCGTCCATCGTCAGCACCTTCACGCCGGTCTCCCGGGCAAAATCGAAGTCCAGCGCTTCGGCGTCATCCGGCCGCAGCTCGCATAGCACCATCCGGTCCTGCGGCCGCAACATCAGCTTCGCGATCCATGGGGAACCCGGATAAAATTTCAGCTCGTCCCCGGTCTCACCGCGCCGGTCGTTGAACCGGCGCACCAGCGCCAGGTAATCGTTCACCACCGCCGGCAGACCCGCCTCGCCCCACAGCCGCCCAATGCCCGCCGGATGTTCCGGCTCGCGCGTGCGTCCGTCGGGCAAAATCGACGGCACTGCCAGGTCGTAGCCGCCGCGGCCGGCATGGGTGTCGAGATAGAGAAAGCCTTTCTCCTTCCGCTGCATCGCCCGAACGAGTAGTAGTAGCAGCAGGTGCTTGAAGACATCCGCGTAGTTCCCTGCGTGGTAGTGATGGCGGTAGTTCATTTTCTTGTTTGGGCGCGGTAGGGCGCGGACTCCGCTCCGCGCCGGTCGGCGGCGGTCAGCGGAGTGACCGCCCTACCCCACGGGCACCTTCACCACGGTCTTGCGCACCAGCACCGCCGGACCAACGGCGCGCGAAATGTGTCCGTCCACCGAAAAAAACACCGCTACCAGACCCTCGCGAGCGCTGATCAACGAGGTGTCGCGGAAATCATGGTATTTGATCAAGTCGCGCTCGGCGTTGTAGGGCACGTCCACCGTCATCCGGGCGATGTCGACCACCTCCTGGATTTCCTCCCCTGCGGTGACCGCCTGCACGTCGATATACTTGATATGGGATTCAAGGAACGCCTCGGCGCGGGGCTTGGAGAGATAGGCCTGCTCCAGCGCGAAGGCCCCGCCGGCCAGCTCATGTCGCTCCGTGGCCCCAACCGCCACCGCATTGATACGCCGGCGCACCGCGGAATCTGCCTGCTGCGCCTCGGCGACGTAATCCAGTGCCGCCTTGAATCGAGGATCGAGCGCCAGCTGGGCGCGAACCGTGGAGAGTGAACCAAAAACAGCCATACCCCGCAGGATTGCCGGGGCCCGCGCCCCGGCAAGGGCTAAGCGAAGGCGTACTTCAAAATGACCTGTCATCGCGAGGCACGCAGCAGCGGGTCGCGGCGATCCAGTCCCTCGACGGGCTCGGGACCCTTTCGACTTCTGCTCAAGGCCTGAGCCGGTCGAACGGCTTGAGCTGGTCGAAACGGCTGGATTGCTTCGTCGACCCACTTCGTGGGCCTCCTCGCAATGACATTTGAAAACACCCCCAGCCTTCCTCACCTCACTGCTGCAGCGCTTCCGCTTGCTTCACCAGGCTGAGGAACTCGTTGCGGTAGCCGCCGGCATCATCACCCAGGCCGGCCCGGCCCCAGTCGGCCACCGCCGCCAGGGTCAACGAACCCTTGAGCGGCGACTCCCGCAGCGCCATGCCAAAGCCCGCGACGGCGGCGGCGAACTTGAAGTCCGTGCTCGCGTCCTCGAACCGCGCCCCGGTGTCCCGGAGCGGAAACTCCAGCTTGCTGCTCACATCACCCGTGGGCTCCTTGTAGCGGATTTTCACGGTCAGCATTTCACCGTTGTTTGGCATTTGGCCTTTGGCGTTTGGCGTTTCCACCTTCTGATACTTCAACGCATCAACCCCCGGCGCTTGAATCGGCGATTCCGCCCCCGCCGGCACGACTTCGTACAGCGCGGTAACCGTGTGCCCCGCCCCGATCTCCCCGGCGTCCACTTTGTCGTTGTTGAAATCCTCCTTGGCCAGCAGCCGGTTCTCGTAACCGATCAACCGGTAGGCCTGCACCTGGGCGGGATTGAACTCCACCTGGATCTTCACGTCCTTGGCGATGGTCACCAGCGTGCCGCCCGCCTGCTCGACCAGCGTCTTCTTCGCCTCAGCGAGCGTGTCGATGTAGGCGTAGTTGCCGTTACCCTTGTCGGCGAGCTGCTCGAGCATGCTGTCCTTGAGATTGCCCATGCCGAAACCGAGCACGGTGAGGAAGACCCCGCTCTTGGCCTTCTCGCCGATCAGGCGCATGAGCTCGCCCTCGCTGGTCGTGCCGACGTTCCAGTCGCCGTCCGTGGCGAGGATCACGCGGTTGACCCCGCCCGGGACGAAATTGGCCTTGGCAATGTCGTAGGCGAGCTGGATGCCCATGGCGCCGTTGGTCGAGCCTTCGGCCTGCAGCCGGTCAATCGCATCGAGGATCTCCGCTTTCCGGTTCGCCGGAGTGGACGGCAACGCGAGGCCCGAAGCCCCCGCATACACGGCGATGGCCACATGGTCGTCCGATCGGAGCTTGTTCACGAGCAGGCGCAGCGACTGCTTCACGAGCGGCAGTTTATTCGGCTCGTCCATCGAGCCCGACACATCGAGCAGGAAGACCAGGTTCGCCGCCGGACGCTGGGCATCGCTGACCTCGCGGACCTTCAACCCGATCCGGACGAGCCGGTGCTCCGGCGCCCACGGCGCAGAGGCTACCTCGAGATGCGCGGCAAAGGGCACGTTGCCCGTCGGCGGCGCATAGCGGTAGGGAAAGTAATTCACCAGTTCCTCGATCCGCACGGCATCGGCCGGCGGACGCTGGCCCTGGGTCAGGAAACGCCGGACGTTGGCATACGACGCCGTGTCCACATCCACCGAGAAGGTGGAGAGAGGCTGATCCGCCACACGCAGGTAGTCGTTGTCCTTCAGGAAGCGGTAGGCTTCGGTGTTGAAATCCCTCCGTTCACCCGGAATCGCAATTGATTCGGGATTGAGCGTAACCTGCTTCGTCCTGCCTGCCGTGGTGGCGACAGTGAAGGCATTACTACGACTGGAGAATGAGGCTCCGCCGCCCTTCGCAGGGGCGATAGATGAATTTGCACCAGAGGCCCCGATGTCCCGCTGGAACCGGCCGGTTTCTACAGGAACAGCATTTGAGCTATCCTTGAGCTCACTTCGCATCTGGAGGCTGTTGCTGAGAAGCACAGCGCCGGTGTAGTCCTGCTTGGCCTTGGCATCGACGCTGAATGGACTCAGCGCAACGATCTCACTTTCTGCCGGTGCCGGCTGGGGTTCATTGGCCAATGCCATGGTGACTGCTGGTACTGGTGCGGGCGCAGCCGCAGCGGGGCGTGAATCCCCTTTTACTGCTCCAGCCGGCAGACTTTCCTTTTTCTGCGCATCAGCCGAGGCCAACTTGTCCAGGCCCACCTCCATGTAACTATGCGGCGCGTGAATCGACCGGGTCTGCTGCCAGTAGGTGAAGAACACCGCGAAGCAGGCCGCGGCGAGACCGCTGATCATGAAATAAATCTGGGGGAAACGGATGAGCTTCGCAGCCTCCTTCAGCGGGCCGCCGTCGAGTCTGCGCAAATTGCCTCCTGGGATAATGGCTGCTTGCCGGGCGGATTCACCCGTCGAGAATTCGGCCAGGGTGGCCTCCTGTTCGAGCGCGGTCGTCACCGTCACCGCCATCGCGCGGATCTCCTCCACGGCCTGTCGGGCGGCGGCGTCCTGCTGGAGCAGTTTTTCAAAGCCTTCGCGTTCGGCCGGCTCCATCTCGGAGAGGGCGTAGAGCGTCAGGCGGGGATCATCGGGCGAAATCGTGTTCGGATTCATTGTTAGGTTCTCGGTAATTGGTGTGGTGGTGTCTGGCTTGTCGCGCCGTAGCCCTGAGCTTGTCGAATGGGGCGTAGGCGGATTATTCCGGCTGGGCGGCCAGGTTCTGGCGCAGGGCCTTGAGGGCGGTGTGTAGGATGAAGCCGACGTTGCCGACGGACAGCGACGTGATGCGGCTGATCTCCTGGTAACTGAACCCGTTTTGGAATTTCAGGCGCACGACCTCCTGCTGGTTGTGCGGCAATTGGCTGATCAACTTGAGTACGGCGGCATGCTGTTCGGTGCGCTCCAGCGTGGCGCCGGGTCTCGGTTCCACGGCGACGATCCGCTCGGCCTGGCCTTCGACAAACTGGCTCATGCGGCCCTCCTTGCGCAGCACATCGTGCGTGCGGTTGCGGCAGACGGTGAAAAGCCATTCTGCGACATGCCCGTCCACCGATTCCGGCGGCTGGGCCATGAGGCGGACGAAGGTGTCCTGCACCACGTCGCGCGCCCGGTCGGCGTCGCCGTGGAGGAGGCGGGTGGCGTAGCGGAGCAGGGGCGCCTGATGGCGCGCCACCGCCGCTTGCACAAAGGAGCTGGCGTCGGGACTGTCATGGGATGTTGCGAGTTCGTTTTTCAAGCGACCTGTGCTCCTTACACGGATGACTGCCCGGTTTATTAGGCCTTGGACACAGAATTTTTGCGTCCACTCCCGGCTCCGGACCCAAAAACTGTAGGGCGGGTGCCAATACCCTTACTTCGCCTCGGACGCGACCGCCTGACTTTGCACCACGGCCTTGGCCAGGTCCAGACTCTGCAGCAACTCGGTCCGGTAACCCCCGGTATCTTCCGGTAGGTTGGCCTGCGCCCAAGCCTCCAGCCGGTCGAGCTCCGCCGTGTCCGCCGGCTGGCCGTTGCGCAGGATCCGGCCGAACTCGGCCATCGCGATGGCGAACCGAAATTCCAACCCAGCCTTCGCCCATTCCTGCCCGGTCCCGGACATCAGCGCGGTCAGCTGCTGGCGTTCACCGGATTCCGGCAAAGTATAATCCAGTTGCAACCGGCCCAAACCGCCTGCTCCCGGCCCGGGTGTGAGCTCAAACATCGCCGTCACGCTGCGTCCGGGCAACAAGGCGGGCACTACTTCGGTGGTTTTCCGCACGGATCCGTCACCGATGCGTTGGTATTCCTCCACCTGCACCGGGTTGAAATTTACCTGCAGACGCACGTCCCGGGCCACCGGGGCAAACAGGCCGTCGATTTGCTCCACAAGTTGTCGCTCCGCCTCCTCCTCGGTGTTGACGTAGCAGCTGCGGCCGCCGCCGTTGGTGGCCAATACTTCGAGGCGCAGGTCATTGCGGTCGGTGCGACCAAACCCAAACACGCTGAGCCGAATTCCGCTTTTCGCCTGGGCCGCCGCCATGGCACCCAGCGCCCACTCATCGGTGGTGCCCAGGTTGAAATTCCCATCCGTGCAAAGCACCACCACATTGATCCCGCCCTCGATCCAATGGTTCCGCACCGTCTCATACGCGAGCGTCAGGCCGGCCGAGCCATTGGTCAGGCCCACGGCTTCCAGACCGGCGAGACAATGGCGCAATTCACCCGACCGTTCGGCCGGCTGGGCGGACAACGCCAGGTTCGCTTTCGCGGCATAGGTGACCACTGAGATGAGGTCGTCCGGCCGCAAACGATCCACCAGCCGGCGGACGCCCTCCTGCACGAGCGGCAGGCGATTGGGCCCGGCCATCGATTGCGACACATCGATGGCAAACACCAGGTTGGCCGGACCACGGGCCGGGGCGGGAGAATCCTTGGCTCGAAATGAAACCCGCACGATTTGCTTCTGCGGATCCCAAGGTGAGTGCACCCGTTCCAGTTGCGCCTCGATCGGGTTGGGGCCGGTGGGCCGCAGTCCGGCGGGCGGCGCAAACTTCAGCAGCTCCTCAAGGCGCACCTGTTCCCGCTTGGGCCATTGCTTGAGCGCCAGTTGACGTTGTACCCCGACCATGTTCGGAAGGGCGTCGACCGTCTCTGTCCCTTTCCTTTTTCCCGGCTGTTCCTTGATCAGGTCGATTTCCTTGCGAGCCTCGCCGGGACCGGCGCCCGATGAAGGTAGGGCGGAATTTTTTGCGGCTGCTTGAAGGCCGCCAGTCGCCGGCGATGGCATCGCCACCCGTCTCTCGATGGGAGGTCCGGGGTTTGATTCCGGAACCGACATCGGCTTGCGCTCGTCGCCGCGGACCGCGCTGCCGACGTAATCGCTGCCCCGAGGGATGTTTCCTGTCTCCGGATTGACCCGCGGACCCGGTTCTTCCCTCTCCCGTCGGCCGTTCATTTCAATTTCTACCCCCGGTCCGGATACTACCGTCCCGCGCGAATTCTTGCCGGGGGTTTCAGCCGAGTCCGGCCGATGGCCGGCTGCCTCAGTGAAGTGGAGCCCCTGGGCGGCGTCCTCCGGTCCGGCCCGATCCTTGAATTTTTGCCAGCCCAACCCAAGCACTGCGCAGGCCGCGCTGAGGGCCAGGCCGATCCACAGGGATTTTGATTTCCACCAGACCGCCCAGCGCCGCTTGCGCCGGCGCTTGGGCACCGGCGCGCCCGACGAAAGCACCGTGGTGATGTGCCCGCTCCATTCGCGAATCGCCTTTTCGCGCTCCAGCAGGGCCTTGCCGTTCATCACGCCTTTCTCGAAATACTTCCGCTCGTCGGCATCCATTTCATCCAGCGCATAAGCGGTCACCCGGGGATCGTTCGCCAGCGGGGAGGCCTCATCTTCCCGCGCACCCAAGGCCTTGCCGATCCGGACCACGGCGTGGTGAAGCAAGCCACCGGTACCCGACTTGGCCTGGCCGGTGATGCTCGCGATCTCATCCAGGCTCAGGTTGAACTGGAATTTCAACCGCAGTGCCTCCTGCTGCTTCGCGGTGAGGCTGTTGATGGTGCGATGCACCACCACGAGCGGTTCCTCGCCGGGATTGCCCGCCTCGTCCTCCCCCGATCCGCCGCCGGATTCGCCCGCCAGTATATCTCGCGGACTGGAACCGACCACCCGCCGGCGGGCATGGGCGAAAAGCCAGATCGTCGGGTCCTCCTCGAATTCCGCATTCCCGGCACCCTGCGCCTCCAGCCAAACGGCCTCCACAATTGCCTCCACTTTGGCTGCATCCCCCTTGGTGAGCGCGTGGACATAACTCCGCAAAGCCGCCTTGTGGCGCTCCAGCAACGCCGGAGCGACTGCGGCCGGAGTCAGGACTGCAGCAGAGGTGGATGGGGGGGTGTTCACTGCCACTTATTCTATCGGACTTTTTCGCCCAAACTTGCCTGCAAACCAGCCGGCGAAGCCTTCTCATCGCTTGCACCTCGTCGCGGTTCCAACACCTTGGGAGTCTCATGCTTCGCCAACTTTCCGCCTTCGTCCTCGCTGCCCTGCTGGCGTTCGCCGGCGGCTGCGCGAAGCGGGTGACCCCGGCCGAAGCCTGCGCCCGGAGCGGCACCTTGCTCGTCGGCAACCTGGCCGAACCCCAGGAACTCGACCCCCAACTCATCGCCGCGTACACGGACCAGAACATCGCGGTCGCTCTTTTTGAGGGCCTTTGCGCGTTGGACGAGCGCACCTCTCAACCCGTCCCCGCCGTCGCCGAGAAATGGGAAGTCACACCCGATGGCCTGACCTGGACCTTCCACCTCCGGCCCACGGCCAAATGGTCCAATGACGATCCGCTCACCGCGAGTGATTTCGTGGCCTCGTGGCGCCGCGTGCTGGCTCCGGCCTTGGCCGCGGAAAACGCCTACCTGCTCTATCCACTCAAAAATGCCACGGCCCTCAACTCCGGCCGCCTCACCGATCCAAATTCCCTCGGAGCCGAGGCTCTCGACGACCATACGCTGCGTCTGACGCTCGAGCACCCGACGCCCTATCTCCCCGCGCTCACCGCCCAACCCGTCTGGTTCCCGGTGAATCCGCGCGTGCTGGCAAAATTCGGTGACGTGAACCAGCGCCAGCCCGCCTGGACGCGCCCGGAGAATCTCGTCGGCAATGGCCCGTTCAAGCTCACTGAATGGAGGCCCAACGCTTGGCTCACCGTCGTCAAGAACCCTGCCTACTGGGACGCCTCGGCCGTCCGCCTCGGCCAGATTATCTTTTTCCCGACCGAGAGCCCCGAGGTCGAGGAACGCAACTTCCGCGCCGGCCAGGTCCATGTCACCTACAGCCTGCCGACCTCGAAGCTCGATACCTATAGGAAGGACAGTCCCGCGTCCCTTCGCCTCGACCCGTTCCTGCAGGCGATCTTCCTGCGCTTCAACACAACGCGCCCACCCTTCACCGACGCCCGCGTCCGCCGCGCCCTCTCGCTGGCCGTCGACCGCGCGTCCATCGCCTCAAGCGTGCTGCGCGGCGCGCAAAACCCGGCCCGCAGCTTCACCCCGTCCGATTGCGCCGGCTACACCGCCCGCGCCACTGTGCCGACCGACTACGAGGCTGCCCGCCGCCTGCTGGCCGAGGCGGGCTTCCCCGCGGGGCGCGGTTTGCCCACCCTCGACCTTCAGGTCCGCAACGACGAATACCAACCCCGCCTCGCCGAGGTCTTGCAGGCCCAGTGGAAGAAGGAACTCGGCTTGACCATTACGATCACCCCGCTCGAGCAAAAGACCTGGGTGCAAAACCAACAGACGCTGAACTACACGCTCTCGGGCGCCGGCTGGATTGGCGACTTTGTCGATCCGGTCACCTTCCTCGACCTCTTTGTCTCGGGTGGCGGCAACAACTGGACCGGCTGGGCCAGCCCCGCCTACGATGGACTGATCCGGCAGGCCGCCGCCACCGCCGATCCGGCCGCGCGATTGGAGATTTTCCAACAAGCTGAGGCCCTGCTCCTCGAACAAGCTCCCGTCGCCCCGGTCTACTTCGGCGTGCGCTCCTACCTGATCCATCCCGCCGTCCATGGCTGGGACCCCAGCCTGCTCGGCCTCCACCAATACAAAAAGGTTTACCTGCAAAGCCCGTGAACACATTTTCCCACCCAGTGACTTTACGCCCATTTTTGACTCTCATCGCGGTCACGATCACCGCGGCTTTGTCCTCCGAAGCCTTGGCGAAGGAGGACGCCCCCGCCAGCAACCTCAACATTGTCCACGTCTATACCGGCTGGCGCTCGGCCGCCTCGTTCAAGCGCATCTCGGAATATCTCGACGGCAAGGAGAACACGGGCGGCGAGGCCGTCCTCCGCACCCATCCCGACCAGCGCGGCGGCTTCTATTTTCTCGTCCGTGCCGCCAATCCCGGTCCGGCCAAAACCATCAAGGCCAGCTTGGAGATCATTACGACGGCCAACGCCAAGCCGGTGAGCTACACCTTCAGCCCCGAGCTCAAGGCGGGTGACACCGTGTTCCATCTCGGACTCACCGGGGCCGACTGGCCCGATCCCAAAATCAATCCCGTCGCCTGGAAACTGGATCTGATCGACGCGGACGGCCGCGTCCTCGCCACCGACAAAAGTTATCTCTGGGAAAAGCCGACGGCGAAATGATGGAGGGCCGGGCTCCTGCCCGGCCACGGTCGGCCGGGAGGCCGACCCTCCAGCGAAGCGCTTCCAAACATGTTACGGCGCTCACCACAAACTCCTTGGTCCGACTGGCAGCCGCTCGCGGGCTGGAATCCATCCCCCGCTGTCCTCGCTGAGACCCTCGACGGCGGACAGAGTTTTAGGTGGCACCCGATTGATGGAGGCGGGGTGCCGCCCCTGTCAGCCATAGCCTTGGCGAAGGTTGAACCCCGCGTTTGGTCCGGAATCTGGCAGGACAATGTCGTCCAGCTTCGTCTGCATGCTGACTCCCTCGAGTGGCGCGGGTTGCCCGGAGCGAGCGAATCCGCTCTGACGCGCTACCTCGGCCTCGACACCGACTGGGCCGCGCTCACCGACTCCCTGCCGTGGCGGAGCGATCCGCATCTTGCCCAATGCATCGCGGCCTATCCCGGCCTGCGTATCCTACGCCAGCCCTTCGGCGAGACCCTGCTCGGTTTCCTCTGCAGTGCCACCAAGCAGATCGTCCAGATCAAGCAGATGTGCGCCCTACTGGCGGAGCGGCATGGCTCGAAAATTGGTAGAGCGCGACCGCTGGGCGCGCCGTCAGGACATTCGCGGACGGCCCAGCGGTCCGTCCCTACCTATCATCAGCTCCCGACTTGGGACCAACTCGCCGCCATTCCCGAGAAGGACCTCCGCGCCTGCCTGCTCGGTTTTCGCGCGCGCTACATTCACGAGACCGCAATGTTCCTCGCCGCGCACCCGGGCTGGCTCGACGAAACCGAACGCCTGCCCTACCCCGAGGCCAAGGTCCGGCTGCTCGAACTGCCGGGCGTCGGCGAAAAAGTCGCCGATTGTGTGCTGCTCTTCGGCGCCGGGAAACTTGAGGCCTTCCCGGTCGACACGTGGGTACTCAAGTCCCTCGCCCGGCGCTACGGCCTCGATGGCTGGAAACCGGCCCAGGTCGCGCATTTCGGCCGCGCCCACTTCGGTCCGCTCGCCGGGCTCGCGCAGCAGTACCTTTTTTCGTGGGAACGAAAATACGGCGGAAGGTAGGGCGCGGACTCCGCTCCGCGCCGATCGGCGGCGAAGGGACTCGCCGCCCTACCTCTCATTTCCCCCTCTGGATCAGCTCCACTTCGTAGCCCTCGGGGGCGTCGAGAAAGGCGATCACGGAGCCGCTGCCGGTCTTCGTGGGGCCATCGCTCAGAGCGTAACCTTTCTTCGCCGCGGCGGCGGCAAAGTCCGCGAGATCATCCACCTCGAAGGCGAGGTGCATGAGATCAGACTGGACCTTCACTGACTCGGCACCGGGCGGCATCTGGCAAAGCTCGATCTCCTCATCACTGCCGGGGGTGGTCAGAAACACCAGCTGCGCCCCGCGGGGTGACGTGTGCCGACGGGAGGCTGTGAGACCCAACGCCTCGGTGTAGAATTTCACGGAGCGCTCGAGGTCGTTTACCCGCATGCGGGTGTGGAGAAGTTTTTTGACGGTCATGATGCGCACCTTAGCCAGATTTTCCCGCTAATCACGCGAATTTCCGCGAATGGGGAAGCGCAAAGCCCAGCCAGCCCTCCCGGCAGATGCATCGAACCCCGATATTTAACGCGAAGGACGCAGAAATCGCGGAGGAATCCAATCGGCGAATCTCCCTCCGCGGACTTCGCGTCCTCCGCGTTTAACCGCCCTGCTTTTTCGCGTCTATTCGCGTGATTCGCGGGCCATCATTTTTCTTTTCGTGTATTTCGTGTATTTCGTGGTTACCCATTCTCACAGTCATGCCGCTCGACCTCGCTACGATCCGCGCCGCCCACGAGCGCATCCGTCCGTTCATCAAGCGCACGCCCGTGCTCACCAGCGAGCGCCTCGACGCGGCCTGCGGCGGCAGCTTGTTTTTCAAGTGCGAGAACTTCCAGGAAGCGGGCGCCTTCAAGTCCCGCGGCGCCTGCAATGCCGTGTTTTCCCTCACCGACGCGGAAGCCTCTTCCGGGGTGGTCACGCATTCCTCCGGCAACCACGCCGCCGCTCTCGCCCGCGCCGCCCAGCTGCGCGGCATCACCGCCCACATCATCATGCCCGCCGGCGCGCCCGAGTCAAAGGTCCGCAACGTCGGCTCCTATGGCGGTTGGATTACGTTCTGCGAACCCAATCTTGCCGCCCGCGAGGCCGCCTGCGCCCAGGTCGCCGCCCGCACCGGCGCCACCATTGTCCACCCCTTCGACGACCTGCGCGTCGCCGCCGGCCAGGGCACGGCCGCCGTGGAATTGCTGGAGGATGAACCGGCGCTCGATGTCATCCTCTGCCCCGTTGGCGGCGGCGGTCTGCTCTGCGGCACGGCCGTGGCGGCCAAGGCCCTCCGCCCCGGAGTCAAGGTCATCGGGGTTGAGCCTGCTCTCGCCGACGATGTCGCCCAGTCTTTCCACGCGAAACACCGCATTTCCATCCCGACGCCGGCCACCATCGCCGACGGCCTGCGCACCAACTGCACGGGTGAAAAAAACTTCCCGATCATTCTCGAGTCCGTGGATGACGTCGTCACCGTTTCCGAGACCGGCATCGTCGCCGCGATGCGGGCCATCTGGGAAACGTTGCACATCGTCGTCGAGCCCTCCGCTGCTGTGCCCTATGCGGCCATCATGGAAGGCAAACTGTCCGCCCAAGGCCGGCGGATCGGAATCATTCTCACCGGCGGCAATGTCGATCTCGACAAGCTGCCGTGGGTGAAGTCGTGATCGAGGCGGGGTTATCAGCCCCGTGTTGGCGCTGTAGGGTGGGATCGCTGATCCCGCCACGAACATTAAGAAGATGTACGAAATGGCGGGATCAGCGATCCCGCCCTACACAAACACCCGGTGGTTTCAGCCCAACTCGTCGCCGATCGAGGCCGTGGCGCAATTAGTCACCGCCGCCTCTACCTCGACGATTTCCTCGGGCGTCAGGGGTTGACGCTTCACAAAAGAGGTTCCGTTTTCCGTGTCGCGACCGAAGAAGTCCGGCGACTCGGCGCGGCACTGGTCGCAGTCAATACAGGACGAATCGACGAAGAAGCGTCCGGCAACGTTGATCGGCAAGCGATCGGTCAGGGTGGCCATGGTGAGGGGGAGTGGAGGTTGGAAGTTTGGGGAGGCAGCAGTGTGCCACGGCCCCAGTTCGGCCGCTCGGCACCGGTTGACCAGAGCCTCGCATATCTTGCCGTATCCGGCCGGCCTGGCAGCCAGGGCAAGGCTCCGCGACCGGCCCGACCCCCACGACAAGGGATGCTTAGCTTCGGGCAAGAGACGGAGCCGGATAACCGTTGAATCCGCGCGCCGATTCCGGATGCTGAGTCCCCTCGGATATGAGCGACCATCCCCACGCGTTTCTGGCTCTCTTTCTCGGCATCGCCCTCGCCTTTCCCTTGGTCATGCTCGCTGTTGCCTGGCTCTGGGTGAAGTGCTTCCAACCCGCCAAACCGGGGAAGAGCAAAAACGCCACCTACGAGTGCGGCCTGCCGGCCAGCGGCGACTCTTGGATCCAGTTCAAGGCCCACTATTACCTGTACGCGATCCTGTTCCTTATCTTCGACGTCGAGGTGCTCTTCCTCCTGCCCTTCGCCGTGGCGCTGACCGGCCTGCCATCAGGCGCGCTGATTGCCATGCTCATATTCATCCTCCTACTGGCCGAGGGTCTCGTCTGGGCCTGGCACCGGGGGCACTTGGAATGGAAATAACATGAGCAACCTCACACCTCCTTTTTCGCCTGGGGCTTCGCCCCAGGACGAACCTCGACGAAGCCCAGCGGGCGAAGGCGGGCCCGCCGCTGGCAACATTTCCGATTCCGAACGCGAGGACCTCCGCCAACATGGGATCTTGCTGACCAGCCTCGAGGAGCTTTACGGCTGGGGCCGGAGCAACTCGATCTGGCCGCTGCAATTCGGTCTGGCCTGCTGCGCGATCGAGATGATTGCCGCCGCCACGGCGCGCTTCGACATCGCGCGCTTCGGCGCCGAGATCTTCCGCCCGTCGCCGCGTCAGGCCGACCTCATGATCGTCTCCGGCACCGTCACCAAGAAAATGGCGCCGCTCGTCGTCCGCCTCTGGAATCAGATGCCTGAGCCGAAATACTGCATCGCCATGGGCGCCTGCGCTATTTCCGGCGGCCCCTTCAAACAGGGCTACAACGTCCTCAAGGGCATTGACCGCCTGATTCCCGTCGACATCTACATCCCCGGCTGCCCGCCGCGTCCGGAGGCCCTGCTGCACGGCCTCACCGAACTGCAGGCCAAGATCCGGGCCGAACACGTCTCGGGTCCACAGGCCGCACGCCATCTCCAGGCTGATTCAGCCAGCGAGTTCCCGATTCCCGACTATGGCGCGCATGACCTCGAGCCGCCGCACAATCCGGATTTGTTCAAACCGCCGGCGAGCCCAAGGGCTGAAGGGCTGAAAAACTGAAGGACTGAAAATGATAGTTCCCGCCTCTCCCGATCCCGCCAAACCTGACCTATCCACTCCACCCGTGGCGGAAAACTCCTTGGCTTCAGCCCTTCCGCCTTTCAGCCCTTCAGCCATTCTTCCGCGCCTTCTCGCCCGCTTCCCCGCGGCGACGATCGAGTTGGTGCCGAATCCCGGCCCGGCCGCCGAACACTCCTTGCTTCTGGACGCTGCTCACGCGCGCGAGATTGCGACCTTTCTGCGCGATGACGATATGCTGCGCCTCGACTACTGCTCGAACGCCACGGGGATCGACTGGCCGGAAAAGGAGATTGTGGACACGGTGAAGAAATCAGTGCCCGACCCTGCCGGCGGGCCGGACAAGGTCGTTGAGGAAAAGACCAAGCGCATCCAGCCCGGCTATCTGGAAACCGTCTACCATCTCTATTCCATGGCGCGGAAGCATGGGCCGGTCATCCTGCGGCTGCGGACTGAGAACCGGAACGACCGGATTTTCCTGCCCTCGCTCACCCCCGTCTGGAAATCCTGTGACTTCCAGGAACGGGAAATCTTCGACCTGTACGGCATAGTATTCCTGGGTCACCCCGACCTCCGCCGCCTGCTGATGTGGGACGGTTTCAAGGACCACCCGATGCGCCGGGACTATGTCGCCCCCGACGATTTTGAGTGGGAGCCCACGCCGCACGGCAGCGTGCTCGACCGCGCAAAGGGGCATTACCCAAAGACTGAAGGGCTGAATAGCTGAAAGTCTGAAGCATGAACCCCTCTTCTCCAGTTCCCTCTTCCCCCGCTGAAAATATTCAGCCCTCCAGCCCTTCAGCCTTTCAGCTTTTCAATCCCTCCCCCGGCCCGACCGTGCGCGCGGTGCACGACGAATTTCACGGCGACTTGCTCGAGGTCTCGATGGGACCGCAACATCCGTCCACCCACGGCGTGTTCCGCATGGTGGTCACCCTCGACGGCGAGCAGATCGTGAAGCTGAAGCCCGTTTTCGGCTACCTCCATCGCAACCATGAGAAGATTGCCGAGAGCACCAGCTACCTCTCGTCGATGCCCTACACCGACCGGCTCGACTACCTCTGCTCGATGTCGAACAACTGGGCCTACGCCCTCGCGGTCGAGAAACTCGGCGGCCTCACGGTGCCCGACCGCGCCCAATATCTGCGCGTCATCATGGCCGAGCTCACGCGGCTCGTGAACCACAGCTGCCTCGTCGGCTTCCTCTTCAACGACCTCGGCACCTCGTTCACGCCGCTGCTCTATGCCTTCCGCGAGCGCGAGAAGATCCTCGACCTCTTCGAGTCCCTCAGCGGGTCCCGCATGATGTGCAACTACCAGCGCTTCGGCGGCTGCCGCGTGGATCCGCCGCCCGCCTGGCTCGCGGCCGCCAGTGCGCTCGTGGACAACTTCCCGCGCTTCCTCGACGAATACGAGACCATGCTGACGGGCAACGAGATCATGCTCGCCCGCACCCAGGGGATCGGCCCGATGGGCGCCGCTCAAGCGATCAACGCCGGCATCACCGGTCCGTGCCTCCGCGCCACCGGCGTCGACTACGACCTGCGCAAGGTGGACGCCTACGGCTTCTATCCGCGCTTCAATTTCCGCGTACCGCTCGGGGCACATGGCGACACCTACGACCGCTACATGATGCGCATCCTCGAAATGCGTGAATCGGTGAAAATCCTGCAACAGGCCTTCCGCGAGCTCCCCGCCGGTCCGATCATGGACCCCAAGGCCAAACTGCGTGGCTTTCGTCCCAAGGTGGGCGAGGCTTACGGCCGCCTCGAAGGCCCCAAGGGCGAACTCGGTTTCTATCTCATCAGCGACGGCTCGACCAACCCGTGGCGTTACCGCGTCCGCCCGCCGTCCCTCATCAACCTCACCCTCCTCGAGGAACTGTGCCTCGGCCGCACCATCGCCGACGCCGTCGTCATCCTCGGCTCCATCGACATCGTGCTGGGGGAAGTAGACCGGTGAGGGGAAGAACTGAAAAACTGAATAGCTGAATGACTGAACAATGAAACCTTCGTCGAATTTCCTGTCCATCGAGCACGTCCGTCCATTCCCATTTTCGGCTTTCCGGGCTTCAGCCCTTCAGCTTTTCAGCCCTTCAGCCCTTCCTCTATGTTAGGTTCCGGCATCCTCAAAGGCCTCGCAGTCACCGCGAAAAACTTCGTGGGGAGCTACCATAACCCGGCGCGGATGGTGACGCAGGAATATCCGGATGTCCAACCGCAGCTCCCCGCCAACTATCGCAACTTTCCGTTCCTAGTCACGGAGAACGCCACTGACCCGATGGGCACGATGCGCTGCGTCGCCTGCCAGATCTGCGAGAAGGAATGCCCGCCGCAGTGCATCTACATCGAAAAGAGCAAGGACAAGAAGCCCGACGCCAACGGCAAACTGCAGCTCTACCCTGCCGTCTTCGATATTGATACCGCCGTATGCATGAGCTGCCAGCTCTGCGTCGAGGTCTGTCCCTTCGACGCCATCAAGATGGATCATGTCTTCGCCATTGCGGCGACCAACCGCTTCAGCGGCCTGCTGCTCAATCGTGAGGAACTCGCCAAACCCAACACCTACTTCCACGAAATCCGCCCGGATGAAGCCGCCGAAGTGGACGGGCGCCTCGCCGCCGAACGCGCGGCCGCGGAAGAGAAGGCGAAGGCCGCGGCCGCCGCGAAGGCTACCGCTGCTACCGCAACCAAGCCAGCGACGGGAGGCGCAGCCGCTCCATGACCGACACACCCCGCCCTGTCGGGCACCCCTCTCCAGAGGGGGCCCCCGAGCAGAATACCGCCCGTCTTTGCTCCCCTCTAGAGAGGGGTGGTCCCGCGGCCGCGGGACCGGGGTGTGTTTAACCGCGGCCCCACGCCATGAACCTCGAGACCCTTCCTCTGCAGTTGCGCAACGCCATCGTGGACCTGTTTCCGCCGGCACTCCAATGGTTCGTCCACCACCTGCTCACGATCACGGTCATCCTGACGGTCTTCGGGCTGTTCTTCGCCTTCACGACCATCGCCGAGCGCAAGCTGCTCGCGCGCCTGCAAAACCGGCTCGGCCCCAACCGCGCCGGACTGCCTTGGTTCCCCAAGTTGAAACTCTGGGGCATCACCCAGCCCTTTGCCGACGCCATCAAGGCGATCACCAAGGAGGACATCGTGCCCGCTGCGGCAGACAAGGTCCTGCACTTCCTCGCCCCGGTTCTCATCGTCGCCTTCTCGCTGCTCGGCTTCGCCGTCCTGCCCTTCGGCCGAAATCTCATCCCAGTCGAGCTCGACGCGGCGCTGCTCTATTTCTTCGCCGCCGGTGCCGCCACGGAGCTCGCCATCTTCATGGCCGGCTGGGGTAGCCGGAACAAATACTCGCTGCTCGCGGCCATGCGCGCCCTCGCCCAGCTCATCAGCTACGAGCTGCCGCTGATCCTGTCCGTGGTCCCCGTGGTCATGGTCTGCGGTACGCTCTCCACCAAGGCCATCGCCGCCGCCCAGGGCGGCTGGACCTTCGGCCTCCTGCCTCACTGGCACGTGTTCACCCCGTGGGGTTTCGCGGCCTTCATCATCTTCCTCATCGCCACGCTGGCCGAGAGCAACCGTTCGCCCTTCGATCTGCCCGAGGCCGAGAGCGAACTCATCGCCGGCCATCTCACCGAATACTCCGGCTTCAAATATGCGCTCTTCTTCATGGCCGAGTATTTCGGCCTCACGGCGCTCAGCGGCCTCGGCGTCACACTCTTCCTCGGTGGCTGGCAGGCGCCCTGCGAGTTTCTGCAGTTCATTCCGTCCTACCTCTGGTTCATGATCAAACTGGTCGGGATGATCGTCTTCTTTATCTGGGTTCGCGGCACGCTGCTCCGTCTGCGCATCGACCAGCTCACGCGCCTCTCCTGGAAATTCCTCGTCCCGCTCGCGCTCCTCAACCTCGGCAACGGCGCCTTCTGGGCCCTGACGCCCGACTGGACCGGACCGCTCGTCCTCGCGCGCTGGGCCATCTCGGCCGCGATTGTCGTCGTGCCCTTTGTCCTGCTCGGTCGCCGCCTCACCGCCGGCCAGGCGCCGCGCTCTTATCGATATGCATGATGAACCCTTAACCCTTGGCTTGTCATCGCGAGGCTCGCGGAGCGTGCCGTGGCGATCCAGCCGTTTCGACAAGCTCAAGGTCCCGAGCCGGTCGAGCGACTGGATTGCTTCGTCGTCCCGCCAAGCCGGGTCTCCTCGCAATGACAGCCGTGGAGGGTTGCATTCCGCAATCCGCGTTCCGCACTCCGCAATTCTATCGTGATCGCGCTCCTCCTCATCGCTCTCCTGATCCTCGGCGCCGCCAGCGCCGCAATCCTGTCGCGCAACCTCATCCATAGTGCTTTGCTGCTGGTGGGCGCGTGGGCGGGCATCGCAGCGTTTTATCTTTGGGCCGGCGCGGAGTTCGTCGCCTTTGCCCAAGCGTTGGTCTATGTCGGCGCCGTCTCGATGGTCGTGCTGTTCGCCGTGCTCCTGACGCGCCAGGGCGCCACCCGCGCGCCGGTGGAATATGATTCCGTCAAACGCGCGGTTTTCGCCTTCATCGTGGCCGGCGGCGTGGCTGGCGTGCTGGTCGGCGCCATCATGGGCAGTCCGCTCCAGGGACACATTGCTTCGCCGACACCGGCCGTATCGGTCAAGCAACTCGGCCTCCTGCTGATGGGGTCGTACGCTCCGGCCCTGCTCATCGTCGGCGTGCTGCTCACCGTTGCCCTGTTGGGTGCCATCGTCATCGCAGCCGAGGAGAAGGGCTGAAGGAGCGAAAGACTGAATGGCTGAATAATGCTCCAAACCATGAACCAAAACCCAGCTGCCATTTCACCGGAAACTCCCGCCGCATCGCCATTCCGCACTCCGCACTCCGCATTCCGCACTCCTTCAGCCTTCCAGCCTTTCAGCCTTTCAGTCCTTCCGTGATCAGCCCTCTCCAGCTCTTCCTCATTGTCTCCAGCCTGCTGTTCTGCGTCGGGCTCATCGGCGCCCTGGCTCGCAGCAACACCATCCTCGTGCTGCTCGGCATCGAGCTGATGCTCAACGCCGCCAACCTGAACTTCATCGCCTTCTGGCGCTACGGCCCGCACCCGGCCGCCGCCACCGGGATGATGTTTGTGCTCTTCTCCATCGCCGTCGCCGCCGCCGAGGCCGCGGTCGGCCTCGCCCTCATTATCGCCGTCCACCGGCACCGCCGAAGCGTCCGGCTGCAGGAAGCGAACTCCCTGAAAGGCTGATCCATGAATTGCCACAAAAAGTCACAAAGGGCTTCGTCCTGCTCTCAAAATTACCAGCGTGCCTATAGGCGCGGCGCAGACTCTCACCGGCAGCCAGCACAATTTTTGTGCCTTTTTGTGGCAAAATGTTCCGGGTATTTCTGATGTCACTCTCCGTCCAAAATCTCTGGCTCATCCCCGCGCTGCCGCTCGCTGCAGCGGCTATCGGTGCGCTCACCCCGCGCACGGGTCGGGCCCTCGCCGCTGGCGCCGCGATTACGGCCATGGCGGGAGCATTCATTCTCTCCTGCCTCGCTCTCGTCGGTGCGCTGGCCGAGCCGGCCGCCCATCAGGTTTTCAATTTCGCGTGGTTCGATCTGGGTCACGGTGCTCTGCGCCTGGGCCTGCTGCTGGATCCACTCACGGCCTTCATGGGCGTGATGGTCACGTTCGTCAGCCTGCTGATCTTCATCTTCAGCACGGGCTACATGAAGGACGATGCGAACTACAAACAGTTCTTCTGTTTCCTCAGTCTCTTCGCCTCCGCGATGCTCGGCCTGCTCGTCGCCAACAGCCTACTCCTGCTCTTCGTGTGCTGGGAACTGGTCGGCCTGGCCTCCTATCTCCTCATCGGTTTCTGGTTTCACAAGCCCGCCGCCGCGGCCGCCGCCAAGAAAGCCTTCATCACGACCCGCATCGGCGACCTCGGCTTTCTACTCGGGATCCTCTGGCTGCAGGACACCCAAGGAACACTGCTCTTCTACGACGGCGGCCACGGTATCCTCGAATCCGCCGCGCTGGCCAACCTCGCCCACCTCCTTCCCTGCGGCCTCGCTGCCTCGACCGCCATCGGTCTGCTCATCTTCTGCGGCGCCATCGGCAAATCCGGCCAATTCCCGCTTCACGTCTGGCTGCCGGACGCCATGGAAGGCCCGACGCCCGTCTCCGCCCTGATCCATGCGGCCACGATGGTCGCCGCGGGTGTGTTTCTGATGGCCCGGGTTTATCCGCTCATGGCCGCTGACCAAGGACTGGCCAATGTACCGGTCCACGCGTTGACGGTCGTCGCCTGCATCGGTGCGATCACAGCGCTCATGGGCGCACTCATCGCCGTCGCGCAAAACGACATCAAGCGCATTCTCGCCTTCTCCACCGTCTCCCAACTTGGCTACATGATGCTGGCCATCGGCGTCGGCTCGTGGACCGCAGCAATCTTTCATCTGCTGACCCACGCTTTCTTCAAGGCCCTGCTCTTCCTCGGCGCCGGCTCGGTCATCCACGCTGCGCACCACGAACAGGACATCCGCCGCCTTGGCGGCCTGCGTCCGAAGATGAAGGTCACCTTCGCCACCTTCGCGATCGGCATGATGGCGTTGGCCGGCGTGCCGTTCCTCTTCTCCGGCTTCTGGTCCAAGGAGGCGATCCTCCACGCCGCGCATGAATGGAATGTTTCCTCGCTACCGCTCTACGCCGGACTCGCCGCTGTGGTCCTCACCGCCCTCTACATGACGCGTCTCGTCGCTGAGGTCTTCTTCGGCGCGGCGCGCACTGCGGAAGCGGACCATGCCCATGAGAACAGCCCGGCCATGACAATGCCTCTGGTGCTGCTCGCCCTCTGCGCCGTGCTGCTCGGCTTCCTCGGCACCCCGGCCTTCCCCTGGCTGCAGGCCCGGCTCTTGGGCGACAGCGAGGTCCACGGTCACTCCCTGCTCGAGGGCAGCGGACTCATGAGGGTCTCCATTGTGTTGGTCGCGCTCGGACTCGGTGCCGGCTGGGCCCTCTACGGCCGCCGACCGCGGGCCAGGGCCGAGTCGCCCGACCCCCTCGCCGCCCGCGCTCCGCGCCTCATCGCCGCGCTGGCCAGCCGCCTCGGCTTCGACGAACTGTATGCGGCGACGGTCGGACGCCTGAGCAGCGGCTTTGCTACCTTCTGCGCCTTCCTTGAAATCTACGTCTGGGATGGGGCTGTCCGTTTCCTGGCCGGACTCGGCGAACTCAGCGGACTGGTCAGCCGCGAGAACGATGAGCAGGGCTTCAACGCGGGTTTCAACTCTGCCAGTGAATCCCTGCGCAAAACCAGTACGGCCTACTCGAAGGCGCAGTCGGGCGATGCCCACGGCTACCTGCGCACCCTCGCGCTGGGTTTCGTGTTGCTCCTCATCATCGTGATCCTGGGAGGTGCCCGATGAGCGCGATCTTTCAATGGGCCTTCTGTAGGGGCGTGGCTTGTCCACGCCCGAGGGCGCGCACAAGGCACGCCCCTACACCGATCAAGCCTGCCACGTTGTCGCTTCGCTCCAACGCGGCTACTTTGACCCGTTACTCAGGAGGTGCGCGATGAACCTGCCCCTCCTCTCCCTGCTGATCTTCACCCCGTGGGCTGGGGCGCTGCTGCTGTTTGTTCTGCGCCGCGGCCTCTCCGCCGGGCTCGCCCGCGCCCTGCCGGTCGTCTTCAGTGCTTCCACTCTGATCCTCGGGAGCCTTGCACTCGGCCGATTCGATCCCGCGGTCACGGGCATGCAGCTCAGCGAGAATCAACCGTGGATCACGGCGCTGAACGTCCATTATCACCTCGGCCTCGACGGCCTCAGTCTCCTGCTGGTGCTGCTCACGGGCGTCATTTCTCCCCTCGCCCTTTTCGCTTCGACGCGCTCAGTCCGCAACCCCGCGATCCATGGCGCCCTGTTTCTCTTGCTCCAGGGCAGCGCGCTCGGCGTCTTCCTCGCGCTGGATTTCTTCCCGTGGTTCGTCTTCTGGGAGCTGAGCCTCGTGCCGGCCTTTTTCCTGATCAAGCTCTGGGGCGGACCCGGCGCCACCCGCGCGGCTTACCAGTTCGTCATCTACACCATCGGCGGCAGCGCGTTTCTGCTGCTGGGTTTCGCCGCCCTGTATGCTGCGGCCGGCACCTTTGATTTCACCGAACTCGCCGCCCTGACCCACTCCGGCGCCCTCGCGGGCAAACTCGGCGGCGGTTTCTGGCCGCAGGCCGCGTTCCTCGGCGTCCTCCTCGGCCTCGCGGTCAAGGTGCCGCTGTTTCCCTTCCACGCCTGGCTGCCGCCCGCCTACGCCGAAGCACCGACCGGTACCTCGATGTTCCTCACCGGCGTGATGTCCAAGATGGGCGCCTACGGGTTCCTGCGCATCTTGTGGCCGATCTTCCCGGCGCCGTTGCACGCCGCCGCCGGCCCGCTCCTCTGGCTGGCCCTGGGGGGAGTCGTGTTCTCCGCCTTTGCGGCGATGAAACAGACCGACCTCAAGCGCATGGTCGCCTACTCCTCGATCAACCATCTCAGCTACTGCCTGCTCGCTCTCTTCGCCGTCGCCGCGAGCGGCCCGGCCAATCCCGCGGCCACAACCGCCGCGCTAAGCGGTACGATCCTCCAGCTCTTCAACCACGGACTGTCCGCTGCCGCCCTCTTCTTCTGCATCGGCGTACTCGAGTCCCGAGCCAGCGGACTGCGCCGACTCGGCGACTTCGGTGGTGTCCGCAGGGCCGCGCCGGTCTTCGCCGGGCTCTGTGGTATTTCGCTGTTCTCCTCGCTTGGCCTGCCGGGCCTCAACGGCTTCGTGGGCGAATTCCTGATCTTCCGCGGCGTCTTCGGTCTGGCGCCCTGGACCGCGGCGGTCGCAACCCTGGGCCTCCTGGCGACCGCGCTCTTCCTGCTCACTTTCTGGCAGCGGGTCTTTCATGGGCCGGCCGCCGGGGCCGGGGTAAACTTCCGCGATCTCGACGCCGGGGATCTTATTGCGCTGGTGCCGCTCATCGCCCTCATGTTCGCCCTCGGTATTTTCCCGCAACTGCTCACGGGGCTCATCAACCCGCTCATCACCGCTTGGGCGGCGACTCTTCCATGAATTTTTGGCCACAAAAAGTCACGAGGAGCCGTCCGGCGAGTGAACCTCACACCGCGCCTATAGGCGCGCGGAAATCCCCCACCGGCGTGCTGCACTCTTTTTGTGCCTCTTTGTGGCAAACCTCCGAGCCATGAACGCCCTGCCCTGCACCATCTACGTGTCGTTCACCGGCGCCCTGCTCGCGCTGGCGATCGGATCGCGCTCGGCCATGGCGGCGCGCGTGGTGGCCCTGCTCACCGCCTTGACCGCCTGGGGCATCACGCTCTCCGCCGCTTCCCGTTTCGTGCCTGCGGCGGGACTGCAGGAACTCGTGAATGCTCCCTGGATCCCGGACTTTGGCATCCGCTACCACCTCGCGGCCGATGGCATCAGCCTGACCCTCCTCGTGCTCACCGGCCTCGCCGCGACGGCGGGCGTGTTGTTTTCGTGGAACATCACCGAGCGCACCGGCGAGTTTTTCGCCCTCTATCTCGCGCTCATCGGCGGTGTCTACGGCGTGTTCCTCAGCGCCGATGCCTTCGTGCTCTTCGTCTTCTACGAGATCGCCATCGTGCCGAAATATTTCCTCATCGCGAAGTGGGGCTCAACCAACCGCGAATACGGCGCGATGAAGCTCGTGCTCTACTCGTTCGCGGGCAGCGCGCTCGTGCTGGCCGGCCTGCTCTGGGCCTACGCCGCCGGCCACGCCACGGGCTTCAGCTTTCCCGAGTTGGTGGCCGCCACGGGACGGCTCGATCTAACCCAGCAGACGGGCATCCTCGCGCTGGTCTTCCTTGGTTTCGCCACGCTGGCGGGCATGTTCCCCCTGCACACCTGGGCGCCCACGGGGCACGTGGCCGCGCCGACGGCCGCTTCCATGCTGCTGGCGGGCGTGGTCATGAAACTCGGCGCCTACGGCTGCCTGCGCGTCGCGATGCCGCTTTCTCCCGCCGCCTTCGCCGTGCTCCAACCCTACATCGCCTGGCTGGCCATCATCGGCATCATCTACGCCGGCCTGGTCGCCCTCGTGCAGGACGACTTCAAATTCGTCATCGGCTACTCGAGCGTGAGCCACATGGGCTTCGTGCTGCTCGGCCTCGCTGCGGCCAATTCCATCGCCGTCAGCGGCGCGGTACTCCAAATGTTCTCGCACGGTGTCATCGCCGGCCTGCTCTTCGCCGTGGTTGGCCGCATGGTCTACGAGCGGACCCACACCCGTGAGCTTGCCGCCCTGCGTGCCCTGCCGCTGCATCGCCTGCTGCCGTTTGCCGCGGTGGTCTTTGTGCTCGCCGGCCTGGCCTCGATGGGTCTGCCAGGCTTCAGCGGCTTCCCGGCAGAACTGACCATCCTGATCGGCGCCTGGCAGACCAATCCACTGTGGGCGCTGGCCGCCGCCACCGGCGTGCTCATCGCCGCCGCCTTCACGCTGCGCGTCATCGCGGTGGCGTTCTTCGGCAACGCAGGTAGGGCGGGACCGCTGGGCCCGCCGGATTTCGAAGATTCTGCAGCGCGCCCAGCGGTCGCGCCCTACCCGCCGATCACCTGGCCGGAAAAGGCCGGTGCCCTCCTCCTGCTGGGTGCCACGATCTATCTCGGACTCAGTCCTGATACCCTGCTGAACTGGATCCGCCCGGCCCTGCAGTCGCCGGCCTTCCACGCCATCCTCTCGGGAGGTGCCCCATGAACGCGGATTACGCCGGACTATTTCAAGCCCTGCGCCCTGAGGCCTATCTCGTCATCGGTGCCCTGGTCGTGCTCATCGTCGACATGATCTGGGCGCGGCATCGTCCGGCCAACCGGCACCATGTCGCCCTCGCCCTTGGCCTTATCTCCCTCCTCATGGCAGGATATGCCGCTGCCACCAGCGGAGCCAGCGGCGCGATTTACGATGGGATGTTTCAACTCGACCCGCTCTCCGTCGCCACGCGGACCGGCGTCATATTGCTTGCGGCCCTGGCGCTGGCTCTGCTCCCGGACGCCGCGCGCCTGCGCCATCCCGCCGAATTCACTGCCATCCTCCTGTTCGCCACGACCGGCTTCACCCTCATGGCGGCTGCGAACAATCTTCTCGTTGCCTTCCTCGCGCTCGAGCTGGCCAGCCTGTCGCTCTACGTGCTGGCGGGCTTTGACAAGGCCAGCCCGGAATCCGCCGAGGCGGGCCTGAAATATTTTCTCTTCGGCGGGATGGCCGCGGCTTTTTTGCTCTTCGGCTTCAGCCTGCTCTACGGCCTCACCGGCACACTCCGACTGGACCTGATCGGCCAGCAACTCGCGCAACAGGGCCCCACGCCATTGCTGATCGTCGCGCTCGTGATGGTCTTGGTCGGGTTCGGTTTCAAGGCCGCCGCCGCGCCCTTTCATCTCTGGGCACCCGACGTGTACCAAGGTGCCCCTGCCCCCGCCGCCGCGCTCATCGCCTCGGCCTCGAAGCTTGCCGGGCTCGTGCTTTTCACCCGCCTGCTCTGGCCCGGCCTGGGCAGCGCCGTCGGCACCATCGCCCATCTGCCCGTGACCGTCGGCTGGGCTCCGGTCGTTGCCCTGATCTCGGGCGCCTCGCTCCTGCTCGGCAATATCGGTGCGCTGGCCCAGTCCAATGTGCGGCGTCTGCTCGCCTACTCCGCCATCTCTCATGCCGGCGCGCTGCTGCTTGGCGTCATCGCCGCCGGCCGGACCGGCGTGGGTCCGCTCTTCTACTACGCCGCCACGTATGGTCTGACCACCGTTGGCGCGTTCGGCGTCATCGGTGCGTTGGAGTCAGCCGGCCGCGTCCAACAACTCACCGACCTGGCCGGCCTGCACAAGCGCTCGCCACTGCTCGCCGGGTGTCTCGCCGTCTTTGTGCTGTCGCTCGCGGGCATCCCGCCGCTCGCCGGGTTCTTCGGCAAGTTCGCGGTCTTCGCTTCCGTGCTGCAGCTCGGCGGCCTCGCCGGGCCGGCGGGCTGGCTGGTGATCTGCGCCATCGCCCTCAGTGCCGTGGCGCTCTACTACTACCTGCTCATCCTGAAACAGGCACTGGTGGCCGCGCCCGCCGACAACGCGGCCCCGGTCCGGGTTTCCCTGTCCGCGACCATCGCCCTCCTCATCGCCGCCGGGTTGATCGTGGCGCTGGGCTTGTGGCCCTCGGCGGTGCTGGAGTTGTTCTAGTATGGCCGGCTCCGCAGCCGGGCTCGGGTCATGCGCTCGCGCAGGCCACCCTCTTTGAGGAAGGCCGCCTCCTGCTGCCGGAGCAACTGGTCCAGCAGAAAGTTTGTCTGGTGGATGAGGCAGATCATGATGTTTGCGACTACTTCGGGCGGGCGGGATTCAAGATAGGTCCTATAGGACTCATAGGACCTATTTCTAGCGCCGAGTTTGCGCACGAAGAGGGTCTCACGGCTATCTTTTGCCCACAGCTTCAGGCCGCGTGTCCGCAGGTAGTCCAGGTAGTCTTCGAGCAGTTCCTCCAGGCTCGCCCGGGCCACGTTGGTGAGCTTGATCTCCATCTCCTTTGAGGTGCCCGAGGCCTGGCTGCCCTCCAGGATGTTTTGTTTCCCGGATCGCGCGGCCTGCACCATCTGGTCGATCGTGCGGTCGCGCTTGTCCAGAAACCGACGGCAAAAGCACACCGTGCCATCATAAACGATGCGCGCCTTCTGAAATGACTTCAGATCTTCGTAACCGCCGTGAGCGGGGATAAAGCCATTGTCTGCCATGATTGCAGACCTATTGGTCCCCTAGGTCCTATGCGTCCTATCCTTGGCAATTGCGCGCCACATGCAACCCGCGATTCTCACACCCGCCAGCTCTGCAGAATGCGGATGTAATTGGCGCGCTCGTGGGCCGCGGGATCGGGACAACGCTTCAGGTTGAGGGCGCCGCGCAGTTCGCCGACGTCATTATAGTCACGCTCCGCCATCCAATTGCGCAGGCCTTCCAGCAGCATGGTCAGCACCCCGGGTCCTTGCTTTAGCAGCACGGAAACCAGCTGCACCGTGTGGGCACCGGCGAGGAGGGCCTTGATGACATCATCCTTGTTATGCACGCCGCCGCTGCACGCCAGCGAACCGTGCAAATGCGGAGACAGCACCGCCAACCAGCGCAGGCGCAGCAACAGCTCGCTCGAATCCGACAGCCGCAGGTACGGCTGGACCTCCAGGTCCTCCAGGTTGAAATCCGGCTGATAGAACCGGTTGAACAGCACCACGCCCTTCGCCCCGGCCTGCTCCAGCGACAAGGCAAACTGCGTGGGCGCCGTGTGGAATGAAGAGAGCTTCACCGCCACCGGAATTTTCACCGTGCTCACCACATCCTTCACCGTGGTCCGCATGCTCTCCTCTACCTCCATGGCGCTCGCCCGCGGATCCGTCACAAGTTGGTAGAGGTTCAGCTCGATGGCATCGGCCCCGGCCAGCTCCAGGCGCCGGGCATAGTCCGTCCAGCCGCCGGGCCGGCAGCCGTTGAGCGAGGCAATGACGGGAATATTTAGTGTGCTCTTTAGTTGCCCGAGCTGACGCAAGTAGTGGTCGGGCGTGAGCTGGTATTCGGAGTACCCCGGGAAATACGAGGTCGCCTCGGCGAAACTTTCCGAAGGTGTCTCGAGCAGGAACGACAGGGCGCGCTGCTCGTAGTCGATCTGTTCCTCGAACAACGAGCGCATGACAATCGCGCTGGCCCCGGCATCCTCGAGCCGCTGGGCGGCATCGAGGTTGTCGCAAAACGGCGAGGCGCCGACCATGAGCGGGTTCTTGAGTTTCAGTCCGAGATAATTCGTGGCGAGGTTCATGGTCGGGGTGGGTTCAGGGTTTGGCGGCGGGAGCAGCGGGCGTCGCCGGGGCCGCGGTGCCGTTGGTGTGGGGCGCGGCGAGTTGCTGGTAATAGGCGTAGTGCCGGTGCACGTGCGCCTGGGCCAGTTTGGCCAATTCGGTGGCGCGCTCGGGCGCGACATTCTTCAGAATGCCGAAGCGGGTCTCGTTGGCCATGAAGCGAGCCAGGTCGCCCTTGGGCGCGCCCGAGTCCAGCCGCAGCCCGGGTTCACCCTTCGCCGCGACCGCGGGGTTGTAACGGAACAGCGGCCAGTAGCCCGTCTCGACCGCGAGCTTTTGCTGCTCGATGCCGAGGTGGAGCGGGAACCCGTGCGCGATGCAGTGCGAGTACGCAATGATCAGCGCGGGACCCTGGTGCGCCTCGGCCTCGCGGAAGGCGGTGACCGTCTGGCTGTCCTTGGCCCCGAAGGCCACGCGGGCGACATAGACGTGACCATATTGCATCGCCATCAGGGCGAGGTCCTTCTTGGCGACGCTCTTGCCGCCGGAGGCGAACTTGGCGACCGCCCCGATCGGGGTGGACTTGGAAGACTGGCCGCCCGTGTTGGAGTAAACCTCCGTGTCGAGCACCAGCACCTTCACGTTGGCGCCAGAGGCCAGCACATGGTCGAGCCCGCCATAGCCAATGTCGTAGGCCCACCCGTCCCCACCAACGATCCACACGGACTTTTTCACCAGGTCGTCTGCCAGCGCCTCGAGCCGGCGGGCGTCCGCGCCCGGCAGGTTTTTGAGGACGGACCGCAGCGCGACAACACGCGTCCGTTGCTCGGCGATGCCAGTCTCGGTGGATTGATCCGCCTGGAGCAGGCGGGTCGCCAGGTCGGGGCCGATGCCAACCGTGAGGCGGGTGACCATCAATCGTGCTGTGCTGGCCCGTTGCTCGACGGCGAGGTGGAGGCCGAGACCAAACTCGGCATTATCCTCGAAGAGCGAGTTCGCCCAGGCCGGGCCGCGGCCCTCTTTGTTGGAACAATACGGCGTGGTCGGCAGGTTGCCGCCATAGATCGAGGAACAACCGGTGGCGTTGGCGATGAGCAGCCGGTCGCCCACCAGTTGCGTGAGCAACTTGAGGTAGGGCGTCTCTCCGCAGCCCGAGCACGCGCCCGAGAACTCAATAAGTGGTGGCTGGAACTGCGAGCCCTTGACCGTCGAATTGTCCAAGATGCTGCGCACCGGATCCGGCAGCTTGAGGAAGAACTCCCAGTTGGCGCGCTCGGAGGCGAGCAGCCGCGGCTGCTCGACCATGTCGATGGCCTTGTGACGTGGGTTGGTCTTGTCCTTGGCCGGACAGACCTGGACGCAAAGCGAGCAGCCTGTGCAATCCTCGGGCGCCACCTGCAGGGTGTAGAGCTGGCCGGGATGCTCCGTCGAACGGAACGGCGTCGACTGGAAGCCGATCGGCGCGCCCGCGCGTTCCGCGGGATCGTAGAACTTGGCGCGGATCGCCGCATGCGGGCAGACCATGACGCACTTGTTGCATTGGATGCAGACCGCCGGATCCCAGGTCGGGATCTCAAGCGCGATGTTCCGCTTCTCATAGCGCGCGGTACCGGTCGGCCAGCAGCCGTCCATCGGAATGGCGCTCACCGGCATCAGGTCGCCCTGGTTCGCCAGCAGCCGCGCGGTGACTTTCTGGATAAATTCGGGGGCGCCCGCGAATGACGGCGGCACGGTCGCCATGGCCGCCTGGTCGGGTGCGGCGGGCAGCTTTACCTCGTGCAGGCCCGCGAGCGCGGCGTCCACGGCCGCGTAGTTCATCTTCACGATCTGGTCGCCCTTGCGGCCGTAGGTTTTCTCGATGGCCTTCTTGATCTGCTTGATGGCCTCGTCGGGAGCCAGGACGCCCGATAACGCGAAGAAGCAAGTCTGCAGCACGGTGTTCGTGCGACGATCCATGCCGCTCGCTTGCGCCACGGCGGTGGCATCGATCACATAAAGGCGCAGTTTCTTTTCGATCAACTGCTCCTGCCAGTCGCGAGGGAGTTTCTTCCACGTATCCTCAGGGCTAGAGGGGGAATTGAGCAACACCGTCGCCCCGGGCGCCGCAAAGCCGAGCACGTCGGTGTGGCCGACGAAATGAAATTGACTGCAGGCCACGAAGCCCGCCTGCCGGATCAGATAGGGCGCGCGCACGGGCCGCGGACCGAAACGCAGGTACGAGGTCGTCATCGACCCCGATTTCTTCGAGTCGTAGACGAAGTAGCCCTGCGCGTAGTTGTCGGTCTGCTCGCCGATGATCTTGATCGAGTTTTTGTTGGCACCGACCGTGCCATCCGCCCCGAGGCCGACGAATACGCACCGCCGCACGTCCGGCTTCTCCAGATCGAAGTCCGCGTCGAACGGCAGCGAACTGCCGCTGACGTCGTCCAGGATACCGATGGTGAAGCGCGCCTTGGGCGTCTGGGCCGCGAGGTTGGCAAAAACCGCCCGGACCATGCCGGGGGTGAACTCCTTCGAGCCCAGCCCGTAGCGCCCGCCCACGACCCGGGGCATGGAGCCACCCGGGGCCCACGCCTCGGCGAGAACGCCGAGCACGTTCAGGTACAGCGGTTCGCCCAGCGAGCCGGGCTCCTTGGTCCGGTCCAGCACCGCGATGGATTTCACGCTCTTCGGCAGGACTTTCAAGAAGGCGGCCGAGTCGAAGGGCAAGAACAGCCGCACCGCGATCGCGCCGACCGTTTCCCCGTGGGCGTTGAGCCAGTCCACGGTCTCCGCGATCGTCTCGATCGCGCTGCCCATCGCCACGATCACGCGCTCCGCCTGCGGATCGCCGTAGTAGTCGAACAGGTGATAGCTGCGCCCGGTGACGGTGGTGAACTTGTCCATCACCGCCTGCACGGTGGCCGGCAGTGTCGCGTAGAAGGGGTTCACGGCCTCGCGGCCCTGGAAGTACACGTCGGGATTCTGGGCCGTGCCGCGCAGCGTCGGATGATCCGGCGTCATGGCCCGGGCACGGAACGCCGCAATATCCGCTTCATCGATCACGGCGCGCAGATCGTCATCGGACAGCTGGGCGAGCTTGGACACCTCGTGGGACGTGCGGAACCCGTCGAAGAAATGGATGAACGGCACGCGGGCGCGGTAGCTGGCCGCATGGGCGATCAGCGCCAGGTCGTGCGCTTCCTGCCCGCTGTTACTGCATAGCAGGGCGCAACCCGTGGCCCGGCAGGCCATCACATCCTGGTGGTCGCCGAAAATGGACAAGCCCTGCGCCGCCAACGCACGGGCACTGACATGCATCGTGAACGGCAGCAGCTCACCGGCGATCTTGTAGAGGTTGGGGATCATCAGCAGCAGGCCCTGCGAAGCCGTGAAGGTCGTCGTCAGCGCCCCGCCCAGCAGGCCGCCGTGCACGGCCCCGGCCACGCCGCCCTCGGACTGCATCTCGACGATGCGTGGCACCTCGCCCCAGAGGTTGGGTTTGCCGACGGCCGCCCATTCGTCGCATTGCTCGGCCATGGTCGACGAGGGCGTGATCGGGTAGATCGCGATCAGTTCATTCAGACGGTAGGCGACGGAGGCCACAGCCTCGTTGGCATCGCAAGTGACGAAGCGGGGTGTTTTAGGCGTGGAAGACATGGGGCGTGAAGCCCGGCCCGGCATGGACCGGTCTCACCCCATCTTCGCAGAGCAGCCTCTGGGCGGCTGCGCAGATCTTGCCATTAGCGTCGTGCTGGTTGCGGGCAGGGTCAGAATCCCCCCAAAGTAATTGCCGAAAGATGCAGCCGGAGTCCCTGAGCTGGGACTGAATTTCTTGACCACTAATTAGTTTCACCAACGGTGAAACTTTCAGAGTCCCCTTCGGCTAATCGCCTCCAGCGCTGGCATAAGGGGTCTGCTCATCGCAGACCTTTCATCGCCAGCTTAGACCGGCCTGCGATTAGCGGGCCCCAAATCCTACACTGGAGACGATCAGTCGGAAGGGTCTTTCCAGGTTTCGCCGTTGGCGAAACCCATTAGCGGTTCTAAATCCGGTCTCACTCCAGTCCGAGGTAGCGATGCTCTGGCCCGGCGGCGCGCTGGCTCGACCTCAGGCAGAAACGCCGTCAGGAGCCCGATCAACGGCAGCCAGGCGCAGACCTGGAACACGAAACCGATGCTCGTGTGGTCGGCCAGCCGCCCAAGCAGGGCTGAGCCGATGCCCGCACAACCGAACGCCAGCCCGAAAAACAGGCCGGCAATCAGGCCCACGTTGCCCGGCACCAGCTCCTGCGCATAGACGATCATGGCGGAAAACGCTGACGCGAGGATTAGGCCGATGAAGACCGTGAGCACGACGGCGGTCATGAGACCGACATAGGGCAGCACGAGTGAGAAAGGCGCCACGCCGAGGATCGAGATCCAGATGACCTTCTTGCGGCCGATCCGGTCGCCCACCGGCCCGCCGGCGTAAGTGCCGGCCGCCACGGCGAACAGAAACACGAACAGGTAGATCTGCGCGGCCTGCACGGAAACGCCGAACTTCTCGATCAGATAAAAGGTGTAATAGTTCGTGAGGCTGATCAGGTAGATGTACTTCGAGAACACCAGCGCCACCAGGATGCTGATGGCCAGCACAACCTTGTCACGCGGCACGGTGCGGGCGGGGGCGGCCGGGCGGGCCTGCTTCAAGCGATCGGAAAGATGCGCCGCATACCAGCGGCTGATCCAGCCGAGCAGGGTGATGCCCACCATCGCCGGCAAGGTGAACCAGAGGATATTCTGCTGCCCGCGCACGGTGATGATCGCGGCGGCCAGCAACGGGCCGAAGGAAGTGCCGAGGTTGCCGCCGACTTGGAACAGGGACTGGGCAAACCCGTGCCTGCCGCCCGAGGCCAGCCGCGCCACGCGCGAAGCTTCGGGATGAAAGATCGAGGAGGACAGGCCCATGATGCCTGCCGAAAGCAACAACAGGGGGTAGGTCGAGGCCTGCGAGAGCAGCACCATGCTGACCAGCGAGATCGTCATGCCGAGCGGCAGCGAATACGGCAGCGGGCGGCGGTCGGTGAAAAAGCCGACGGCCGGCTGCAGGAGCGACCCCACGAGCTGGTAGACAAGGGTGATGTTGCTGAGCTGCGTGTAACTCAGGTGATGCGACTGCTTCAGGACCGGGTAGATGGCCGGCAACATCACCTGGAACACATCGTTCAGGAGATGGGCCACGCTCAGCGCGACCAGCACATGCACCGCCGTCGTTTCGACGGCGGCCTTGGCGGTCTGGACGTGGGCGCTCCGGGTCATGCGGGCTGTCAGGTTCTCCAGCCCGGTGGTGGAGTCAAGGGACTGGGTCGGCTCGTCCAGTACAGTCCGTTAATTGTAGGGGCCGCGCTTGCGCGGTCCTTGGCGACCGAAGACCGCGCAAGCG
>JANYDW010000073.1 GCA_025363455.1 Oleiharenicola sp. | reverse complement strand
ATCAGCGTCACGCCATTCGAGAAAACACCTCTGCCGGAACTCTTTGCCAGACAAGCCATGGACTTCACTCCAACCACTCATGACAACGACGTTCCTAATCTGTTCTCGTGAAGGTTCATGCTGCCGGACAGTAGTGGTGTTTCGTGGTGACCAACATTTGCTGAATACGCGTGGTCTCATTGATTCACATTAGTGGTTTCAAAACCTGTCTCACCCGCCGATCTCGGACATCCCGCGCGCGGCGGGGATGAGGTGCTGGGCCAGCCCGTGGCCCCAAGGTTTTTCGTGAACCGCACCGCGGATGCAGGTGGCGATGGCGTCGTCGCTCTCGCCGCCGCGCAGGAGGTTGAGCAGGTTGATCTCGTTGTCGCGGAGAAGACAGAGGCGCAGCACGCCGTCGGCGGTGAGGCGCATGCGGTTGCAGGCGGCGCAGAAGGGCTGGGAGACGGGACTGATGAAACCGAGCGCGCCCTGACCACCGGGCAGACGGTAGAGCCGGGCCTCGCCGTCGAGCTTGCCGCCGTTGACGAGTTCGAGCGGACCGAGGGCCTTTTCCAGCACGGTCAGCAGCTCCGCCTCGCTGACCATGCCCTTGGTCTGGAACGCAGCATTGTTCCCAAAGGGCATCTGCTCGATAAAGCGCACTTGCCACGGGTTGGTGAGGGTGAGGCGGGCCAGCGCGATGACGTCGTCGCCATCGTTCACCCCGCGGCAGACCACGGCGTTGAGTTTCACGCGCAGCCCGGCCTGGGCCGAGGCCTCGAGGCCGGCGCGCACGTCGCGGAGGTTGCCCCAACGGGTGAGCTGGCGGAATTTGTCCTCGTCCAGGCTGTCGAGGGAGATGTTGACGGTTTGCAAGCCGGCATCGCGCAACGGCTGAGCGAGTTTGTCGAGCAGTACGCCGTTGGTCGTGAGGCCCACGGCGGTGATGCCGGGCGTGTTCGTCGCGTGGCGCACGAGGTCCACCAGGCCGGAGCGGAGGGTGGGTTCGCCGCCGGTGAAGCGGATTTTGCGAAAGCCGAGCGAGCCGAAGAGGGTGATCAGGCGGCGCAGCTCGGCGTCGCTCAACAGCTCGTCCCGCGGCCGGAAGGTCATGTGCTCCGGCATGCAGTAGACGCAGCGGAGGTTGCACGCGTCCGTGAGCGAGATGCGGAGGTAGTCGATGTCGCGGTTGTATTGGTCGAGCGGCATGGATCAGCCGGGGTTGCCGGCGGGCGAGGGCAGCCAGCGACGCAGGGAATAGTAGAGGATGCAACCCACGACCATCCCCGTGAGGTAGCCCTGCGGGGCGAAAACGCAAACCAGCGAGACTGCGAGGGCCAGCCCGAGTGCGAGGGGCGTGCGGGCAACGTCCCGCAGGAGCAGAATCAGCACGCCCGCCTCGACCAGGAGCACGGCACCCAGCACGGGGGCGGGAAAGACCCGCAACACTTCCTGGAAGGCCCCGCTGAAGAGCGCGCCGACCAGCAGGTAGAGTGAACCGTACATGATCACGGAGCCGCCGGTGCGCGCCCCAAGGGCGTAATAACCGGCCAGGCCGCCGCAGCCATGGCACATGGGAATACCACCCAGCCAGGGGGAAAGCAGGTTGATCACGCTGTAGGTGCGGCCGATGCCGCGCAACGTGACGGGCCGGTCGGGAAAGAGGTCGGTGACCGTCCGCTGTGTGGCGATGACGGAGTTGGAGAGCGACAGCGGCACCTGTGGGAGGACCAGCAGGGTCAGGGCGGCGAGCCACTGGTCCCAAGGGAGGATGGATGGTTTGGGCGTTACCCAGCCGAAGCCGTGGGCGAGGGCGTTCCAGTCAATGCGGTTGAAGGCGGCCCAGACGGCGCCCGCGCCGACGACGAGCAGCGCGCCGGGTACATGGCGGTGCCGCCGCAACCAGACAAGCAAGGCCACGGCGACCCCGGCGGCGACCCAGCCCCAGGGGCCCTCGCGACCTGTCAGGCCCAGGGCGGTGCGCGCCAGCGCGATCCCGAGACCGGCCTGCACGCCGCGCACGACAAGAACGGGGATGAGTTTCTGCAGCCGGTCGAGCAGGCCGGAGTAAGAGAGCACCAGCATCAGCGCACCGATCATCAAGCCGGCGAGCTGCAGTTGTGCCCCAGTGGCCTGGCCGGCGATGACGACCACGGCCATCGCCTTGAGCGGCTGCACGGGCATGGGCAGGCCGTAAAGCAGGCCCGAGGCGATCTGCGCGAGACCAAACGCGAGAAAAACGCCCGCGGGATCGAGCTTGGTGGCGAGAATGATGCCGGCGATCAGCGGCAGGTCGGTGCCGATGTCGCCGAAGGCTCCGGCCAGCTCATGGCGGTCGAAGCGTAGTTTGGTCAGGACCGGCATGGCGCCTTGGACACTTCGTTGACCAGTCCCGGGCGAAAACCGGCGATGTGGTCGAGGGCCTCGGCGATGGCGGGGACGATGAGCGGCAGGCATTCGCCGATGGCGCTCGGCCGGCCGGGCAGGTTGATGATGAGCGAGCGGCCGCGCACGCCGGCGGTGGCACGGGAGAGGATGGCGGTCATTACCTTCGCGTAACTGTGCATGCGCATCACCTCACCGAAACCGGGCAGTTCCTTCTCAAGCACGGCGCGCGTGGCCTCGGGCGTGATGTCGCGAGCCGAGGGGCCGGTGCCGCCGGTGGTGATGATGAGCGGGCATTGCTCGACGTCGGCGAGCCGGATGAGCGCGGCCTCAAGCTGCGCGCGGTCGTCGGGCAGCAGGACGCGAACCCACTCCAGCGGCTCGGTGAAATGGCTGGCGGTGACGCGTTCGATCTCCGGGCCGCTCTCGTCGGCATAGACGCCGTTGGCGGCGCGATCGCTGAGGGTGATGCGGGCCACTTTCATGAGGAGGATTTTGCCACGGAATTCACAAAAGCGGGGTGGGATTCTTAATTCTTCCTCCTTACTTCTTTATTTTTTCGACGACCCGGATGCCACCGATCGTCATCTGTTTATCCACCGCCTTGCACATGTCGTAAAGGGTCAGCGCGGCGACAGTCACGGCGGTGAGCGCCTCCATCTCGACGCCGGTCTTGCCGGTGAGTGCGGCGGTGGCGCGGATGATGATGCCGTCCTTCTTCACGGAAAATTCCACGTCCACGTGGCTGAGCGCGAGCGGGTGGCAGAGCGGAATCAGCGTGCTCGTGGCTTTGGCCGCCTGGATGCCGGCGATCTTCGCCACGGTCAGCACGTCACCCTTGGGCAGGGCTTGTGCGCGCAGCAACTTGATGGTGCGCGGTGCACAGCTGAGCCGGCCCTCGGCCACGGCGGTGCGTCGGAGGTCAGGCTTGGCCCCGACATCAACCATTTTCGCCCCGCCGGCAGGGTCGAGGTGGGAAAAGGATTTTTTGACCGGCTTCACGGGCAGGGAATGAACTCGACGGATTGCCCTGGGTCGAGGCGGTTTTCGACCACGACCAGCAGGGCGTTCGCGCCGACGAGTCCGCTGCTGTCGCCGGAACTGGCGAGCGGGAGCGGGGTGACCTCGTAGCCTCCGTCCACGACGGCCGTGCGCGCCGGCCAGAAGGTGCGGCGCTGGTCCCGCGGGGGCAGGCGCGAACCGGCGGCGAGCCGGCCGGTGACCCGAACAGGCGCGGGGTCGATGCCGGTCTGGAGTTTTTGCAGCAACGGCGCGACGAACAGGTGGAACGTGACCCAGTGGGAAACAGGGTTGCCCGGCAGTGCGAAGGCGAGCCGGTCCCCGCGGCTGGCGAAAACCAGCGGACGGCCGGGCCGCAGGTTCACCTGCTCGAAATGCAATTCGTAGCCCAGGGCCTTGAGCAGCGGCCGGGCGAAATCGTGATCGCCCACGCTGGCGCCACCCGAGATGAGCAGCAGATCGGGGGCGGGCGCGGTGGCGAGAATGGACTGCGCGACGGCAAGGTCGTCCCGCACATGCGCGTGACCGCCCGGCGGCACTTGCCGTTGCGCGAGGAGCGCGGCGATGAGCGTCGAATTGCTGTCGCGGATCTGGGCGCCGGTGGGTGGGGCGCCGGGTGGCACGAGTTCGTCGCCGGTGACCAGGTGGAAGCAAAGCGGCCGGTGGGCGACTTCGGGTGCGGTCACGCCCGCGCTGGCGAGCGCGGCCAGCTCGGCCGGGCCGAGCAAGGTGCCGGCAGGGACAATCACTTCGCCGGCGCGGCGATTCTCGCCGCGGCGGCGGATGAAACTCGGGCCGTCGGATCGGGCCACGCGGACCGAAGCGCCGTCGCATAGGACGTCCTCCTGCCGCACGACGCAGTCGGCGCCCGCGGGCACGGGCGCACCCGTGAAGATGCGGACACATTCACCGGGGCCGACGGCGCCGGCAAAGGCCGCCCCGGCCGCGCTGGTGCCAGTGAGACGGAGCGGTCGCGCGAGGTCAGCCCGCCGGGCGGCGTAGCCGTCCATGGCCGAGGCGTCGAAGGGCGGCGAATCCGCGTCGGCCAGCGCTGCTGTCCGCAGCACGCGGCCGAGCGCGTGGCTGAGAACCTGGCGTTCGGTCCCGAGCGGTTGGGCCCGGGCGAGGACAATCCGCAAGGCTTCCTCCGTGGATATCATGCCTTCACTTTCTGCGCCCGCTTTGCCGCCTTGGCCGGGACTAGCAAAATGAACGGCGAGAACACGGCCGCCATTTTGCGGGGGAAGCGACCGGTGATCCGGACGCCCTCGGCCATGGATTCCTGCTTCCGCACCTGGCCGGCGCCATGGAGCTTGGCCACCACGTCGTAACGGTTGTGCGGAATGAGCAGCTCGACGGACTCGTTGTCATCGACGGCCAGTTCCTCACAGCGGGCGAGTAGTTTATCCATGCCCTGGCCGGTATGGACGCTGAGGAAGAGCGTTTCCGGATGCTGGGCGCGAATCAGGGAAAGCGTCTTGGCGTCGGCGGCATCGACCTTGTTGAAGACCGTGATCGTCGGTTTGTCGGCGGCGCCGAGTTCGCCGAGCACTTCCATCGTCGTGGCGAAATGGTGTGCGACATTCGGGTTGGCGATGTCGAGCACGTGGACGATGAAGTCGGCGACTACGACCTCCTCGAGCGTGGCCTTGAAGGCCTCGACGAGGCGGTGGGGCAGGCGGCGGATAAAGCCGACCGTGTCGGTGGCGAGCAGCGTACGGCCGTCGGGCAGTTCAAACTGGCGCGTGGTGGGGTCGAGCGTGGCGAAGAGCTTGTCGGCGGCGAGGACGGTCGCGCCCGTGAGCTTGTTGAGAAGGGAGGATTTGCCGGCGTTGGTGTAGCCGACGATGGCCATGCCCGGGATGGGCGTGCGCTGGCGCTTGCGGCGCTGGGTGGCGCGCTGCGAGATGACCTGGGCGATCTCGGACTTCAGGTGCGCGATGCGGTCGCGCACGATGCGGCGGTCATTCTCGAGCTGGGTCTCGCCTTCGCCACCCATCGAACCCTTGCCGCGCTGGCGGGAAAGGTGGGTCCACGCCCGGGTGAGGCGGGGCAGGGAATATTCCATGCGGGCCAACGCCACCTGTAGCACGGCTTCGCGGGTCTGGGCCCGGTCGGCAAAGATTTCCAAAATAACTTCCTGCCGGTCGATGACGGCCAGGCCGGAGTCTTCCTCCCAGTTGCGCTGCTGCGCGGGGGAGAGTTCCTCGTCGATGACGATCACATCCGCGCCCTCCGCCTTGGCCTGCGCCATCAACTCGGCGGCCTTGCCTGAGCCGATGAGGTATTTGGGCTGCTCCCGGTCGCGCAGGGTGACGAGGGTGGAGCGGGTGATTGTCAGGTTGAGGGTCTCGACGAGTTCATTCAGTTCGCCGAGCAGCTCGGCGCCTTCCCCCGGCGCCATGCCGGGGGCCTGCACGCCCACGAGAAAGGCGCGCGTGACAGTTTTTTGCTCGGTAGGGAAATCAGCCATGAAGGGCCAATGTCGCCCCGGGGGGCGGGCGAGTCAACCGGCGGATTTTTGACCGCAAGATTCCCAAACCATGATTGGCCACGAAAAACACAAAAATCAGGTAGCCTGGGAAAATGACAAGGCGCCTATAGGCGCGCGGGAGGCATCCAATGCCGCTGAAACCAGTTTGGTGTTTTTCGTGGCCAAAGGGTTCGGTGGCTTGGTCTGAACCATGCCTTTGCTTAGTTCTACGCCATTGGTGGAAGGCCATGACTGAGATTTCAGTTGCGACCCCGCGATTCCCGGCAACATTCCCCGCGTCTGGCGCGAACTCGTGCGCGACCGGACCGCACAGTTCAACTCCCCGTCTCCGGACATCTCCAGGCCTGATCGCCATGCGACAAGCACTCCAGTCCAGCTCCCGCGCCCTGCAGGTTTTCCGTTTACGGACCACTGCCGGGGCGGAATGAAAAGCATCCTCGATTTCGCCCGGGCCCACCGCGAAGCGCAGCCGATCGTCATGGTCACGGCCTATGACGCCACGATGGCCCGCATCGTTGCGGCCTCGGAGGCGGATGCCATCCTCGTCGGTGACAGTGCGGCCATGGTCGTGCACGGCCTGCCCTCAACGATCCACGCCACGCTGGAGATGATGGTGCTGCACACCGCCGCGGTACGCCGCGGCGCGCCGGAGGCGGTTGTGGTGGCCGACATGCCGTTCATAACTTTCCGGCGCGGCATCGCGGAGGCCGTGCGCGCGGCCGGGGTATTGATGCAAGCCGGAGCGACCGCCGTGAAACTGGAGGGCGTGACTGGCCATGAAGACGTCGTGTCGCACCTGGTCGGCAGCGGGATTCCCGTGATGGGTCACCTCGGGCTCACGCCCCAGTCGGTGAACCAGCTCGGCGGTTACCGCCTGCAAGGTCGCTCGGAGAACGATGCGGCCAAACTGCTCGCTGCCTCGCTGCGCCTGGAGGAACTGGGAGCCTTTGCCCTCGTGCTGGAGTGCGTCCCGGCCGCGTTGGCCGAGCAGATCACCCGTCACCGGTCTGTGCCGATCATCGGCATCGGGGCCGGTGCGGCGACCTCGGGGCAGATACTCGTGTTGAACGACCTGCTGGGCCTCGATGCGTCCTTCCGGCCGAAATTCAGTCGGCGTTACCGCGACGGCCATGGCGAAATATTGGCGGCACTCAATGAATACGCCCGGGATGTGCGCACCGCGCGCTTTCCGGCGCGGGCGGAGGTGCTGGCATGAAAACCTGGTCCAGCCTGGCGGATTGGCGCGTGGCGCGTGACGCGCTGGCCGGCCAGTCGATCGGTTTCGTGCCGACGATGGGAGCCCTGCACGCCGGGCACCGGGCGTTACTGGCCCGCGCCCGGGCCGGGAACGCCTGCGTGGTGTTGAGCATTTTCGTCAACCCGACCCAGTTCAACGACCCGGCCGACCTGGCGAAATATCCCCGCACCCTGGAGGCCGACCTCATGGTCGCGGCGGGTCTGGTCGATCACGTCATCGTTCCGACGCCGACCGAGCTCTACCCGGACAATTACAGCTATCGGGTGACCGAGGATTCACTGAGCCGCCGGCTCGAGGGCGCGCACCGGCCCGGACACTTCGATGGCGTGCTCACGGTCGTGCTCAAGCTGCTCAATGTCGTGCAGCCGACCCGCGCCTACTTCGGCGAGAAGGACTGGCAGCAACTCCAGCTGGTGCAAGGCATGGTCCGGGCCATGCTGCTGCCGGTCGAAATCATCGCCTGCCCGACGGAGCGCGAACCTGACGGGCTGGCGCTCAGTTCGCGCAACCGGCGGCTGTCGACGGCCGCGCGCGTGCGGGCCGGGCTGTTTCCCCGCATCCTGCGCTCCGCACCGACGGCGGATGCGGCTTCGACGGCGCTCAAGGCAGCGGGCTTTGAAGTGGATTACGTGGCGGATGAAACCGGCGTGCGCCTCGGCGCCATTCACGTCGATAACGTGAGGCTGATCGACAATGTCCGGCTCTAATCTCCTCTTCGTCTTCACCGGTTCCATCGCGGGCTACAAGGCCTGCGAGACGGTCTCTCGTCTCGTCCAGCGCGGCCACCGCATCCGCTGCGTGGCGACGGCCGCGGCGCTGAAGTTTATCGGCCCCGCCACGCTGGAGGGGCTGACGGGTTCGCCGGTCCTGAGCGACCTCTTCGAGCCCGGCCGGGCGCTGGATCACATCACACTGACGCGGTGGGCCGATGCCGTGGTGGTCTGTCCGGCGACCGCGAACACCCTCAACCGGCTCGCGGCCGGCTTGGCGGACGACCTGCCGGGCGCGTTGTTCCTCGCCCATGATCGTACCAAGCCCTGGTTGATCGTGCCGGCGATGAACCCGGCAATGTGGTCCCATCCCGCGACGGTGGCGGCGGTCGGAAAGTTGCGCAGCTGGGGCCTGCGGATCATGCCGGTGAGCGAGGGGCGAACCGCTTGCGGCGAGACCGGCGAGGGCCGGCTGGCCGAGCCGGAGGCGATCGTCGCGGCGGTCGAAGCGGCCCTGACCAAGCCGACCCACCAGCGGCGCGTGTTGGTGACGGCGGGTGGCACGACCGAGCCCGTTGATGGCGTGCGGGTGCTGACCAACACGAGCACGGGAAACACTGGCGCGGCGATTGCGGACCGCCTCGCCTTCGCGGGCCACGACGTGGTATTGCTGCGGGCGCACAATGCCGCGCGTGCCGCGAGTCCCTGCCGCGAGGAGACCTTTGTGACTTATGCCGAACTCGAAGCTGCGCTGGACCGCCTGCTCGGCACGGACCAGTTCGACACGGTGATTCACGCAGCAGCGGTCAGCGACTACGGTGTTGATTCGATGATAGTGGCCGGCGGGGTGGTGCCCGCCGGTAGTCAGGGTAAAATCGAGTCAGGTAGCGGGCCGCTGCTGCGTTTACGCCCCAACCCGAAGCTGGTTGACGGCCTGCGCCGGCTCACCGGCCGGCCGCTCACGGTGGTCGCCTTCAAGCTGACGCACGGGGCGGACCGCGTGCTGTCCGACGCGGCGGTGCGGCGCCTCCTGGCGCATTCTGGCGCCGACTATGTCGTGCACAACGACCTTGCCGCCCGCCATCCGGACGGCACTTTCCCTGCCGACATCATCCGCGCCGACGGGACCCGCGCCGCCCACTGCCCGGACCGCCCGGCCTTGGCGAATGCGCTCGCGCACCTGCTGGAAAACGCCGATGCAATGGCGCACCGCCCGATACCCGCCGCCCGGAACTGAGTCCGGTGCCGGCCCAATCGAGAATCCAAAATCCAAAATCGAAAATCCAAATGCTTCTCGCCCTCGATGTCGGCAATTCCCAGATCCACGGCGGCGTGTTCGACGGCGACAAGTTGCTCGTGCAATTTCGCAAAACCACGCAACCGATCGGCTCGTCTGATGAATTGGGACTTTTTCTCCGGGCCGTACTGCGCGAGAACATGCTCGATCCCGCCGCGGTGGCGCGGGTCGCCATCTGTTCCGTGGTGCCGCCGGTAGCATATCCGTTGCGCGCGGCGTGCGTGAAGTATTTCGGGTGCGAACCCTTTGTCCTGCAGGCCGGCGTGAAGACCGGCCTCAAGATTCGCTACCGCAACCCGGCCGAGGTCGGCGCCGACCGCGTGGCCTGCGCCATCGGCGCGGCCCAGTTGCACCCCAAACGCGACGTACTCGTGGTGGACTGCGGTACGGCCACGACGCTGGAGGCCGTGACCGCCGCGGGCGATTATCTTGGCGGTGCCATCCTGCCCGGCGTTGGCATCGGGGCCGAAATGCTGGCCAGCCGCACCGCCAAGCTGCCGCGGGTTGAGATCGTCCGGCCCGAGTCGGCGCTCGGCCGCACCTCGACGGAAAGCATCCAGTCGGGGCTCTACCACGGCCACGTTGGGGCGGTTCGCAACCTGCTCGCGGCGCTCACGGTGGAGGCCTTCAGCGGCCAGCGCCCCCGGGTGATCGGCACGGGTGGCTTTGCGCGGATGTTCGAGGCCGAGGGTCTGTTCGACGAGATCGTGCCCGAACTGGTGCTCTTCGGCCTCAAGCACGCGGAACAGCTGAATCGTGAGGACAGCGCCGTGCGTTAGAAAGCTTTAGCCGGCACCCGACCGGGGCATCGAGTGGCTAATAGACTGGGACATGACCGTTTTTCTGCTCGGCAGCCGTGGCGTGTCCGGGAGTAATCGCCCCCTTCATGGTCTCTACGCTTTCATTTCGTGTTGTCACTGTTTGTCTGCTGGCCGGCCTGCTCGGCCGGGCCCGGGCCGAGGAAACGGTCAAGCTTGACGACGTCGTCACCCACGCCGACCGCGCAACGGACAGTCCGGCCGTTTCATCTGGCCTCGCCGGCCTGGCAACGGACCCGTTGCACTTCCCGCGCGGCGCCACGCTCATCGGTGAGGACGACCTGCAGGCGTTGCGCGTGACGCACGTCGAGGAACTCGCGCCCCTCATCGCGGGGGCGAGCGATGCGCCGCCGTATGGCCTGACCGGCGTGCCGTGGCTGCGCGGCGAGCTCGGCGATGCGGCGCAAAACGGCCAGCGAAAGGCCTTCAACCGAAATGTCTTTCCGGTGTCGTTCAATTCCGTCGAGGCCGTCGAGGTCGTGCCGGGCGCCGCGCCGGTTTATCTCGGCTACACGAACGGGGCGGGGGGCTTGGTCAATTTCATCACAAAGCGGCCGGAATTCGGGCGCGAGCAGACGCGCGTGTCCGCGACCTACGGCTCGTGGGACGAGCGCCGCGCCCAACTCGATGTCTCGCGCGAGCTGGCGCCAAACCTGGCGGCGCGCCTGAGCGTGGAGCGGGTCGACAACGGGAGCTTTTACCGGCTGGCGCATGAGGAGTCGTGGGACGTCTACCTCGCTCTGGCCTGGCGGCCGGCGCCGACGGTGCGCTGGGATTTCAGCGCGGAGGCCTACGATGCCGATTACGTCGAGAATCCCGGTACGAACCGGCCGACCCAGGCGCTGATTGATCGCGGTGACTACATCACCGGCTCATCGGTACAAAACGGCGGCGCGGGTTCCTATTTCGGCAACACGTTCGCGCCAACCGGCACGGTGCGCCTCGACGGTTCGCAGGTGCTGCTGGCGCCTAGTGACGGCGCAACGGCGCGGGTCTACACGGTGCAGCTCACCGGTGCCGGGGAATCCGGCGCCGGGCACGTGGTGAACCGCACCTATTTCGAGAGCGTGGATTCGGACAAGAGCGCGGCCTATCGCTTCTACAGCCTGGTCCCGCTCAGCTATACGCTGGAGAACCGCACGGAACTCAGCGGGGCCACGGAGCTGGCGGGCCGGAGACACACCTGGCTCGCGGGCCTGGCGGTGCGCGGGGAAAAGCGCGAGAGTTATGTGGATTTCTTCAATGAGGCGATCAACGCGTTCGACCTGACGATGAACCCGGAGACGTTCCGCCTGCCCCGGACGGCGACCAAGTTTCTGCAACCGGTGCCCGGACACGCGGGCGGGTTTGCGGTGCCCGGCGGTCGCTACGGCAGCCCGGCGTCGGTCGGCGTCAGCCAGACACTGCGTTCCTGGCTGGGGAATGCGGGCTTGTTTGGGCAGGACGAAATCAGCCTGGCCAGGAACCTCGCCCTGCAGCTTGGGGCCCGTGGTGACTGGATTTCGGTCAGGGCGGAGGATCCGATGCCGTTGCCGGGTTATGTCCCGGTGCGCGATCATCTCGGGAAATTTCTCCCTGCCGGCTCGGCGAGCCTGACCTGGAGCCCGGCGCCAGAGGTCGCGGTATATGGCACGGTGCAGCAGGCCCGCGCGGTGGAAAGTTCCTCGTCGTCGGGTGGCTTTGGCTTCACCGGCAACAAGCTGCCCGAGGTGCTGTTTGAAAACCAGAGCCGGCTGCTCGAGCTCGGCATCAAGCGGGCCACGGCGAAAAACAGACTGACGTGGAGTGCCGACGTGTTCCGCCAGCGTCGCCAGCGCACCAACGCGCGCTTCGGCCTGCCCGACGAAATTCTCGTGCGCGGTTTCGAGGCGCAGGCGGCGTGGCGGTTGAATGACGCCTTCACGGTCGGCGGAAACTTCGCGCTGCTCGATGCACACTATCTCAATGGTCCGCTGCCGGGCGGCATTGCGACCGCGCCGCAGTTCAGCCCGACGGTGCCGAGCGACAACTCGCCGTCGTATGCGCGGGGCAATTACCGGTTGCCCGGCCAGCCGCGCTGCATCGCGAATCTCCAAGCCGCCTGGGTGCGGCCACAAGGGTGGGGGCTGCGCGTCTGGGCGACGCTGCAGAGCGAACAGAACCTCGACCTGTTTGGGCTCGTGCGCATCCCGCCGCAGCAGACCTGGAACGCCACGCTGGTCTACCGTTTCCGGAGCTGGGAAATCAGCGGCGACTGTCTGAACCTGACGGACACATTCAATTGGCGCGCGACCAGCTCGCCGTTTGCGGGTGGGGACCTCGTGACGCGCGAGCTACCCCGCCACTGGCGCGTGGTCGTACGGTACGGTTATTGAGCGGTCAATCTGGCCCGCGGGTGGGACAAGCGGGGCGCGGATTGGCCCAACCGGCGGCCGGTCGTGGGCCGCGTCAGAGGGGGATTACCGGGAGGGGATTGGAACACACCATGCAAGGGAACTGTTATTCCATCTACCATGAATCCCGAGAAAATGACCGTCATGTCGCGCCAGGCCGTGCAAGAGGCGCAGAACGAGGCTCGCCGTCGCTCGCACAACGAGGTGGAGACGTGGCACCTGCTTGTCGCCTTGCTCGCGCAAGAGGGCGGGATTGTGCCATCGCTGGTCGAGAAACTTGGCCTGACGGTCAGCGCCCTGCAACTGGCGGCCAACCGCGAGTTGGAGCGCACACCCAAGGTTTCCGGTGCGGTCGATGTGTCCAAGATTTACGTCACGCAGGCCCTCAACGAGGTGCTGACCAAGGCCGAGGAAGAGGCGGAGAAGCTCAAGGACGAGTTCGTGAGCGTCGAGCATCTCTTCCTCGCGCTGCTCGCCGTGGGCCAGCCCACCGCGTTGAAGAAGTATTTCGCCAGTTTCAACCTCGACCGCAGCAAGGTCCTGAAGGAGCTGCAAAAGATGCGCGGTAACCAGCGCGTAACTTCCGATAATCCCGAGACAACCTATAACGCTCTCGAGAAATACGGCGTCGATCTCGTGGCGCAGGCGCGCAAGGGCAAGATCGACCCGGTGATCGGTCGCGACGCCGAGATCCGCCGCGCCATCCGCATCCTTTCCCGCAAGACCAAGAACAACCCCGTGCTCATTGGGGAGCCCGGGGTGGGGAAGACAGCCATTGTCGAGGGTCTGGCCCAGCGCATCCTGCGCGGGGACGTGCCGGAGGGACTGAAGGAGAAAACCGTTTTCTCCCTCGACCTCGGCGCGTTGGTCGCGGGCGCCAAGTATCGCGGAGAATTTGAGGAGCGCCTGAAGGCCGTGCTTAACGAGGTCAAGCAGGCCGAGGGCCGCATCATCCTCTTCATCGATGAGCTCCACAACATCGTCGGGGCGGGGAAGACCGAGGGCGCGATGGATGCGGGCAACCTGCTCAAACCCATGCTGGCCCGGGGCGAACTGCATTGCATCGGCGCCACCACGCTCGACGAGTACCGCAAGTACATCGAGAAGGACCCGGCGCTGGAGCGGCGCTTTCAAACCGTCCTGGTCGAAGAGCCGACGGTGGAGGATACCATTTCCATTCTGCGTGGCCTGCGCGAGCGCTACGAACTGCACCACGGCGTCCGCATCCAGGACAATGCGCTGGTGTCGGCGGCTGTGCTTTCGCACCGCTACATCGCCGATCGTTTCCTGCCCGACAAGGCCATCGACCTCGTGGACGAGGCCTGCGCGATGATCCGCACCGAAATCGATTCGCTGCCAACCGAGCTGGACGAACTCCAGCGTCGCGTCATGCAATTGGAGATCGAGGAGACGGCCCTGCAGAAGGAGAAGGACGACGCCTCGAAGCGCCGTCTGACCGAGCTGCGCAAGGAACTCGCCGACGCGAAGGAGAAAGCGACCGCCCTCCGGGCTGTCTGGTCAAAGGAGAAAGAGTCGCTCGGCCGCGTGCAGAAGGTGCGCGAGGAGCTGGAGGCGGCCCGCCTTGAAATGGCCAAGGCGGAGCGCAACTACGACCTGAACAAGATCGCCGAGCTCAAGCACGGTCTCATTCCCCAGCTGGAAAAGGAACTCGCCAAGGCCGAAAAGTCCGGCAGCGCCAAGACCACGCTCGTGAAGGAGGAGGTCTCGGCCGAGGAGATCGCCGAGATCATTTCCAAATGGACCCATATTCCCGTCACCAAACTCCTGCAGGGAGACCGGGAAAAGCTGCTCAAGCTGGAGGATGAGCTGCACCGGCACGTCATCGGTCAGGACGAGGGCGTTCGCCTCGTCAGCGAGGCGATCCTGCGCGCCCGTGCCGGCATCAAGGATCCACGCCGGCCGATCGGCAGCTTCCTGTTCCTCGGCCCGACGGGCGTGGGCAAAACCGAGCTGGCCAAGACGCTGGCGGCCCAACTCTTCGACTCGGAAGCCAACCTCATCCGCCTCGACATGTCCGAATACATGGAGAAGCACAGTGTTTCGCGGATGATTGGAGCACCCCCGGGCTACGTTGGCTACGACGAGGGCGGCCAGCTCACCGAGGCCGTACGGCGCAAGCCGTATTCGGTCGTCCTCTTCGATGAGATCGAGAAGGCGCACCCCGACGTGTTCAACGTCCTGCTGCAGGTGCTCGACGACGGGCACATCACGGACAGCCAGGGCCGCACTGTGAATTTCAAGAACACGGTCATCATCATGACCTCGAACATTGGCAGCCGTCACCTGCTCGAGGGCGTGACCGGCACGGAGATACCGGAGAGCGTTCGCGAGGGCGTCATGGCCGACCTGCGCCAGGCGTTCCGGCCGGAGTTCCTCAACCGCGTGGACGAGACGGTGCTCTTCAAGCCGCTTTCGCTCGAGGAGATTGAAAAGATTGTCGACTTGCTCATCGCCGACGTGAACCAGAGGTTGGCGGACAAGCGCGTGAAGGTCGTGCTCGAGGCCAAGGCGAAGGTCTGGGTGGCGGAGAAGGGCTACGACCCGGTCTTCGGCGCGAGGCCACTCAAGCGCTTCCTGCAGCGCCACCTCGAGACGCGGCTCGCTCGCGCCCTCATCGCCGGCGAGGTCACCGAGGATTCGACCGTCACCTTCAAGGTGAAGGGCGACGAGCTGGTGCTGGGGTAGGGCAGATCACTTCCGGAACAACTGGTCGTCGAGGCCGCTGAGTGCGATGATGGATTTGAGCGTGCCTTTGGCGACCTCGCGGTGATTGGGCACTGGTACCGTGGCACTGTCTCCGCCCGGAAGTTTGCGCCGCATGATGATGTGACTCCCCGTCTGTCGCTCCCGCACGAAACCATGGGCCGACAGGATGCGGCAGATTTCCGCCGGAGGCAGCGGACGCAGTTTAGGCATGAGCCAAGGGCAGGGCCCGCACGCGGGCACCCAGCCGGAGGCGGCGCCTGATTTCCACCGCACTGGCCGCTTCCAGCCATAGCTCCACCGCTTCGGTGAGCATCTTGTGCGCCGCTTGGCGGGTCTTGCCCTGACTGGCCACACCCAATTCGGGGCAACGCGAGACGAACCACGCGCCGTCCTTTTCGATCACAGCGGTGAGATTCGGCAGATCGATCACCTGCCCGTCCCGTTCGATCCAGTTGGCTTTCATGTCCGTCAATGTGCCCATTCCCCGGGTGTTGTAAAGTCCCCGTCTTGGAAGCGCCCGCTCAAGCGCTTCCTGCAGCGCCACCTCGAGACGCGGCTCGCTCGCGCCCTGATTGCCGGAGAAGTCACCGAGGATTCAACGGTCACGTTTAAGGTGAAGGGCGACGAGCTGGTGTTGGGTTGAACCCGGTCTGCGGCCAGCTTTGCGGTGATTTCATGAAGGGATTCCGATTTCCATGGTGTCTATCATAGGATGAAGACCACCAAGTCTCTGGTGATATGCGCTGGCTTGCTGGCAGCCGCCACCGTGGCGGCATTGTGGGCGGTCCCGGTAGAACCGGCGGAGCCGGACCGGGTGGGATTTCCGGCCGACTATCAGGCCAAATATGAGGTCATCCGCGTCTCCAACAGGCCGAAGGCTGTCAGCCTCGGCACCATCTACGCCAACGAACGGGCGGCTTCGGTCAAGGAGATGGGGCAGCTACCATATCCGGAAGGATCGGTCATCGTCATGGAATGGGCGGAGCCGCTCAAGGATTCGGCCGGCGTGCTGCTGGTGGATGCGAACGGGCTTTGGCGCAAGGGCAAGGTCGTGCGCATCGATGTCATGCGTCGCGAGCGCGGTTATGGGGAAGCGTACGGCGGGAAACGAGTCGGCGAGTGGGAATTTGCCAGCTATAAAACCGATGGCAGCTATTTCCAGCCGCCGGCGAAACCGGCCGCCTGCGCGGCCTGTCACCAAGAGGCCGGGGCGGAGCGGGATTTTGTCTATCGAGGCCGGTTTCCGCCAGGGGAAGGGAACTGAGCGCCGCCGCGCAATTTCTTCCTTTGCGTCTCCACGGCTTTGCGTGAGATTCAGGCCGCATGCCCGTCGAGCCCATCCGCTACTTCCATCGTGCCAAGCAGGTCATCGAGACCGAGAAAGTCTATGGCGAGAATTGGGTGCGCTGGACCTATGAAAGCAAGGGCGGCAGCCTGCTGCTGCACGCGCTGGCCAAGCGGCACATCGCCTCGTGGTATTACGGCTGGCGCATGAACCGCCCCTCGAGCGCCAACAAGGTCCTGCCCTTCATCGTCGAATACAACCTGGACGTGGACGAATTTGCCAAGAGCGCGTTCATCTTCAAGACGTTCAATGATTTCTTCTACCGGGCGTTGAAGCCGGGCGCCCGGCCCGTGGCGGAAGGCGACCGAGTGGCTATACTCCCGGCGGATGGCCGGCACCTCGCGCTGCAGAACGTGGATGCGGCGGCTGGATTCTACGTGAAGGGCCAGCGGTTCGACCTCGCCTCCTTCCTGGGCGATGCGGAGCTGGCCAGAAAGTTTGCCGGCGGCTCGATGCTGATCTCGCGATTGTGTCCGGTGGATTACCACCGGTTTCATTTTCCCGTCGCCGGCACCCCGGGCGAGCCGAGGTTGATCAACGGCTTCCTGTATTCGGTGTCGCCGATCGCCCTGCGCCGGAAGCTGGAGTACCTCTGGCAGAACAAGCGGATGGTCACGCTGGTGGAGTCGCCCGGGTTCGGCCAGATCGCGGTCTGCGAGATCGGGGCCACGATGGTCGGCAGCATCTTCCAGTCATTCGTCCCCGGCCGGGCGGTGGCGAAGGGGGAGGAGAAGGGCCTTTTCAAGTTCGGCGGCTCGTGTGTCATCACGCTGTTCCAGCCGGGGAAAATCAAGTTCGACGCCGACCTCGTGCGTCACGGCTCCGACGGCCTCGAGGTCTACGCCCGGATGGGCGAGCGCCTGGGCGTGGCGGGGTGAGGCAGCAAGCGGCAAACCCTTGAAGCCCTCATCGCTCCTGCTGAACCACTAGGGCGGGTCTTCATACCTTCGGCCGTTTGCTTCCGACGGATCCAAACCAGCGTCACCGCTAATGGAATTTCGCCAACGGCGAAATTTTATGCAGGCGGCTCCAGCTGATCGCCTGCGCCATTGGTTCCGGGGGCCCGCTAATCGCGGGCAAGGAAAGTCTGCGATTAGCAGACCCCCAACCTGCCTGCGCAGTCGATTAGCCGGAGCAGTCACCGTAGGTTTCACCTTTGGTGAAATCCAATTAGCGGTTCACCTCTTCCGTATTTCAAAGGTTTGAAGGCAGGCCCTAATCATTGGGGTAGAATTAGTATGGATTAGTGGTGCCAAACTACCTTGGTTTGATCCGTGCCATCGGTGTAATCTGTGGTAAACCTGCTTCATGAAAATACGACTCTTGCTCCTGTTCTGCTTGATCCTGATGACGGTCCGGGCGGAGACCCGGCTGATGGAAGCGACCATCGCCGACCTCCAGGCACAGATGGCCTCCGGCAAACTTACCTCGGCGGCACTCACCACTGGCTACCTCCAGCGCATCGCTGAGATCGACAAGGCTGGCCCGAAGCTCAATGCGGTCATCGAACTCAATCCCGACGCTCTCGCCATCGCGCGGCAAATGGATGATGAACGCAAGGCCGGCAAGGTGCGCGGGCCGTTGCATGGCATCCCGGTCCTGCTCAAGGACAACATCGCCACGGCGGACAAGATGGAGACCACGGCCGGCTCGCTGGCGCTGGTCGGCGCCAAGCCGCCGCACGACGCGGCCCTCGTCACCCAGTTGCGCGCAGCGGGCGCGGTCATCTTGGGCAAGACCAACCTCAGCGAGTGGGCGAATTTCCGTGGCAAGAAATCCATCAGCGGCTGGAGCGGCCGCGGCGGCCAGACGCATAATCCCTACGCCCTCGATCGCAACACCTCGGGCTCCAGCTCAGGCTCGGCCGCGGCGGTGGCAGCAAACCTCTGCGTGGTCGCTGTGGGCAGCGAAACGGATGGCTCGATCGTGTCACCGGCCTCGATCTGCGGGTTGGTCGGCATCAAACCGACCGTCGGGCTCGTCAGTCGCACCGGCATCATTCCCATCTCGGCCTCGCAGGACACCGCCGGCCCGATGGCCCGCACGGTGCGCGACGCGGCGTTGCTGCTCGAGGCCATTGCGGCGGTCGATCCGCACGACGCGATCACGTCGTCGCGCCCGGCCGGGCTGGTCACGGCCTATGCCGCCGGATTGAAACCCGGTGGCCTGAAGGGCGCACGGCTCGGTGTGATCCGCGGACCGTTCGGAATGGATGCCCGACTTACTCCTCTGCTGGAGGTCGCGCTCGAAAAAATGAAGATGGCCGGGGCGGAAATTGTGGAGATCGGGGAGTTTAAGGATTTCAGCAAGGCCGACGACCCGGAGCTGGAGGTGCTTTTTTATGAGTACAAAGACGGCCTGAACGCCTACCTGACCACGCTTGGGCCGGCGTCGCCGATCAAATCGCTGACGGACATCATTGCCTTCAACCGGGCGCATGCGGCACAGGAGTTGCGGGACTTTGGCCAGGAGTTGATGGAACAGGCTCAGGCCAAGGGTCCGTTGACCGAACAGGCCTATCTCGATGCGCGTGCCACCTGCCTCAAGGCCACCCGCACCGAAGGGATTGATGCCCTGCTGGCGAACCACAAGGTCGACGCCTTGGTCAGTCTGACCAACGGCATCGCATGGCTGATCGACCCGGTGGCCGGTGATGCTTACACCGGTGGCAGTTCGTCCCCCGCGGCGGTGGCGGGTTACCCAAGCGTCACAGTCCCGGCGGGCGCATATCGCGGACTGCCCGTGGGGATCTCATTCTATGGCACGGCGTGGACGGAAGCGAAGTTGCTGGCTCTGGCGGCGGACTTCGAGGCGGTGACCCATGCACGCCGCGAACCGGCGTTCTTGCCGACGATCGAGGCGAAGTAGCGCTTGCCGACCGGTCCAAAATCGGGAACCTGAAATCGAATATCCCTTCGCTCGGGTGATGGAATGGCAGACATGCGGGTCTTAGAAGCCCGTGCCGTAAGGCGTGTGGGTTCGAGTCCCACCCCGGGCACCAAATGGGAATTTGGACAGCTTTGGCCAACGTGTGCCAAAGCCGTACATTCATCCTCCGATTCAACGACTTCGCTCTCGTTTTTTCCTGAATCGGTTTTTTCGACTTGGACAACGTTGGACAGAGAAACCCCGTTTAGGCCGGAATTTCGTGGAGAACTGCGTGGAGCTGCCATGACCGCAAGAGTCTCGATCCCTTCGGCCAATGGTAGCTGGGTGGTGTCGGTGTAGGTCCAATCAGTCATGCGCAGGCTCTTGTGCCGGGCCAGCTGCATAATCACCCGGGAATGCACCGCGCGTTTCTGGAGGTGACTGATGAACGTGCGCCGGAATGTATGGATGCCGGCCGGTCTTCCCAGCTTGTCCTTGAGAGGAATGCCCGCCTTGACCATGTCTCGGTGCAACGTATCCACATCCGACACACCCCGCGGAAAGAGCAGCATATCGGGCTTCCAGTTGTCAGGACGGGCAGCACGCAGCTCCACCGCAAGAACCGACAGGATGGGCAGCCAATCGGCGCGGCGGGCCTTGGTAGCCTCAGCACGCAAGAACAAGCCAGGAATTGCTTCGTCCAGGTGCACATCGCCCCAGCACAGGCGTTGAGCCTCCTTCCGCCGTAATCCACTAAAGGCTAGCAACCGATACAAGACGCGCCGTTTAGGTTTCGCCACAGCGAACAGCTTTTCCAATTCCTCTTCGCTGAATGCGCGCGGTCCCTGTGGGTATTTCACCGGCACGGGAAGGTCTCCGATGCGCGCAAGGGGATTCGGAATTTCGTAGGTGCGATCAACCCAGTTGAAAAATGCCCCCGCCGCATCGCGGTAGTTATTAAGCGTGCGTGCCTCGTATTCGGTTTGAGCGTCCCGCCATTCAAGAAAACTACGCTTTGTAACGTCGCCGATGCAGGACCAGTGGCAACCCTTGGCCAAAGCGAGGAACCTCAGTTTGACGACGCGCACATGATCATGTGTCCGACCACGCTTCCGCAGGTCTTTCAAGTATTCCTCAAACAGCACCGCGATGGGGCGACGTTTTGCCTCTCGGGTAAAGGCCGCAGGGATTAGCCCGGCTGACTCGCGTTGCGCGTCCTCGTATATCTCTTTGAGCTTCTTTTCAGCCACCTCTTTGACCGTGGTATGGAGCGTGACCTCGTGCACCTTGGGATTGTCGCCTACCCGATAGCGCCCCCGGTAAGTGCGGTGTTTGGCGCTTGGAGGAATGAGATGCCTATACATGGCTCCCTCCCTGATGCTTGAGGTGGGCGAGGAGCTGACTGCGCCAGATCATCCAGCGTCCGCCCTCTTTGAAAGCTGCCGGAAGTTTGCCTGCTTGGATACGACGATGGACCGTTTTTGGGGCGGCGAGCATCTCCGCAGCGATTTCATGCATCTTAAGAAGCCTGTCTGGCTCGGGCTGGGGTGGGAGTGTATTCATGGGCGCTCCTCATTTTCTTTTTCCGCGAGTTCGTCGTCCGGGTCTCGCGCAACCAATCGTTTGCTAGGATCATCCTTAGCTAGCCGTTCATCAATCATCTCACGGGGCATACCGAGTTCTCGGAGTTCCTGCCTTGTCAGCTTGTCTAGGCGGGCATCCTCAGCGGTATAGAGTCTGTGCAGATGCACATGGCTAACCTCGATATTGAAACCCTTCACCCAGTCGGCGAGATAGCGCCAGCTATACCCCTTCTTTCTCATCACGTAGAGGGGCCTAAAATAGGCTGCTATATTGAAAACGTTGGGTGCTGACTCGGCCGCCTTGAGAAGGGTTTCGGGGTCAGCGACACCGGCTTGGACGGTGGTTCGCCTCTTTGATGTTTTCGATTTCATGTAACGAGTCGTTACCTATCGTTACCATTTAGTCAAATTCTCTCGTTTTTGTATTTTTGTTAGCGCGGCAACGCCTGCTCATCCTGCCAATGCTTCGGCATGTTGATTGTGCTGTCTCTGAGAATTATTTCGTAGCCGTAAGCATTTTCGCTCCCGTCCAACAAAATGGAACATGTGATTTTTTCGTCCTGTGAGCGGTATTGCCTCCACACATCGCCTTCTAGCGCGCCGTCAGGTTTCTGTGCTTTCCACTGCCACCCCGGATATAGCTCAATCACTCGACCGAGAGCCTTTTCATAGGTTACGGGGGCCTTCTCGCCACCTGCGCGGATTGATAGAATCCGGATGAATTGCGCCTCACTGTCCACCTTGATTTCCAAATGCTCAGATTCCCACTGGAAAGAGTCTATTCCGTCATCGGTGGATTTCTTTGTCGGTGGACCGAATTTCTCCAAGATTGGCTTGAGAGGAATCTGACTCGGTTCGCTCACAAAAACGACAGCTCTATTGGACATATAAGTCTTAGATCCATCCATTGCGGTGACGTTGCTCACAACTCTGAACGATTTAACATCGGCGCCGGTAACCTCCTTTTCTCTATAGTAGACCCTGCTCTTATCCTTGGCGTAATTCACGTTTAGCACGGTCATTGAGTCGTAATCACATTTCACGACAACCACCTTCTTCCAGGTACTGACGTAGTAATGCTGACCGTCCCGTGCCCAACCGTAGTTGATTCCCGCAAATGTTTCTGGAACTGCTGCCGGAACTTCAGAGGTTCCATGAAAACACCTGTCTTTGTCTTTGGACCATGATTTTATCGCCAATGGTATGAAAGATTTTGGGTCAGCCTTAGGAATTTTCTCGGCGTAAAAATAGACGCTGACGGCATCGGCCCAGTATTCTTCACGAATCTGTTTAAACGAAACTGGATCGGCATCAGGAATTTTGGCCCCTCGCCAGTAGACCGCGTGCTTATCCGCAGCATATTCGGGCTCAGTGAGTACCCGGAAAGACGGACTATCCGCTTCCGCTACTGTCAGTGAATGTTCCGAATCCGGTCCACGCCAAGAATACACCCATTGCTCGCCATCCTTTCGGTAGCCATCGGCGAAGCCTGCTAACAGTGAGCACAGATAGAAGGTCGAGTAACTACAAAGTCTCAGCCTGGACATCTGCAGTCAAGCTACCGAACGCGCTGCACGTGGCAAGTTCCGCGTGGATTCTCTCGAGATCCGTCAATACTGCCACTCCGTCTAACACGGTTCCCGGTATCGCTGGCAACGGCTCAACGTGTCCGAAAGAATCAAACGTGAGGCCGCGCATGCTGGACCACCGCGCCACAATCACGCACCAGGCACCGACTCTACAAACTGGCGCGGGAGGCAATGACAGTACCTCGTCCGGTTTAAGATGACGTCGCACAATACCGGACCGACCTTGAACCACTACCAGGTCACGGACCACCTGATAGGTCTCTGTCTCAGGTCCGCCCTTGACGGATATTTCCACAGTGTCCAGGCGGCGGCCGCGATATTCGCCGAACATCAAATGGCCCTTGGGCAAGTACTTCGCGTAGGGGTTTAGAAACACCCCGAGGCAGTGCTGCCATCCTTCCGGTTTACAGAGCCCATCCAAAACATTTCGGAGGCCGATGACGTAGCTGGTGAAGGCGCTGTAACCGCTGACGTTCGGCATGGCTTCAAAGACTCGCTTTGTGAAGGTGTCAGAGATCACGACTGACTTGCAGGTCACGCCGCTGATGCCGAGAACCGCCCACGCCCGGCAGCCCTGTTGCCGATCCTTCCGCAGATACTTCAGGATATAAGCGGCACGGCTGGCTGGAATACGTTGAACGTCGATCCGCCCGAGACCGGCACTTTCGGCAACGCTCCACATGGTGCCGGCGTCCAGCCTTTGCGGGGTGACGAAGTGCATATGGAATCCATGCCCGCCGGGGTGCTGCTCAATGACTCTGAGGGCTCTGAGCTTGAGCGCCTTGACGGTCCGGTGATTGCGGAAGCGGGTCCAGCGACTGCTCAGGGTCTTTGCGTCCACCACGTCAGGGGTCGTGAAGGTCCAGAGATAGCACCACCCATCTTCACCGAGGACACGGGCCAGCGACAGCTTGGCCGCATAGAAGTCTCTACGTCGGCTCATGGTTTGGCCTCACTTATCCCCACTAAGACAAGACTAGGCGCGGAGGCGGGGGCGGGGCGCGCTACGCGCGCCCCAGCCACCCGTCCTCCCGTGCCGATTGCCTTGGACTGTAACAGACGGCTCATGGCTGGCCTCCTCTGCCCGCGTCAACGAGCGCCAGAATAGCCGCACGGATGGACGCCGGGAGCATTGCCCATGCGAGGACAACCTTGGCCACATCCTCCCCGGCTTGGACGGAACTTCGTGGAGAACTGCGTGGAGTGCCGGATCCTGAATTTCCCGCATCTAACCGGCTCTCAATTCGTTTGCCGTTTCGCCCTGTGGGTTCGAGTCACCCCGAGCACCAGCCTTCGCCTGGCCTACGGCTGGCATGAACTCATTGGTAGGGGCCGCGCTTGCGCGGTCTTCGGTCGCCAAGGACCGCGCAAGCGC
>JANYDW010000071.1 GCA_025363455.1 Oleiharenicola sp. | reverse complement strand
TGCGCCCGGGCTGATGGCATTCGCCGTGACGCCATAGCGGGCGAGGGCGTTCGCGCAGGAGTAGGTGAAGCCGACGATGCCAAGTTTCGCGGCCGCATAGTTCGGCTGGCCGGGCGCGCCGTAGAGGCCCGCGACCGAGGTGAAGTTGATCAGCCGGTAGTTGCCCTCGCGCGCCTGCCGCCAATAGATGGAGGCGAAGCGGGTGGTGTTGAAGGTGCCCTTGAGGTGGACATCGAGCACCGCGTCCCAGTCTTCTTCGGTCATGTTGAAGACCATGCGGTCGCGGAGGATACCGGCCACGTTGACGAGGACGTCGAGGCGGCCGTATTCGTCCAGGGCGGTGCGGATGAGTCCCTCCGCCGCCTCATGGTTGGAGATATCGGCGAAGTTGGCCTTCGCCCGGCCGCCGGCGGTGGTGATTTCGTTCACCACCTGGTGGGCGGGGGAGTCGTCGCCCCCGGTCCCGTCCACGTTCGCTCCCAGATCGTTGACCACGACAGCGGCGCCTTCGCGCGCCATCATCCGCGCGACTGATGCGCCGATGCCGCGGCCCGCGCCCGTTACCTTGCCGCGGTCGGAGGTCCAGGAGCCGCCGAGGCCGCCGGCCCACTTGGAGAGGTAGGCGTTGTCGGCGATGCCGCGCTGGAAGATGCCCTCGATGGTGTCGTCGACGTAGTAGAGGTAGCAGGACGACAGCTGGCTGTGGAGGGTGCCGGCGTTAAAGAGGGTCGGGGTGCTGCTGCAGAAGCGGCGGCTCTTGTAGAGGTCGTAGAGGCGGATGGCCCAGTCCTCGCGGCCCTTTTTCTTCTCGTCGAGGAAGAGGCCCATGGAGACGCGCAGCCAGAAGAGCTGGGGCGTCTCAAGGCGGCGGGAGCGCTTGCCGGTCTTGTCGATGATGAGGTAGCGGTCGTAGAGGGTCTGGATGCCGAGGAAGTCAAACTCGAGGTCGGCGGACGGGTCGAGGGCGGCGGCCATCTTGGCCAGGTCGTATTCCTTGAGGCGGGGGGAGAGGCGCTTGATCTCGATGCCGCGGTCGATGTAGCGCGCGAAATGCTGCTGGTGGAAGCGCTTCAGGGCGCCGATGCCGTCCTTGACGATGTCCCAGCCGAGGACCTCCTCGTAGATGTAGCTGAGCTGGATGCGGCCGGCGAACTTGGCGAAGTCGGCGTCCTTCTCGATCAGGGTCTTGGCGTTGAGGATGATCGTGTTGTTGAGGTCGCCAAGGGCGATGTTGTCGAAGAGGGCGCGGCGCAGCTCGGCCTCGATTTCGTCGGCGGAGAGGCAAAGGTCGAGGCCGATGGCGGCGAACTCGATGCGTTTCTTGAGGTCGAGGCCGTTCCAGAGCTCGGTGGAGCCGTCGGCCTTGGCCACGACGATCATGGTCGGCTGCGAGGGGATGGGGGTGGCCGGGATGGTCTCCTCGGCGGGGGCGGCGGCGCGGGCGGCGGCGCGGTGGGCGCGGTAAAGGATGTAGTCCTCGGCGACCTTGTAGTGGCCGGACTTCATGAGTTCCTCCTGGACCATGTCCTGGACCTCCTCGATGTGGAGGAAGGCCTGCTTCACCTGGCGCGCGCGCTCGCTGATGGCCCGGGTGATGGCGGTGGCGGGGGCGGGGTCCTTCTGGAGGGAGAGGAAGGCCTTGCGGATCGCGATCTCGATCTTGGTCTCGTTCCACGGCACGACCTGATGGTTGCGGCGGATGAGGCGGACGGTGACGCCGTGGGTGTCGCGCGAGCCGTTGAGCTTGGAGGCGCGCTTGACGAGGAGGCTTTTGGCGACGTCGTGGGCGTTGTTGTCGACGAGGGTCTTTTCGATGAGCACGTAGAGATCGTGAAGGGAGACGCGGATCGGGCCGCGCTCGAGGGCGCGCTTGGTGAGGTGCGAGGCGACCTCGCGGGTGACGTCGGCGACGAAGCGCTGGTTCTTCTCGTTGAAGATGTCCTTCTCGCCCTTGGCGGCCATGAGGTTGGCGAGGGAACGGCCGATGGTGTCGGCGACCTCAGCGAGGTCGAAGCGCTCCTCGCCGTGCGGGCAGAGAACCTGGACCTCGGGGACGGCTACTTCCTCGTCGCGGAGGGTGTCCCGCCAGTTGTAATTCGGCTTCTGATCCTGGGGGGCTATCGTAAGTTTTTTGAGGGCAAGGTCTTGGGCGACGTGGTTGTTGCTCATGGGAAAGAAAGGTCTGAAGGGCTGAAAACTGAAAGGCTGAAGGTGGGAGGGCCGGGGAGGCGGGAAGGCCGGATTGAGCAAAGGCTCAGGCGAGAACGCACCAACACACCCCGCCCGGGCGGGCACCCCTCTCCAGAGGGGAATTGAGGCAAGCGGAAGCGAGCGGGCTCATGGGTGGGGACGACTTAGAGATCGTCGTCGCTCGCACCGGCGAGCGCGGAAGATTTTTGGTACTCAGTGACGCGGCCCTCGAAGAAATTTTGTTCCTTCTTGATGTCCATCATCTCGGCGAGCCAGGGCAGGGGATTCTTGACGCCCGGGCTGAGCGGGGTGAGGCCGACGCCCTCGAGGCGGCGGTCCGCGATGTAGTCGATGTAGGTGAGGAATTCCTCGATCGAAAGGCCGACGGCGTTGACGGGCAGGCAGTCGCGGATGAAGTCCTTCTCGAGCTCGATGCCCTCGGCCATGGTGCGGCGGAGCTCCTCCTTGAAGTCGGGGGTCCAGATCTCACGGTTCTCCTCGATGAGGTCCATGAAGAGATTCCGGAACAGCTCGATGTGGTTGGACTCGTCGCGGAGGGTGTAGCGGAACATCTGGCCGATGCCCGGGAACTTGTTCTGGCGATAGAGGGACAGGACCATGCCGAAGAGGCCGTAGAACTGCGTGCCTTCCATGCACTGGCCGAAGACGAAAATGTTTTTGGCCAGGAGCTTCTTGTTAACCGGTTGCGTCATGTCGAGGTCGCGGCGCAGGTCGCGGCTGACCTTGTTGACGAACTCGTTCTTGCGCTCGATGGACTTGATGTCCTCGAACATCGCCTCGCACTCGTGCGGGTTGATGCCGAGGGAGGAAATCATGTAGAGCAGCGAGTCGGCGTGGATGTTCTCCTCGTGGGCGTGGCGGCCGAGGACGAGCTTGAGCTCGGGGGCGGTGACGATTTCGCGGACGACGTGCTGGATGTTATCGCCGACGATGCCCTCGGCGGCGGAGAAGTAGCCGATGCCCATGCGGATGATCCAGCGCTCGATGTCGGAAACGGTCTTCGGGTCGCGCCACTGCTCGATGTCCTTGCCCATCGGGATATCCTCGGGCTCCCAGTGATTTGCCTTCATCGTCTTGTACAGATCGTAGGCCCACTGGAATTTCAGGGGGAGGATGTTGAAGTAGGGAACCTGGCGGCCGTTGATGACCTTCTTGGCCGCGAACGCAGCCTCGGCCTTGTCCTGATCGAGGACGAAGGTCTTGGTGCCGACGGAAAATGATTTTTGCATGGCGGTAGCCTTGGGAGGAGCGAATCTTTTGGGGAAAAGCGAGGTGTGTCCCGTGGTCTAGCAATGGCCGAAAAGACCTAGCGAGACTAAGTTGCTAGAACTTCCCAACACGTTGTCGACCACCACAGGATGTGGATGCCCGGAACCTTGACCACAACTAATGGAAATCGGGTCATACCCCGTCAAACAGAATTCAGGCGGGTTTTGATAATTTCCCGTTACTTTTTTTGTGGACAACGAATTGATGGCCTCGTGTTTGGGTTGGCGCGTGATTTATTTTCGCGGCGGCGGCGATTTCTCCTCTGAAAAGCACTTTTCGCCCACGGCGGACGAAATGCGCAAATATTTTCTTGACGGGAAAAATTTCCAGCGCGGTGGAATGCGGCGAGGGAAAATATTTTCGACGGAAGGAAGGGCGGCGGAATTTTTCGTGATGGGGGCGGATCGGTGGGCCGTTTGCGCGAGCGGTAACGGCGGTCGCGTGGCGGCGTAGTTTGATGTAGGTCGGGCTTTATGCCCGACGATCCGCGAAACCTGTCGGGGATAAACCCCGACCTACCAGCGACCAAATCGGTGGCGAAAATTCAATCTGCTCCGCCACCCGCCGTCGCCCTTCGGGCTATGGCGAGGTTATTGCCCGGTGTTTTGCACCGGGCAATAAAAAGGCGCCCCGATGAAGAGGCGCCTCGAGAGGCAGAGCAACCGGGTCGCGCTTAGAAGCTGATCTTGGCGCTGAGCTGGATGCGCCAGCGGGACTGCAGGTTGTCGATATTGAAGCCGGCCGGGTCGGACGTGTAGGTCGGTTTGATCTGGCCGGCCGAGTTGTAGGCCGTGGTGGTCGTCAAGGTGCGGGTGCGGAATACGTCGTTCGAGTTGAACGGCGCGACCTCGGTGTAGCCGAACGTGTCCTTGCTGATGAACGATCCGAAGTTGATGAAGTCAAAGGCCAGCTGGGCCTTGAAGGGGCCGTGCACCGGGAGGTCCTGCCTGAAGTTCAGGTCGAGACGATTGAGCCAGGGTTCATGGAAGGTGTTTTTCGGGACGAATTTCTGGCCCGAAAACTTCGAGAGGCCGCTGTTATCGAGGAAGGTGAAGAACTGGGTCTGCTGGGCGCTGGTCATGCCCGAGAAGTCGAACCTCGAGTCCGTCGGGCCGGTCGGGATCACCACGGCGTCATTGAATGTGACGCCATCGCCGTTGAGATCGCTGCCAAAGACGTAGCTGTAAGGATTACCCGTGCGGCCTTCATAATAGAGCGAGACGGTCGATCGGTACGATTTGATGAGTTCGAACTGGCGGGTCAGGCTGATCTGGACGCGGTCCTTGACCTCGAAGTCCGCGGTGCCCGTCTCGATGGTATTCTGGTTGAATATGACGTTACGGTTGAACTGGCCGCCGGCGGTGGTCTGGCCGTTGGACTGGGCCTCGGTGGCGCGACCGCGGGTGTAGGCGACGTTGAAAGCCCAGTTGTTATGGAGCGGGCGGTCCCATTGGATGCTGAAGTAGGAGGACTTGCCGACGTTGGCGTTGCTCACGCGATACATGTTGGTGTAGGAGGGGAACAGGGCATTGGCCTGGGTGCCGGGCGTGCCGGCGAACCGGGCGCGGCCGTCGAGGGACAGGGCGCCAGGCAGGGGCTTCAGGTTCTCGTTGGTCGTGCGGAGGCCAGCGGAGACGTTGCTTTGGACGAACTCGGCGGTGACGGTGGAATCCAGGAAGCCAAGCTTGTGGTCCACGGCCAGGTTGGCGCGCCAGACAGCCGGCAGTTTCACCTTGTTGTCATTGAAATCGACCTCGCGACGGAGCGAGGGATTGTCGGTACCGGTGCCGATCGGGTTGGCCGGGTCAAAGGAGGCCAGATAGGTCGCGAAGCTGGAGGAGAGCGCATTCGCCGTGTCGGTCGAGGCGCGGGAGAAGGAGCCGACGCCCGTATTGCCGAAGGAGTTCGAGAAGAACACCCAAGGCGAACGACCGAGGAAGTGGCCGACGCCGCCGCGGAGCTGGGTTTTGCGCTCGGGATCGACCGCGTAGTTGAAACCGACGCGAGGCGAGATGGTTTGTACCCCATCGAGCGAGCCGTCGTTGCGGAAGCCGGTGGCGGCCTGGAAGGCCGTGTTCAGGGCCGGTTTGATGCCGGATTCAGCCAGGTCCAGGCGGACACCGAAGGTGAAATTCAGGCGATCGCTGGCGGTCCACTTCGCCTGGCCGTAGATGGAGTTGGTCGCAAACTGGGAGACGTCGGCGAGCGGGCGGGCGGAGGGATCCACATAGTTGCGGGAGATGACGCCGTTGGTGTCGTTGAGGAAGTCGTTGAGGTTCTTGAACGCCACGAGGCCATACGAGCCGGCGCGGAAGAGGTTGAGGAAGTCGGACCACTCGCGCTCGACGCCGCCGGTGAACACGTAGTTCTTCCAGAAGTAGTCACCTTTGGCCGAGAACTGCCGGTTGACGACGTTGATGATGTTGCCGTGGCGGAACTGCTCAGTACCGGCGACGTAGGAGCCGTTGGTGATGGTGCTGTTGTTGAGCAGGTCGGTGCCGGTCAGGCCGGTGATCAGGACGAGCGGGGCGGTCGATTTCGTCGGGGTCAGCTGGTCGTCCGTGGTATGGGTATACTTGATCTCGGTCTTGAAGTCCGGGGTCCATTGGCTGAAGAGCTGGACGGCGTAGGATTTGCCGATGCGGGCTTGGTCGTAGAAGTGGCCGTCTGGGGTGGCGGAGACGCCGCCGGACACGCCGTTGATGGTGAGCGTTTGGGCGAGGTTGCCGAACTGCGGCACCAGGCCGTCGGTCTTGGAATAGCGGACGCTGAGTTTCTGGTTGTTCGTGATGTTCCAGTCGACCTTGGCCAGAATCTTCTTGTCCGTCTGGGTGTTGACCGTGGCTCCGGTCACCGGGTTGCCCCAGGGAATGGTGGCGGAATACTGCTTCAGGCGGTCGAGGATCTGGGACTCCGTGGTGCCAGCCGGAACGAAGCGCAGGTCGCGGCCGGCGCTGATGCTCTGGTAGTTTTCGTAGTTCAGGAAGAAGAAGAGCTTGTCGCGGATGATGGGGCCGCCAAAGGTGCCGCCCCAAGTGGTGCGATCTAGCTTCGGCGTGATCTTGGCGCCGGTGAGCGTTTGTTCGCGGGCGTTGGGGCCGGTCAGGTACGTGCCGAGGAACTTGTCACCGCGGTAATAGACGTAGGCGGAGCCGTGGAAGGTGTTGGTGCCGCTCTTGGTCACGGCGTTGATCGTGGCGCCGGTGAATCCCGAAAGGCTGACGTCATAGGGCGAGATCTGGACGGACAGCTGCTCGATGGTGTCGACGGAGAGGGGATTGAAGAACGCCGCGATGCCGGTGCCGTTGAGGCCGAACACGTCATTGGTCCGCGAGCCGTCGATCATGATCGAATTGAAGCGGTTGTTCTGGCCGACGGCGGTGATGTGGGCCTCTTCGCGGTCGTTGGCGCTCGAGAGGGAGTTCATGGTCACCAAAGGGTTGGCGCTGATCAGGTCGGCGAACGAACGTTCGGCGGTCGGCTTGCCAGCTATACGGTCCCTGTCGAGGATGGAGCCGGCGCCGTTGGCCGCAGCGTCGAGGTCGCCTTTGCCGCCGGTGGTTACGAACTTCTCAAGCTGCAGCACCTCGGGTTTGAGCTTCAGGGGCACGCTGATGTCGTTGCCCAGTTCGGTGACGACGTCATTGACGGGTTCACCCGAGAAGCCGGTGGCGGAGGCGCGGATGCTGAAGGGTCCGCCGACCGGGAGGCCGCGGAAGTTAAAACCACCGCTTTCGGTCGTCACGGCCGTGTAGGTGGCGTTGGTGGGCAGGTGGACTGCGGTTACCGTGGCGCCGGCCACGGGTTTTCCGTCCGTCGACATGACGGAGCCCGACATACCGGCGGTCACAAGTTGTGCCTGCAGGTTGGGAGAAAGCAGCACGGCCAGGGCAGTGACTGCGGTTAGAATGAACGATTTAATGAACGATTTGTGCATGGTGCGATGCATTTAGGTTTTTTCAGGTAGGTGACCCGAGATTTCTTTGAACGTGCGGAGCGAACGCCTCGACCGTGTCATAGTCAAGCCATCAGCCCCGACAATTGTGCGCAGTCCGCTGAAGTTTCGTGACTGTAACCGAAGTGATTATCCGGTCGGCTGGGCAGGATTTAAAGCTCATCCCGTGCCAGCCGGCGCACCCAAGAATACAGTTTTCAATGCCAGCAATAGCCGCTCGACTCGGCGGGTGAGCACGCCCCCGCGAGCTAATGCCCTTTTTCGCCGGGACTTCGTTGTCCCGCTGGCCTGCCTGGGCGCTTTGCTGTTCATGGCCTATCACAACAGTTTCGGGGGCGTCTGGGTCTTCGATGACGTGCCCGCGATCCTCGAAAATCCGAGTTTGCGAGCGCCGTGGTCCTGGGGAGAAATCCTGCATCCGTCCGTTGCCGGTGGGGCCACCGTCAGCGGAAGGCCGGTACTCAACCTGAGCTTTGCCTTGAACCACCTGGTCGGTGGCGAGGAGATTTTGGGGTATCACGCCACCAATTTGCTGATCCATCTGCTGGCCGGGCTGCTTTTGTTTGGCGTGGTGCGGCGGACCTGCCTCCAACCTCCGGCAGCCGGGAAATGCGCCGCGGATGCCGGGCCGTTGAGTCTCGCTGTGGCGACGATCTGGCTGGTTCATCCATTGCAGACCGAGTCCGTGACGTATATTGTACAGCGGGCTGAATCCCTCATGGGCCTGTGGTACCTTCTAACCCTTTACGGCTTTATCCGGGGAGCGACGGCGGAGGGAAGGGGAAGCCGGTGGTATCTTATATCCGGGGCGGCTTGTTTGCTGGGCATGGCGACGAAGGAGGTAATGGTATCGGCTCCGTTGGTGGTGCTGCTCTATGACCGGACATTCGTGGCCGGATCTTTCAGCGAGGCTTGGCGCCGTCGCCGAGCATATTACCTGAGCCTGGCGGCTACCTGGCTGCTCCTGGCGGGGTTGCTGGCCAGCGGGGCGGGGCGGGGTGGAACGGCGGGATTTGGGGCTGGAGTGACCGGGTGGAACTACGCCCTCACCCAATGCCGGGCCGTGGTGCACTACCTCCGTCTGGTCGTCTGGCCTGATCCACTGGTCTTCGATTACGGAACCGGGACGGTGGGCAACTTCGTGGAGGTTTGGCCCCAGGGCTTGCTGCTCCTTGGGTTGGCCGGAGCGACCCTTTGGGCATTGTGGTGCCGGCCAGTGTGGGGATTTCTCGGCACGAGTTTCTTGGTAATTCTTGCGCCCAGTTCCAGCGTGGTGCCGGTGGCCACCCAAACCATGGCCGAGCACCGTATGTACCTGCCGCTGGCGATTCCAGTGGGGTTGTTCGTGATGGGGCTGCACCGCCTGGCCGGGCTGAGGGGCTTGATGATATGCGGCTTGCTGGCGCTAGGCGGCTGCTGGCTGACCGAGCAGCGCAACGAGGACTACCGCACGGTCCGGCGGCTTTGGGCGGACACTGTGGCCAAATATCCGGCCAACGGGCGGGCCCACCACGAATTGGGCAAGGTGCTGTTCGATCAAGGTCGGATCGAGGAGGCGCTTACTTATTACCAGACCGCGATCCGTTTGCAGCCCGGTGTGCCCGAACCGCACTATAACTACGGTCTCGCCCTCTCCGCCCTGGGACGTCCGGCCGAGGCGGTGGAGCAGTACCGGGCGGCATTGCGTTTGCAGCCCGGCTACACCGACGCGCACAACAATCTTGGCACCGTATTGCTCGCGCAGGGTCGTCCGGCAGAAGCGGAGGCTGAATTCCGGGCCGCGGTACGGTTCAAGCCCGACTACGCCAAGGGTTACAGCAACCTGGCGAATGTTCAGCTCGAACTGGGGCGCCCGGCCGAGGCCGTCGCGTCCGCCCAGACGGCGGTGCGGCTTGATCCCGGCGACGTGACCGCCCGCTATAATCTCGGCAACGCCCTCGCCGAAAGCGGCCAATGGCCGGAGGCGGCGGCCGTCTACGCCGAGGCCCTGCGCCGGCAGCCGGATTTTCCCGAGGTACACAACAATCTGGGCAACGTGCTGCTCCAGCTTGACCGGATGACCGAGGCCATCGCGCACTATGAGGCGGCGGTGCGGTTGAAACCCGATTACGTGGATCCCCGGCGCAACCTCGCTCATGTGCTGATGCAACTGAACCGCGCCCGCGAAGCCCTCAGGCACTACGAAATCCTCGTGCAACTCCGGCCCAACGATGGGGAGATTCGCAGCGAGTTGGAGCGCGTGCGGGAGCAGGTGCGGTGAATTCCCACTCGCGCCCAGCCCGATCACTGTCTGGCTGGTGCCATGGCCCATCCGGGTTATACTCCGGGAGAGGAAAGAGCCAACCGCCTGACCCACGGATTGGGGCTGGTTTGCAGCGTGGCGGGACTGGCGGTCATGGTTTATTGTTCGGCCCGCCACGGCAATGCCTGGCAGATAGTGAGCACGGCGATCTTCGGGGTAACCCTGGTGTTGCTGTACACGGCCTCGACCCTGTACCACAGTTTTCAGGATGAACGCCGCAAAGCGGTGCTGCAGAAATTCGACCACGCGGCTATTTTCCTCCTCATCGCCGGCACCTACACTCCCTTTGTGCTGGTCACCCTGCGCGGACCTTGGGGCTGGAGCCTGTTCGGCGTGGTTTGGGCCCTGGCGGTGGCGGGGGTGATGCTCAAATTCTGGTTTGCCGGCCGTTTCCGGTTCATTTCCACCCTGCTTTATCTCGGCATGGGCTGGCTGGTATTGATCGCGTTAAGACCCCTCATGGCGGCGCTGCCAGCCGGTGGGGTGCACTTGTTGGTGGCGGGGGGATTATGTTACACCGGAGGGGCGGTCATCTACCTCTGGCGCCGGTGGCCCTACAGTCACGCGATCTGGCACCTTTTTGTCTTAGGCGGCAGTGCCTGCCACTGGGTGGCCGTGTTCCGCTACGTGGTACCCGGAGCCACGGCGGCTCCCTAGAATGTTTTGTCAGATGTTGGCGCGCCCGTGATTGCCAACCGCCCGGGAACCCCCCACGCTGGGCCCAATGAAAATCGCGATCATTGGCGCGGGCACGATGGGTGATGCTCTCGGCAAGGTGTGGGCCAAGGTGGGGCACTACGTCATTTTCGGAGTACGCAATCCCCCGCAAGGTCGGGGCAATTCCAATCCGCCGATGGCGGGAATGGGTGCGGGTACGGCGGTCATGTCCCTGCTCGATGCAGCGATGAAAGCAGATATTATCGTGCTCACCGCACCCTGGCCGACCGTGCCGGACACCATTAAAGCGCTGGGCGATCTCAGCGGCAAGGTGCTGATCGACTGCACCAATCCCCTCGCGCTCAATGGGGAGGGCAGTCTCGCCCTGTCCATTGGTTCGACGACCTCCGGCGCGGAGGAGATCGAAAAACTTGCCGCCGGGTCGAAGGTCGTGAAGGCGTTGAACATCTATAGCGGGGAAAATTGCGCCAATTCGGAATACCCGAATGCGGCCGGACTGAAGCCCGTGATGTTTTATTGCGGCGATGATGATGAGGCGAAGGGAAAGGTGCACCAGCTGGTGGCGGAGCTCGGGTTTGAACCGGTGGACACGGGCGGGCTGGGCATGGCCCGCAGCCTCGAGCCACTGGCGCTGCTCTGGATCCGCCTCAGCGTGAGCAACGGCCGCAACACCAACTTCACCTGGGCGCGGCTGACGCGCTAAGCGCGGCGTGCTGCTGGCCCTGCACAAGCCCTACGGGGTGCTTTCTCAGTTCACGCCTGAGGCGGGCTCACGGTGGGGCACCATGGCTGGCTTCAAGCTGCCGCCCCAAGTCTACCCACTGGGCCGTCTCGATGCCGATTCCGAGGGCCTGCTACTGCTTACCGACGAACCAGGCCTGAACTCGCGCCTGCTTGACCCCGCGGCCGGCCACCAGCGTGAATACTGGGTGCAGGTGGAGGGTGTACCCACCGCCGCGGCCCTGAGAAAACTGGCCGGCGGTGTGCGGATCAGCGGCCACGACACGCTCCCCTGCTCGGTAAGGCGACTCGACCCTGCACCGGAGCTGCCAATGCGCGTGCCGCCGATCCGGGTGAGAAAATCGGTCGCGGACAGCTGGCTCTCACTTGAGCTTACCGAGGGCAAGAACCGGCAGGTGCGGCGGATGACGGCGGCGGTTGGGCACCCAACCCTGCGTCTGGTTCGCGTGCGGATCGGTCAATTTCAGCCTACGGACGTCGTTCCGGGGCAATGGCGTCAACTCACCGCGCGGGAGCGCGCCGCGGTGTTTGCCTGAGCGGTTGGCGCGGCAGCGCCGGTAGGGATGGACCGCCGGGCCGTCCGCGAATGTCCTTGCGGCGCGCCCAGCGGTCGCGCCCTACCTCGTCGGACCTGATCCGATAGTCTATTTCCTGCGGGGCATGTGGCTATGTCAGGGTTTACCCGATACGAGCCGTCCAATCAGTTCGTCCGCGATATCGGCCGCGGGCTTGCGGGTGGGCACCTTGGCGCTGAAGACCACAGTGGCGTAGGGCTGGCTGGTTTTCTGGTCGCGCACGGCAATTTGCAGATAGACCAGGTGGTCGCCGAAATCCCAGGTCCAGTGGTCTTGATAGGAGACGACGGCCTCGGTATCCTCGGGCATCATCGTGAGCGGTCCCGACTCGGCCTGATAGCCGCGGTTGGTGAGCGCCGCTGCGATCTGGTGGTCGAGGGCATGCCCGTCGTTGGGATTGGACAGGACAAAGTATCGCTGCACGCCGACGAGCGTGCGACCCCGCGCCACCTGGGTATCGTAGGAGGTGCACCCGGCGACAATGCCGAGCAACAAGACGAAAAAGAAAGAAACAAGGCGCGGCATCGGCACCTGTCTCCCAAACTTTCCCACCGGACACAACCGCTTTCAGGCCTCGCGCAGGAGGCTTAGAGAGTGGTGAAGATGGCCCGCAGATCGGACGGGAAAATCGGCTTGGGCAGGATGTGATCGACCTTGTGCCGGCGGTAGCCCTCGTCCACCTCGGTGCTCAGCTCCGAGCTGAAGACGATTATCTTGCCGGGAAATTTGAGGGCGCGCAGCTGGGCGACGAGCTCCAGTCCGCTGATGGTCGGCATGTGGTGGTCGGTGATCACCACATCGTAGGCTGTGATATCCTTCCCTACTATTTCCAAGGCGAGATGGCCGTCCGCCACCGAGTCGACCTTATGGCCGTCGCGACCGAGCACGAGCTCCATCAACTGCCGCAGTTCGCGCATGTCATCGGCGTAGAGGACCCGCAGGGATTTGCGGGTCCGGCTGGCGGCATATTGGGCTGTGGTCGACGAAGTCATCTTGGAATGGATCTACAGATAGCAGATAAGATGGGATTTGTCGCCTGTGGTTCTGTCAAAAAAACCTGCAAATCGCCGCGCTCAGTGGGCCGCATCCAGGCCGCGCCGCACGAGGAGCGGACGGATGTCGGGATCACTGCCGGTGAAGTCATGGAACAGGTCGAGGGCCTCGCGGCTGCCGCCCCGGGAAAGGAGCAGCGCGCGAAAGCGGTCGCCGTTGGCGCGGGTGAGGCCGCCGTGGGTCTTGATCCATTCGACCGTGTGCGCATCAAGCACTTCGCTCCAGAAATAGGAATAGTAGCCGGCCGAGTAGCCGCCGGCGAAGATGTGCGAGAAGTATGTGCTCCGGTAGCGGGGCGGAACGGGAGCGAAGTCCAAGCCGTGTTTTTTCAGTGCGGCGGCCTCGAAGGCGATCACTCCGTCGGGACCGGGCACTTCACTCGCTTTCAACTGGTGCCAGGCCTGGTCGATGATGTTGGCGGCGACGAGCTCGGTGGTCTTGAAGCCTTGGTTGAACTTCGCGGCGGCCGCGATCTTGTCGAGCAGCGCTTGCGGGATGGGCTCGCCGGTCTGGTAATGCTTCGCGTAGTGCTTCAGCACCTCCGGCCAGGTGGCCCACATCTCGTTCACCTGGGAAGGGTATTCGACGAAGTCGCGCGGCACGGTCGTGCCGGAGAAGCGCGGATACTTCACGACGGAGAACATGCCGTGCAGGGCGTGGCCGAACTCGTGGAACATGGTCTTGACCTCGTCGTGGGTCAGGAGCGTCGGCTGGCCGTCAGGGGGCTTGGGGATGTTCAGGTGGTTTGCGACGACGGGCTTGTCACCGGTGAGGCCGTTCTGGGGGACGTAGGCGTTCATCCAGGCGCCGCCGCGCTTATTGGGCCGGGCATAGTAATCGCCCAGGAAGAGCGCGAGAGCAGTGCCGTCTTCATTGAAGACTTCATAGACCACCATGTCGGGGCTGTAGCCCTTGAGATCGGGGCGCGGCTTGAACGTGAGACCGTAAAGGCGGGTGGCGGCATAAAACACCCCGTCCTCCAGGACATGCTTCAGCTCGTAGTAGGGCTTGAGCTCGTTTTCGTCGAACGCGTAGCGGGCGAGCCGGACCTTCTCGGAGTTGAGTTCCCAGTCACAGGCGGCGAGCTGGTATCCGCCGCCGGTGGAGTCGATGATCGCCTGCATGTCGGCCGCCTCGCGGCGGGCGTTCGCCACGGCGGGCGGGGCAAGCTGGGCAAGCATGCGGTTGACGTTGTCGACGGAGCGGGCGGTTTGCTCCTCCAGCTGGAAGGCGGCGTGGTTGGCGTAGCCGAGGAGGGCGGCGCGCTCGGCGCGCACCTTGGCGATGCTGGTGATGACGGTGCGATTGTCGGTCTCGCCACCGTGGCTGCCGCGGGCGAGTGACGCGGCCATGATCTTCTCGCGCAGGGCGCGGTTCGTGAGCGAGGCGAGCGGTGGCTGGCCGGTGGTGTTGGTCAGGCGGATCAGGAACTTGCCCTCGTGACCGGCAGCTTTGGCGGCAGTGGCGGCCGCGGTGATGGCGCCGTCGGAAAGGCCGGCGAGCTCCGCGCGTGTGTCGACAACCACGGCGTCCGCGTTGGTTTCCTTCTGCAGGTTCTGCTTGAACTGGGTGGAGAGTGACGCGAGCTCGGCATTCATGGCCTTGAGGACGGTCTTGTCGGCCTCGGAGAGAAGGGCCCCGGCGCGGACGAAGTCCTTGTAGTAACGCTCCAGCAGCCGGGCCGACTCGGCGTCGAGGCCGAGGGACTGGCGCCGGTCGTAGAGGTTCTTCACCCGCTCGAACAGGGCGTGGTTGAGGAGGATCGCGTCGTTGTGGGCCGCGAGGCGCGGTGACAGGTCGCTGTCGAGCTTGTCGAGGGTGGGGTTGGTGAGGGAGCCGGTCAGGATGGCGAAGGCCATGCTGGTGCGATCGAGCATCTCGCCGCTGCGCTCGAGTGCTATGATCGTGTTATCGAGAGTGGGGGCGGCGGGATTGGCGGCGATGGTCGCGACTTCCTTGAGGTTCTCGGCCATGCCGAGCTCGAAGGCGGGGAGGAAATGCTCGTCCTTGATCTGCGCAAAGGGCTGCAGGTGGTAGGGCAGGGCGCTCGGGGAGAGCAACGGATTTGAGGCGGACACGGCAGGGAGAGCCGGCGGCTCGGCAGCGAGGGCACGCGGGAGGAGCGTAACCATGGTCAGAACGGTGAATAGGATCAGGGCAGGGCGACGGGAGGAAGTCATGGGGGATTTATTTTTGCTTCAGGAAAAATCCTACCCCCAGACAAGGCAAGTGTCATAAAGCCTGCCTCCGGCCGTCCCTCATCAAGCCTTGGCCATGGACGGTGAAGCCGGAAACATCTCCGCCAAGAGCTCGCGCAACGTGGCGGGCCGGATCGGCTTTTCGAGCACCCGATCCACCTGAAGCGCGAGATATTCGTCTCGTACCGACGGACTGAGCTCGGAGCTGAAAACGATTATCTTGCCCGGGAAGGCCAGGCGACGCACCGCCCGTATGAGTTCCAGGCCGTTCATTATCGGCATGTGATGGTCGGTGATCAGCAGATCATAGGCCGCGAGGGCGAGCGCCAGCCGGTCAAGGGCAAGGCGGCCGTTGAGACAGGTCTCGAGCGAATAACCTTCCCGGCCTAGGACATGGTGCATGAGGTCGCGGAGTTCCTTCATGTCCTCGGCGTAGAGCACATTCACCAGTCGCCCGGCGGCGGCTTTCGCTGGATGATCTGGCATGGCATGCGTGGTTTGGGCCGGCATTTCAGTCATACCTATCCTGACGCGTTTCGGCGCAGAAGGTTCTGCGAAAAATCTTTGAATAAAGCCCGTGAAGATTCTGGCATGGATCGACGCATGAACTCCGCGAGTCCGAGGCTGTCGTGTGGCAGGCAGCAGAGGCTTTCTGTCATGAAAAAATTCCTCCTCATTCTCTTGCTCGGTATCCTGATCGGTGCGCTTGGCTGGCGTTATTACCAGCGGGTGTACGAGCCCACCTTTGCCCAGCGCACCCAAGAGGTCGCCGCGGGGGCGAAACAACAGGCCACGGCTTCCGCGAAGGGGGTGGGTGAATACATGGGCGACGCCGGCATCATCGCGCTCATCAAGGGAAAGTATGTCATGGAACCTGGTTTCTCCGTGCTGGCCATTGGAGTCGAGTGCACCAACGGGCAGGTGCTGCTCACGGGTAGTGCTGCCTCGCCCAAACTTGTCACCCGGGCCGTCGAAATCGCGCAACAGACCAAGGGTGTGACCGGGGTCACATCGAAGTTGACCGTGAAGGAGTGACGCAACCCTAGTGAGCGAGGTGGGTGCGCAGGAAGGTGTCCATGAGGTGCAGACTCTCGTCGGACGTGAAAGCCGGCCCGCCGTGACCGGAGCCGGGCTGCACCTTGAACTGCAGAGGCAGATTGAGTTTCTGGTAGGCGGCCGCCAGTTCGTTTGACTGGGCGATCGGCATTTGCGGGTCCTGGTCGCCATGCATGAGGAAAAGCGGGGGATCATGCGCATCGAGCTGGAAGACCGGGCTCGCGAGCCGGGCCAGTTCCGGAACCTTGTCGGGTTGGGCTCCCAGCAACAGGTCGAGGGCCGGCACCCGCATGCTCAGGCCATGGGGCGTGGACTGGGCGAGGATGGTCGTCAGGTCACTCGCGCCATAAAGGTCGACGATGGCCTGGACATCGGAGGAAATGCCGGGGTTTTCCCCCACCGAGCCTTCCAGCTCCCGGTGTCCGTTGGTCACCCCGACGAGGGCGGCGAGGTGTCCACCGGCCGAGGAGCCCGCGATGATGAACTTGTTCGCGGGATAGCCATAGTCGGCGGCGTGGGTGCGAAGGAAACGGATCGCGGCCTTGATATCATGAATCTGCGCGGGGAACCGGGCGACGGTGGAGAGGCGATAATCCACGCTTGCCACAGCCCAGCCGAAGGCGGTCAGGGCCTTGAGGTCTACCGATTCGCGCGAGCCACCGCGCCAGGCTCCGCCATGCACCCACACGATCAGTCCGGTGGCCGGCCGGTCGGGCCGGTAGAGATCGAGCTTCAGCTCGGTATCTCCGATGCGGGCGAAGGTGATGTCACGGACAGGTTCTGCTGCGTGGAGTGAGCCCAGAATCAGGCCCATCCACGCAACCGTCATCCTGATCCCGCGGACGCGGGAGAAGGATCCCCGAAGGTCGGCGCTCGCCACATTCGCCGGAGTGGATGCTTCTCCCGCGGACGCGGGTTCAAGATGACGCCGGGGTGAATATTGTTTCCGTTTCATTTCCGCGTATCGAGCAATGCCATCATCTGTTCCGGGTAGCGGGTCCCCGCGACGGCGGACGCGGGGAAAACCGTCTCGATCTCGGCGAGGTCGCCGGCGGAGAGTTTCACGTCGAGCGCGCCGAGGTTCTCATCAAAGTTCGTGATGCGGCGCGTGCCGGGGATCGGGATGATGTCGGGGCCCTGCGCCAGCACCCACGCGAGGGCGAGCTGGCTGGCCGTGCAGCCTTTGCGCGCGGCCATGGCTTGGATGCGGGCCACGAGGGCGAGGTTGCGGGCGAAGTTCTCGCCCTGGAACCGCGGCTGGCTGCGCCGCTGGTCGTCGGGGGCGAAATCGTTGATGGTTTTGAACTGCCCGGTGAGAAAGCCGCGACCGAGCGGGCTATACGGCACGAAGGCGATGCCGAGCTCGCGGCAGGCGTCGAGGACCTTGCCCTCCACGTCGCGCGACCAGAGGGAATACTCGCTTTGCAGCGCGGCGATCGGATGGACGGCCGAGGCGCGCCGCAGGCTGGTGGGGCCGGCTTCGCACAGGCCGAGGTGGCGCACCTTGCCGGCCTTCACCAAGTCCGCCATGGCGCCGACCGTCTCCTCGATCGGGGTGTTGGCGTCGATCCGGTGGGCGTAATAAAGGTCAATGACGTCGATCCCGAGGCGCTTGAGGCTGGCATCGCACGCGGCACGGACGTAGTCGGCCTTGCCGCTGACCACGCGCTTGTGCGGGTCGGCCCGGTCACGAATGAAGCCGAACTTCGTGGCGAGAAAGACATCCGGGCGACGGGCCTTGAGGAGCTTGCCGAGCAGGATCTCGTTGTCGCCGTAGCCATACATATCGGCCGTGTCGAGGTGGTTGATCCCCCGGTCGAGCGCATGGTTCAACGTGGCGAGCGACTGGGCCTCGTCGCGCGGGCCGTAGAAATCCGACATGCCCATGCAGCCGAGGCCGAGGGCGGGGACGAGGGGGCCGTTTTTTCCAAGCGCTCGTTTTTCCATCGGCTGAAACTAGCCAGCTTATAGGGAAAGTAAACCTTGAGCGTTAAAGGACATCCGCGGGTCCGGCGGACGGGTCCGGCCACCCGGGCTCAAAGACTTGGGCCCGTGATTGCCTTCAGTTGGTCGAAGGGATACGGCCATAAATGGTGTTATACCTGTCAACTTGATGAAAAAGTCCTGTGTCTCTCATTACCTTTTCGTAGCGATCTTGTGCCTGCTGGCGGCAAGCAGCGCCCCGGCCTTGGAGCGACCCGGCGAGAATGCCGGCATCGCCATGGAGCAGGTGGGCGTGCTGACATACCCATCGAGCATGCTCTACGGTGGGGTTCATTCCGGCGAAGTGCGGATTGTCATCAGCGTCGATGAGCAGGGCAAGCTGACCGACTACCTGGTCACGGGCTATACCCACCAGGATTTTGCCAACAGTGCGGTGGCGGCCATCAAGCGCTGGAAATATCAGCCGGCACTGGTGCGCGGCGAGCCACGTTCATCCCGCGCCGAGGTGCACTTCGAATTTCGCAATAAAGGGGTGGTCGTCCAGAGCCTGCCGGGAGCCCTGGACGGGCGGATGTTGCTGAACAGCTTTGGTGATAGCTACGTCTACGCGCCCTGCCGGCTCCGCGAACTGGACCAGATCCCTACGCCCGTCCAAAAGCTGATGGATCCGGTGGCCAAGGGCGATGACCGGACGCACAAGGTTACTGTCGGATTTTTCATCGACGAGGAAGGCCGGACGCGCATGCCGGCGGTGGACCGGAGTTCGGCCGACGATCTTTACGCCGCCGCCGCCGTGGTGGCAGTGGAGCAATGGCGTTTCAACCCGCCGCTGCGCAAGGGCCGTCCGGTGCTCGTTTACGCGGAGCAGCCATTTACCTTCCTCCCGAAGAAGTGAGCGGGGTTGGGCTGGCGTTTGCGGCCGGGACGGGCAGCGAGGAGCGTAAACCGTCAAAATGTATTGCGAGGAGTCCCGCCCGGGACGACGAAGCAATCCAGTCCCTCGACAGGCTCGGGACCTTGAGCCAGTCGAAACGCCTTATCGCCACGGCCCGCCATGGCGGGCCTCGCGATGACAAGCTATTTAAAGCCGAACCCTAGCGCGGGGCCGGTTGGTTGATCAACCCCGTTAGCAGCCCGCGCAACTGTTGGCGGGCGCGGTAGAGACGGGTCTCGATCCCGCGTTCGGAGCAGCCGGTGATCTGCCCGATCTCCCGGTAGGAAAGCCGGTCGTAATGGTGGAGCAGCAGGGTGACTTTCAGGTCGTGGGGCAGGCGGTCGATCGCGGCGCGCACTGCGGCGAGCGATTCATCCTGCTCCAAGCTTTCATCGGGCGCCAGTTGTTCCGCGGCGAGGTTGTCTTGCGCCGAACCGCGGGGGGACTCCCCGGCCGCACCGCCGGCGGGCGCGTCCAGCGCCGTGGTGGGATGACGGCGTTTCCAGCGGTGATGGTTGTGGCAGAAATTGGTCAGCGTGGTGAAGAGCCAGGCGCTCAGCCTGGTGTCCGGTCGCAGCCGCAGGCGCTGCTGGTAGAGCCGGACAAAGGTCTGGGCGACGAGATCCTCCGCGTCCGCGCGGTTCTGGCAGTAGCGATAGGCGAAGCTGTGCAACGGCCGCTGCCAGCGGGCGATCAGGCGGTTGAGCGCGGCTGCCTCGCCTTGTTGCAGGGCCTGCAGGCAGGCCAGATCAGTGGCGGGGTCGTTGGACACGGAGCGCGGGGCGGGCGCTTTAGTTGAGCAAGGAGCCCACGAGTGGCTCGACCAGGCGGATGTAGTGCTGACGTTGGTCGGGCGTCATGACCTCGGCCGAGGCGAGGACGAGCTGGCGGGTGGAGTCGAGGCACTCGCGGTTCAGGTTGCGACGTGATTCGACGAACCGGGAGAACTCCAGAAAATCCACGCGGTCGGTCGCGCGGCGGGTGCGTTCGAATTCGCCGAACTCGGTCTGCATCTGCGCGACCTGCTCGGCCATGGCGCGCAGCCGCGGGTGCGAGGCGCGGTGCAGTTCCTGGATGCGGGTAAACTGAGCGTCCGTCAGCTTGAGCTCGGTCTTCATCCAGGCGAGCTGGCCTTCCAGCGTGTCGGTCGCGGCCGGCTCGTGATACCGGAAATATGCGAGATGCGTGCCGAGTCCAGCGGCCAGGCCCAAGGCGAGGGTGAGCAGGAGGCGTCTCATGAGCGGCGATCGCCCGGCGGCGTGTTGAGGAGGGGATCGATGAGCAGCAGATAGCTGCGGGCGAGCTGCGCATTGCGCTCGCGCTGCAGGTGGCTCACTCGCAGTTCGGCCATGAACAGGCCGACCAGGGCGCAGGCGGCGACAAAGCCGACGGCGAAGGCCGGGCGGCCTAACCAGGCCTCAACCAGGGCCCACCAGCTGCGGGGGCTGGCGGACTCGCGCTCGCCCAGGGCAATGCGCTGCCAGACATTGGCGGAGAGGCGGGAGGAGGGATCGGGGGTCTCGGACCAACGATCGAGCAGGGGATCAAGCGGGTCGGGGGGAGTGTGCATGCGCGGCAGGGATAGGATTTATGCGTTAAAGGCATAACACCTCAACCCGCTCAAGTCCTTCACATTCTTCGCGCGTTTTTTGAGGGCATTCCACCTTTGCTGTAGGGCGGGATCGCTGATCCCGCCTCGAATGCGATACCATGTTCGAACGAAGGCGGGATCAGCGA
>JANYDW010000070.1 GCA_025363455.1 Oleiharenicola sp. | reverse complement strand
TCGATGTTCTTGAGCGCTTCCAGCCCGACCTGGGCCTTCAGCGCGGCACTATGCTGGCGTCGTTTGTTGGACATGGGTAACAATTCCTTTTTTGTTTAGTGGAACCGTCCCCCGCTGTCCAACTTTCGGGGTCCACTTCAGACTACCTCCAGTCTTGGGGATCTCGAGCGCAGTACTTTTGTCGAAATATTGCCGAGCGGGCATATTGTGATCAGGTATGAAATCAACGGAGACGGGATTGAGTACCAGAGAATTGAAAAGGAGAAATGGGAAAGCGAATTAGGAGCCCAAAACGAAGAGGGATTTAATGCGATAAGGAAGGCGTTACGCTCGCTAGCCGAGAAGTGATATTTCAACGTCAATTCATCGATTGCCGCGAGAGTTCCTCTGATCTTCCCACAAGCTCCGATATTTGGTGAGAAGGGTATTGCCAAGGCTGCAAGCTCTGGACGTGCGTGGATTAAGTGGTTGAACCAAGTAAACCGCATTGATTGCGCTGATTTCTCCCAGTCTCTCGCTTCATCTACGTCTTCCTACTGATTGGTGAAGAGAACCTGTTAAACCCAAGAGAAACAGGCAATCCGGCGGGAGTAGATGGGAAGGCCCCCCGCCACTACTCCAAATCAGAGGTATGGAGTAACCGATCTGGTCGCTACCTTGAGTTCTACTCGCCAATCAAGGACCGGAATCACCACCTCTGGCTGGGTCATGGTTTCCAATTTACAGACTCACAGAAAATAATCGGCCACCCCTCGTAGATTTTTCGAGGAGACATGTAATTATATAGCAATCCTCCAACCGCCTTTGTGGTTTCAGGCCCTTCCCACCTCCATACCCTCTCAACAACCTTAAATCACAAAGGTTATAATCTATAATATTGTCTATATATATACCCATTATGGTTTACCGCGATTATTTAAATACCATTAGTCAGATACTATCTGACGAGCCCTGTAAGGTCCAAATGGACGTCCTGTTGGATGGTCTTGATCGTACTGAACACCTATTTATTCGTGATAAATCCCAAGAGAAAGACCGGTTGTCGTACGAAAAGATCAGAGATCGGGAGGACGTGGAATTCCTCGTTAAGAGTAACCACATCCACCCCGAAGCTGTGGGTCTCGTAACCCACCAATATCAAATAGCCGGGACTATTAATTTTGGCCCGTTACGCCTCCGGTCTGATAACGATAGAGGAGAGACAGCCAGAGAAGAAGTAATCCGGAAGCTGATGAATAGATTCCGAATCGCATTAAAAATAAGAGGTAAAGACCTTATATGGATTGCTACCACTGAATATGGTTACGGTAACCGACCTCATGGTCATTTCCTGATCTCCTTCGAAAAGACCTCAGAGTCCGTTTCGATTCCTGAGTTTGAAACCATCAAGTCTATCTTGAACGCATTTCTCTTTGATCTGGCCCAAGAAACCGGAGACCCCTGTCTCGGTGATATGGATATCTCTCCGGTAACCAATTCAATGGGTGCCTGCTCATACCTTTGTAAAAAAGAGTATCGTAGAGCCTTCAAAGCGTTCTACTACTCGACCGGTTTAATCAAACGTAGCTGACCATTCATCAAGTACGCTCCCGCTGAATGCATTGGGTGTGATCACCAGGGCGAGCATGTCAGTGGATTACAGTTCGAGATTTCTTAAGAAATCTGGCCCGCACATATATACTTTTCCGAGAGATATACGAAAATGGTTTCTTATGCATAAGAAACATAAAAACAAACCCAACACATCAACCAATCCTTCACCTACGGGTGCGGGGTTCCATACCGGTACCGGTATTTCAAAACTGCGCGCCAAGAATGAGGAGATCCTTCGTAAGATCGATAATTTCAAGGAAAGACCTTCTTCAATAAATGAAAAGGAGATGCCGTGTTCTTTCGAACACCGAGGCGGCAACGGAAACCCGAACATTAAGGAGGCCCGTTAAATGTCTCACCAAATCAATACAACGATCGGGTTTTCCAGATCCGATCGGAACATCAAGACCGCTCTCAAGAAATACTTTGAGCCGGGTTCCTACGACCTCAGTTACCAAGCGATTTTGCCTTCTCCCCGCGGATTGCATGGTGAGCAACTGATGATCTGGAGAGGCGAGCACTGGGGATCGCGCCCCTTCACGTTCGACGGGAAGATACGAGATAACAATCTTAAGTTCTACACCCTCAACGGCATTCCCTTAGCGGTATATGTAGCGCTCGCCAAGCGTCTCCAAACCTCAGTGCTCGTGACCACGGCATCAACTGATGATATGGAGTGGACTCAGATAGAAATCCACCCGAACGGCTGTTGCCGCGTGATATATAGTGCAAATGAAACCGAATCCCGAGGACCTGTGCCTCAATACATTCGGCAGTTCATTGCATCTCACAAGGCGTTGTGTCAGCCAGAAAGCTCATTCGCCCTTCCTAATGGTGAGCACGAATGCCACATGAAGCCCAGGGTCGAGTGTGTTGGCGAGGGGGTTCCGTTCTAATCCAAGCCTCTAGCACCAGCGCGATGCGTCTTCACGGGCGCATCGCTTTTTTATCCTCGGAAGACGTGGACCAACTAAGGCGGGGCGTAAGTATTGTTATGTACACAATCAAGGATCTCGACGGGCAGATAAAAAAGCTCATTCGGTTGTATAGGACCCATCAGCGGATTAGACGCGTGTCCGAGAGCTTCGATAACATTAACCGCATGAAGCCGGTTCGCCTCAATGTTGCCGGTTCAAGCGGGGGCAAGAAGCGGAAGCAGGCAGATACCATCTCCACCGACTCTGTTTCCATTCCGACCGAAGCGGAGATGGATTTCAAGGTAGCCGGATTGCAGCTTCCCAGCAAATCCGAGAATCTTGGAAAACTCCTGGCCGACCTCAACCGAACAGGAAAGTTTGACTACGAACTCTGCTACTTGCTCCGCAAACAGGAAACACTGGAGGAGTTGAAAGGTTGGATTGCAACGGTCATGCATCGTCGGAAAATGGGCGATCAGGACTTCGGAATCGAAAGCGATCCCTTACGATTCAACCACCTAGCTGAGTCGAGCATGCAGCGGATTGGCAGGTGCAATCTATTTAGGGAATCGTTCATGGCGTCGTTGAAGAACGATTAAACCGATAAGAAATCCCCGGAGACCATAATTTCTCTGGGGATTTCCTTATTATATCCCACGATAACTCGTTCTCTCGTCGGGCGACACTGGCGAATACAAGGAATACCAAGCCACCCCCGTATTAGACTAAGTGCCAGCCAAATTTTTTGAGGATTTCTATCTCAGGCGTATTTTCGCAGAGCCAGCACGTCAGAATGAACAAGGCCAGGCCAACGGGCTTAACGGTGATTCCCATGTGTTGGTTATCAGTCAGTGAACGCGCGCCCGACATAAATGAAGGCTTCGTGCTCGTGGAGATGAACGATGGAACGACCGTGGGCAGTGGACCGAGGTTGGCTAGGGCTCTCTCCTGATATGGCCCGTAAGGTGATTGCGTGGGGCTGCCCTTTGCCGGGCGAATTCAACTCTTCGTAACCATTGCACTGCGGCCACTGCCCAACGACCACCTGATTTCAGGTCCCCATAATCATCCGGCGGGCCTATTCAGCCCGCCCCGGAAACAAAGGCAGTTCGTAGTAATTGCTTTCGTGACAAGCAGGTAGCGAGCGTGGTAACCGTTATTAATGGAATTACAGGATAGAATCTCGAAGATCGACCAAGGACTTCTTTTCCTGATCTTGAAGGGCGCAGGACGCCCGGGAAAGACGTACGACTTTAAAACGGAGTGACCCGTTTCTCACACCAGACAGTGCAGAGTATAGCCGAGTCGCTATCTTCATCAAATTGTCCAAGCATCTCGCGATTTCGCGATTTCACCACGAATTGGGAGTTTATTGCTTCTATGATACACTCAGTAACTCCATCGTTCCGAAGAGTTACCTGAAATTCTGATTTGGTGCCCGGGGTGGGGGTCGAACCCACAAGACTTTAGAGGTCGGTGGATTTTGAGTCCACTGCGTCTGCCAATTCCGCCACCCGGGCGCACTGCGGCGGTGAAACAAAGCCGCCACCCCGGCAAAGTCCACCCCGATTTACCGACCGGAGGTTTTGGCCACAAAGAGGCACAAAAATGGTTCGCCCTGCTGGATTGAGAGTTCCGCGCGCCTATAGGCGCCTTGAGAGCTTCACTCGCCGTCGGATTCTTGTGACTTTTTGTGGCCAACCCTGCCTTGATCAGGATGTCGAGCGCTGGCCCAAACCGTTTGACCAAGGATGACACGGATCAATACCGGATCTGAACTCCATTAATCCGTGTTCATCTGTGCAATCCGTGGCAAAGTTCCTCCGTATTTTTTGTGCTTTTTGTGGCCAACTCCTCCGGGGCTTGTTCAGCTTGCCGCACTCCCCGATGAAAGCCGTCGACCGCTTCCTCCAATCCCAGCGCGAGCGCAAGGTCCGGGCATGGCTGAAACCCGGCGCCCGCGTCCTCGACATCGGCTGCCATCAGGGCGAATTTCTCGGGAGACTCGGGGCGGCGATCGGTCCCAGCGCCGGGCTCGATCCCCTCGCCACCCCACGCGATTCCACCGGCTACCGGATCATCGCCCGGCCGTTTGCCGAACCTGTGGATTTTCCCGACCTCTCCTTCGACGCCATCATCTTGCTCGCGACACTAGAACACATCCGGGACAAGGCCCCCCTCGCCCGCGAGGCCCGCCGGCTGCTGGCTGTCGGCGGCCGGCTCATCATGACCGTGCCCTCGCCGCGCGTGGACGACATCGTACACACCTTGGTGCGCCTCGGTCTCGCCGATGGCATGAGCCTGGAGGAACACCATGGGTTCAAGCCGGAGGACACCCGCGCCATCTTCGAAGCCGCCGGCCTGCAACTCGAGGCCCATGAGACTTTCCAACTCGGCCTGAACCACCTGTTCGTGTTCCGGCAGCCGAAAACCTAACCCGATTCAACCGTACCGTTTTGCCACAAAGAGGCACAAAAATGGTTCGGTCCGCTACTGAACATGTTCCGCGCGCCTGTAGGCGCCTTGCCCACTCCATTCGCCGTCGGATTCTTGTGCCTTTTTGTGGCCAATCACTGCCTTGCTCCGCATGGCTCCGGCCTTCAGCTTCCCATCATGCCCGACTTCCGCGCGTATTCCCCTGATGTTTCCGCCGGTGCGGCGGAAATCCGGCTTGGGCCGGACGAAAGCCACCACCTCGTCACGGTGAACCGCTGCGGCCGGGGCGATCCGGTCGTCGTCTTCGACGGTCACGGACGCGAGTGGCTGACCGAGTGCACCGACCCCAGCAAGAGCGCCGCCGTGCTCCGCGTGAAGGAAACCCGCCCTTACGCCACCCGGAGATTCTCGATCGCCCTCGCCCAAGCTCTGCCCAAGGGCTCGACAATGGACGACATCGTCCGCCAGGCCACCGAGGTCGGCGCCGCCCGCATCATTCCGCTGCTCAGCGAGCGCACCCAGGTGCATCTCGACGGCGACCGCGCGGACAAGAAGGTCGAGAAGTGGCGCACCACCGCCATCGAGGCCGCCAAGCAATGCGGCAACCCGTGGCTGCCCGAGATCACGCCGATTCAGACTTTTGCCGCCTTCCTCGCTGCCGCGAAAGAGTACGACCTCAAGGTCGTCGCCAGCCTGCACGCCGGCACGACGACGCTGAAGAAAGCGCTCGCCACGTTTTCGCAAAAGCATTCTGCCGTACGGCAGAACGCTCCCCTGCAAGCAGTGTGGCTCATCGGACCAGAGGGCGATTTCTCCCCGTCGGAAATGACCGCGGCCGTCATGGCCGGGTTCGTGCCCGTGACCCTGGGTCCACTCGTGCTCCGCAGCGACACGGCCGCGATCTACGCGCTGAGCATCCTGAGTAACGAGCTGGGTTCGTAAGGTAGGGCGTTGAGTCCCTTCACCGCCGCGCATCGGCGCGGAACGGAGTCCGCGCCCTACCGCTCCTAAATCGTTCTCATTCTCTTACTCGTTCTCCTTCTCTCCGGCACCAACCGAGAACGAAAAAGATTACGAGAATGAGAACGATTATTCCCTGACAGCCCTTCCCACCTTTGCGCCCTTTGCGCGAGGCAACTCAGTTCCGGACCGCCTTCCACACCGCCACGCAAGTCGCGATCAGCGCGGGCAGCTCGGCAAGCGGGATCTGGCTGGCGGCATCGGAGATCGCCTTGGCCGGGTCCGGATGCGTCTCGAGAAAAAGACCGTCGGCGCCCGCGGCGAGAGCGGCCTTGGCGAGCGGCGGCACGAATTCACGCTGGCCGCCGCTCTTGCCGCCGGCGGCGCCAGGCAGCTGCACGCTGTGCGTGGCGTCGAAGATCGCGGGACAACCGAGCGCCTTCATCAGCGCAAAGCTGCGCATGTCCACGACAAGGTTCTGGTAGCCGAAGGTCGTGCCACGCTCCGTCTGCCAGATCTCGGCGGCCTTCCCTTGCTTGAGCTTGCTCACGACAAATTGCATCTCCGCCGGCGAGAGAAACTGGCCCTTCTTCACGTTGACGACGCGGCCCGTCTTGGCGGCGGCGAGCAGAAGGTCCGTCTGGCGGCACATGAACGCGGGGATCTGCAGCACATCGCACACCTTGCCCACCTCCGCGGCCTGTTGCCGCTCATGGATGTCAGTCAGGACGGGAAAACCGTAATCTTTCTTAATCAGCGTGAGGAGCCGCAGCCCTTCCTTTATGCCCGTGCCGCGTCCACCGAGCGAGGTCCGGTTAGCTTTGTCGAACGAACCCTTGAACACGATGTTCAACTCGCGGTGCTTCTTCGCCAGCTTGGTCAGCGACTCCGCCACGGCGCGGCAGACCGTTTCATTCTCCAGCGAGCACGGTCCGGCGATGAGGAGGAGGCGTTTGGGATCGAAGAGCATGGGTGGAAAAAGGGCTGAAGAGCTGGAGGACTGAAAGGCTGAAATCCCGGATAGGAATTTTGTCGGATAGGATGGCTCGTGCTTCAGCCCTTCAGCTTTTCAGTCTTTCAGTCTTTTTTCTTCCGCTTGATCGCCGCGGCGATGAAGGCGGCGAAGAGCGGGTGCGCCTGGTTGGGCTTGGACTGGAACTCGGGATGGCACTGCACACCGAGGAACCAGGGATGGCCTTTCAGCTCGCCGATCTCGACCAGGCCGCGCTTGGGGTTCCACCCGGAGATAATCATGCCGGCCTTCTCGAAGCGCGCGATGTAGTCGTTGTTCACCTCGTAGCGGTGGCGGTGGCGCTCGGAGACGCTGTCCACCCCGTACGCGCGGCGGGCCAGCGTGCCGGGCTTGAGCTTGGTTTCGTACGCGCCGAGGCGCATCGTGCCGCCCTTCTGGACGACGTTGCGCTGCTCGTCCATGAGGGCGATCACCGGCTCGGTAGTCTTCGGGTCGATCTCCATCGAGTTGGCCTTCTTCAGGCCAAGCACGTTGCGGGCAAACTCGATCATCGCGACCTGCAGGCCGAGGCACAGGCCGTAGTAGGGAATGTTGTGCTTCCGGGCGTAGCCGGCGGCGGCGATCTTGCCCTCGATGCCGCGGTCGCCGAAGCCGCCGGGTACGAGAATGCCGTCGAGCTTCTTCAGTTGCGCGAGGCCGGCCTTTGTCTCCAGGTCCTCGGCATCGACTCGCACCACATTGACCTTGGCGTGGTTGGCGATGCCGGCATGGGCCAGCGACTCGTAGACCGACTTGTAGGCGTCCTGGAGCTCGATGTATTTACCCACGACGCCGATGTTGACCGTGTGCTTCGGCGACTTGATGCGGTGGACGATGTCGGCCCAGATGTTTTTCGGATTCGGCCGGGTCTTCACGCCGAGCAGCTCACAGACATACTGGTCCATGCCCTGCTTCTGCAGCATGATCGGCAGCTCGTAGATCGAAGACTCGACGTCCTCGGCGGCGAACACGGCCTTCACGGGCACGTTGCAGAACATCGAGAGCTTTTCGCGCATGTCGAGCGTGAGCGGCTTTTCGCAGCGGCAGACGAGCATATGCGGCTGGATGCCGATCTCGCGCAGCTTGGCCACGCTCTGTTGCGTGGGCTTGGTCTTCAACTCACCGGCGGCGCTGAGGAACGGCACGAGCGTGACGTGGATGAAGACGCATTCCTTCGGGCCGACCTCGAGCGCGAACTGCCGCAAGGCCTCGAGGAATGGCAGGCCCTCGATGTCGCCGGTAGTGCCGCCGATCTCGGTGATGAGGACGTCGACGCCCTTGCCGCCTTGGTGGATGCGTGACTTGATCTCGTTGGTGACGTGCGGGATCACCTGCACGGTCTTGCCGAGGTAGTCGCCGCGCCGCTCCTTGGCGATCACGGCCTCGTAGATCTGGCCAGAGGAAAGGCTGTTGGCCCGCGAGAGCTTGCCCGAGGTGAAGCGCTCGTAGTGGCCGAGGTCGAGGTCGGTCTCCGCGCCATCATCGAGAACGTAGACTTCGCCGTGCTGGAACGGGCTCATCGTGCCCGGATCGACGTTGAGGTAGGGGTCGAATTTCTGGATGCGCACGGAGAGGCCCCGCATCTCGAGCAGGGCGCCGAGCGCACCCGCCGTGAGCCCTTTGCCCAAGGAAGATACCACCCCGCCCGTGACGAAAATATACTTCATCGGCAGCGGTTAAAACCGGCGCGATTTCCATACACAAGAAAAAGGTTCACATAAGCCATTTCCCGCTCTGAAATCTCTTTGCTGTAGCGGCGCTCTATGCGCGCCGTTCTCCCCAACCCCGGCAGTCATGCCGCTACGGGCCAGGGGCAGGGTCACCGCTAATGGAATTTCGCCAACGGCGAAATTTTGAGCCAGCGGCTCCGGCTGATCGCCTACACGATTGGTTCCGGGGGCCCGCTAATCGCGGGCAGGGAAAGTCTGCGATAAGCAGACCCCAAACCTGCCGGCGCAGGCGATTAGCCGGAGCGGTAGCCGTGGATTTCACCTTTAGTGAAATCCCATTAGCGGTTCACCTCCCCTGTATACCAAGGGTCTTACTGAGAATTACCCGAAGAAGTTGCCCTTTTTGTCATCGCGAGGTGCGCGAAGCGCGCCGTGGCGATCCAGCTGGATTGCTTCGTCGTTTCACTCCTCGCAATGACAGTTGGGGTGTAACTTCTTTGAGAAAGCCTCCATGAAACAGGCACCAAGTAACAGGCATCGGATCCGGAACCCCTCCTTCCTGACACTTGGCACTTGGAACTTGTTACTTGCGCCGTAATCGTCGCCGCGTGCCTTCCAAACCCTCCCTGTTGGCCTGGATCACCTGCGACGGCGTCCACATCGACCCCGCCTCCGGCAAGCACACCATCCTCGGCGTGTTCTCCAACATCAAGGCCCGCTCCTTTCCGGTCATGCACCCCTACATGGTGTGGTTCCTGACCCTGACCGACGCCCAGCCGGGCACCCACAAGATCCGGATGTCGATGGGCCTCGATCCGACCAATCCCGTGGAGCTCCTGCACCGTGAATTCGAATCTCAGTCCCCCCTCCACCGCATCAACCTGATCAACGAGCTCCGCAACCTCCGCTTCGACCAGCCCGGCGACTATTCCATCCTCATCGAGGTGGACGACGAGCCCATCCTCGCCACGAGCCTGACGGTGACGTGAGGCGGATGGTGCCCACGAAACACACGAAAAGGCACGAAATCTGAAGGACTGGATCCCCGATCCTGCCTACTTGGGGATGGAGGGCCCGCGTCTCTGCGGGCCGGCTCGCAGCCCCTCGACCGGCTCGGGGTCCTGAGCTTGTCGAACGGAGGACGCGAGCCCTCCAAAGGTGCAATCAGCGGACTACACCTCGCAACAAAACCCCTTCCCCTTTTTGTGTTTCTCGTGTTTTTCGTGGCTAACTCTGCTGTCTCGTTCCGGATTAGTGTTCATTAGTGTCAAAATTAGTGGTTCCCCTCCGTCGGTTCCGTGGTTTTCTGTCTGCACCCATGTCCTCCTCTTCCTTCGACCTCATCGGCGTCGGCAATCCGATCATGGATGTCCTCGCCCACGTTAACGACGACTTCCTGCGCACGCACGTCGCCGGCGAAAAGGGCGGCATGGTCCTCGTGGACGACCAGGACATGGCGAAGCTGATCGCCAAGCTCGACGTCCAGTTCGCCGTCACCCCCGGGGGTTCCGCCGCTAATGCCGTGCTCGGCGCCACCAAGCTCGGCCTGAAGACGACCTTCCTCGGCAAGATCGGCGCCGACCAGACCGCGGCCGACTACCGCGCCAACTTCGTGGCCGCCGGCGGCGACGGCTCGCGCTTCAAGCGCGCCACCCTGCCCAACGGCCGCTGCCTGTCCATGGTGACGCCCGACGGTCAGCGCACCATGCGCACCAACCTCGCCGCCGCGATGACGCTCAGTCCCGATGAAATTTCGCCCGCCGATTTCGCCGGCGCCCGCCACGCCCACATCGAGGGCTACCTGCTCTTCAACCCCGCCCTCGCCCAGAAGGTCGCCGACTCCGCCCGCGCCGCCGGCTGCACCCTCAGCCTGGAACTTTCGTCCTTCGAGGTCGTCAACGTCGCCCGCGATTGGATCCTCGCGCAGTTGAAGCAGGGCATCGACATCGTCTTCGCCAATGAGGACGAGGCGAAGGCCCTCTTCCAGAAGGACCAAGGCTACGACGCCTACGCCCGCCAGCTCGCTGATTTCGGCGGCATCGCCGCGGTCAAGATCGGCAAGGACGGCGCGTGGGTCGCCCGGGGCTCGGAGCTCCACCGCATCGCGCCCGTCAAGGTCGAGCGCGTCATCGACACCACGGGCGCCGGCGACGCCTGGGCGGGCGGCTTCCTCTTTGGTCACCTCCGCGGCAAGTCCCTCGCCTCCTCCGGCGCGCTGGGCTCCGCCCTCGGCGCTGAGTGCGTCCAGCACCTCGGCCCTGCCATCCCCGAGCTGCACTGGCCGCGCCTCCGGGTCATGGCCGAATCGCTGATGTAGGCCGGCCGGCGGCCGGAATGTTCAATCCCGCGCCTGCGGGACTGAACGTCCAATGCTCAAGGTTGCGGGCTCCGGTGCTCGGTTTCCGCGACATGGAAATGTAGGAGCCTGCTTGCAGGCGATTCCTCGTTCGCACTTGCCGTATCGCCTGCAAGCAGGCTCCTACAATGAAGAGACAGGGGACATTGAGCGTTGAACGTTAAAAGTTGGGCGTTGAGCGTTATTTTGCCTTCCCTGCCTGCTCCGGCTGCATTCGCGCGAGGGTCGACTGAGCAACTTCGTATTCCGCCACCAGGTTGAAATTCTCGAGCATCTGACGGAACTCCGGCGTGTCTCTGACCGGCACCAGCATCGGATGCCAATAGAGCCGGCTGCGCACGATGTCCGGAATGTGCGCCAATGCCTGCAGGCCCTCGGAGAAGCGTCCGATGGCGCACAGCACGTAGCCGCGCTGATAGCTGCCCGCGGGCATGGCCTGCAGTATGGCGGGGGCCAGTCGGTTGGCCTCCTCGGCGGCACCGCCCGAATGTAGCACATAGAGCGCCTCGCCGGCCGCATACCAGCCCGAGCTGATCAATCGTGGGTCCTGCAGGATTTTGCGGGCAGCCGTCAGCGCCTCGGTCGTGCGACCCAGGGCCAGCAACACCCGCGCCCGGTCGCTTTCCAAGGGCAGGAAAGTCTCACCCCGGATGGCCGCGGCGCGGTCGAGCGTGGCGAGCGCCTCGGGATAGCGGCGGGCATCGCTGAGATAAAAACCGCGGATGAATAGGATGATGAAGGACACTGGATCGAGCGCCTCGGCTCTTTCGATCTCCTGCAGCGCGAGGTCCAACCGGCCCTGCGCCGCGAGCACGTGGGAATGCCAGTGGTAGGCGGTCGCGAAGTTGGGGTTCGCGCCAATGGCGAGCCGGAATTCCTTCTCCGCGTCGGCCAGCTGCCATGTATCGGTGAAAACAAAGCCCAGCGTCGCGTGAGGCTCGGCCAGCGTCGGGTCGATCTGCAATGCCAAACGGCTCTGGGCGATGGCCAGCTGATCAAACTCCGCGACCTGGCCCACGCCATCCAGCAGGCGGTAGCGCCCGCGCAGCGCCGTAGTACTGGCCAGTCCGGCCTGGGCCTGGGCGAATAGGGGATCGATCTTCAACGCTGCGGTGAAGGCGCGATCCGCCCGATCGAAGCCGGCGGATGAGCGGAGGGTGAGAAAATAGCGGCCTTCCAGCATCAACCGGAGGGCCTCGGGCTCGACGCTGTGATGCGCTTGGGCGGAGCCGAGGCCCATTTTCAGCTCAAGGTTTTTAGCGATCAGCCCGGCAATCTCGTCCTGTACCGCGAAGATGTCCTTCAGGTCGCGCGTGAACGTATCCGACCACACATGGAAGCCGTCGGCGGCCTTGATCAGCTGCGCGGTGATGCGGACCTTTTCCCCCTGCTTGCGCACGCTGCCCTCGACCACGTAAGCGACGCCGAGCTGCTTCGCGATCTCGGGCACGGGCACTTCCTTCCCCTTGAAATAAAACGCCGAGGTCCGCGCCGAGACCTTCAACCCCGGCACCTTGGCCAGCACGTTGAGCAGTTCCTCGCTGATGCCGTCGGAGAAATACTCGTTGGCCTTGTCCTCGCTCAAGTTCGCGAACGCCAGCACCGCAACGGACTTCTCGTCTGGCCGCGAAGCCTTGCCAGACGAGTCCTCCGTCTTGCCCGCCATAGCTTCAGCGACGGCGGGAGCCTTGGCGGAGGAGGATGCCACCGTCGCAGCGGTCGCGGCTTGATCGCGAGTTGCCAGACTCTGGAATCGCGGATCGTTCCGGATCTTGTCCCAGCGCGGATCCACCCGCAGCAGGGCGGGCGTAAGCGGCCAGACCGCCCGATCGAGCTTAAGCAGCGCCTCCAGCAGCGGGAGCGCCTCGTCCGCCTTGCCGAGCAGGGCATGGATCCTCGCGGGCGAATTGTTCCAGGAGAAGAGACGGGTATCTTTACCGCCGGCCTGTTCGTAGACGGCGAGGGCCCGCACGGCATCGGCTTCGCGACCCAGGAGCGCCAGCAGCTCGGCCTCGACGAACAGACCGCGCCCGCCTCGCCCCGCACCTTCCCGCCGGCACACGGCCAGCGCACTCTCCCAAGCCAAGCGGGCCGCTTCGGTCCGGCCGAGCTGCGCCTGCGCCCAGCCTTCCCAATAAGCCTTCGGGCCGGTGAAATAAGTGTCCTCGATGAAGTCCGCGGGCAGCCGCTGCAACGCCGCCAGCATGGCGGCCGGGTCGTGCGCCACGAGATACGCGTAGGCGGCGAACGCGACGGAGCGCGGCTCCCTCAGGCGCTCCGGCGACAATTGCCGAATGGCTGCGCGCGCACCGGCCGGGTCGCCTTTCCAGGTGAGTTCGCTGCGGATCAGGCCGGTGACGAAATTGGCGGAAGACAGCTCCGCCACCGCCTTCCGGATGATCGCGTCCGCTTCGGCAAAACGGCGGTGGCCGAACAGGAGGTTGAATACGTTATAGTGCGCGAGCGCGTCGCTGCCCGGCCGCTTGGGATCGATCGATTTCTCGAGCAGCGCGATCACCTCCTCATCCCGCTGCTGGTTGTCGATCGCCCAAGCCAGGTCGAACCACGGGCGGGTGTCGTCCGGATTCATCGCGAGGGCTTTGCGCAGGGCTTGCTCCGCGTCGGCGCGATCGCCGTCGATCCGCCGCAGGTAGGTGCCGCGGGCAAACCAGACCTCAGGCTCGTCCGGCGCCAGGCGGATGGCGCGCTCCATCTGGCTGCGGGCGTCCTCGGTCCGCGCCGAGGAACGATCAAAGCCGCGCATGGAGTAACCCGTGTTCAGCCGGGAATAGATGGCCCAGATCAATCCATCGGCCGTGTCCAACTTCACCGCACTCTGCAGCAGCCCTTCCGCCGCCATGTAGTCGTCTTTCGTGGAATCGACCGCCTCGAAGAGCTGCCGCGCCTTCCACGCCTTCTGCCGGGCCTCGGAGATCGGCGCGGCAGGATTGGCCGGCGTGACCGTCGGAGCGGTGGGCGCAACCGGCGTTGCGCGCTTTTCTTTTATCACGAGCATCAGCGCCATGGTGACGCCGAAGATCGGCAGGGCCCACCACCAGCGTCCAAGGCGCCGGTTTCGTTGTAGGGCGGGGTCTCCGAACCCCGCCTTGTCCGAAGACGGCGGGATTCGGAGATCCCGCCCTACATCTCCGTCCAACAATGCCTTCACCCGCGCACAAAACGCCACCGGCGTCTCGCCACCGGGTAGCTTCGTCCATTGCACAGATTTGAACTCCGACGGCACCTTCGCGTCGGCGTCGCGGGTCCCGTCGATCAGGATCGGCAGCAAAAAGGTCTTCTCGTCCGCCATTGTGTGCGTGCGTTGCGCGGCGAGTTTCCATTCCAGCCGGAAGTATCCCTCCAGCCGCGCCTGTGTATTCGCCGAGATGATCGGCATGAACAGCGCACACGAGGAAATCTGCCCGCGAATCTTCCCGTCCCACTGGTCCCCACCCACCAGTTCGCTTTGGTCGAACCAGACCTCCACGCCGGCGGCCCGGAGCGCGTCGCAGATGCGCTTCGCCGCTTCGGCATCTTGCGAAGCATAGCTCAGGAAGACCGCTTTGCCGGGTTCGCTCATTTCTTCGCCTCCTGCTCCTTGAGCATCCGCGCCTGCGTCTCGCGGGCGACCTTGTATTCGGCGGCGCAACCGAGCTTCACGAGGAGTTGCTGAAAGCGAGGGGTGTCGCGCACGGGATCGAAGGCGGGCGCCCAGTAGAGTTGCTGCATGAATATTGCCGGGGTTTTCTCGAGCAAGCGATAGGCCTCCTCCTCCCGGCCCAGCATGAGCAGGATCGCCCCGCGGGCGAAGCTGTCCGGATATTGCCGCAGCAGGACCGTTGTCCAGTGTTCGCGCTCCGCGGGCGAGCCGAGCGCTTTCAGGCACCAGACGGCCTCATTGGCGAATTGCGAGTTGCTGCCGGTCCGGAAGCTCTCCAAGTAGACCCGCAGTGCGATCTCTGCCTCGGCCTTGCGCCCGAGTTCCAACAGGAGCTGGGCGCGCCGCAACGAGAGCCGGGCCGAGCCGGCGGGAGTCAACGCCTCCGCCCGTTCCACCAAAGCCAGCGCCTCATCGAAGCGGCGGACGTGCATCAATTCCCACGCGAGATCCCACAGGATGTAGGGCGAGAGCGGCTCGAGTTCCGCTGCCCGCCGGTAGGCCGCGATCGCCAGGTCGAGCCGGCCCCGGATCACCATGAGGTCGCCCTGCCAGTCGATCGCCAGCGCATTGTTCGGCTCGAGCTCCAGCGCGCGGCGAAATTCTTCCTCGGCCTCCGCCAGCCTCCGGTCTTCCATCGCAAGCTTCCCGAGCGCCGCGTGCGGCTCGCCCAGCGTCGGGTCGAGCTCGATCGCCCGTTTCGCCTCCCGCGCAGCGAGGGCATATTGCTCGCTCACCGACTCGCCTCCAGCCTTACGATAAGAAGCCTCGATGGTCAGCAGACTGGCCAGTGCGGCATGCGCCGGAGCCCAGTCCGGATCAATCGCCACGGCCCGGTTGAAAAACTCGCCGGCACGGGCAAAGCCCTCGGTGGTGCGCAGAACCCAGAAATGCCGGCCCGCCAGCAACGCCGTGAGTGCCTCCGGGTTCACCTGATGAGGCGGGCGTGCCGTCACCCCCATTTTCAACGAAAGGTTTTTTGCGATCAGCCCGGCGATCTCGTCCTGCACGGCGAAGATGTCCTTCAGGTCGCGGTCGAGCGAGCCGGAGGACCATATGACCTCGTCAGTTGCGGCGCGGATGAGCTGGGCCGAGATGCGCACGCGGTCACCGGACCGCCGCACGCTCCCCTGCACCAGGTAGCTCACGTTGAGTTGCTGGCCGATCTCAGCCGACTTCACCTGCTTGCCTTTGAAATAAAAACCCGAGGACCGGCCCCGCACGGTCAGCCCCGGCACCTTCGCCAGCACATTGAGCAACTCCTCGCTGATGCCGTCCGAGAAATATTCGTTCGACTTGTCGTCGCTCAGGTTCGCGAACGCCAACACGGCGACGGACTTTGAATCCGGCGCAGCCGGATTCGAAGGCGTAAGGTTTGAGGCCTGAGGCGTGAGACCGGAAGCTGACCGCTGATCGCTGACAGCTGATGGCTCAGGCAGCTTGGCCGCCGCCTTCGGCGAGAAACGCGGGTCGGCTTCCATCCGCGCCAGCAGGGCTTGGAAGCGCGGCAGCGACCGCAGTGCATCAAGATCCGGGTTGAGACGATAGGCGGCAGCGGTCGCGCCCATTCCACCTTCGGTCACGGCGCGTTCCAGCACTTCCAGGGCGCCGTCCAGGTCGCCGAGCGCCAGCGGGTCGACGACAACAAAGCCGACATTGCGAACTGAATATCCCATTTCCCGGGCCAGCCGCATCAAGGGTTCTCCCGCTGTCCGGTCACCCGACGCCGCGAGGAGCAAGCCCTTCCAGCGGATCAACAGGGCGGAATCGGGCTGCTGGGCCAGCCGGCGTTCCACCGCGGCCAGCGCCGTACGCCACTGGAGCTGCGCGGCCGCCTCGTGCCCGGCCAGACGATGGGCGACGGCGGCCCAATACGCCTTGGGCCCGTCAAAGCCATTCGACTGCAGCCAGTCGCGTGGCACAGTGTCCAACACCCGAAGCATGGCCTGCGGATCCCGGCGCCAATAGCTAAGCTCGGCGGCGGTGTAGACACCGACGTCCTCCTGACGCGATGCCAGCGGCAAGCGCTCCAAGGTGGCTTGGGCCTCATCCAGGTCGCCTCGCCACCATCCCGCCAGTAATAGCTTGAGCAGAAGGTTGCCCCAATAGGGCTGGAGCGCGACGGACCGGTCGGTCGCCGGCCCGGCCGCCGAGGGATTCCCGTTAATATATTCCGCCCAGCCGAGTTCGTTCCAGGCCTGCGCGGCAAAAGCCGGGTCTCGCGCCATCCGGTTGAAGGCGTCGCGACACTCGGGGAAGCGGCCCATGTTGCGCAAAAGAATTCCCAGGGCCAGCAGGGCGCGCGGTTCGTCAGTTTTTTCCTGCAGCAGCGCGCGCAACAACTTTTCCGCCTCCCCGGCATATAACGAGAGAGTCGCGTCTCCCCCGGCCTGACCGCGCACCAGAAAACAAGCCTGCGCCAGCCGCGGCTCGTACCCGGCCGCCGCGATTTGCATCGCATGCGTGGCCTTGCTGCGCGCCGCTTCGCGTCTTCCCGGGCTGGCGTCGAAATTGTGATAGACCGTCCACGAATCCACCTGCGACCACGCCGCCCAGGCGTCGGCGTCGTTGGGATCGAGCTCGGTCGCCCGCTTGCAGTATCCGTCGGCGATTTCGAGTTCGGCCCGAGCGAGATCCGGTTTGTTCATGAGCGCCCATGCCTTCGTCGTCAGCTGCCGGGCCTCCGAGGCGGGTGCTGCCGCGCTGCGCTCGGCGCGGGATACAGGGCGCGGTGAGTCGGTCGCCTGCCAGGGCCGGGCAACGAGTAGCGCGATCGTGGCCACGACCACGCCACCGATCACCCGCGGCAACCAGCGGGGGGATTTCTCTTGTAGGGCGGGGTCTCCGTACCCCGCCTCATTCGAAGGCGGCGGGATATGGAGATCCCGCCCTACATTTTCGGCATGCTTCAACACCCCCGTGCGGTGCGACCAGAGTTTGAGGAAACGCTGCAGCACCTCCGGCGGGATCACGCCGCCGGGCAGCTTGGTCCACTGCACCGTGCGGAAACGATCGGGCACGAGCGCCGCGGGCTCGCGAGTTTCATCCACCACGACTGGCAGGATGAAGGCCACGCCGCTGGCAATGGTGCGCGCCCGCTCGACTGCGAGGTCCCATTCAAGCCGGAAGTAGCCCTCTTCCCGCGCCTGGGTGTTGGCGGAAATTATCGGGAGAAAGAGCACGCACTCCTTGATCTGCCGGCGGATCTTCGCGTCCCACTCGTCGCCATGCTCCAGGCCCCCGTCCGTGTCGAACCACACCTCGACGCCGGCCTGCCTCAATGCGTCGCAGATGCGTTTCGCGGCCTCGGCATCTTGGGAGGCATAGGAAAGAAACACCGCGCCTTTCGGTGCGGAATCCCGCGGCCGCGGGACTGAACTCTCAACGCTCAAGGACGAGTGCTCCGATGGACGATGAGTGGGAGTTTCATTAAGCGTTAAACGTTGAAAGTTGGACGTTGAGCGTTCCCCGCCGCTCACTCAGGACAGATCAGCTTGAGCTTGGGAAAATAGGTGCGGTAGCGCGCCGGATCGCGCGTCAGCAGCGTGTGACCTTCCACCATGGCGTGCGCCCCGATGTAGAAATCGGGCAACGGGGCCTGCCGCGCGCCGCCCCGCCGACGGTAATCCACAAAAGCCCGGCCCGCCAGATAGCCGGCCGCGAATGGCAGGGCCAGGCGCTCAAACTGCTCTTCCGCCAGCGCCTGGTCCACGGCCGCCGCCGAGGCATAGCCCACGGCCACCTCGGCATAGATGATGGGATTGATGCAGAGGGCGGAGCGTTCCACCGCTTTCGCCAGCGCGGCCGCCGACCACTCGAACCAGCGCTCGTCCTCGCTCAGGACGTCGATCAGCACGTTGCTGTCCACCAGCGTGCTCATGACTCGCCGCGGGTCAGCCGCATCACCTCATCGCTCTTCAGCTTGCTGCGCCACTTGCCGCGCAGCGCCGCGACCAGCGCGGCGCCCCGCGTCCCGGCCTTGGGCGACTTTTGCAGGCGCACGCCCCCACGGCCATCCCGCACAAACTCGACCTCTGTGTTGGGCAGCAGCCCGAACTCCGCGCGCACATCCTGAGGGATGGTGACCTGTCCCTTGGTGGTGATTTTCATGATTCTTACCTTATTTCAGTTTGGTAATACCTGTCAACCCTCCGGCAGGCGGGCCGGTCCCCCAGCTCGCTCTGGTCCAACCAAACCTTGACTCCGGCCGCGCGCCAAGCCTCGCAAATACGCTTCGCTGCTTCCGCATCCAGGGACGCGTAGGAAAGGAACATCGCGCCGTTCGGCACGGAACGACCAACGTTTAAAGCTAAACGCTCGACGCTCAAGATTGCCTCCCATAGTGGAACGCGGCCTCTGGACGCGTTTCTCCTTCGTTCAAGCCAACGCGTCCGGAGGCCTGGTTCCACCTGTTACGTTACGCTGTGTTCATTCCCTCGTCAAAAGTTTCGGAATCTGGGTCACAGAGAGCACGGAGGCTCACGGAGTCCACTGAGGATTCCTCTGTGCCCTCGGTTTGGCCTATTCGTGTTCTCAGTGTCAGGGTTCGGTCGGTCATCAAAAGTTGAGCCTTAAGCATTCGCTCTTCACCGGAAAAGCAGCTGGGATTTCCGCCAAAAGCTGCGGCCATTCATTCGGGGTGGCTCAGGGCCTAGCCAGCCCAAAGCGGGCGGAATGACGGCGATGCCGGTTTTCGCGGGAACTTCCGGGCGGGCATCCGTTCCAACCTCCACCTCCCGATGAAACCGGCCGGACTCCTCCTGTTCATTCCCGCCGGCTTCGTCGCTGTGGTCGCCGCTGAGGAATCTCCAACCGGTCTCGCCTCCCGGGAAATCAAGAACCACATCCGCGAAAGCCTGCCTACCTACCATCCACCGCCGCCCACCGCCGCCGGCACTCCGGGCATCGACGCAACCGACAAGCCCGCCGCCGATACCCTCATCCTGCCCAAGATGACCGTGAAGGAAAAGCGCCTGCCAAGCGACGCCGACGACCAGCTCATGAGCAAACGCGACTTTAACCGGAAGATGGAGAACCTCTACCTCGACACCATCGCCGCGGACGGCCCGCTCAACTACCTGCTGAATTGCTTCACCATCCCGATCCTCAGTCCGTCGAAAGCGGCCCGCGGGAGGACGATCTACCGGGCCAAGGAAATGGACCGGCTGCAGCGCATCATTGATGTCAGCAAAGCAATCGATCCCGAGGCTGATAAGACATTCAAGCTGGAGATGGACAACACCCATACCACGAGGCCGGCCGGCGAGTTGCATGGGAAGGCGACACCGTGAGGCCACATGCAATCAAGGTGGAGCGCGGCCTCTGGACGCGCTCTGAACCCGTCCAGAGGCCGGGTTCCACCAAAAACATCTTCATCATTCGATTTGAACAGAATTTCCTCTCGATAGATCCGCGCCCCTGATTACCTTTATCCTATGAAATCCCCGGCACAACTTTTGGGCCTGCTGCTCGCCGCCCTGGCCTTGACCGCGCTCGCCGAGGACAAACCGGTCCCACCGGCGGCCGCACCGGTTCCATCGACCGCGACCCCGCTCGGGGAGTCCAAGAAGGCCGAGCCCGTCGCCGTGGCTCCGCCGGCCCCACCGCCAGCCGCCCAGGTCCCTTTTACCCCGCTGGCCAACGGCAAGGTCGACGACAAGCCGGCTGACCCTGACGTCATGGAACTCCCCAAGATGGTCGTGAAGCAAAAGCCCCGCCCGCGACTTACGCCCGAGATCATGGTCACGAGAAAGGCCTTCGGGGAAGATCTGGCCAGGCAGAAGTTCAGCGCGCTCGACCAAGCCCTCAACAAATTCACCCTGCCCCTTTTCGGCACCTCCCTCGCCGAGCGCGCTCTCGAAGACTACGAGCGCGAAAAGAAGGAACAGCTCAACGCGGACGTGCAGAACATGGCAAAGGCCCTCGATACGACCGACCCGGAAGCGGCCAAGTCGCTCCGGGCCGCCGCGGCGCGGCCGTGAGGGGTTGTAGGGCGGGATCGCTGATCCCGCCAAGGCAGAGCCCGGCCTCTGGACGGGCTGGTAGGGCGCGGATTCCACTCCGCGCCGCGGCGGGTTAAGGATAACCCGCCCTACCTTAAGAGCTCCCGTGCGATCGCCGTCCATTCCTCCGCGAGCCCGCCGGTCGCCACCGGTTGCCGGGCCCGGGCATACCAGTAGCCCGCGTTCATTTTGTCGCCCTCTTTGCGGTGCAAGTAGGCGTGGACCCAAGCGCCTGACTCGTCGTCGACGGCTTGCGCCAGCTGGTGAGCCTTTTCCCAATCGCCCCGGGCGTCGTACCAGAGAGCCCGCAGCGGCACGCCCAAATCGCGCGGCACCTGCAACGTTTTCGTAGATTGAAGAAATCCCTCAAATGAAATTTGCTCACCCATGGTTCTGTGTTTTGGTAGGGGCTCCTCATCTCCGCTGCCACGCTAATTTCCATGCCTCTCACCGAAGTCACCATCCTCCGCGAACTGCTCGCCAGTGACAAGGGCTACGTCTCCGGCAACCGCCTCGCCGAACTCCTTGGCCTTTCCCGGGTGGCGGTGTGGATGCAGCTCCAAAAACTTACCCGCCAGGGCTTCGTGTTCGAGGCCGCGCGCAGCCGGGGTTACCGGCTGGTCCAGACCCCGCCGCAGCTCCATCACGCGCTCATCCAGGCCCACCTCGCCGGCCGGGGCCGGCAGCCCAATCTTATCACGCTCGATAAGGTCGACAGCACCAACAGCGAAGCCGAACGCCATCTGGCGGCCGACAGCCGCCTGCCGCTCGTGATCCTGGCGCGGGAGCAAACCCACGGCCGCGGCCGCCGGGGCCGCGTCTGGCACAGCCCGGCGGCGGGCAACCTTTACGGCACTTTTGTTTTCCGGCCCAAACTCGAGCCCGCCCGCCTGCAGGATTTCACACTCTGGATGGGGCTGAGTATCTGCGAGCTCGCCGCCAACTTCTGCAAGATCGAGCCGGGCCTCAAGTGGCCCAACGACCTGCTCGTGAACGGCCGCAAGGCCGGCGGCATGCTGACCGAGGCCCGCATCGACGCCGACGAGGTCCGCGACCTCGTTTTCGGCCTTGGGCTCAACCTCAACGTCCGCCCCGAAGACCTGCCCCGCGACCTCCAGCGCACCGCCATCTCGTTCGCCGAGGCCGCTGGCGCCCCGGTCGAGGTTAACCGCTTCGCCGCCGCGCTCATCTCCCGCGTGCTTTCCGCCTACGGCCAATTCGTCGAGAACGATTACCGCGACAAGTTTGTCGAGCTCTGGCAACGCTTCGACGTGCTCAGAGGCCGACCGGTGTCCGTCACGCAAGGCGACCGGACCGTTACCGGCACCGCCACCGGCATCGACGACGTGGGCTCACTGATCGTGCGCACCGGGGGGGGCCACACGGAACGATTTCGTGCGGGCGAGGTCACGCTTAGTCGGGAAGCCGAGCCGGCGGCCTGATCCACCGGGTCCCTTCCCCTGGCATGGCGAGTCCCGCGGCCGCGGGACGCGGCAATCCAGGAAGAATATTCACCTGGATCGCCCTGTCGCTCCGCTCCTCGCGATGACAAACCATCCCCCTACGATACGCAGGCTTGCCGGCGGGTGGGAATCCCCGTCTAACTCCTTTACGCATACGCGGCATGGCAGATATCCCCGACATCACCATTGAGGTCTCCAATCTGGTCAAAACCTACGGTTCCCTGACCGCGGTCAATAACCTGAGTTTCACCGTGAAGCGCGGCGAGATCGTCGGGCTGCTGGGTCCCAACGGCGCGGGCAAGAGCACCACCATGCGCATCCTCACGGGGTACCTGCCGGCCAATGCGGGCTCCGTCCGCATCTGCGGCTTCCCCGTCGCCAGCCACCCCGAGGCCACCAAGCGCCACGTGGGCTATATGCCGGAAAACAACCCGTTGCCCGAGGACCTGCGCGTTTCCGAATATCTCTGGTTCCGGGGCCGGCTCAAGGAGATGCCTCGCGCGAAGCTCCGCGCGCGCATCGACGAGGTGCTGGAACTCTGCGACCTCAAGCGCAACCGCCACCGGATCCTCGGCCGCCTTTCCAAGGGCAACAAGCAGCGCGTGGGTATCGCCGAGGCCATCCTCGCCGAACCCGCCGTCATCATCATGGATGAGCCCACCATCGGCCTCGATCCCCACCAGATCATCATCGTCCGCAACCTCATCGCCAGCCTCCGCGGCCGCATGAGCGTCATTATCTCCAGCCACATCCTCCCCGAAATCGAGGAGACCTGCGACCGCGTCCTGATCATCAATGGCGGCCGCATTGTCGCCCAGGGCTCGCCAGCCGAACTCCGCCACGAAATCTTCGGCCACTCCACCTATCGCCTCGAGCTGGCCGGCGATCCCGCCGGCCTCGCCGCCCACCTCCCCGGCATCGACGCCACGCTGCGGCTCGTCAACCAGGGTGACGCTGCGGCCGACGGTTTCCGCACCGTCACTCTCATGACCGACGCCTCGACCGACCTTGGCGAACGGCTTCTGCAAGTGCTGCCTGCCGCCGGCTACCGCGTACGCTCCCTCGGTCGCACCCAGCCCTCCCTCGAGGATGTCTTCCTCGCCGCCACCCGCCGCAGCTGGGACGCCCGCCTGCCCGGCAAGAATGGCCTGCAGGGAGACAGCAGAGCGCCTTTACCCAAGGTCTGAAGGACTGAATAGCTGAAAAGCTGAACATCTTATTCCACCCGCAAGATCCCGAACTTCAGCCCTTCAGCCTTTCAGTCATTCAGCCTTTCTCCCCGCATGCGCCACTACTTCACCATTCTCTCGCACGAGATCCGCGCCCTGCTCTACAACCCGAGCACCTACGTCGCCGCCGTGCTCTTCCTGCTGGTGATGGGCTTCATCTTCGTCGGCATCCTCAGCGACTACAGCAAGGCCCCGCAGGAGACGCCCCCCGCCGCTATCTTCTTCCAGGCCTTTTTCATCCCGGTCTTCTTCATGGTGCCCCTGCTGACGATGAAATCCTTCGCCGAGGAGCGTCGGCTCGGCACCCTTGAGACCTTGCTCACCGCGCCGGTCAGCACCACCGAGGTTGTATTGGGCAAGTTCACCGCCGCCTACCTTTTCTATGTGCTGCTGTGGGCGTCGACCTTCGGTTTCCACTACATCCTCCAGCTCTATGCCCGCGACACGCGCTACCTCGACTCCGGTCCCCTGATCGGCGGCTACCTCTTCATTGCCGTCAGCGGCCTGCTCTTCGTCGCCGTTGGCATCCTGGCCAGTGCGGTCACGCGCAACCAGGCCGTCGCCGGCATTCTCAGTTTCACCATTCTCCTCGGCCTCATCGGCGGGCTCAGCTACGTGAGCGAGCTCTCCGCCCTGAACACGGATGTGCTCTCGCCCCTGAAGCCCGCCCTGGAGCAGCTCCGCGTCCCGGGCCACGTCGACGACTTTACCCATGGCATCGTGGACACCCGGCAAGTCTTTTTCTACCTCACCGGTTGCACCCTCTCCCTCATTTTCAGTATCCTGGGCGTCGAGGCAAAGATCCTGAACAGCTAAGCGCATGTCCTCCTACGACAGCTTTCGCGCCGCCCGCTGGATCCGGTTTATCAACCTGGTGCTGCAGGCCGGGTTGTTCCTCGCGCTGTTCTTCGGTCTCAATTATCTCGCGCTTAACCATTCCTGGCGCTTCGACCTCACCCAGAGCCGCCGTCACTCACTTTCCGCCGAAACCCGTTCCTACATCGAGCAGCTCGACCGCGACGTCCGGATCATCGTCACGATTTCCAACGATGGCACCGACGAGGAAGTCGCCCAGTCCTACCGCGATATCAGCGGCCTGCTGCGCGAATACACCTACCTCACCCGTAACAACCCCAAGGGCAAGATTGAGGTCCGCTACCTCGACATCTACCAGAACCGGAAGGACACCGAGGCCCTCGGCCTCGACACCCCCAACCAGGTCGTACTCATCAGCGACGACCACCGACGTGTGCTCACCCTCGGCGATTTCTACCAGACCCGCGCCCGCCGTCGCGAGGGCTTCCGCGGCGAGTCCACCCTCACTGCCGCCCTGCTTGACGTCTCCAGCTCCGAGAAGAAAAAAATCTACTTCCTCGCCGGCCACGGCGAGATGCGTCCCGAGGACGTCGACCGCCGCCGCGGCCTTTCCGGCATCCGGGACGAACTGCGGGCGCGCAATTACGAGATCGCCAGCCTCGATCTCAGCCTCAATCACAAGATCCCCGAGGACGCCGCGCTCGTCATCGTCGCCGGCCCGCAGGGCCCCCTCCAGCCCTTCGAGGAGGAATTGTTCCGCAATTACCTTAGCACCCGCGCCGGGCGCCTCATCGTCCTGCTCGATCCTGAGTATCGGCATGGCCTGGAGATGCTCCTCTTCGACTGGGGCATCATTGTGCAGGACGACGTCATTTACGACCCCGACCCGAACAGCATCACGGAGTCCAATGACATGCGCCTGTGGCGCTTCGCTCCGGACTCGAGCCATATCACCGACAACCTTATGAACAACGTCATGTCGCTCACGGTCGGCCCGGCCCGCACCGTTAGCGACGACCTGGGCCGCTCCCCCGACGACGGCCTTCGGGTGAAGAAGCTCATCGCGACCAGCCTCGCGGCGTGGGGCGAGAAAAATTATCGCATCCGCAACAGACTCCCCGAGTACACCCCGGGCCAGGACCTGAAGGGCGAGCTCGGCGTCATGGTCATCTCCGAGCGCCTCAAGCCTGCCCATCTCGACCTCAGCGTGCCCGGTGGCCGTCTGGCGGTCATTGGCACCGCCGACCTCGTGACCAACGATCGCATCATCACCGTCGGCAACCTCAATCTCTTCATCGCCACTGTCAACTGGGCCGTGGACCGCGACACGCAGCTCAACATCCCCGTCCGCCCCATCGAGCGCTTCCAACTTGCGCTCAGTGCCGATGAACTTGTCCGCCTCCGCCTCGGCTTGCTCCTGGTCGTGCCAGGCATCGTCGCCGTGCTGGGCCTCGCCGTTTACTGGACGCGGCGGAATTAAAGGACTGAATGGCTGAATAACTGAAGGGCTGAAGCCTCCACCCGCATTTCCCTACTCAAACTTCCGCTCATTTCCATTTCAGCCCTTCAGTCGTTCAGCCTTTCAGCTTTTCGCCCCTTCAGCCTTTCCTTCCCATGCGCTCCAAAGTCACCGTCGTCCTGCTTTTCCTGAACGTCGTTCTGTTCTTCTACATTTATAAGGTCGACCGGCCAATGATCGACGCCCGCCAGCTGCTCGAGGCCAGCCATCAGGTGCTTCCCCCCGAGATCGCCAGCATGGACTCCTTCAGTCGCACCAGCCGCACGGGCGAAACGGTCAAGATCTCCAAGGTTGGCGATGCGTGGTGGCTCACCGCGCCTTATGACTGGCCCGCCAATCCCAATGCAGTCTCCCTTATCCACAATGAGCTCCAATTCCTGAAGAACGTCACCAGCTTCGCTGTCGCCGACCTCGCCAAGAGCGGCCAGACCCTGGCCGACTACGGCCTCGCCGATCCCGTCTATACCGTCGAGTTCACCGCCGCCAAAAAATCCTACAGGTTATTGATCGGCGACGACACCAAGACCGGCAACCGTCTCTATGTCCTGTCGCCCGACGGCACCCGGATCCATGTCGTCAGCCGCAGCCTCGCCGAAAGCGTCAGCCTCGCTCTCGCCGACCTCCGCGCCAGCTCCATCTTCACCATCCCCGTCTTCGAGGTTCGCTCCCTCACCATCCAGACCGCGGCGCCTTCCAACCTCAAGGTCCGCCTCCGCCGCGATACCACCGCCCACTGGGGCTTCGAGAGCCCGATCAAGGCCCGCGCCGCCAAGGCCGCCGTCGAGCCTACCATCAACGCCCTCAACGCGCTACAGGCGAAAAGTTTCGTCCCGCGCGACACCGACCTGGATCGCTCTGGCCTCACCAACCCCGTCCTCCGCGTCACCCTGGAGGGCAACGCCCGCCGCGAGACCCTCCTCCTCGGCAATGTCACCGCTACCGCCGGCGAATATTACGCCAAGATCGAGGACAAGGCCGTCGTCTTCACCACCGTCGTGCCCGCTCCGCTCCTCACGGTGCTGCGTTCTTCGCAGGAGGAACTGCGCGACGCGCATGTCACTGACTTTGATCCGGCCACTGTCACGTCCCTCACCATTGCGGTCCCCGGCCAGCCCGAACTCTCCCTCCAAAAACTGGAGACGACCGCCGCCAATGCCGCCACCGGCCAACCCGCGCAATCATCCACCAAGGATTCCGACGACAAGGACTACTGGCAGGTCGTAGTCCGCGCCCCGGGCCAGGCGCCGGTCATCGCCTACCCCGCCGACGCCGACCTACTCGATGAACTGCTCAAGAAAATCCGCCTGCTGGAGGCGCGGAAATTCCTGAGCGACGCCCCTTCCGCCGCTGACACCGAGAAGTCCGGGTTCAACCGTCCGGAGCGCGAAATCACGCTCGGCCTCAACACCGGGGGCGGCCCCAGCGAAAAGGATCCCTCCACCCAGGTGCTCCAGATTGGCGTATCCCCCGACCAGCCGGGCAAGGCCTTCGCCCGGCTCACGAATCCGACTTTCGTCTACGAGATCCTGCCCGACATCATCGAGGAAACTCCCGCTACTGCCCTGCACTACCGCAAGCGTCTCCTGCGCAAGCTGCCCGACGATGCCCTCATCACCAGCCTTGCGGTAGTCGACCTTGTCACCGGCAAGCCGGTCTATGCGCAGAAACTCAAGGAGGGGGATAAAAATTGGGACGCCGCACTCGCGATCGAACCTGAACCGGTCCGCAAGCCCATCGCTGGTATCCTCGCGCAATTGCGCCAGTTGCGCGCCCAGCAATTCACCGCCGGCACCTTCTCCCCCGACCACGCTGACACGCCCCAGGGCCCTCACCCGTGGCGCTACCGGATCGATTATACGATCGCCTTCAACGGCGGAGGCGCGGCCCAGAGCACTCCCGCCAGCCTGCTTCTCACCGACCGGCTCGGCGGCAAGACGCAGCTGGCTGGCAGCGCCGACTTCGGCGGTGTCTTGTTCAGCATCACGCAGAAGCTGCTTGATGCTCTCTTTCCGCTGACCTACAGCGGACCGAATGATCCCGGCCCGGTCACATCAGCGCCGGCGGCCACTGCCCCGAACGCAGCCACCACCGCGCCTGCGACCACGACTCCGCCCACCACGGCTCCGACGGTTCCTGCTGCCACGCCGGCTGCTGCGGTTTCCAATCCGGCTGCGACACCGGTCGAACCCGCGACGAAACCCTAGGCGAACGCCATGGCAGACTTACACACCCCGTCGCTTCGCGCCACCCCTCTTCCTAGAGGGGATTCATGCTTACGCAATCTGAGTCCCCTCTATGAAGAGGGGTGCCCGACAGGGCGGGGTGTGTAGAGATTCCCGTCAGTGGTTGTAGACCGCCGCTACAGCATCACAGCCACCACCCGCCGCTACAGCCGACCCATGCCCGCCGCGCCCCAACATAGCTGGTTCAACACCGGGCTGCGCTTCAGTGCCTCGTGCTGCCTCACGGTCGCCTGCTGGGCCGCATGGATCGCGCTCGGCGTGCTGTTGGCCGTCCTGCTCTACGTCGCCCTCGTCCGCGAACTGCCCGTGCCGGGCTTCGTGCTGCGCCGCGCCGAATCGGAGCTGGCCAAATCTGGCATTGCCCTCCGGTTTGGCCGCGCCCGTTTCGACCCGACCGGCAAGGTCTTGCTTGAGGATGTTCAGATGCGCAGCCGGCCGTACGAGGACCCGCTGCTCACCTGTCGGATGTTGTACGTGCAGCACAATTTCTGGTCGCTGCTCGCGGGCTGGACCCTGCCCGAGGAAATCCGCATCGAGGGGGCCGCCCTGTTGCTGCCGGCCATGCTCTCGACCACCGGCATGGCCGAGCCGGTGGTCAGCGACCTCACCATTGTGCTGCATAACGAGGGCAAAACCTGGCGCGTGGAACAGTTCGCCGGCCATCTGGGCCGGCTGAGCCTCACGATGCAAGGCGAGGTGGCCGGACCCGCGCCGGCGGCCGGGGGAGCCGTGCCGCTGACCTTGGAGGCGCTCACGACCCGTTTCCTCTCGACCGCCCGGCACTTTGCGCCACTCATGCACCGGCTCGACGTGTTCGACGACCCAACCCTCGCCGTGCGGCTTGAGGTCAATGCCGCCTTCGGCAACACCGCGGACCTGCTGTTTTCCGCCAACGCCGCGCGCCAGCCCTGGGACCAGCCGCTGGTGCTCGGTCCGCTGGCCGCCGGCGCCCGGTTGCGACTTGACGGCCGTGGTCCGCGCTCTGTGACAGTGCACCTCGTCTGCCAACAGATCGACTATGGGGCGGACGTCAGGGCGGAAACCATCCGGGCCATCTTCAAGGCCGAGCTGTCGCCCGGGAACTTCACCGGCCGCGCCCTGGAACTGTCGGCCGCCGCCGGTTCCATTTTCTACCAAGGCGAATCGGCCCTCGGGCCGGTCGTGCGCGCCGACCTGTCGGCTTGGCCGGTGGTCCGCAGCACCGCCGCAACGCAGGTCAGCGGCGAATTTCTCGCCGCCGAGGTTGAGGCCCGCCTGACCGAACAAAGTGCCCGCGTTCACGCCGAAGGCCGCGTGGCGCCAGACCTCATCAACCGCGTGCTCGCCAAAAACATGCCGCGCGCCGCCACATATTTCATCATGGGCGATCCCGTGGGCTTCTCGGCCGATGCCTTCCTATCACCGGGTTGGCATTTCGACCATCTCGCAAGCCGGGTCAACGGTGGCCGGATGGATTCGCATGGCGTCAACATCACCGCCGCCCGCGGCCGCATCGACATCGTCGGGATGAGTTTCCTCGCCCATGACGCCCGGGTGACGATGGGCGAAAACGAGGCGCGCGGCTCCTATTGGATGAATTTTGCCAGCACGGACTATCGCATGCTGCTCGAGGGCCGGCTGCGGCCGGTGGATATCAGTGGCTGGTTTCCCGGCAACTGGTGGCCGGGCTTCTGGAACCGCTACTTCGCCTTTCCTGCGGCCCCGCCCACTGCCGAGGTTGACGTGCAGGGCCGCTGGAAGGATCCGTCCCTCAGCAACAATTTCGTGCGGGCTTTCGCCCGCTCGGCTACGGTGTGGGGCGGCGACTTCGAGTCGGTGGATGCGACGGTGTTCGTGCGACCCAATTTCACCCATGGCTTCGCCCTCCATGGCACGCGCGCGGGCGGAACCCAGAGTGTCACCGGCACGTTCAAGCGCCTCGGCATGCCCAACAGCCGCGAGACCGCCCGCTTCGAGTTTGATTTCACGACCAACGCTGACACCGCCGTGCTCGGCCGCATGCTCGAGGGCCGGGCCGACGAGGCGCTGGCCCCGTTGCGCTTCGAGGCGCCGCCGGAAGTGCATGCCTGGGGCGCCATCGACGGCGGCACCCCCGATTACGCCTTCACGGGCGATGTCCGGGGCGGCCTGCATTACTTCGGCTTCCCGCTTGATACCGCGAAGGTGACTGGCGGGGTGAAGGGCACCGACGTGAATCTCGGGAACATCGAGTTCACCACCGCCGGAGGCGCGGGTTCGGGCCGCGCCTCGCTGACCGGCCCGGCGGGGGCGCGCCGCCTGGGCTTCGACGCCTTCCTCAACAAGGCCAACCTTGGTCGCACCATCCACGCGGTGCAGGAATATAGCGCCAACCGTCTCGGCCAGCCCTACGTCCCCGCCCCCGAGGGCAAGTTTGCCCGTCAAGCCGCCAACAGCAGCCTCGATGTCGCCCTCTCCGCCCAAGGCGACCCGGCCAGTATCCCCAGCTTCAAGGGCTCCGGCAATGCCTCGCTCACCGGAGCCGAGCTCGGCGAGGTCCATCTCTTCGGCCTTTTGTCGCAGGTGCTCAGCGGCCTCTCACTCAGTTTCTCCTCCCTCAAGCTGGATGCGGCGCGTTCCAGCTTTGAGCTGCAGGACGGCGCGGTCTATTTCCAAGACCTGAAGGTCACCGGCCCGAGTGCTGTCATCGACGCGCGGGGCAACTACAACCTCACCACCAACGCCCTCGACTTCAGCGCCAAGTTCAAACCTTACGATCAACCTGGCAGCCTGCTCGCCGCCGCGGTCAGCCTCGTCCTCAACCCCCTCACGAGCATCCTTGAGCTCAAGCTCAGCGGCCGCCTCGACGACCCCAAGTGGTCGGTCAAGATCGGATCGTCCTCCGCGCCGAACACGCCGAACGCCAAGCCGGCCGAGCTTAATCCCGCCGAAACGAAGCCGGCTGACACCAAGGCGGCTGAGCCCGTTGCGCCCAGCCCGGCTCCGCCGCCGACCGCGCCGGTAAAGGTGAAGGAATAGGGGACTTCAGTTGGGCCAAATGGCTTGAAGGTGGGAGGGGCTTCATGCCCCGACATACGGTCTCGCTGCCGGTCCGCCGGGTAATACCGTTGCCTTGCACTGGGGGCTGACCTAGCACTGGCCAAGTCCTCCATGCCGCCAACCCCGAGCCGTCCACGGCGTCCCCTGCTCAGCTACGGTCCTCTCGCCCCGTTCGCCGTGCTCGCCCTCTATGGCCTGCTGGTCTTGATTGGCTGGTGGACGGGCAATGTCACCTGGGTGCAACCGCGCTCCTACGACGCTCCCCTGCCGGCCAACGCCGCGGCCTGCCTGATGTTGATCGGTCTCGCCCCGGTGCTGTTCGCCCTGAATTGGAAAAGGACCGGCGTGGCCCTCGGCCTGGCCACCAGCGTGATCGGCTTGGCCACGCTGCTCCAGACCCCGCTCGGCCTGGATTTCGGCCTCGATCAATTGCTCGTTCACCACGAAACGCTCGTGGCCGGGCCCCACGTGGCGCGCATGCCCGCCGCCCTCGCCACCACCTGCACCCTTGCTGCACTGCTCATCACCTGGCTCGCCGTGCGTCCGCACGACACGCGGCTGCCCCTGCTCCTTGGCTTGGTCGGCTCTCTCGTGCTGGCTTATGCCCTGACGAGCCTGCTCGCCTACCGCAATGGGCTCAATGGTGTCACCGCCTGGCAGGCCTATGCCCAAGCCGGGCCGCACACGGCCGCCGCCCTGATTGTGCTCGGCAGCGGCCTGATCATCCTCGCCGCGCGCGGGCGGCCCGGGAGCGACACTACCGGCCCCAACTGGCTGTGGTTGCCCGTGACCGTGTGCGGCGCCACCCTCACCCTCGGCTTCTGGATCAGCCTCAGGGAACGCGAGCGCGCCTACATCCACCAGACCACCCAGCTCACGATGGATTACTTCGCCGGACTGTTCAGCAGCGAAGCCGAGATCCACGTGAAGAGTCTGGCCCGGTTCGCTTCGCGCTCCGGCGCCGCCGAGCAGCCCCGTTGGGAACGCGAGGCGTCGTCCCTCGTGCAGGACTTCGACGCCTACCGCTCCATCCAGCTCCTTGATCGCACCCGGCGCACCCGGTTCTACTGGCCGATGGAGGGCAATGAGGATGCGCCCGCCTACGATCATGCCGCCGACCCGCGGCGGCTCACTGCCCTGGAGGCCGCAGGACGCTCCCCGGGCTATGGCGTAGCCGCCCCGCTCGAAACCTCGGGTTCGTCGCCCACCTTTGCCGTCTACGTGCCCGTCGGCACCAATCCCGGCTTCGTCGTCGGCGAATATTTCTACGACAAGTTTTTTGGTGCGCTCGACCGCCGGCTCGATCTCGGCCGCCGTTACGGGACCGTGATCCGGGTCGACTACCCCGTCCCGCGCGCCGGGGCCGAGCCCAGCCTCAAGGTTTACGAGACGCCCACGGGCGACGATGCACTCGAAGGTCAGCTGCGGCACACCGCGCACTACAATATCCTCGGACAACACCTCACGATCACCCTCACCCCCCGGCCGGCGTTCCTCGGGGCCAGCCGGCAGTTCTTGCCCGAGTTAACTTTGATTTCCGGCCTCGGCGTGAGCCTGCTACTCGGCCTCGTCACCAACCTCGCCCAGACGGCCCGCCGCCGCCAGCGCACCGCCGAGAGCACCAGCCGACAGTTGCACACCGAGAATGAGGAGCGCCGGCGCGTCGAAGCCCGGCTTAAGACCGCCGACGAACGCCTCAATCTCGCCTTCGAGTCGACCCTGGCCGGCGTCTATGAGTGGGACGTCGAGACCGACCAGGTCTATTGCACCGCCAGCATCTGGAAGCTCATCAACGCCGATCCGGCCGGGATGCCAACCACCGGCACTGGCTGGCTCGCCCTGCTCCACGACGAGGATCGCCCCGCCGTCCGCGCCGTCATCGAAGCCCATTTCCGCGGCGAGACGCCTCTCATCGAGATCGAGCACTGCGTCCACCTCAAGACCGGCGAATGGCTCTGGCTCGCCTTGCGCGCCAAGTGCACCGCCTACACCGCCGCCCGCCACCCACGCCGGGTCCTCGGCACGGTGCAGAACATCAACGCCCGGAAGCGCGCCGACGAGGCGCTCCGTCTCAGCCAGGCCGAGAGCCGCAAGCTCTCCCTCGTCGCCAGCAAGACCGACAATGCCGTCGTCATCACCGATCCGCACGGCCGGATTGAGTGGGCCAACGAGAGCTATTCCCGCCTCACCGGCCGCCCTCTCGCCTCGGTCGTCTCGCATCCTCTCCTCCAGTATCTGGCCAGCCCGGACAATGACCCCGCCGTCGTCGAGCGCATCGCGACGGCCGTCGCCGCCTGCGCGCCCCTCTCCACCGAGGCGATCCAGCTCGCCACCGAGGAGCGCCGCTTTCACGTCCACCTCGACCTCCAGCCCGTGAGCAACGACGAGGGCCACGTCGAGAACTTCATTGTCATTGCCACCGACATCACCGCCCGCGTCGAGACCGAACAGCAGCTCCGCCGGGCCAAGGCGGAGGCCGACGCCGCATCGCGGTCCAAGTCCGAGTTCCTTGCCTCGATGTCACACGAAATCCGCACCCCGATGAACGGCGTCATTGGCATGACCAGTCTCTTGTTGGAGACCGATCTCAACCCCGAGCAACGCGACTACGTCAGCACCATCCGCACCAGCGGCGACGCCCTCCTCTCGATCATCAACGAGATCCTCGACTTCTCCAAGATCGAGTCGGGCAAGATGGAGCTGGATCCCCAGCCCTTCGAGCTCACCCAGTGCATTGACGAGGTCGTCGACATCTTCGCCGCCCAATCCGCAGCCAAGGACCTTGAGCTGGTCTATTTCATCGATGGGCGCATCCCGCCCTGCATCCTCGGCGACATCACCCGACTCCGTCAGGTCCTCGTCAACCTCACGAACAACGCGGTCAAGTTCACCGCCAGCGGCTTCATCGCGATCGAGGTCCACCTCGCCCCCGATGCCCGGCCCGATACGGGCAAGTTCCTGCTCGATTTCTCCGTCAGCGACACGGGCATCGGCATCCCGCTCGACCGCTTCGGGCTGCTCTTCAAGCCCTTCAGCCAGATCGACTCGACCACGACACGGAAATACGGCGGCACCGGCCTGGGTCTCGCTATCTGCCACCGGTTGTGCGAAATGATGGGAGGCAGCATCGATGTGACCAGCACGCCCGACCAAGGTTCGCGCTTCCACTTCTGCATCGAGACATCGGTGGTCGATCTTCCGGGCTTTCAGACTCCACCCTTTCCGCCGCTGCCGAGTCACGGCCTCGTGCTCGCCGTCGACGACCACCCGGTGAATCGGGCGCTGCTTGAGCAATGCCTCCACCAGTGGTCGCTGCAACCCCGCCTCGCCAGTTCGGTCGACGAGGCCCTCGCTCTGGCTTCCGGCACGAGTCTGGCCGCCGCGATCATCGACCAGGATCTGGGCGGGGCCTCCGGGCTCGAACTGATCACCCGGCTTCGCGCCATCTCTCCCGGGCTACCCATCGTCGTGCTCGCGCCCGCCCATGGCGGCCAGAAACGCGACGTGAATCTCGATGCTCTCGTGGTCCGTGTATCCAAGCCCATCAAGCCCTACCCACTCCACGATGCCCTCCGCCGTATCCTCGCCGGCGCCGCGCAGGTTGGGACAACTCCCCCTCTTCCCGCTCGGGCCCCTCCCCGGCTGGCCGACTCCGTTCCTCTCGATATTTTGCTCGTGGAGGACAACCCCGTGAACACCAAGGTCGCACTCAGTTATCTCGACCGCCTCGGTTACAAGGCCGCGACCGCCGTCAATGGCGTCGAGGCAATCGCCGCCGTCCAACAGCGCAAATTCAACCTCATCTTCATGGACCTGCAGATGCCCGAGATGGACGGCCTCACCGCCACGCGCGAGATCCGCCGGCTCCTGCCCAAGGAAAGCCAGCCCGTCATCATCGCCCTGAGTGCCAATGCGCTGCCCAGTGACCGTGACAGCTGCCTCGAAGCCGGCATGAACGACCATCTCGCCAAGCCCGTGAAGCAGGAAGAAATCTCGGGCGCCATCAAGCGGTACTTCGGTCCGAAATCGGTCTGACCAATTCTTGTAGGGGCGCACCTTGTGTGCGCCCGAATAGAAAAGGACTCACGAAAAATTGGCCTTATACCAGGCGATTTGTCGGAGCGGTCACCGTAGATTTCACCTTTGGTGAAATCCAATTAGCGGTCACCTCCTCCGTGTTCCAAAGGCTTGAAAACATGCTTTAGGGCGTGTTTTCAAACCACCCTGAGAGGCCTAACCACTGATGCGTCGCCTACGGCTGCGCTTCAATATCCCCTCCGCCTAATCGGCTCCGATTTTGGTTCCGGGGAGCGGCTAATCGCCGCTCGGGAATTTGGCTTATCTGTCGGCGATTAGCCGACCCCCGAAGGCCAGGGTGGAGCCGATAAGGCGGAGCGCACCAAGTAGCAGAGCCGTTAGGCGAGGCATTAGTGGTTAATACCAGATCGATCGTTCGGCGCTTTTGCGTTTGTTGAAGAGTTTGAAGGCACAACACTAGTGTGTTTCGTGGTGACCTCTGAATTTCTACATCAACTTCCTCAGCTCCGCGATCTCCGCCGCGCGCGCCGGATCTTCCGCCAGGTTCTTCAACTCCAGCGGATCATTTTCCAAATGATAGTACAGCCAAGGCGACCCATCAGCATTCAGGATCAGCTTGTGCTTCACCGAGCGGAAACCTCGCCACGCCACTGGACACTGCAGCGGGATTTCCGTCGCACTCGGCATGGAGATCAGCGCGCTGTCCCGCCGGCAATGCCACACCCGCCCCTCCGCCCAAGCCACCGCCATGTGCGGCAGGTCAACTAGGCTGACCGGGCTTGGATCGTTTCGTCCTTCTTCCTTCTTCCTTCCTCGTTCGCCACCTGGCCACCGCACCAGCAGCGGCACCCGCACAGATTCCTCATACGGCCATCCCTTCCGAAAAAGCCCGTGGCACCCATGCATGTCCCCGTGCACCGACGTGAACACCACGATGGTGTTTGTCAGGTCCACTTCGGCCAGCAGCTTGCCGATGGCGCGGTCCGTCGCCTCGATGTGGGCGTAGTAACCTGCCAGCTCTTCTCGCGACTGCTGCTCCACCGGGCCGCCGATGGGCACGTTGCCCCGCAGCTTGATCTCCGCCGGCTTCACCTCCCGCACATGTGGGGCCGGGGCATGATATGGCGGATGCGGCGCCTCCAAGCTGATTACCACAAAGAATGGTTTGGCTGAATCGGCATTTGGCATTCGGCATTCGGCAATCCATGTGGCGGCCCGTTGGCCGACCACATCCGCCTGATACCCTTTGAAATGTTTCGGTCTCTCCAATCGCGTCCCATGCAGCCACGGATCATTGAGCAGGAACCCGCTCTCGAACCCCTCCCAGAACCCGAAGCCCCCGCGCCGCTCGAACGGCACGATTATCTTCGCATGTGCCTCGCCAACGAAGGGCGCCTTGCGGTCCCGCTCGGCCAGATGCCACTTGCCGAAGAACGCCGTCGCATAACCCCGGTCGTTCAGCGCATGCGCGACCGTTCGGCCCAACTGTAGCGGCGGTCTATGACCGCCGTCTTTCTCCTGTCGATACACCGGCAACACATCCCAATACCCGCTCACCCCGTTCCCCGGACACAACTGCCCCGTCAGCAGAGCCGCCCGCGCCTGCGGCCCGAGCGGATGCGGCGTCACCGCCTGGGTGTAGTTGACCGCCTCGCTCGCCAACCCATCCAGCCACGGCGTCAGCGCGTTGGCATCACCCGCATAGCCCGTGGCCTGCCCTCGCCACTGTGTGGTTAGAATCCAGAGAATGTTCGGTAGATCCGCCATCGGGATGGACCACAGAAACAAGAACGACCTGAAAAAGCGACCCCGGCTTCGATGCATCCGTTGGTTCGTTCCTTGAGAACAATGGAACCGCGTCGAGAACAAAATCCGCCTTGGCTGTCTGCCATTCTGCGGTAGTGTTTGGTCAAGATGGCTGCGCGGACCAAAAGGCGGAAAATGGTTATCATGGCCGCGTTGCTGGCCGGCGTCGTCGGGCTGGTCGCGATTGTCTCCTTCACCTTTTACCCGCAAGGAGATCCCGTGATCAGGTATCAGGATGTGACGCCCTTCCGGGCGTTCTTTAAGGACAACCGGAACACCTGGCCGCTCCAGGCAGAGACGGTGCGTGCTCGCTTTGGCGTGCCCAATCTCTACATGCTCAACGACAATATGAGCATCACGGGCGCGAGGACCCGTTCGAATTCCGCTTGGATTTATCGGACGGAGGTCGGCGACTCCGTTTTGTTAATCGTCCGCCACGATGAAGTAACCCATGCGTTTCGATCTCCCAAAGTCTCGCAGCCGATGGATAACAAAACCGAACGGCCTCTGGAGATTCTCCGTCCTTCCCCCCCGGAACTGACCAGCGACGCCAGGTGATCCCCTGCTTGCCCGAAGGACGATTCCGGGCAGACTATGAATTTGAATCACGCCATCGTCTTCGTTTTGTTTGCCGGGTTGACGCTGCTGGCCACGGCCGAACCGAAGAATGAGGCCGCGACGGCGACACAGGGTCCGAACCAGGGTCATGCTTTACCATGTACCTCAGTGCCGCGAATTCAATGTGGCTCGCCGGAGCCTCTTACCGCGGGCAAATCAGAGGCAGCGCCTCGTTCCGGAACCGGCGATAGACGGCAAAATCCCGCACGTCCAGCGTCACGATCTTCGCCGCGGGATGCATTTCCGACAGGATGACCAGCGACGCGTCACACACATCCATCCGGGGATACTTAGCCAGCAGGGTACTCAACCGGCCAGTCATCAGGCTGAGTGGTGCCAATAACCTCAGGTGTCCGGTGTCCACCAGTTCCACCAAGGCCGCAACCTCCGGTGTGTTGCCGCCGAGTTGATAGCAGGCCTCGGCAAACACGGCCTCTGAGGTCCACAGTACATCATCCACCGCCTGCAAAGCGTGCGTGGACCAACCGTGCCACTGGTCGCGCCGGCTGAACCAGCCGATCAACGGCCCGGCATCAACGAGGTAACGTACGTCCGAAGCCTTCACGGGTGGAGAGGTCGACCGGCGCGTCCTTCAACATGCCACGATACTTTGCCGCAGCAGCAGCAAAACTCGTGACCTTGCGAGACGCCCCTTTCGCCCCCGGACGGCCCGTGTGCCCGTTGCGACGAGTGGAAGCAGTTTTAACCAAGCTTTTCACGCCGGCAAGTTACCCGGCTCCCCGGCCTAAACAAGAATTTAGTGGACGTAACAAAGCCGCCGGGCCTCGGCAGAACCGCGCCCCCTCTCCACGGCGCGCGGGAAACGCCTCACTCCCCCACCGTGACGGAGATCTTCTTCGTCGGGCCCGTAAGGTCGAACGTGCACTGCACGTCCGTCGGCGAGTCCGCGTGAAAATGCGTTGGCGAATCCGCATGCATGATCACCTCGGCGCCGGCAAAAGCCAGGGAAAGCAGTCCATCGGGGAGCCGGCGGACCTTGATCGTATCCGAAGGCCCTCGCGGATAATCGCCCGCGTAGGAATCAAGCAGCGCGTCGGGCAACATGAATTCCTTGTGCCGGTTATGACCCAGCTCGCGCACCCAGATGTTGCGGAAACGGACCGGATTGCCGTGGTCCTGGAAGGCGATCGGCAAGCGCTCGGGATGGACCTTGTACGGGGGCCGGCCGATCCACGGATCGGGGCCCGTGAACTCGACGTTGTTCTGCACCAGCACACCGTTGTGGATGACGGTGACGCGCGCCTTGGAGAGCAACTTGCCCTCCTCGTCAAAGCGCGGGGCGATCCAGATCATGTCGTAGGTCTGCCATTGCCCCGGGGGGCGAGAGGCGTTCACCAGCGGCGGGTACTGGCCGTAGATCGAGGCGGCCGAACCATCGGCGTAGGTCTTGTTCTCGTAGGAATCCAACACCTGGATCTCATAACGGTTGAAACCAAAGAACACGCCGCTGTTGCCGCGACCCTGGCTGTTACCCTTCACGGGCGTGGGCGTGGCCCACTCGACATGGAACTGGCAGTCACCGAAGGACTGGAGCGTGCGCACGTAGCCACTGCCGGGCACACACTCCAGCGCGCCGTCCTTCACCACCCACTTGGTCCGGCTGCCATCCATCGCCACCCAGGGCGTGAGGTCCTTGCCGTCGAAGAGCACGGTCGCGTCGGAAGGCGGCGTGCCCGGCTGCTCCTGCGAGCTGAAGGAGCCCGGGGTGACGACGACCGGCTGCGGCCGATCACGGTCATGGCCGAGCCATTGCGGATCAGGCACGCCGGCCAGGGCGGCAGAAGCGGCGACGAAGAATCCAAGAACGGAGACAACGGGGATTTTCATAGGGTATTGACGGATAGGTTGGCCCGCGGGGCAGGGGCTGTCCAATGGAAAGCTGGCCGCGGGTCATGCCGAATGTAGGAGGGGCTTTACGCCCCGACATGATGGACGCTGCGGTCGCGTAACATCGGGGCATAAAGCCCCTCCTACACCCAAGCCCCGGTTCCGCTTTCAATATTCTTCTGGCCAGTGCCGCGGAAGACTGAAAAATCCACCCCATGAATCTCGCTGACGCCCGATATGCTGTCGTTCTCGCCATAAGCCGCATGAACACGCTTTACCAAAAGCCTCTCTTCGACGAGTGGGTGCTGGTGAAGCTCGCCCGCTCAGAGGGCGCCATCCTCGCCTACGAGGGGCCGCGCGCTGATTACTACCAGCGTCGGTTCAAGACCGACATCGCGCCGCTGCAGGTGGAAATCGAGGGCCGAAAAATGGCTGTCGGCGACTTCGAGTTCGCCCCCAACGCCCACGGCGCTCATTACGATGCCTGCATCCGCCTCGGCCCGGCCGCCTACCTTTTCTGCAACAACATTGCCAAGTCCATGAATGAGATCCGCGATGATCCGCTCTGGCTCAAGGCGCAGGAACCCTTCGTCGCCCTCGCGACCGCTTTCCGTGACGATCCGCTGGAGTGAAGGGAATCCAGAGAACAGAAGACAGAAGTTTTTGGGAACCACTAATTGGATTTCGCCAACGGCGAAATCTTGATTCACCCCTCCGAATGATCGCCTCCGGAACCAGTGTTGGGTCTGCTGATCGCAGACCACTGGAGCCTATTTTCAAAACTTTGAAAGACAGAGGAGGTGACCGCTATTTGGATTTCACCAAAGGTGAAATCTACAGTTACCGCTCCGTCTAATCGCCTGCGCTGGCAGATTTTGGGTCTGCTTCCTGTTGCTGCCTGCTGGCAGCCCGGGATCAGTCGCGCAGCCGGCGCTGCGGCTGAGATGGCAGACTTAGTCTGCCCGCGATTAGCGGGCCCCCGGAACCAATTGCGCAGGCGATCAGCCGGAGCCGCTTGCGCAAAATTTCGCCCTTGGCGAAATTCCATTAGCGGTGACTCTGCTTCTGATCCGTCGGCCAAGCTGGACTTGGGGCTACCGGACGAAGGTTTGACGACACACCTTAGTGGTTAAAAAAGAATTTCGCCTCAGGAGAGCAAACCCGCGTACACAAACCATCCGTACGCGAGGCACAGCGCGGCGCCGGCCCAGCGGGGCAGTCCGCCACTGGTGAGCAGGAACGCTCCGTGCAGCCCGGCCGAACCCAGGAGAAGGAACAGCGCCTGGTTGCTGAAGGCTGACAGCGGCAGCGGCTTGACCAGCGCGAACAGCCCCAGACAAAGCGGGATACAGATGTGCCCATCACCGACCTGCGAGCTGTAGACCACGTCCGCCCGGCGCCGCCAGCCCCAGTAGAGCGCCAGCACGGCGTTGGGCAGCACCATCAGCCAGCCGGTCAGCCAGCCGAGGTTGTCCCGACTGATGAACCCGTGCTTCTGCGCTGATAGCCACGTGACGATCCAGTCGATCGTCTCATACATCAGGTAGGCGCAGGCAAGAACGACCAGTGCATCAACGTAGAACTTCCAGCCGAAGGACACCCGGTGCCGCACGTTGTTCTTCAATACATCAAACACCTGCACGCACTGCCAGAAAAGGAACAGTCCGATGAGCACGATGCCGTCCGTCTGGTTTAGTTTCCCGTCACGACCCAGCAGCCAGACCGCACCGGTGAAGAACAGGACGGCCGACAGTGTAAGCAACAGCGAGAGACGATTGATCTGCTGCTCGGTGCTACCGCCGCCCTTGGCGGGTTTGGCTGGCTTCTTGCCCTTGCCGCCGCCCGCCGCGACTGCTCCGGGCATAACCTGCAACCCCCAGATGAGCGCCGGCAAGCCCAGCAGGAGCGTCATATTGGTGACGTTGTTGACGAGGCAGTTGGTCAGAACCTCGGCGGGCGACCCGCGTCGCGACAACATCAGGCCCACAAAAATCAGGTTCCCCAAGCCCGAACAATAGGGCAGCAGCAGCGTGCCCAGGGCCGTGCCTTCCAGACCGCTGCTGAGCATCGACTCGAGCCGCCAGAGCATGAGCAGCGAAACGCCCAGGAAGACCACGAGGTAGGTCAGCGGGTCGGATAGCGCGAGGCTGTCGAGCAGGGGTGGCAGGAGGTTCACGGCCGGGAGTCAGGCGGGAGCGACCGCACCTGTAAATAGCGCGGTGACTACATTTGAGCCCGTAGGAGGGGGTTTATCCCCCGACCTTCAACGCAGCCACTCCGGTTGGGGCGCTGCGTTTGCAGTAAGTCCGCCGAACCAAGCCCACTCTTCAACGCGGCAGAAGTAACCGGGCCATGCTTCCGTTCGTGGCAACAATCCAGCGCGGTAGGGATTCAAGAAGATGTAGAAGAGAACCGGCGTCACATCTTCAGGACTTCGCAGGCGGTGATCGTAGAAGGCGTTTTGCCAGCGCAAACCGTGGGCGCGCAAAACGGGCGCCAGCCGACCTCGGAACAGTCTCATGGATTCGTTCATGGTGCGATTCCGACCCAATTGGATCAAAAGATGAACATGATCGGGCATCACCACGCCGGTAAGTACGGACCAACTCTGCTCGGTCTCCAGCCTAGCCCATTCCGTAATAATTTGCGCCGTCACGGCCGGACGGTCGAGGCCGCTGCGCTGACCCGCAATATTGGTGGTAATGAAATAATTCGCTTCGGGCCGGGAAGTCCGAAAGCGGCGCAAGGCCGCGTGCCCTGGTTTCCTGATCTCCTCTTGCATGACACCAAGAGTCGGGGCGTAAAGCCCCTCCTACGGCAAGGCCGGTGCCGTAATTTTTCCGTTAGCAGCTGATCGATCTCCCGAACGATGCCCTCCCCGTCACTGCAGCTTGATCGGCAGGCGGGACAGGCGGGTCTGGACGTCGCCCAAAATGATGCTCGTCTTGGGCTCGGGGGTCTCGCCCGTCTTCAGGGTGAAGGCGGCGGTGAAATTGCCGAGCACGGCGCAAAAATCGCTGTTGACCATGATGCCGATCAGGTCGCCCGTCTTGCTAAAGACGAGGTCGCCGCGCTTGGGCGCGATCTCGCCGAAGAGGCGCGTCGTGATCCGGTTGTCGAGCTTCACGTAATCCGCGTTCGACTGGTCGATGCGGAAAGGCGTGTCGCCGTAGCGGCCGTCGTCGGCGCGCACGAGCACGGCGTCGGGGAACTTGAACGGTTCCTTGGCCAGCTGGTAGATCTTGGCGCCCATCAGCCCCGCCAGCGAGGCGTCGACCGGGACCACGATGATCCGCGGATCGAGCCGCAGGAACTGCAGCTCGGTGATCGGCGCGCTGAACGTGCCGCGGGTCAACCGGCCGCTGATCTGGTCGTAGTCGATCGGGACCTCGGTCAGGGTGAACGGTGTGTCGCTCAGGTGCATGAGCGCATAGACGCGGTTGCCGTCGCTCACGAGGACGGTCTTGGTGTCCTTGTCCTTGACCGTGGGGCTGAAGAGGCCGGGGCGACGCGCAGTGAGGAGGCTGCTCACGCGGTTGGCGAGGAACTCGGAGAAAATGACATTGGTGTTGATGGGGCGGTTGTCGTGGATCTCCTGCCGGAGTTCGCCGGATTTCTCGGCCAGCTGGGTGACGCCCTGCGTGAGCTGGGTCGTCTGCTCCTGCACCTTGGCGCGTTCGAGGCGCTCGACCTCGACCTGCTGCTTGGCCTCGGTGAGGTTCTGGGTGATCAGTTGCTTTTCCTGCTCGGCAACGCGCACGGCGACATTGAGGTTCTCGATGCGCTGGCGGGCCTCGGCGTTCTGGCGTTCCATGCGGGCGAGCTCGGCCTGCTGGCGGTCGGCGTCGGCCCGGCGCTCCTCGAGTTCGCGCTGGAGCTTGGCGAGCTGTTCCTTCGAGAGGAAGGCGTCCTGCGAGGCGGCGCTATAGCGCTTCTCCAGTTCCTTGGCGCTGTTCTGGGTGGCGGCGAGGGCGCCCTCGAGCTGGCCCTTTTGCTGCTGGAGGGCGGCGAGATTTTTTTCCTTCTCGGTCAACGTACCTTGGGTCGTGGAAAGCTGGCCGGCCAGCTGAGCGCGCGAGTTTTTCTCATCCTCGAGGGAGACGCGCATAAGCTCGACCATGTCGGCGTTGATCGCCGGGGCGTTCGCCGCCGAGCGCGGGGCGGAACTCTCCAGCTGTGTGTGCGACGGCTCGGCCTTCTCCCAGCGGGTGAGCGCCAGGAGATTGAGCAACATAAAGTCGCACATGATCAGGAGCAGGGTCTTGTTCATGGGGCGGGCTCCTCAGACCGACGCGGTTGGCTGCATTTCCAGGATGAGCTGGCGCTTGCAGGGGCGAACGTGGCGGATCTTCACCAGGGCCACGCAGACAATGCCGAAAAGATTGGAGGAATAGGCGGCGAGCAGGTTGGCGTCGATGAGGTGCAGCACCTGGAGCACCAGGGCTGTGGCGGTGCCGGCGATGCCAATGTAGAGGCCGCCATCGAAGAGGTTCTCCTCGTTCTCCAGCAACCGGAGTCGCGTCGCGGCCGGGAGCGTCTGGCGGGAGATCTCGGAGATTTTCAACAGGCAGATGATGTACATGCCGATCTGGATGGCGGCGAAGACAATGATGGAGAGGATGGTCGAGGTGTCCATGGTGGTGGGGGGGGTTGAAGCAGTGGCGTCCGGCGTCGTGAGCGCGCCAATGACAGGAATGGTAAGCTTGATCTTATAATCGGAAGCAGGAGCGGCATTGAGCAGGAAGGGCTCGGAAAAGACAAAGAAGATGAAGGTCAGGATCGCTGCGATGAGCCCGCTGCCCATGCGCGGAAGCGCGCCCCGCAGAGCCTGCTCGACCGTGGAAAAGAGGCGCAGGTCAACCCCCCGCAGCAGGAGAAAAATGCCGGCAAGGAACGCGACATACTTGGTCAGGAGCGCCAGCTCAGGATGCCGCAGGGCAAAGGCCGCGCCCACCTCGAATTCCGGCCCCGCGCCCGTCGTGACCGGCACCTGACGCAACACCAGCTGCTTTACCGCGCCCTCGCCGTGGGAGAGGGCCAGCTGTAGGTGGCCGGCCCCGGCCTGCCCGTAAGCAATGAGGTAGTTGGCCACCCCGTCTGCCGACCTGGTGATCAATGCCGCGGAGTAAATGACCGGCAGGTGCTCAGGGGCGACGCGCGTCAGGTGCGCGAACTGCCCGACCGTGCCCAGGTTGCCCGCCGTGCGCAGCAGCTCGGAAAGTTGCACCCAGTTGAGCCGTTTGCCGAGGGTCAGGATGTCGAGGTAGAAGTCCTCCAACTCGCCCATATGGCCGCTGGACACCGCCGCCTCGGCGAGGATGCGCACGTCACGCTGCAGCCCGGCCGAGAGGTGCTCCGTCTGCCACAGGTAGGCGGAAAGCAAAATGACGGCTTCGAGCGGCTGGCCGCCCGGCCGGTTGGCGGGCACGAAGCGCTTGGTCGAGCCGAGGGTCGCGGTCTTGAGCAGGGTTTGCACGCCGGGCAGGCGTGAAACAGTGAGATAGCGTCGGAGATTCTCGCGCGCCTGCTCCGTGACCATGAAGGTGAGCACCGGTTGCGAATCGGCCGGCGAGGCGGCGTTGCGGTTGGCGAGCAGCGGTTCGAGGGCGACATCCCACCCGCCCCACGGCATCAGATCGCGATGCTTCAGGGCGTAGGCCTCGTAGACGGCGCCGAAATCCCGGGCGGCGGGATCTCCGACCAGACGAGCCGCCTCGAGCACAAGAGCGGCCGGCCCGGGCCGGTCCAGCTCCAGCAGGTCGCGGCCAAAACGGGTCAGGGTCGTTGTGTCGCGGCCGGCCTCGCGCAGCAGGGCCGGGTTGAGCGACTTCACGTTGACCGGCAGCAGCCAGGCCACCAGCAGCAGGAGCAAACCCAGTCCGAGCCAGAGCTGCCACAGGGCAGAACGAGGGCCGGGACTGGACGGTGGCATGGGTGGAGGCATAGCAGTTGCAGCACGATAAACAAATTTATTTGCCGCACCCTTGAGCGGGCAAATAGGCTGCGCAGCTTACCTGACCCATGACCATGCCCATTGTTCTGTTCAACTGTCCGATTCTGCGCAAAAAAGGGGTGAAGATCACCGCCTTCGACGCGGCGCTGGCGCGACTGGCGGCGGACATGATCGAAACCATGCACGCCGCCGCTGGCATCGGCCTGGCGGCCCAGCAGGTCGGTCAGGCCATCCAGCTCTGTGTCGTGGACCTGCGACAAACCGAGAGTGAATTCGAGTGGGAGCTCGACGGCGCCCGGCCACCACTCGAGATCTTCATGCCCCTGGCCATCGTCAATCCGGTCCTGATCGTAGTGCCGGAACCGACGACATCCTACGAGGAAGGCTGTCTCTCATTCCCCGAGATCCGGGGCGATGTGATCCGGCCCGACAAGATTTCCGTGAAATTCCAGGACCTCAAGGGCGTGCCGCACCTGCTGGTATGCGATGGTCTGCTCTCACGCTGTGTCCAACACGAGGCCGATCACCTCAACGGCGTCCTGTTCATTGACCACATGGCCAAGGACGTCCTGGCCATGATCGACCCGGATTTGAAGGCCCTGAAAAAGCAGACCCGCGAGGCCGCGAAGAAACAATGACGGCCCACCTCCGCTCGATCGCGACCCGCACAGGCGATGATGGCACGACCAGCCTGCTCTACGGCCAGCGCGTGCGGAAGGACCACCCGCAGGTCGAGGCGGTCGGCGCCCTGGACGAGTTGAACGCCGCGCTCGGTCTCGCCAAGGCCAGCCGGCCGCCGGGGCGCGACGTGGGCGAACTCGAACGCATCCAGCAGGAACTCGTGGCTCTGATGGGCGAGGTGTCGTGCGCGGAGAGTGATGTCGCCCGCCACGCGGCCTCGAAGTTTGTTCGGATCGAAGACGTCGCGCTGGCCCGCGTGGACGCCACCGTCGCCGCCATTGAGGCGCGCCAGCCCAAGTTCGACGGCTGGGCCACGCCCGGCGCCAATCTCCACGCCGCGGCCTTGGACCTCGCGCGCACAGCCGCCCGCCGCGCCGAGCGCAGCCTGGTCGGTCTCTCCGCCCACGGCCGCCACTTGCGCCCACTCCTCCTGCAATACCTCAACCGGGTGTCGGACCTGCTCTGGCTCATGGCCCGCGAGGCGGAGAATTGACGCCCCTACACACCCCGCCCCTTGGGCACCCCTCTTCCTAGAGGGGATTCTCGCCAGCGTGGATTGGGTCCCCTCTAGGAAGAGGGGTGGCGCTAAGCGCCGGGGTGTGTTGGACACAAGCCACGCCTTTCACCCAACCGCGGCGCGGAGCGGAATCCGCGCCCTACCTCCGGTCATTTTTGATGTCGCCTGCAAGCAGGCTCCTACAAAGCTTCCCCCCATGCGCTCCGCTGCCATCGTCCTGATTGTCCTGGCACTGCTTTACCGGCTGCTGCCGACGCTGGACATGCGCTGGGCGAATTTCGCCCCGTTCACCGCGATCGCGTTCTGCGGAGCGGTGTATTTCCGCGACCGACGGCTCTGGTTCTTGCCGTTTGCCGGCCTTTGCCTGACGGATCTCTACATCAATTGGTTCTATGCGCAGGAATACGGCTACCACTTGGAATGGCCCGATTATGTCGGACGCATCCTCTGCTACACCCTCGGTCTCGGCCTAGGCTGGTGGGTGTCGACCCGTAAGTCCTGGCTCTGGCTTCTGAACGGTTCGCTGCTGGGGGCCGTGCTGTTCTATCTTATCACCAACACGCTCTCGTGGTCGACCGATGCCTATTATGCGAAGACGCTGGCCGGCTGGTGGCAATGCATGACCGTAGGGCATCCGGAATATGCGCCGACTATCACATTCTTCTACAAGACGATGATCGGCGATATTATGTTCACCGGCCTCTTCGCCGGCGTCATGGAATGGCTGGCCCAGCGCTCGAGCGAGCCGAGCCTGCTGGATGACGAGGGCGAGGAAGCTGAGGAAGCCGACGGCGAGAAACAGCCCGTCGAGGCCGAGGTGAAGGAATAGGGCTGCCGTCCCTCGACAAGCTCGGGACCTTGAGCCTGTCGAAACGGCTAGTCGGCAGGCCGCGGCCCGGCGACGAGCGCCGGCTCTACATCAATCCGGATCTCACCGTACCATAATGTGACCAAATCAACACGGCACGCAGCTTGCCAACGCCCGGTTGCTGGCAATTAATCTCCCTCGTTCCTTCACCGGCCTACCCTTCGCGTCACCCCACCCCATGACTCCTTCCCCGGAAAATCCCGCCCCCGTCTTTTCTCCCCTCACCCGCCGCACCGCCATCAAGCACGGCCTGGCCGGCATCCTGGCCACGGGCTTCGCCCCGCTCTTCCTGCCGTCGCGCCTGTTCGGCGCCTCCGCCCCGAGCAACCGCCTGCACGTGGGCCTCGTCGGCAACGGCCTGATCGCCACCCAGCATGTCGGCGGCCTGCTGGGCCGCGACGACTGCCAGATCATCGCCCTGTGCGATGTGCGGCGCAGCAAGGCCGAGAAGATGAAACAGCGCGTCGAGCAGGGTTACGCCGGCAACGCCGGCACCAGCACCTTCAAGGGCGTGGACCTCTACGCCACCCACGAGGAGCTCGTCGCCCGGCCCGACATTGACGTCGTGTTTGCGACGACCCCGGACCACTGGCACGCCGCCGTCTCCATCGCTGCCATGCAGGCGGGCAAGGATGTCTATTGCGAAAAACCCATGTCGCTCACCGTCCGCGAGGGCCGCGCGATGGTGGACGTCGCCCGCCGCACCGGCCGCGTGCTGCAGACCGGCACGCAGCAGCGTTCCGAGCCCGCCTTCCGGCGCGCCGCCACCATCATCCGCAACGGCTGGATCGGCGATATCAAGCTGATCCGCACCCGGCTCGGAAAATTCCCCACCGCCCCGGCCCTGGCGGAGGAACCGGTGCCGGAGGATTTCAATTACGACCGCTGGCTCGGGCCCACGCCGTGGCGGCCGTACAACCATCTGCGCGTCCTCGGCGACTACGGCGGCGGCTGGCGGATGTTTCTCGAATACGGTGCCCGCAAGAACGGCGACTGGGGCGCCCACCACTTCGACATCATCCAGTGGGCGCTGGGCATGGACGCCTCCGGCCCGGTCGAGTTCATCCCGGCCGGCTTCGAGGGTTCGCCCTACCAGACCCATCGCTACGCCAACGGCGTCACCGTGCAGCGCGTCGACGGCAACCAGCCCGCGATGATCGAGTTCATTGGCACCAAGGGCACGATTGGCGTGGGCCGCGACGACTACCTCGTCTGCGACCCCATCGCGCTCGCGACCCGGCCCGTCCGGGCCGGCGAACAGCACCTCTACGAGAGCAACAGCCACCACAGCGATTTCTTCCACTGCGTCCGCACGCGCCAGCGGCCGATCGCCGACGTGGAGATCGGCCACCGTTCCGCCACCGTGGGCCATCTCTGCGGCATCGCCCGCCAGCTGCGCCGGCCGGTGCGCTGGGATCCAGCCCGCGAGGAAATCATCGATGATCCAGTGGCCTCGCGCCTCCTCGATCGTCCCCGCCGCGCCCCCTACTCACTGCTCTGAACGCCCGGATCACCATGACTTTCTCCTCCCACTCCCTCGTTTCTTATCTCCGGATTGCCCCGAGCCTGCTGCTGCTCCTGCTCGCGGCCGGCTGCACCAGCCCGGGCACTTCCCCCCAGAGCAAAGTCCCCGCGACTCCGCCGGTGGCCAAGGCGGAAGGTGCCTTCGATGACGACGCCCACCAGTCCACCGCCATCGAACAGTCCGTGGTCGCCGCCGGCAAGGATCCGGCCAAGCTGGCTGCGCTCGAACGCGATCTTTTGGCCACGATGCAAAAATCCGGGTCTGCCCCGGCACTCGTGCAGGAAGCCGCGCAACATCTTGGCTATGTCCTGCAGTCTGGTCCCACCGGCCCGGCTCCGGGCACACTCGCCGTCCTCGCGCCGATGCTCACCGATCCTAGCAAGGTGGATTACGCCCGCCTGGCCCTTGATCGCGTACCCGGTGAATCCGTGGACGCACTTTACCTCGCCGCCCTGCCAAAGGCGACCGGCCGCGTGCGCCTGGCCTTGATTGAGTCGGCCGCCACCCGCGGCCTGACCGCCGCCGTGCCCCAACTCGCCGCCGGGCTCAATGACGCTGACCCCGCGGTGGCCGCCGATTGCGCTCGCGCCCTCGGCCGGATCGGCGGCCGGGCCGCCCTCACCGCGCTCGATTCTGCCAACCAACCGCTCGCTCCCGTCGTGCTCAATGCCCGGCTCGCTGCCGCCGCCAAAATCGATGCCGCGACCGTCGCACGAGTTGCCGGTGAAATCTATCGCAACACGGCCGCGCCCCTACCCCAGCGCTCCGCCGCGCTGCGGCAACTGATCAACGCCAATCCAGCCGGGGCAGTTGACGAAATTAATACGGCACTGATGGGGACCGAGCCGGCTTTCCATGCCGTCGCGATCCACGCTGTGTCCACGCTTGCGGTCCCCGGCGCGGCTGCGGAACTCGCCAATCGGCTCGGCTCGTATGCTCCGGCTGTGCAGGTTTCGCTCCTAGCAGCGCTCGGCACCAACGGCGATTCCGGGGCCGTGCCCGGTTTGCTCAAGGCGATCGATGGGAGCGACCCGGAAGTCCGTCTCGCCGCCCTCGATGCGCTGGGCCGACTGCCGGGAAACACCGAGGGGGCGCAACGCCTCGCACTCCTTGCCGCTGGCAATGGAACCGAGGCCAAGTCCGCCTTCGCCAGCCTGGTCCGTCTGAATGGTCCGGGCCTTGATGAATTTATCCGGGCCGGCGCCGGATCCGACTCCAATCCCGCGCTACAGATTGTGTTCGTCCAGCAACTCGCTGCGCGCAACCAAACCGAGGCCATCCCGTTCCTGCTCGGACTGCGTGGTTCGCCGGTCGAGGCCCTGCGGCTCGAAGTCTTGGATGCGCTGCGCGCCATCACCTCATCACGGGACCAGCGCGCGCTGATCTACTGGGCCATCGGCGCATCCTCCCCGGCCGAACAGACCCGGGCCGTGCGCGCTCTCATCGCGAATATCCTCCGCGATGGTCAGGTTGCCACCCGCGCGGACACCGTCATCGCCGCGATCAATGCGGGCGATGCCCCGGCCCGGCTCATCCTGCTCCCGGTGCTTTCGCGCGTCGCCGGCCCGGCTGCGCTCGCCGCTGCTGCTGCGCAGGCGAAGGACGCGAACGAAGCCATCGCAACCGCCGCGGCGGCCGAGCTGACCCGCTGGCCTGATGCCACCGCACTACCTCTGCTGGTTGATCTGGCGGTAGGTACATCCTCGGGATCCGTCCGCAACGCTGCGGTGCAAGGCGCCGCCCGTTTCCTCGCCCGCAGTTCGGGCCCGGCAGCCGCCCAGCGGTCCGCCCAGGCGCGCAAGCTCATCGGTTTGCCGATCGCCGTCCCGGAAAAGCTGGCGCTGCTCAACGTCCTCAGTCTCTGCAATGATCAGCCGGCCCTCGATGTCGCACGGGGTTATCTCTCCGACCCCGCCACGGCAGAGGCCGCCCGCGACGCCGTTGACGCCATCACTTCCAATCTCGCCGGAGCACCCGTCGTAACGACCTCCGCCACACCCGCAGACGCGGCGCTGATGACCGACGGCAAGGTTAACACCTACTGGCAGGCCCCCAATGAAGCCGGCACCTGGATCCTGGTTGATCTGCACAGCACCCGCCCGGTGCGCAAAATCACCCTCGATCACGGTGCACGCGGCTTCGGCTATCCGGGAAAGTTCGAGGTACAGGTCAGCGACAAATCGGATCAGCCCGGCGCGGTCCTCGTCCAAGGCGAGGGCGGAAGGGGCCAGACCGTCGTCACCCTGCCTGCCGGTATTCACGGCCGTTACGCATGGCTGCGCCTCGCCGACAAGCGCGACGCCCCACTGGCCATCGCCGAACTGACCGTGGAGTGAGGATGCGAGGCTCGATTGTAGGAAGGGGCTTTACGCCCCGACCCAACAGGCAACGGTGCGTTTGGTCGGGGCGTAAAGCCCCTCCTGCAATTTCGATCAGCGATCCTCAAATCAACGCACTGAGGTCAGTGCGTTCCACCTTTAACTGCAAGGGGGCGGCTTACAACAAGTCGGCCGCGAGCTCGGCGAGCTTGGAGCGCTCGCCCTTCGACAGCTTCACGTGAGCGGCGAGGGCGTGGCCCTTCATCCGGTTGTGGCAATACACGAGGCCATTGCTACGCGAGTCCACGTAAGGGTTGTCGATCTGCGCCGGATCGCCGATGAGAACGAGCTTCGAGCTCTCGGCAATGCGGGTAATGACCGTCTTCACCTCGTGGGGCGTAAGCTGCTGGGCTTCGTCCAAAATGAAAAACCGGCGGGCGATCGAGCGGCCGCGAATGAAGCAGAGCGCCTCGATTTCGACGACGCCGTTCTTGATGAGACGCTCGTAGGGCTTCATCGGCGGCAGGCCGTTGCCCCCGCCATGCGATGGCTGCGGTGAACTCATCATCGCCATCACGTCATCGTGCTTCTTCTTTTTCTTGCCGGTCTTCTTGCTGACGAACTGCGGCTCCTTCTGCGGCTTTGAGGGCATAAGCACCTCAAGCGCGTCATGGTAGGGCTGCAGCCAGGGTTTCATTTTCTCCTCGAGCGTGCCGGGGAGGAAGCCGATGTCCTTGCCGAGCGCGATGACCGGGCGCGAAATCGAGAGCCCGTCGTAGATGGAACGTTCGTCTGTCGTTTGAAAAAGTGCGCAGGCGGTAGAGAGCAGGGTCTTGCCCGTGCCGGCCTTGCCGAAGCAGGTGACGAGCGAGATGCTGTCGTCCATGAGGGCGTCGACGAAGAACTGCTGCTCGAGGTTGCGCGGGCGGATCGGGATGCCGCCGGGGGCCTTGACGAAATCCGGCAGCTGCAGGCGGCGCACGATGTTGGCGCCATAGTAGCGGCCGGGCATCGTCTTGCCCTCGGGCGTCATGAGCAGGACGTATTCGTTGAGGTAGAGTTTTTTCGCGACGTCCTCGCCGAGTTCCAGCTCACCCTCGGAACAGAAGCGCTGCATCTCGTAGACGTCGAGGGTGACGGTCTGGTAGGAATCGTCGTCACTGACGGCCTCGGGCACCTTGTCGTTGAGGTAATCCTGGGCCTCAAGGCCGACGGCGCGGGCTTTGAGCTGCACATTGACGTCCTTGGTGACGAGGATGGTCGGCGGTGGAAAGGTTTCCTGGACGAACAACGCGGAGGCGATGATGCGGTTGTCCTTCTTGGTGAAGTCCGAGAGCACGGCGCGCAGGCGCTGCATGGCGGGCGACGACCAGTTGTTCTCGACCAGGTAACGATTGATGATGACGGAGAGAGTGCCGCCATTGGGGAGCTTGACACCTTCATGCATGGAACGGGAGTCCGGCAGAAGTTCCTGGAGGATGCGGTGCACGCGGCGGGCATTGCGACCGCGCTCAGTGGACTGCTCGCCCTTGATGGCGTCGAGCTCCTCGAGCACCTCAACCGGTATGGCGAGGTTGTTATCTTCAAATTTGAAGATGGATTGCGGATCGTGCAGCAGGACGTTGGTATCCAGAACGTAAGTCTTGGCCCTTACTTCAACGTGACGCTGCGGTGGTTGCTCAACCGAGCTGGTAGTGTTTTCCATCGAGTGGATAACTTGTGAATATGGAATGTATCCTCTTGGTCGTTTTGTAAATGCAGTAATTGCAAATATGTGAAAAGTTCAGGTGACGACCCACCGCCGTCAGGGTTGGCCGCCTGGTTTGCGCGGCTTGGGCGGTGGCCCCCACAGGCGTAGCAGGTGCTCAGCCAAATTTAGCAGACTCACGCGTGGCATACCCTCTAGACCCCGCAATTGCGGCACGTGTTCGCGTCGTTCGAGAAAATATTCCCACAACTCGCGCTCCAGAGGCCGGGCGGCCTCGGCGGCCGGTTGAGCACGGGTCATTTCCGTGACCTTGGCGATCCAGTGCCGGCGCTCGTCCGTCTGTTTCTCCCAATAATCAAAGATAGCTTGCTCGTAGCGGTTTAGGCTCATTTCCGTTCAGTTGAGGCTGTTAAGGGAGGATTTGCTTTTGAACTAACACCTGCTAGGCATGTCCGAGCACCCACCAAACCCGTTACACACCATGTGGCAAAAGTTAAAAGACCAACTCCCTGCGATTATCCTCACCGCCGCCCTGATCCTTGGCGTCGCTTTCTGGTTCAACCAGAAAATGGCCACCGAGATGGCCGCGAAGCAACAGGCTGATCTGGCCGCGTTGCGCGAGCAGACCGCCGCCGAGATGAAGGCCTCGGCCGAGGAAACCCGCCGCCACATCGAGTCAGTCAACCAGCTGCTCAAGGACGCCATCTCCAAGCGCGCCGCCGACGTCTTCATGACCGAGGAAGAGGTCGCCAAGCTCAACGCCGAGAAAGTCAACGCCCTCGCTGAGGCCATCGCCAAGAAAGTGCAGCCCTACAACCCGCTCCCAAAGAGCCCCGAGGAAGCCGAGAAGCTCCAGAACGAACAGGTCGACAAGGTCTCCAGCCGCATGGCCGAGAAAATTTCCCCCATCCTCGCCGAGATGTCCAAGGACCAGAACCTCACCCGCGAATCCATCCAGGGCTACAGCACACGCATTTCCGACCAGATCAGCGGCGTATTGACCTCCGAGATGTCCCGCAATCAGGAGCTGAACAACCAGCTCCTCACCTCGCAAGCCGTGGCCCAGGACTCGATGAAGCTCTCTCACGAGATCACCGCCCTCTACCTCAGCAGCTTCAAGGATCAGGGTATCATTACCCGTCTCCTCTCCCTGCCCGCCAACATCGTGCGTGACGCCTCCAACTTGAGCATCGTCAACAGCTCCGAGCGCAAGAAGATCGAGGAGCGCCTCGTCGGGGAAATGAACGCCCTCGACAAGCGCCTCACGGAAATCCAGGCCAACGCGCCGAAGAAGTAATCGTTTCGACCCTTCCCCTCTCCCAGCCGCACCACCTTGGTGCGGCTTTTTATTCGCTGTGGGTCCAATACCCCGGAGCCTGCTCCGGGCTTGGACTGGGTGGGTGGCAGCGTGCTTGCACGCGATGTTTGGTGAACGAATCGCGACCAAGGTCGCTCCCACAAAACCAAACGAGGGGACTTGGCGGAATGCCCCGGAGCTTGCTCCGGGGATCTTTACTTTGTGTTTTTTGTGTTTTTTGTGGCCATTCCTTCATCTTGCGCATGACCCCACTCCACCTCGATGCCGCCACCGCCCGCCGGTTCATGCGCCGGGCGCTGCTGCTTGATGAACCCGCTCCCGACATCGCCACTGCGCTCGCCCATCACGGCTACATCCAGATCGACCCGATCAATGTCTGCGGCCGGATGCACGACCTGATCCTGCGCAACCGCGTCCGCGACTACCGCGAGGGCGCCCTGATGCGGCACCTCCACGGTGATTTTTCCGGAAAGTCCCCTCTCGAGAGGGGTGGCGCGGAGCGCCGGGGTGTGTTACCCGCCGCCGCCCGCATGGCCTTCGAGCATCACCTGCCCTCCGACCACACGCTCGTGGCTTTGACCCTCGATGCCTGGCCGCACCTGCAATCTGAGATGCGCCACCGCACCCGTCGCAATGGCGCCTGGTCGGGTCGGCTCACGCCCAAGCAAAAGGAATTCTCCACCCACCTCTTCGCCGAGCTCACCGCCCGTGGTCCGCTCAGTTCCGAGGACTTTGCCGACTCCGGCCGGGCCCGCTCGGTCTGGGGCGCCGCGACTCTCGCCAAGGCCACGCTGCAAAAACACTTTTTTCACGGCCAGCTGCTCATCACGCGGCGCAGCGAAAGCAACCGCCGTTACTATGACCTGCCCGAGCGCGTCCTGCCCCCGAAAATTCTTCGCCTGCCCGAGCCTACGAAGGCCGAAACCGCCCGCTGGTCAGTCTTGCTCAAGCTCCGCCAGCGCCGCCTCACTCCGCTCAAACGCGATGAGCTCCCCCACGTCGCCGACCTCGTCCAAGCCATCACCGTCGAGGGCTGCCCCACCCTCTACTGCCTGCTCACCGATTTGCCTCTGCTCGATCTCTCAACTCTCAGCCCTCAACCAGCAACACCAGTGGTGCTTCTAGCCCCACTGGATCCCCTCATCTACGACCGCCGCGTCACCTCCGCCCTCTGGAATTACGACTACACCTGGGAAGTCTACACCCCGCCCACCAAGCGGAAACGCGGCTACTACGCCCTGCCTGTGCTCGCCGGCACGGAACTCGTCGGCCACCTTGACCCCAAGGCCGACCGTCCCGCCGGCCGGCTGCGCGTCATGTCCCGCTCCGTGAAGCGCGGACACCAGGTTGCCAAAGCCATCTCCGCCCTCGCCCGCTGGTTAGGTCTGAAATAAAGCCGGCCCTCGAACGGCCTTCGGTCTGAAATGTGGGAGGGGCTTTATGCCCCGACGTTACGCATACACAGCTGCCATCATGTCGGGGCAAAAAGCCCCTCCCACATTCGAACCCTGAGGCGTCACCCAAAATCAGCTCGCCTCGGGACGCCGCTGCGGGCTTGCTGTGCGCACGGGCCGTCACGCACTCTGGACGTTTTTGTGGACGACCTTCTCCTCACCCTCAAGTCTACCTTCGGCTACAGCAGCTTCCATCCGCTGCAACGTGAGATCATCGAGGCCTCACTCGCTGGCCGCGATGTCTTCGCCCTCCTGCCCACCGGCGGCGGCAAGTCGCTCTGCTTCCAGCTCCCCGCCCTGCTCCGGCCGGGACTTACCGTCGTCGTCTCGCCGCTCATCGCGCTGATGAAAGATCAGGTGGACCAGCTCCAGGCCGCCGGCGTTGCCGCCACGTACCTGAATTCCACTCTTGCTGCCGACGAATCGCGCTCCCGTCTGCGCGGCTTGCACCGCGGCGAGTGGCGCCTGCTCTACGTTGCCCCCGAGCGCCTGATGCTCGACAATTGGCAGGAAAACCTGAAGGCGTGGAATGTCACCGCCCTCGCTATCGACGAGGCTCACTGCATCTCCGAGTGGGGCCACGATTTTCGTCCTGAATACCGCCAGATCGCCAAGCTCCGCGACCTGCTCCCGAGCGTGCCCGTGATGGCCCTCACCGCCACCGCGACCGGCCGCGTCCGCACGGACATCGTCAAGCACCTGAAGCTCCGCGACCCCGCCACCTTTGTCGCCAGCTTCAACCGCCCCAATCTCTCCTACCGCGTCGTCCCCAAGGACCAGCCGGCGAAACAGATCCTTAACTTCGTCCGCCAGCGCGAACACGAGAGTGGCATCATCTATTGCGCCAGCCGCGCCACCGCCGAACGCGTGGCTGAGTCGCTCGCGGGCCGCGGCTTCCTCGCCCGTCCCTACCACGCCGGCCTCGACGCCGCCGAGCGCACCCGCAACCAGGACCTTTTCCTCCGGGATGAGACCCGCATCATTTGCGCGACCATCGCCTTCGGTATGGGCATCAACAAGCCCAACGTCCGCTGGATCATCCATCACGACCTGCCGAAAAACATCGAGGGCTACTACCAGGAAACCGGGCGCGCCGGGCGTGACGGCCTGCCGGGGGACTGCCTCCTGCTCTTTAGCGCCGGCGACATCGCGAAACAGACCCACTTCCTCGCCGAGATCACCAACGAGCACGAACAGACCGTCGCCCGCGCCCAATTGCGCCAGATCGTGCATTACGCCGAGAGCGCCGGTTGCCGCCGGGCCGAGCTGCTCGCCTACTTCGGCGAGAAATTCCCGTCCGACAACTGTGGCGCCTGCGACAACTGCCTCGAACCCCGCGAAACCTACGATGGCACGGTCGTCGCCCAGAAATTCCTCTCCTGCGTCTACCGCATCGCGCAGCATGGCAATTTTAGCGTGGGCATGAACCACATTACCGAGGTCCTCACCGGCGCCGACACCGAGAAGATCCAGCGCTGGGGCCACGACCGCCTGACCACCTTTGGCATCGGCCAGGACCTCCCCCGCCCGGCCTGGGCCGCTATCGGCCGCGAGCTGATGCGTCTCGGCTACTTAACCGTCGCCGAGGGCGAATTCGCGACCCTCGAGCTCACGCCCGAGGGTCGCGACGTGCTGCGCTCCCGCGCCCCCATCACACTCACCAAGCCGATGGACCTGCCCAAGGCCAGGCGAGTCGTCCGACGTGAGGGCGACATCGCCTGCGATGAAATCCTTTTTGAGCACCTGCGCGCCTTACGCAAGCGCCTGGCCGACGAGCGCAAGGTGCCGGCCTACGTCGTCTTTGGTGACGCCACTCTCCGCCAGATGGCTCGCGACTACCCCACCCGACTCACCGCGATGGAGGGCATTACGGGCGTCGGCGAAAAGAAGCGCGCCGAGTTCGGCACGATTTTCGCCGAGGCCATCGACTCCTACCTGCAGACGAATCCCCGGATCACCTTCAACGACTGAGCGGAGCCTGCTGCTAGAAACTGTAGGGCGGGACCGCTGATCCCGCCGGGCCTTGGTTCGAATGTGGGAGGGGCTTTAAGCCCCGACATTGCACGTGAAGAACAAGTCTCGTCGAGGCGCAAAGCCGTTCCCACATTCGAGCAGCCAATCCGACCACCACAAAAGTCAGGCTGGATTCTTCACAACGTTCAGAATGACAATCCAGTCTGAAGACAGTCTCGCCCCGTGACGAACCCCGCACCCAACCCACTCCCGGAAAACGCCGGCCTCGCCTTCCTCGGCGAGGCTGCATGGGCGCCGGCAACCCTCACCGCGCGTCAGGCGGAGAAGTTCGCCGCCGCGGTCAACACCTGCGGCCGACCCAACTCGGACGTCCTGCGCCGGCGGCTCGCGATCATCAATGGAGCGCCAGCCGAGAGCTGGCAGATTGATTTCCCTGATCATTTCACCGCGCAAGAAGCTGCGCTCTACGAGCAGCCCTTTGCTCTTCTGCAAAAACGCTCCCGCAACGCGTGGCTCAACCCGCACACGCAGCCTGCCCTTCGCCGGGCCCTCGCGCGCGCGTCACGCTTCCTCGCTATGCCAGCGGATGCCTCCGCCCCCGACTGGCGCTGGATCGAGGAGGAACTGCTGCCCGATGCCACCTTGCTCGTCGCGGCGCGAGATGACGACTTCACGCATGGCGTGCTGCAGTCAGCGCTCTTCACCACGTGGTGGCACGCACAACGGACGCGACTTGACCCTGTGCAACTCGTGGAGTCCTTCCCCTTTCCGTGGCCACCCGCCACCGCACTCAGCGCCCTCACTTCCGCACAGGAGGAACACCGTCACGCCATCGCTCGAGCCACGCGCAGCGAAGACTTGGAACTACTCAACCCCGCTGTCCTCGCCGCCTATGGGTGGGCGGGGGACCTCGCAGAACACGAGATGCTCGAGAAACTGATGGCGTTGAATCGCCAACGGGTTGTCTGAAAATGTGGGAGAGCTTTATGCCCCCGGTTAAAAACCGTCGCCGCGTAAAGCCGCTCCCACACTTACGACAGTTAATCATCAGAACTTCATCTCAACTCCGGCGAAGGCCCCGAACCCGAGCTGCGGGTAGCCGTGCACCTGCTCATATTTTTCGTCGAGGAGGTTCTCGACCCGTGCCTTGAGCGCCACCCGCGGCGTGACCTGCCAGGCGCCATAGGCGCGGACCACCGTGTAGTTTTCGCCCCGAATGGTGGTGAAGGTCGCGGCGTTTACGTCCATGCGGTCGTCGGCGAAGACCAGGCCGGTACCGGCGCTGAAGCCGCCGCCGAAGTCGTGCCACAGGTCGAGAGACCCGCTCTGGCGCGGACGACGCAGCAGTCGGGTTCCGGCGGTGAGGTCCTCGGCCTCCAGGTAGGTGTAGGCCAGCCGCACCTCTACGGCGCCGGGCAGCACGAACCTGCCGGCCAGCTCGAGGCCCTGCGTGCGGGCCCGGCCGACATTTTTTACCGTACCGGGAAACGACGCGAAGTCGAAGGTGACGAGGTCGTTAATCCGCGTGTCGAACCACGTCGCACTGAGCACGCCCTTTTTATCGGCAAGGAAGTAGTCCACGCCCGCGTCCCAGCCGCGCGCTTTCTCGGCCTTGAGGTGGGGATTGCCCACGTAGAAAGAGCTCTGGCCATAGAGATCAAGGAAGCTTGGCGAGCGGAACGCCGTGCCGTAGCTCGCCCGCAGCTTCCAACGCGAATCGGCCGACAGCCATGCTGCCGTCGCCCGGCCAGTCGTCGCCCGCCCGTAGGTGTCGTGGTCGTCGCTGCGCAGTCCGGCCGTCAGGTAGACGTGCTCCACCGGCGTCCACTGGTCCTGCACGAAAAACGCGATCAGTTTCTGCCGCTGGTTGATGTCGCCGAAGCCGGTGTTGCGCGTGTGGTTCGTCTCGGCGGTCAGGCCGCCGGTGACCTTGTGCTGCTCATTCGCCGCCCAGGTGCCCTGCCAGTCGAGCACAGCCCGACTGTTCTTCACGGTGGTGGACGAGGTGCCATTGAATGACACGTAGCGGCGGTTCTGGTCACCAAGCACGACCTTGTGGCTGAAATCCGGCGAAGGTGTGAACTCGGCGAAGACGGTCGCGAGCTGGTTGTTTTCGCGCTCCTCGTTGTCGGGATCGTTGGCCCCAAAGCCGATCGAGGCACCCGGGGAGCCATAAACACCGATGAAACCACGCCACGTCGCCCCGACCGCGACCTTGGCCGAAATTTTTCGGTCGAGCCGCAGTACGTAGGTGACGCTGTCAAATTTGTTGTTCACCCGTTCGTTGTCGGTGTGGCCACCCGCAACGGAGAACGTATAGCCGCTCTGCTCGTCGCCGGCCTGCGTGCTGGCCGCGCCCTGGATCGTGCCGAACGAGCCGGCCTCGAGCGAGACCACGCTGTGCGCCGTACCCGTGCCGCGCTGGCCGCGGAGCGACACGACGCCACCAACCGCCTCGCCGCCGTAAAGCGTGCTCTGCGGACCGTGCGAGACCTCGAGGTTGTCGCAGGCGCCGAGACAGGCGCCGCCGAGGGTGACCTGGTAGTCGGTGTTGGGGTCGTTGGCCCGAATACCGTCCACGAGGAACAGCGTCTGGTTGGAGTTGGACCCGCGCAGGAAGAGCGAGGTGGTCGCACCGGGCGCACCCGAGGCGGACGACGGGGCGCCGGGGATGCCGGAAAGAGCGGAAGTGATGTTGTTGAGCTGCATGCGCGCCAACTCGGCAGCGCTGAGCGAATCGACGGCTGTGCCGGCGGTTGTGAGCGCAGTGGGCGTGCGCGTCGCGGTGAGAACGTAGTCCGGCAAGACGACGTGAGAGGCATCCTGGGCCGCCAGGCGGCCGAGCGCGGCCGTGAGGCCGAGGAGAAGAAAGCGTCGCAGGGACGCGGGAACGGTGGTTTTCATGATCTGCTATTGCGAATGGCAAGAGCAGACCGCCGACCTGTCGGTCGGGGTTTACCCCCGACAAGTCGGGCCTAAAGCCCGACCTACAAGTTCACGATCATACTCTCACGCTTCATTGAGTGCGATGAAGGTTGTGCCGGGATTCCGCCCATGTGGGACCGGCGTGGTGAGTTTCGGCAGACAGATGTTCGGACTCCGCACTAGGCGCGTTACACGCGCAGAATTCCAAATTCCGAATTCAGAATGCCGAACGCTCCACCCACGGCTGGCTGGATGGAGTCATTCGACATTTGGCATTCGTCATTCGTCATTTGCGCGCCCCGCGCTTTCCTCGCCCCCGCCTTCACCGGTTGCCCGATTGGCTCTGCTCCCGCCCTGAAGCGGAATGGGGGTCTGTGATGCGTTACCGCAGCGCTACTGTGGCCGGTTTGCACGGCCTTCCCTGTGACTGCTGAATTGACTGGAAAGAACCTCAGGACGACGCTCAGAACCGCAGCCACTCTGCCTCCCCGCAAGCCAAAACCCTGCCCATCAGTTGACTAGGACTGGCCGGGATCAGGTTGGTTAGGGTAGACAAACGTTTGACTAACAAAATACTTGCGTTATATCATTACATACTGATATATAGATTTTAATTTCTGTGTCATCCTCCCGCCAGACCATTCCATCCAGTGCTGAAACCAACCTCCGCCAGACGCTGGGGGAGCGCATCGCCATCCTCGATGGCGCCATGGGCACGACCATCGGCACCTACAACCTGACGGAACAGGACGTGCGCGGCGAGCGGTTCAAGGACGCCCCGAAGGACCTCAAGAACAACGGCGACATCTACTCCCTCACCCGCCCCACCGAGATCGGCGACATCCACCGGCGCTTCCTCGAGGCCGGCGCGGATATCATCGAGACCAACACCTTTTCGGCCACCAGCATCGGCCAGAGCGAGTTCTTTCTGGAGGATCCGCGTGAAAAGGGCGGCCGCAAGGACCCCGCGTTCTACGCGCAGGTCATTGAGAACAAGTTTCTGCAGGAACTCGCCCATGACATCAATTACATCTCCGCGCGCCAATGCCGAGAATGGGCCGACCGCATCGCCAACGCCACCGGGCGCCGCCGCTACGTCGCCGGCGCCATCGGGCCGTTGACCGTCTCGCTCTCCAACTCACCCGACGCGGACGACGCCGGCTTCCGCGTCATCACCTTCGATCAAGTCAAGGCCGACTACCGTCGCCAGATCCGCTCGCTCATCGCCGGCGGGTCCGATCTGTTGCTCGTCGAGACGATCTTCGACTCCTTGAACGCCAAGGCCGCCCTGGTGGCCCTCGGTGAGATCTTTGCCGAGGACAAAATCCACCTGCCCGTCATGATCTCGGCGGCGGTCGGCCGCGGAGGCGAAACCATGATCTCCGCGCAAACCGTCGGCGCGTTCTGGAACGCCGTGCGCCATGTGAAGCCGTTCTCGGTCGGCCTCAACTGCTCGATCGGCCCGGACCTGATGCGGCCGTTTCTTGAGGAACTGAGTGGCAAGGCCGACACCTTCATTTCCTGCTATCCCAACGCCGGTCTGCCCAACGCACTTTCGCCGACCGGCTTCGACCTCGTGCCCGCCGACATGGCGCGCTACATGGGCGAGTTCACCTCGAGCGGCCTCGCCAACATCGTGGGCGGCTGCTGCGGCAACACGCCCGAACACATCGCTGCGATCGCCCAGGCCGTCGCTCCCAAGCCCGCGCGCTCGCTGACGATCCTCCGCCCCGACCTGTCATTGCGAGGAGCCGCAGGCGACGCGGCAATCCAGCCTTCTGACTCTCAGCCCTCAGCTCTCCGCTCTCAGCCTCCTCTTTTCCCGGCTCCGCTCCCGTTGCAACTGTCCGGCTCGTTGCCGTTCACGCAGCAAATCGGGGCATTTCTGATGATCGGCGAGCGCACCAACGTCGCCGGCTCGCCCAAGTTCGCCAAGCTCGTCAAGGCCGGCAATTACGAGGAGGCCGTCTCCGTCGCCCGCCAACAGGTCGACAACGGCGCCAACGTCATCGACATCTGCATGGACGACGGCCTCATCGATGGAGTCGCGGCCATGACACGCTTCCTGCAGCTCATCGGCTCCGAGCCCGAGATCGCCAAGGTTCCTTTCATGGTCGACTCCTCCAAGTGGGAGGTCATCGAAGCCGGACTAAAATGCCTTCAGGGCAAGGGCATCGTCAACTCCATCTCCCTCAAGGAGGGCGAGGCGAAGTTCCTCGAGCAGGCGCGCACCATCCTCCGCTACGGCGCCGCCGTCGTCGTCATGGCCTTCGACGAGAACGGCCAGGCCGCCACGCTCGCCGAGAAGATCCGCATCTGCACGCGCGCCTACCGCCTGCTCGTGGACGTCGCCGGCTTCCCGCCCGAGGACATCATCTTCGATCCCAACATCCTCACCGTCGGTACCGGCATCGACGAGCACGCCAACTATGCCGTGGATTTCATTGAGGCCACGCGCTGGATCAAAGCCCATCTCCCGCACGCCAAGGTCAGCGGTGGCCTGTCCAATGTCTCCTTCGCCTTCCGCGGCAACAACGTCGTCCGCGAGGCGATGCATTCGGCCTTTCTTTACCACGCCATCACGGCCGGCCTCGACATGGCCATCGTCAACCCGTCAATGCTCGAGGTCTACGAGGAGGTGGATAAGGTACTCCTCGAACACGTCGAGGACGTCTTGCTGAATCGCCGGCCCGAGGCGACTGAGCGGCTTGTCATGCTCGGCGAAAAGCTCAAAGCCGAAGCTGGAGGGCCCGCGTCCCTGCGGGCCGCTTCTGATCCCGCCACCGAACAAGCCTGGCGCAAGGGCACCATCGAAGAGCGTCTCAGCCACGCACTCGTCAAAGGCATCGACGCCTTCATCGACACCGACACCGAGGAAGCCCGTCTGAAATACGGCAAGCCGCTCCTCATCATCGAAGGGCCGTTGATGGACGGCATGCGCGTCGTCGGCGATCTTTTCGGCGCGGGCAAGATGTTCCTTCCGCAGGTGGTGAAGTCCGCCCGCGTCATGAAGAAGGCCGTCGCTTACCTCCAACCGTTCATGGAAAAGGAAAAGGCCGAGCTTATCGCCTCCGGCGGCATCGCCCGCGCCCAGGGCCGGATCGTCATGGCCACCGTCAAGGGCGACGTGCACGACATCGGCAAGAACATCGTTGGCGTCGTCCTCGCTTGTAACAACTATGAGGTCTTTGACCTCGGCGTCATGGTGTCGTTCGAGAAAATTTATGCCGCCGCCGTGGAAAAGGGCGCCGACATCATCGGCCTCTCCGGCCTCATCACGCCCTCGCTCGACGAGATGGTCCACAACGCCAAGGAAATGCGGCGCCTCGGCTCCAAGCTCCCGCTCCTCATCGGCGGGGCGACCACCTCCGCCGCGCACACCGCTGTCAAGATCGCACCCCATTACGATGAGCCCGTCGTCCACGTCCTCGACGCCTCGCGCGTCATCGGCGTCGTCTCGCAGCTCCTCAGCCCGGAGAACAAGCCCAAGTTCGTCGCCGACACCCGCGCCAAGCAGGAAAAATCCCGCGTGGAATTCGCGGACAGAAAAGGCGCCCGCAAGCTCCTCTCCCTCGCCGACGCCCGCGCCCGCGCCCCGAAGTTCGACTGGGCCACCGTCGACATCCCCAAGCCCGAATTCCTCGGCACGAAGGTGTTTTCAACAGGTAGGGCGGGACCGCTGGGCCCGCCGCGAACCAAAGCAGACGATCAAAACCCGAACGGCGCGCCCAGCGGTCACGCCCTACCCCTTTCCCTCAATGAAATCTCCGATTTCATTGATTGGTCCCCTTTCTTCTCGACCTGGGAACTCCACGGCCGCTTCCCCGACATCCTGAAAGATCCCGTCGTGGGCGAAGAAGCCACCAAGCTCTACGCCGAGGCGCGAGCAATGCTGAAACGCATCATCGACGAAAAGCGCTACACCGCCAAAGCCGTCATCGGTTTTTGGCCGGCCAACAGCGTCGGCGACAGCGTTGATGTTTACAACCCCACGGACGTCACCCTGAGCGAAGCGAACGGGCCCAAGCCTACATCTTCGAAAGTCCTCAAGACCTTCCACTTCCTGCGCCAGCAAAACGAAAAGCCAGCCGACCAGTTCAACCACTGCCTCGCGGACTTCATTGCCCCGAAAAATTCGGGCCGCATCGACTACCTCGGCGGCTTCGCCGTCACCGCCGGTCACGGCGTGGAGGAATTCGCCGCGGAATTCCGCGTCAAGCACGACGACTTCAACGCCATCCTCGCGCAGGCCTTGGGCGACCGCCTCGCCGAAGCCCTTGCCGAGCTGATGCACAAGAAGGCCCGGGAGTTCTCCGGCTACGGCAAGACCGAGAACCTGGAGATGAAGGACATCATTCGGGAGAAATACCGCGGCATCCGCCCCGCTCCCGGCTACCCCGCCTGCCCGGACCACCAGGCCAAGCCGCCCCTGTTTGAATTACTGGACGCCTCGGCCCGCACTGGAATCACCCTGACCGAAAATTATGCGATGTATCCTGCGTCAAGCGTGAGCGGCTGGTATTTCAATCATCCGGATTCCAAGTATTTCGCCGTTGGTAAACTGGCCGTAGATCAAATCGAAGATCTTGCCCAGCGGATGGAAATGCCAGTCGCAGGCGCAGAGAAATGGTTGGCGCCATATCTGGATTATTGAGCGGCCTGCTTGGGCAGCCGACGGCGCGTGGCGGTCCGGAACTCGAAATGCGCGTCAAATAGCAAACCGAAGAACCCCTAGATTTATCTACACTTGTCGCTCAAATCGTAAGATAGTCCGACAGTCCACTTTGCCCAATTGCTCTTCGACAAGCGCGCCGGGGTGTTTTCGATGCATAAAATGTTGATTTTTAATGGCAGAGATTTCGAGGGTCTGTGCAGGGCGCAGGAAATGCTCCAGTGTTTCCGCTCAATTCTTCTTAACCGTCGATTCCATTGGGATACTAAAATAATGAAAACCATGTCCGATAGATTTTTAATAGCGATAGCGCTGGCCTTTGCCCTGTTGCCGTCAGCGAACGCTGGATTCATTAACGGTGGTTTTGAATCACCGGTTGCTGGTGCGGGAACGAATACCTATCCCACCTCAATCCCTGGATGGAAAACGACCGATTCGTCGTTCGAAATATGGGGTTCGGGATTCTACGGCGTCCCCGCCTACGAAGGCATCCAGTTTGCTGAATTGAACGCGTTTATTGCCGGGACGTTGTACCAAGATGTTACCGGTGTCGCAGCTGGATCCAGGGTCGGATTTCAATTTGCGCACCGCGGTCGCGCGGGTGTCGACACGATGAATTTTTTGCTCACGGACCTCGGGCTAGACGGCCTCCTCGGGGGAGGCGATGATACGGTTTTGTTTACCAAGAATTACTCTGACGGAACTTCAGCCTGGGGCTTTTATGACGCGTCCGCTGAGTCGGCGATCTACTCCTTGGGGAATACGGTTCGTTTTTCCTATACGGCAGTAGACTCAGTTGGTGGACCTTCGTACGGCAATTTTCTTGATGCAGCGGACTTCGGTGTGGGTGTCGGTGGTGTACCCGCAGATTCCGTCCCCGACGCCGCGTCCACTCTCGGATTGGTAAGCGCCTCCATTCTCGGCCTCGCCTGCTTGCGGCGCCGTTTCGCACGAGCAACACTGATTTCCAAAACAGGTTGAAAAAGGTCTGATTTCGGGGCCGAGCCCAGGATTAGGTCGGACCGAACTTAATCCCGCGCTGTCTTCAGGCCGAGGCGGGCGATACGATCGATCAACTGCGGGTAGGCGAGGCCGGCCTTCTGGGCCGACTCGGCGAAATCCTCGTCGGGAGCTAGGGCGGGATTCGGGTTGGCCTCGATGAAGTAGAGCTCGTTCCGGGCGTTCAGCCGCAGGTCGATGCGGGCATAGCCGTCGATCGTCAGCAGGTGGTAGATGCGCTTGCACACCGACTCGATGTGCCGCACGAGCGCCGGCTCGAGGCCCTCGGCGAAGCGATTTTCCAGGCCCCAACGCTGGCGGTAGGCCTCGTCCCACTTCGCCTTGTAGGTGGCGATCTTCGGCTCGTCGGGCGGCACCTCGCGGAAGACCAGCTCGCGGATCGGCAGCACCTGCAGCCGGTGGTTGCCGATGAGGCTCACGTAGAGCTCGCGGCCCTCGATGTATTCCTCGGCGATCACGTCGTTGTCCGTGTTCTCGTGCAGAAAGGTGACGCGTTCGCGAAACTGCTCGTCGGTCTCCACGAACGACGCCTGCGAGATGCCGTAGGACGCCTCCTCCTTCAGCGGTTTCACGAGGATGGGGAACTTCAGGTGCGAGGGCCGGGCGTTCCGCTTGCCGCGCGGGATGGTCACGAAATGCGGCGTGTGGATGCGGTGGTAGCTGAGGATCTTCTTGGAGATCCCCTTGTGCTTGCAGAGCGTCAGCCCCGATGCACCGCAGCCGGTGAAGGGGATGTCATGCAACGCGAGGTACGAGACGATGTGCTGGTCGAAGGCGCGGTTGTTCCGGAACTGGTCGGCGAGGTTGAAGATCACGTCCGGGCTGAAGGTCTGCAGCTTCTGCCGCAGGAGGTCGAGGTCGTCGAAGATCGCCAGTTGCTCATGCGGGTAGCCGAGCTCATCCAGCGCGGCGAGGACGGCCGCCTCGGTCTTCCAGTCCGCCGTCTTCAGCTCGGAGGTCAGGTCCTGGTCCAGCGTAGTGGGCTCCACGGCGTCGAACAGGGTGAGAACCTTGAGTTTCTTTCGCATGGCTACTTGGTCCGTTTGAATTTTCCCGTGAACAGATAGTTCATCACCAGCGTGGTGAGGTAGGCCGCGACCGGCATGTCGGGCGCCGGGTCGGCCGGAACGAGGTGCAGGTCGAGCTGATCGCAGCGGTCGATCAGGCGGGCAAGCAGTTTGTGGACGCGGTATTTCCTCTCGTTGGTGGACTCACACACCGCTTCCATGAGCGGGCGCCGCCGCGAGCGCAGGTAAGTCGAGGCCCTGAGCGCCGGGCCGGCCTCGGGCGCCCCGGCGAACAGCTGGCGGAGGTCGCGGTCGTAGAAGTCGGGATAGGTGTCCTCGTTCTGCTTTCGCTTTTTCGTGTAGTAGGTCTTCAGCTTCTGGTTGAGACAGTTGAAGTCCTTCTCACGGTAGCCTGGCTGGTAGGGCGCGGTCTGGCCCGAAATGGAGCGCATCAGCTCGTCCAGGTACTCAAGTTTCTGGAGGGCTTTCCAGCCCTTGTAACGGGTGCGCCAGTCGAGGCCGGGCGTCAGCCAGACGGCAAAGGTCTCGGCGAAATCCTCGTCGGGATGGCTCTGGGCATACCAGTCGTCGAGGTGCACGACAAACGAGTGGCTGTAGGGCCGGGGCCGGTAGAACTCCGGCGTGGTCTCAGCGGACGTCTTGCCAAACACGCGCTGCCACTTCCGCTTCCGCGTGAGCTGGTAGGCGTAGGCATAGGCGTGCGCCGCTTCGTGGCGGATCAGCCGCATGAACCACTCCGGGTTGTCGCCCTCGACCTCGAGCATGAGCTTCGCCTCGAGCCGGCGCAGGCGGTCGTGCACCAGGAAGAACGGCACGAAGATGGCCGGGATGCCGACCGGGACAAACCACTCGTCACCGACGTGGCAGGGCGGATGGAACCCGAGGCCCTTCGCCGTGAGCTCGGCATAGAGCTGCTGGATCAACGGCTCAAGGGGGGTGCCCGGAAGGCTCAGGCCGAGCTGGGAAATCTTCCGATCCAGCAGCAGTTCGTCCTCCAATGCCTGCCAGTCGGTGGGTTCCATTGGCGAACCCTAGCGCGGATATAGCGCCGCATGAATCAAATTCCGACGGAATTGTGCTTCAACGATCCAATTCCAGGGTTTTAATGTTTTGATCCGGCCAAGCCCGGCAGAATCGTTTGCCTCGGCATTGGCGAGCAGCAACTCTCCGCACATGTCCACCTCCAGCCGGCTGCCTTGGATTGACCACCTCCGCACGGCCGCGATCGTTCTCGTCGTCAACATGCATGCCTGCGTGACCTACAGCCACGTCGGCGACTGGTATATGATGGCCGATCCCGAACCCACGATGGCGGCAAAGGTACCGTTCATCGTCTGGCAAGGCATGCTGCAATCGTTTTTCATGGGCCTGCTGTTCTTCCTGGCAGCGTATTTTGCCGCCGGTTCGCTTGCCCGCCGTGGGCCGGGCGGTTTCGCGCGCGAGCGCCTCGTCCGACTCGGCCTGCCCGCGCTGCTCTACATGCTCGTGATCCATCCTTTCATCCTGCTCGGGCTCAATCCTTGGAACCATGACTTCGGGCCACCCGCTACCTTCTTTGGGCGTTACCTCATGTCCGGCCGCTTCCTCGGCTCGAGCGGACCGTTGTGGTTCGCCGTCGCACTCCTGCTGTTCTGCCTCGGGTTGGCAGCTTGGAAAAGCGCCTTGGGGCCAAGTCGCTCTACCCCGACACCCGCCTCGCCGGCGACCGCGCCCTCGGGAAAACTACTGATCGGATTCGCCCTGACCCTGGGACTCAGCTCCTTCGCCGTCCGGCTGGTGCAGCCCATCGGGACAAATGTCTTGAACATGCAGCTCTGTTTCTTCGTGCAATATATCGCGTGGTTTTTCGCTGGCCTGCACGCCGCCCGCCACGGCTGGCTGGCCACGCTGGCGGCATCGCCGCGGGCGCGCATCGCCGGCTGGCTGGCGCTCGTCGGCGGCCCGCTGGCCCTGCTCGCCTTGCTGGCCGGGGGCGCACGCCAGGCCGGGGTTGAGGCCTTCTTCGGCGGCTTGCACTGGCAGGCGTTCGGGTTGGCGTTGTGGGAACAACTGACTGGCCTGGGCCTCGCCGTCGGCGCGCTCGCCCTGTTTTCCCGGCGGTGCAACACCGACTCTCGGGCACAGCGATGGCTGGCGGACCGTTCCTTCGGGGTTTACGTGCTCCATGCCCCCGTGTTGGTCGCGCTCGCCATGCTCTTCCGTTCCCTGCCCTATAATCTCTACGGCCTGGTCGTGCTTCTAACCGCCGCTGGTCTCGTCGTCAGCTACGGGCTCTCCGATTTAGCCCGGCGGATTCCCGGCTTGCGCGCCATGCTGTAGGAGCAATCAGAGAGACAGGTCAAGTATCCGCATTGATGGTTTGGAGAAACTCGAGATCCTTAACTTCGGCAAAAATGCCGTTCGTCGGCGGACGTCGGAGCGCTCGCGTGTTCCGACTTGAGAAAAATCTCCTCCGTGAGTAAATTCAGGCTATCTGTCCACGTAGACCAGACCCATCCACACCAATGAATACACTGCTCCGAATTTCCTTTATGGTCTTGCTGGCCGTCACCACGGCGCAGGCCTCCAACGAGCGCATCGTCACTGCGGTGTTCTCGCACACCTACAATGGCTACAAGCGTCCCAAGGAAGCCGATGGTTCGCCCAAGCGCGAATACTATGCCCTTGCGAACGGGAGCTTCATGCCGGGCGCCTCGGTGGACGCCTCCATCGACAAGATCAAGTTTCCCCAGGTCGCCGGGCTGACGGCGCAGTTCCTCGCCCTGCGCAACTACCGCATCGCGACGGATGCCAAGCAGGCTGATTTCCTCCTCGTGATCACCTGGGGCAAGACATTGCCCTTCAATGACGCATCCTATCGCGCCAATACCGCGAACTTTTTTAACACCGCCAACGAGGCCAGGACTGCCGCCAATAGCCTGCGCGCCGCCCAAGCCGCGGCCGCCCAAGGAGGGACTGCAGGCGGAGGCCCGGAAGGCGCGGCCTTCACGGAGCGGGTATTGGCGCAGGAGGCCCAAAACGCCTTGGATGGGGAAATCTTCCAGATGAAAATGTTCGAGGACTCCCGGCGAAATGCGAACGAGTTCAACGCCAAGCTGCTGGGCTATGTCGAGGAAATCAACCGCGCCGACACCCCGGCCCAATTCGCCGGCGCTGGCACGGCGTTACATGACCTCATCTCCGACTTGGAGGACGAGCGCTATTTCTTTGTGATCTCCGCCTACGATTTTCCGACCGCGGTCAAAACGGGCCAACGGAAACTGTTATGGGCCACGCGCGTCAGCATCCAGGCCCAGGGAAACAAGTTCAACGAAGCGGCGGGCCTGATGCTTTCGAAAGCGTCGAAATATTTCGGCCAGGACAGCGGCCGCTTGATCCAGGAATTTGAGCGTGAAGGGAAAGTGCATTTGGGCGACCTCAAGTTTGTCGGCGTCGTGCCCGACCCCACTTCCTCCCCGCCGCCCGAAGATAAAAAGTAAACGGCAGGACTGACTGGCTGGCTGTCGGGCCGTTACGTTCCGGCGCGGCCGCGTGGGCTGCACCGGCGGGCTTGGCACTTGCGAAATCACGCCGCCATGGATTATTTCTGGGAAGATGGCGCCTGAATTCTGCGCTCTTCGTTATCATGAATAAACTCCTCCCTATTTCCCTCCTTCTGCTGGCCGTGGCGACGGCCCAAGCGTCCAATGACCGCATCATCACCGCGGTATTTTCGCACACCTACAACGGTTACCAGCGTCCCAAGGCGGCCGATGGTACATTCCAGCGCGAATATTACGCCCTCGCCAATGGCAGCTATTTGCCGGGAGTGGGTGTAGACGCCTCGATCGACAAGGTAAAGTTTCCCCAGATCGCCGGGCTCACGGCCCAGCTCCTCGCGGCGCATAACTACCTCCTCGCGCCAGATGCAAAACAGGCCAAGTTCCTCCTCCTGATCACCTGGGGCAAAACGATCCCGCTCAATGACGGAGTCTACCGCGATCAAGCCGAGGCTTTCGGCAATGCCATGAACCAGGTCGCGCAGGCGAGAGGCGGGCCCGCCGGGAGATTCTCCGCCATGTCGGGGCCGGCGACTGCGCAGACTTTCGCAGAAAATGGCGAGGCGGAATCGGCGCTCATCCAATTGAACATGGCCAACAACATGCGCCGGAAGGCCAATGAGTACAACGCCAAGCTGCTCGGTTACGTCGACGAAATCAATGGGCGTGATGGCCCGGCCCGTTTTGCCGGCGCCGGCACGGCCTTTGATGACTTGAACGATGACATCGAGAATGAGCGTTATTTTTTCGTGGTCTCCGCCTACGATTTCCCGACGGCCGTCAAGACGGGCCAGAGGAAGCTGTTGTGGGCTACGCGCGTGAGCGTGCAGGCGCAGGGCAACAAATTCAACGAGGCCGCAGCCTATATGCTGGCCAAGGCTTCGAAATATTTCGGCGAGGATAGCGGCCGGTTGATCCGGCAATTTGATCGCGAGGGCAAGGTCAGGCTCGGCGAGCTCCAGATTGTCGGCGTTGTACCCGACTCGCAGGTCCAGGAGAAGCCAGCGAAGCAGAACTGACGGAGTGAGCCGGCGGCTGGCCGATTTCAGGGTTTGCATCTGATGGCAATGTTGCATGCTGCCCATCACCCTTATGAAACTTCGCCCCCTCGCCTTCGTCGCCCTGCTGATCGCCGCCGTACTCCCGACCCATGCCGCCGACGTCGCCGGCAAATGGCTCGCCGAATTCGACTCCCCGATCGGGGTCCAGAAATATGTCTATGAATTCAAGCTCGCGGATAAGAAACTTACGGGTCAAGCCACGCACGACCACTCGATGGGCAAGGGTACGGTGGCGTTGAAAGACATCAAGGTGGACGGCGACAAGGTGTCGTTCTCCGAGCCGATGGCACTTGATGGAAACGAAATTACCATCACCTACAGCGGCACGATCGCCGGCGACGAGATCAAGCTCACGCGCGTGGTGGGTGAATTCGGCACCGAACAGGTCACGGCCAAGCGCGCCCCCGCGCAGAAATAGAGATTTTCGGGGCAAGCCCCCGATCCATTGGTCCGACCCGCCAGGTCGCTGTTTCTGGCCCTTTTTTGTAGGAGCCTGCTGGCAGGCGATTCGGAACGCCCGCCACCGGACCGACCGTAGAATCGCCTGCAAGCAGGCTCCTACATCCCGACCAAGCCGGAGCACCTGTCGGCCATAGGCCTGGCGACGGCCGAAGCTTCGGGGTATTGGACCCACAGCGAAATAAAGCGCTCGGCCGCAACCGAGGACTCCTTTAGGTTACTCGCACCCAACACACCCCGCCCAACCGGGCACCCCTCTCCAGCGTGGAATCAGGCGACCTTGGTTTGGATCCCCTCTATTGAGCCAGAAGCGTTCAGTTAAGCCGTGTTATCATTCGCGGGTGTCCGGACTAAATGGTGGAACCCGGTCTCCGGACGGGTTCGGAGGATACACGGAGGAGAAAACGCGTCCAGAGGCCGCGTTCCACCCAATTCGATCGAATGATTCCGGATGAAGAGAGGTGGCGCGCAGCGACGGGGTGGGTTGATGAAGCTAACGGAGTAGCACTAGATTTTGCGCGGGATCGTCTGCCGGCGGCGGACCCAGCGTTCTTCCACCCCGGTGACGACGCCCTTGTCATCGACGAGGAACCGGATCGTCATCGTACCCTCCTCGTTGACGAGGAGGCGGTCGCCGGCGGGAAAAAAGACCCGTGGCTTGCCGTTCCGGTGAATCCACTGGAAGGAATCGCCCTCGCGCTTGAACCGGTGTGTGACCTCCGGCGGCTTGGCCGTGTATTCCCCCTCGCCGGCCGCATAGGCCGCCGGATCGAAGGTGGCGAGGCGGGCGGGCTTCACGAAGGGGTCCTTCGCATACTCGGCGTTCTCGACCTTCTGCTTCTCGATCGCCTCCAGCGCGCGCTGGTGCTCGGAGCCGCTGGTGAACTTGAAGTCCGGCATCAGCACCCTCCCGTAGGCGCCAGTCAGGGCCTTGATGTCGTCCTGGCTGTAGTGGCTTTCGGCGCGCAGCACGGTCAGGTACAGCGCGCTTTTCCGCATACCCTCGATCGCCGATTTGATCGCGGGGCTGAACACAAACAGGGCGCTCCGGATCGCCGCGCGTTTGAACAACCCCATTTTCTCCTGCTTCATGAACTGCTTCATCAGGTCATCCATCACGTCGCCGGCCGCATTGCGGGGCGGCAGGTAGAAGACCCAGTCGTATTGGGCCAGCGTCTTGCCCTCCAAGTCGGCCAGCGTGAGCGATCGCAGCTTCTTTTCGATCCGCGCGTCGTCAAAGCCTTCCGCCCAGTATAACTGGTAGAGCTTGGCCAACAATCCTTCCAAAGGCAACGGCAGGGCTGGCATGATCATGTTGAGCGACACCTTGAATTCCTTGGGCGCGTCCTTGTTGGCCGGTCGGGCCGGAGCCTCGTTTTCCGCCTTGTCGTCGTCGAGGGCATCCAGGTGGAACTCCGCCTTCCAAGCCGTCATCTTGGCGGTCAGCTCAGCCGACTTGGTCGCGACGGCGGGATCGAGCTGGCCGGCCGCCGCCATCGCCTGGAACTTCCTAAAGACCACCAGCGGATGCGGCTCCCCTTCCCGACCGACAATGATCAGGCCCTTGCCGGTGGAATCCCCGATGGTCTCGTAGGCGATCTCGACCACTTCATCCGCGAATTTCTCGGCATAGGCCCGATCCGGCTTGGTGCGCGCATGAATCGAGATGGAGAGTTTTTTGCCGTTCACCACGAACGGCGCGAGCTGGATGTCCTTGCCAAACTCGGCCTTCGCCGGCGCAGCCAGCTCGGCCGCGACCAACCCGCCAACCATGACGAGGGCGACCGCCCCGGCGCCGAGCCAGCGACACCCGCGGACAAAGGCTCCGAGAAGCAGAGAGGACGGGGGCAGATTGGCGAAGGAAAGCATGTCTGATTTGGGGCGGGGATGGACAGGAACCTACCTTACACCGGAACACAGCAGAAGATTCATAATAGACCCTGCTCCCGTGTCTTCTGGTCTCCAGACGCCACCTTTCTTCACTTGAGCCGCGTATGACACGGGCCCACAATGGCGGGCAAATGAAACTTACCCCCCTCCTCACTCTCCTAGGCCTGGGCTCCACCCTGCTCACCTCTCTGCCCGCCAAGACCGCTGCCGACACGGCATTCGAGACCGCGGCCAAGGTCTGCCTTGATGACTATCTCCGCTTCAATCCCGAAAATGCGACCGCCCTGGGCGACCACCGCTTCGACGGGATGCTGACCGACTACAGCCCGGCAGGTTTCCAGTCGCAGGTTGACCATTTCCACCAGCATCTCTCGACCCTGGCAAAAATTGACGCGACTCAGCTTACCGGTCCGAACCGTGTGGACGCCCAGATCCTCCGGCTGAACCTCGAGGCCCAGATCTTTTATATCACCGAGCTCAAGCCCCAGAACTGGGATCCGCTGTCCTACAACACCAGCCTCGCCAACGCCCTCTACCTGCTCACCGCCCGCAACTTTGCGCCCGCCGACCATCGACTCCGCGATGCCGCCATGCGCCTCATGGCCATCCCTCAGGTGATCGTCCAAGCCAAGGCCAACCTGGTCAATCCGCCAGAGATTTACACGCAAACCGCCATCAAGCAGGTGAAGGGCGCCATCGACCTCGTGCGCGAGGGCCTGGATCCACTCTTCGCTGAGGCGCCCGCCTTGAAGGCCGATCTCGCCCCGCTCCAAGAGAAGGCCGCCGCCGCCCTTACTGAGTACAAGACGTGGCTTGAGAAGGATCTGCTGCCGCGCTCGAAGGGCGATTTCCGCATCGGCGCCGAGCTCTACCGCAAGAACCTGCGCTACACGCTCGCTTCCGACCTGACTCCCGAGCAGATCCTCACCCGGGCCGAGCACGAATTGGACCGGGTCACCGGCCAGCTCTACGCGACCGCGCTCCCACTCTACCGGAATTATTTTCCCAGCGCGGTTGCCGCCGACACGGCCGACCAGCACAAGGTGATTAAGGCCGTCCTCGATCACCTCGCCCAGGAACACCAAAACAATGACACGATCGTTGCCTATGGCCGCACCACGCTTCAGCTCTGCACCGACTTCGTCCGGGCCCACGATCTCATGGCCGTGCCCACGACCCCGATCGAGCTGATCGTCACCCCGGAATTCAAGCGCGGGCGCGGCATCGCCTACTGCGACTCGCCCGGCGCGCTCGAGCCGGACGGCAAGACCTTCGTGGCCATCGAGCCCACGCCGTCCGACTGGACTCCGGCGCGTCGCGACTCGTTCTTCCGCGAGTACAACAACTACATGATGCGCGACCTGATGGTGCACGAGGCCATGCCCGGCCATTTCCTGCAGCTCGCTCATTCCAACCAATTCCAAGCGCCGACGCTCGTGCGGGCCATTTTTCAGAGTGGCAGCTTTATCGAGGGCTGGGCGGTCTATACCGAGCGCGTGATGGCCGAGGCCGGCTTCGGCGGGCCCGAGACGCATATGCAACAGCTCAAGATGCGCCTGCGCGTGCTCTGCAATGCCATACTCGACCAGGGGATCCATATGCACGGCATGACGAAGGAGCAGGGCCTCGAGTTAATGATGAAACGCGGCTTCCAAGAGGAGGGTGAGGCGGTCGCCAAGTGGCAGCGCGCCCAGCTCTCCTACACACAGCTCGCCACCTATTTCGTCGGCACGGCCGAGCATGACGACATGCGCGCGGCCGCCGAAAAGAAACTCGGGGCGAAATTCAACCTGAAGGATTACCACGACCTTGTGCTATCCGTGGGCAGCCCGGCCGTGAAGTTCGTCCGCCAGGAAGTCGGGTTCTAGCGGACAAGGCCAACCCTATTCAGTGTTTTCCATGTCTTCCTTGGCGACCAATCCGCCCATCAATCCCTGCTGGAACTCGAGGCCGGGCCCGCGGTCACAAGCCGCATGATCCCGTTCCGCGTCATTCGCTCCGGCGTGCTGCTCACGGGCTTGCTGGCCGTCTTGGGCTCGCCGCTGCCGGCCGCCAGCGGTGGGTTCACCGCTTCCCTCTCATCGGAGCAAAAGACGGAGGCCGGGCTCACCAGCCTGACCGCTCCTGAACTAGCCGCGCTTGACCGGCTGGTGGCGGCAGACACCACCCGTCATACCCGCGCGCCCGCCCTCACCGATCGCTTTACCCGGCGCTACTCGGAAGCCGAAACCAAGGAAGCCGGCCTGGACCGGTTGACGCCGGAGCAGCTGGCGAAGCTCGACGAACTGATCAGCACGGTCATCGCCACCGCTCCGCAAGCGCAGCCACGGGAACGCCCGCGCGTGAGGGATGGCGAAATTCTCAGCGAACGGGGCCGGATGCAGGTCCACGGCGGGATGTCACTCACCATGGGCTGGGCCAGTGGCGGTCGCAACTACCGCGAGGTCGGGGCGTGGGTCAGCTACTTCGACCCGGTTTCTGGACTCGGTCTAAGCGTCGGCTTCTCCCGCTACTCCGAAGACATCCTTGGCAGTAGCTACGGACGCGATTATTACAGCAATGCGCCCTCTATTTACTCCTCCCCGCGGCCTATTTTAAGCACCTTCGACCTCGGAGGTGGGGACCGGAATGAATTCACCGGCGACGGCGCGTCCCTGCGCACTCCCACCTTGGTCAGATCCGCCGACCGGGGCTTCCGGCGTTAAAGAGTTTGAGTTCAGAAATAGTTCTTGCAGTATCTGGAACAGTCGTTCCATATATGCCTATGCCTCGCGTAAAGGAGTTCGATGAAGCTGAAGTGCTCGACCAAGCCCTCGAGCTGTTCCGCGCGCGCGGCTTCAAGTACACGTCCTTTGCCGACCTGGTCGACGAACTGGGGGTCAGCCGCCAGAGTCTCTACGACACCTATGGCGACAAACATGCCCTCTACCAGACCGCGCTCAGGCGCTACCTTGACCGCAGCCTCGACAGCATCCGCCGCAAATTGGAAGACACGGACACTCCCGTCCGCGAAGCCTTCACCGATTTCTTCGAGGCGATGATTTCCGGCAGCTGCGCCAATGGCTCGCCCGGTTGCCTTATGGTGAACTCTATGGTGGAGCTCTCCCCGCACGACGCCGACACCCGCGCCCTAGCTCAAGCCCACGCGCGCGAGATCGAAGGCATCTTCGTCTCCCGCCTCAGTGCCGCCCAGCGCAAGGGCGAGATCGCAAAGGCCAAGGACCCCGTCGCCCTCGCCCGTTTCCTTTACCACACCATCCTCGGCCTCGCGGTCGCCTCCCGCGCCCTCGGCGACAAAGAATCTCTCCGGCAATCCGCCCGCCTGGCCGTGCAGATCCTCGACTGATTTTCTTCTGCCTATTTTGGAACGTTTATTCCATTTCAACAACCTCCCCTCTTCTTTTCCTATGAAAAACAACACCATCCTCATCACTGGTGGCACGACCGGCATCGGTCTGGCCGCCGCCAAGCTCCTGAGCGCCGAAGGCGCGAAGGTCATCGTCACGGGCCGCAATCCCGCGACCCTCGCCGCCGCGGAGAAGGAACTGCCCGCCGGCACCGTCATTATCAAGTCAGACTCCGGTTCGCTGGCCGAGGCCCAGGCGCTCGGCGCCGAGGTCAAGAAACACGCCGCGCAAATAGACGGGGTGTTCCTCAACGCGGGGATCGGTCAATTCGGTCCGGTCGAGGCCATGACCCCACAGAACTTCGAGGACATGTTCAACGTCAACGTCCGCGGACCCTATTTCCAGCTGCAGTCGCTGCTCCCGCTCCTGGCGAACCCAAGCGCCTTGGTCTTGAACGCCTCCGTGGTCGCCGAACTCGGCTTCCCCACGACGAGCATCTACTCCGCCACCAAGGCGGCGGTGGTCTCCCTCGGCAAATCCCTCGCCGTGGAGCTCGCCCCGCGCGGCGTCCGGATCAACACGCTCAGCCCCGGCCCCATCTCGACGCCCATCTACAACAAGCTGGGCTTCCCCGCCGACGCGCAGAAGGGCTTCGAGGAGTCCATGGCGTCCCAGTCGCTCTTTAAGCGGTTCGGCACGGCCGACGAGGTCGCAAAGCTGGTGCGCTTCCTCCTCTCAAACGATTCCAGCTATATCATCGGGGAAAACATCGTCATCGATGGTGGCGTCCGCCTGACCTAGGCCGCCCCGCGCCAAACGCCATGCTTGCCGTCGTTTTCATCCTTTCCGCCCTCACGCTGGTTGTCGCCAGCGATGAGGACGCTGCGTCCTGATCCGGGGCCTCTTGATCCGCTGGTGCTGCCAGACACTCGCGTTCTTGTTTGCCTTGAGGGCAGTCGCGCGCGGCACCGTGGAAAATTAGCGACGTTCTCGCTCGCGTGGTTGTCGTCGTCGCCCCATTGTCGCTAGGCCTTGTTGTAGAGTTGACCATCATAGGTGGCGGGATTTAGTTCCCGTTTATGCGCAGATTTATTATCCAAGGCGCCGCAACCCGAGTCCCTCGATTTGGTCAAATTGGGTTAGATCACCCACTCTTACTCATGAAAAACAAAATCCTTCGCTCCACCCTTCTCCTCACCGCGGGGCTGTCCGCGCTGATCCTCGCCGCCTGCGCCAAGAATAACCGCGAGGACATCACCGACAAGACCAAGGAAGTCTACCATGACACCAAGGCCGCCATCGTCGAGGGATGGGACGACCTCAAGGGCTACACCTTCGAGAAGCGCTCCAATATTACCCTCAAACTTAAGGCTCACCAAGCTGACTTCGAAGCAGGGGTGAGCAAGCTGCGGGCCGAATACTCCGACGCCACCGCCAGTGCCAGTCGCCGCGCCGCCATGAACGAACTCAAGGATTCCGAGGCCGACTACAAGGAAAAGCTCGGGGCCGTGGGCAACGCCACCGCGGATACCTGGGCCTCAGCGCGCGACAATGTCATCGCATCCTGGGACCGCCTGCAGGCCTCCTACGCGAAAGCCCGAGCCGGAAACTGAGCCCGCCGGTCAGTCGCGGGCGGTCCGCGGGCGGCGCTCGTGCATTTGCGCCAGCAAGTCCGAAAACGCCTCGCGGATCGGCGATGTGACGAGGAATTCTTCCGCCTTCACTTTGGCGCCGCGAGTCCGCAGCCCGGCATAGACATGCAATTCAAACTGGAGCCGGAGTTGCATCTCCGCCTGCGTCTGGCCCAGAGCGGCGAGCAAAATCAGGAGGGACTCGACGGTGGAATACCTCCCGTCGTGGACGTGGGTGCGCAGCTGGTAGCGACCTGGGCCAGACTCCGGCAGTCGCACCAACCGACCCCAGGATCCGATATCCTGCGCCATCCGCGCCGCCTCGCGCCAGCTGCCGTCCAGCAGTAGCACCTGCAAATCCTCCGGCGCCATGCCGGCGGGGAGTGGTTCGCCGCGCGGATGCAGGATCCACAGCTCGCGGCCGGGCTGCACCACCGACGCCCGGACCGGGGGCGTCTCGCGCCGGAAAACGTGGCGCCGCGAGGCGGGCATGACGCGGTTAATTAGCCGGCCTGTGCTGGTCGGCCGGTTGGCCTCGCGGTGGTGCATGAGCACATCCACTTGTAGCGGACAAGCGATCGCCTGCTCCCCGGCGCAGATGCACCACCGGGGGGAAAATTGGCACCGCTCGCACCGCGGCGTGCCGGCCAGGACAACGCTTCTAGCCATGGCCTCCGAGCAGGCGCGACATCACGGCGGCGGTCAATCCCGTCCGTGCCGTTCAGCGCGCAGCGTTGCGGAGCATGAACCCGTTCGACACGCCAATCACGTCCGTCTGGCCCACCGTCTTGAACCCAAACTTCCCGTAGAAAGACAGGTTCAAATCCTTGTCGGTCTCCGGGTAGGCCACGCCGCCGTGCGCATCGACCCGCGTGCAAAACTCCCGGAGCAGCGCGCTCCCGATGCCCCGGCCCTGCCGTTCGCGCTCTACTCCCACCACGCCCACTTGCCAGTGGGGCTCGTCGTGCGGGTCGTGCCGCGCCCAGGTCACCACCATCGCAGGGCCTTGAACGTCGCTCCCAACGACATCTGCGTGAACACCAGCCGGAGCAACCCCGGTTTCTCACCGAAACCGGGCTGGCAGTGGCTCGGCGGCACCAGCGCGCAATCCCCGCCCCAGCACCGCCCCGGCCGCCGGCACTTCGGCCAGGAGTAGTTCCCTGATCGTGAAGTTGTTCAGGGTAGTTACCGTCTAACCAGGTTCAGACCCGCACCGACTCCGCGCTCGCCGCCGATTCCCGGCACACCTGTTGCCGCAGCAGCAGGATGTGGCTGGAGAGCAGCACCGGCACCGCCCATAGCGGGATCAAGGTCAGGGGCAGCTCGGTGATCTCGACCATCGAGCCGGGCCGGACAAAGTTCAGCCAGTCCGCCGTGCCCACGGCGACCAACAGATCGGCGGCGGCGAACAGGTTCCACGCAACCAGCGCGCGGCGGAAGCCGGCACCCTCCGGCCAGAACAACAGGCCCAGGGCCGCACCCGCCGCCACGATGTCACCCCAGCCGGCCCGCTGGGCGAACTCAACCGGCAAGCGGCCCTGCGCGTGCAGCCAGAGGAAATAGATGCCGATGAAGCGCACCAGGTGGGCCGCGAGGACCGTTCGGACACTGAGGGCCGCCACCGCGGCTCGCAGCCAGCCCACCCGGGCGAGCGCGACGGAAAAACCGAGGGCGAGGCCGGCGATCAGCAGTTGCGCCCCGACCGGAGGCAGATGAGCCAGCAAGTGCCAGGCCCCCGCGACCGTGGCCAGCAGGCCCCAGATCGCGAGGAGCAGGAGTAGTTTTTGAACCGGTGTTTTCATGGAGGGTTGGGGCATTTGTTGAGTAGCTTTTATATTGCAAGTTACAGGAACGACAAGTCGCTTGCTTTTTGCAAGTATAAATCTATTCCTCCCCCATGCCTGCCGCCCGCCGTCCCGCCCCGTCCCCTACCCGCCGCTCCCCCTGCCCTGTCGCCGGGGCCCTCGACCTCCTGGGCGACAAGTGGACCCTCCTCGTCGTGCGCGATCTCTTCGCCGGGATGAAGCGTTACGGGGAATTCGCGGGCGGAATGGAAAAAATCCCAACCAACCTGCTGGCTGACCGCCTCAAGCGGCTGACGGTGGCGGGCCTCGTCACCAGTTCGGCCTACCAAGACAACCCGCCCCGCCATGAATATGCCCTGACCCCGGCGGGCGAGGCCTTGCGGCCCGTGATGCAGGAGCTCGTCAACTGGGGTCGGCGTCACCTCCCGGGTACGATGGTCAGGGCCGAGTTCACGGGAAATCCCGCCGACTCTCCTTTTCTGCCCGCCTGGATCAAGCTGCCGGGCCGCCGCCGGAAATAGGACCCCGGGGGGATTGCCGCATCGCGGCTGGCCGGGCCACCGCCGGGCCAAAGGAATACTTCGCTATCCGGAGGCGGCCGGATACCCTTCAGTCATGGACACCGTCACTCCCGCCTCCCCGCGGCTCGCCGCTCGCCGCTGCTGGATGCAGGGCCGGCGGGTCTACCTTGCGATCGATGAGCGTCGCACGATCAGTTTTCCCACCAGCAAATACGACAAGCTGGCTTACGCCTCGCAGCTAGAACTGGAGAAGATCCACCTTCACGACGAGGGCCGCGTCATTCGCTGGGAATCGCTCGATGAGGAGATCCAAGTCGAGGACGTGGCGAACAACCGTTTCCTGCACACCGCGCGGTCCAAGCCGTTCCTGACGGCGATCGCTGCGGCGAAATAAGCCACGCCCGGACCTTGCCGGGACGATGGCATGGGAAAAGCTTACCTAGCTTTCCCCTGCCCCATGAAGATTCTCGCCGTCTCCGACCTGCATTTCGGCTTGAAACAGTTTGACTGGGTCGTGCAGCAGGCCGAGCGCTACGACCTCGTCATCATCGCGGGCGACCTGCTCGACATCGGCGGGCACCTCGACCTCGATTCGCAAATAACCATCGTGGTAAAATACCTCCGCACCATCAGCGCGAAAACCCGCCTGCTGGTCTGCTCCGGCAACCACGACGGCGATGAGAAGAACGACGCCCAGGAATTCATCGCCCGCTGGCTGCAACGGGTGCGGGCGGCCGGCCTGGTGGTGGACGGCGGCAGCACCGAAGTCGACGGTCTCCGGCTGTCCGTCTGCCCGTGGTGGGACGGCCCCGCCACCCGTGAGACGATGCAACAGTTCCTGCGCGCGGAGCACGCCACTGCGCCCCGGAACTGGCTCTGGGTGCACCACGCCCCGCCCGACGGCGTGGGCGTCAGCTGGACGGGAAAGGAGCACGCCGGCGACGCTTTCTTGGTCGCCCTGATCAACGAGCTTTCACCGGATTTCGTGTTCTCGGGGCACATCCACAACTCACCGTTCCGGACGGGAGGCGCCTGGGCTGCCCGGATCGGCCGGACCTGGGTCTTTAACCCCGGCAAGCAGCTCGGGTCGCCGCCCGCTTACATCGAGCTTGATCTTGAGAAACGTTCGGCGCGCTGGGTCTCCCAGGCCGGTGATGAGGAAATCCTGCTCGATAGTGCGGCCGCGCAGCCGGCGGAACTGGCCTAATCGCCAGCGGCCCCCCGCCGCGGGATGTTGCGCGGGTGCTTGTGCATCAGCGTGTCGAGCACCTCGTCAATAATGCCCAGATGGTCGGCGCGGTCCTTGAACTGGTGCTTGATGTCCACCAGGTAGCGGTTGAGGGAATCAAGCCGGCGGGCGAGGATCTCCGCCATATGCAGAGCGGCGGCCGGATGCTCGCGGAAGAAAGCCATTGGATCAGCGACGTGGCGAAAAGTGCAGGGTGCAAGCGCGCGCACGGTGGCGGTCGGCTCGGTCTTGAGCAAATAGGCCATGTCACCGAAGACCGCGCCCGGCTCGTAGATCTCGGCGATGAGGACATCCCCCTTGTGCACTTCCACCTCCCCGCTCTCGAGAAAATACATTCCCGCCAGCGGCCGCCCCTCCTCGATCAGGACCTGACCGGCGGCGCAGGAAATCTGGGGCAGGGCTTGGAAGAGGGATAGATCCATGCGGGGAAGGGTGTGGAAGGACCTGAGCAGGTTTTAGGCCGAGATCGGCGGACAGTATGAGCGCGGGCGCAATTCATAGACAAATTCCACCCGTTCGTGCAAGTTGGCCGCCATGACCCCCTCGCTGCGTTTCGCGCTGCTCGTGTTGCTCACCCCCGTGCTAGCGCCCGCCGCTGACTGGATGATCACCACCTTCGCCGGCACCGGAGTGGGCGGCTTCAGCGGCGACGGCGGCCCCGCCACCGCGGCCCAGATCAACGACCCCTACGGCGTCGTGCGCGGCCCCGACGGGGCCATCTGGTTCTGCGAGCACAACGGCCACCGCATCCGCCGCGTCGCACGCGACGGCACCATCACGACGGTCGCCGGCACGGGCACGCGCGGCTACACAGGCGACGGCGGCCCGGCCGCAGCCGCCACCCTCGACCTGCCGCACGAGCTGCGCTTTGACCGCTCGGGCGATCTCTTCATCGCCGACACCGGCAACAATGCGGTCCGGCGCATCGATGCTAAGACCGGCGTCATCACCACGATCGCCGGCGGCCGGGAGCGGCGCGGTTACAGCGGCGACGGCGGCCCGGCCAGCGCCGCGACCCTCCGCGGCCCGCACAGCATCCAATTCGGACCCGACGGCCGCCTCTACCTCTGCGATGTCGGCAACCATGCCATCCGGATCGTCGACCTCGCCACGGGCCTCATCACCGCCTTCTCCGGCACCGGTCAGCCCGGCCCCACGCCCGACGGTTCGCCCATCGCCGGCACGCCCCTCAATAACCCGCGCTCGCTCGACGTGGACGCGAACGGCAACCTCTGGCTCGTCACGCGCGAGGGCAACCAGGTGCTCAAGTTCGACCTCAAGGCCGGCGTCATCCGCCACGTCGCCGGCACGGGCACGGCCGGCTTCACCGGCAACGGCGGCCCCGCCAGACTCGCCACGCTAAGCGGCCCCAAGGGCATCGCCCTCGACCACGCAGGCAACGTCTGGCTCGCCGACACCGAGAGCCACACCGTGCGCATGATCGATGCGAAGACGGGCAACATCGAGGTCATCGCCGGCACGGGCGCTGTAGGCAACGGCAGTGACGGCGACCCGCTCAAGTGCGCCATGAACCGCCTGCACGGCGTCTTCGTCGACGCCGATGGTTCCGTTTTCATCGGCGACAGCGAGGCGAACCGCGTCCGTGTCCTGCGTCGGCGGTGATTGCAGCCCGCCCCCATTCTTTCCCTACCCCATGAAAAACCCCCGCCCGTTCCTCACCCCGCTCCTCGCCGGCCTCTGCCTTCTGCTCCTGCCACGCATTGCGTCCGCTGAAGAAGCGTCTGTTCCCTTGTTCAACGGCCGGAATCTCGACGGCTGGACGATTTTCACCCCCGACAAGGATCTGCCCACGAGCAACAATCTGTTCGAGGTCACCGAGGGCACGCTGCACACCTATCCGGGCGCCGTGAACGGCTCCAAGCAGCCGATCGGCTATCTTATCACGAACGCCGAGTATTCCAATTACCGGCTTTCGCTCGAATACAAGTGGGGCACGGGGAAATACATCCCGCGCGCCGATCCCGACGTGGCCCGCGACGCCGGGGTGTGTTATCATGTTCAAGCGCCCAACGTCATCTGGCCGACCGCGATGGAATGCCAGATCCAAGAAGGCGACACGGGCGACGCGTGGCTGATCCACACGCAGGCGACCTCGCGGGTGCATCCCGACACCACGGGTTACTGGCCACCGAGCCAAAAGGGCGGCGTCGAGGTGACCAAGGGCGAAAAACCGAACGTCTACCGGCGCTTCATCCGCCATTACTGCCATGAGCAGCCCGGCTGGAACCGCGTCGAGCTGGTCGTCCGCGGCAACCGCGCCTCCTATTTCGTCAACGGCCATCTCGTGAACGAGGTCACGCAGCTCAAGCAGTGGGACGAGACGGCCAAGGCCTGGGTGCCCCTGACCAAGGGAAAGATCCTGCTCCAGGCCGAGGGCGCGGAGATCTTCTACCGCAACGTCACGATCCAGTCGCTGCCGCCGGCCTGATGTAGATGCGCGGTTTGCGGGTTTGCCGGCAGTGTGATCCAACCCCAAATCGGGCTGGCATTCGCGCAATCCGGGGCTTTCCTGCCATTGCGGCACCTTGGCCTACCCCACCATGAACATTCGCCATGTAGCACGGAGCCCGGCCTTGATGCTCCTTTGCCTCGGAGCCTTGAGCTTGGTGCACGCAAGCCCGGCCGGAGATCCGGCCGCTGCCCTCGAGAAATATCAACGGCAGATCAAACCGCTCCTCATTAATTACTGCTATGACTGCCATGGCGACGGCTCCAAGAAGGGGAAGGTGGCGTTCGACGGGTTCGACTCGGATGCCGAGCTGATCGCCCAGCGCTCGCTCTGGGTGGCGGCGCTGAAGAATGTCCGCGCCGGGCTCATGCCGGCCGACGACGGCCCGCGGCCGACCGCCGCGGAAATCGAGCTGCTCGCGTCCTGGGTCAAATACGACGCCCTCGGCCTCGATCCTGCCCGGCCCGACCCCGGCCAGCTCGTCCTTCGCCGGCTCAACCGCGTCGAGTACGGCAACACCATTCGCGATCTCATGGGGGTCGAGTTCGCCAGCGAGGTGGAATTCCCGCCCGACGACACCGGCCACGGCTTCGACAACCTCGGGGAGGTGCTGACCGTCTCCCCGCTGCTCATGGAAAAATACCTGCAGGCCGCCGAGGAGATCGTGGACAAGGCCGTCCCGCGCACCGCGCGCGTGCCCGCCCGGCGCAGCGTGGCCGCCCGTGATTTCCAGTTGGAAAATTTCGGCGCCGACAGTCCCCTGGCTGAACAACCCGCCGGCGGGAGCGCACCGGCCGGCACCCGGGAAAGCCTGAACGCCCGCCGCGGCGGCCGGGCGTCGCACACGTTTTCAATCACGCAGCCCGGCACCTACCGGCTCGCGCTGGAGTCGAACGTGCGCAGCACCTTCGATTTCGACACCAGCAGGGCCACGCTCATCGTCCGGGTCGACGGCAAGGAAAAGAAACGGCAGGAGGTCGTCTGGGGCAGCAAGCCGGTGATCTTCGATGACAAGCTTCCCTGGGCGAACGGACCGCATGAGCTGACGCTGGAACTCCAGCCGGTGCTCCCGCAGTTGCCAAATCCTCCGGATCAGGAACGACCGCCCCGCCCCGACGAACTGGCCGCGCAGGCAAAGGTCGCCGCGGCCAATCCGGGCGCCCCGCCGCCGCCCCTCCCCCGCCGCCCGCCGCCGGAGCGTGCGGTCACCGTCAAGTTTTCCGCCCAACTGGAAGGCCCGCTTGAGGAGAAGCACTGGGTGCCGCCAGACAGTTACCGGCGATTCTTTCCGGAGGATCCCCCGGCCGCGCCCGCCGCCCGCGATGCGTATGCGCGCCGGATCCTGCACGATTTTGCCACCCGGGCCTTCCGCCGCCCGGTCGAGGAAAAGCGCGTCAGCCAGCTCGTCGCCATCGCCCAGGGTGTTTATGCGGATTCGACCAACAACTTCGAGGATGGCATCGCGCGGGCGATGATGGGTGTTCTCGCATCGCCTCGCTTCCTTTTCCGCCTGGAAGAACCCGCACCGGGTGCGGCCGGGGTGGCGGTGGCGCCGGTGGACGAATTCGCCCTGGCCTCGCGCCTCTCCTACTTCCTCTGGTCGAGCATGCCCGACGAGGAGCTCTTCCGGCTGGCCGGGCGAGGCGAGCTGCGGGCTGCTCTCCCGACGCAGGTGGCCCGGATGCTGAAGGACACGAAATCACAGGCCTTCGTCCGGAATTTCCCGGGACAGTGGCTCCAGGCGCGTGACATCGAGACCGTGCCGATCAACGCCCGCGCCGTGCTGGGGATCGGGGATGCACTCGGAAACCGCGCCACCCGCGCCGACATGGACAGCGGGCTGCGCAAGGCGATGCGCTCGGAAACCGAGATGACCTTTGACTATGTCCTGCGCGAGGACCGCAGCGTCCTGGAACTGGTCGACAGTGACTACACTTTCCTCAACGCCCGGCTCGCCACGCATTACGGCATACCCGGGGTCGAGGGCGACATCCTGCGCCGGGTCGTCCTGCCAGCCGGCAGCCCGCGCGGCGGCGTGCTCACCCAAGGCACCGTGCTGGCCGTCACCTCCAACCCCACCCGCACCTCGCCGGTGAAGCGCGGGCTGTTCATCCTCGACAACTTCCTGGGCACCCCGCCCCCGCCGCCCCCGCCCAACATCCCCGCCCTCGAGGAATCCGCGAAGGATGCCAGCGGCAAGGATATCCCGCTGCGCGAGGCCCTCGCTCATCATCGCAGCAATGCGCTGTGCTCCTCCTGCCACTCACGGATGGACCCGCTGGGCTTCGCCCTCGAGAACTTCAACGCCATGGGCAGCTGGCGCGACCTCGACGCCCAGCATCCGATCGATCCCGCGGGTAAGCTCATCACGGGCGAGAAGTTCGCCGACATCCGCGAACTCAAGCGCATCCTCACGCACGAGCGCCGGCTCGACTACTACCGCTGCCTCACGGAGAAATTGCTCACGTATGCCCTCGGCCGCGGCCTTGATTACCACGACATCGAGACCGTGGACCGGATCGTCGACCGCCTCGAGGCCGACCGGGGCCGGTTTTCCACGCTGTTGACCGGCGTCATTGAATCAGTACCCTTCCAGCAGCAGCGGTTGCCGGCCGCCGATACCCGGCTCGCCCAGATTTCCCCGAAGCCCGAACCGTCTTCCTCTCCCGCCCCATGAAAACCCCCGAGACCTCCGACCCCCGCACCGCTGCCCGCCAACGCCATCTCAGCGTCAGCCGCCGGACCTTCCTGCGCGGACTGGGCGCCTGCATCGCTCTTCCCCTGCTGGAGTCGTCCCTCAGCCCCGTCCTCAAGGCCGCAACCCTCGCCGCCCCCGGCCCGGCCGGCCCGCTCGGCGTGACCAGCACCGGCGCCCCGCTGCGCATGGCGTTCATCCACTTTCCCAACGGCGCCCACCAGGAAAACTGGTGGCCCACCGGCCAGGGCTCCGCCTTCGAACTCGGCCGCACCATGCAGCCGCTCGCCGCGCTGAAAGGCTCCGTCCAGGTCGTCGGCGGCCTCGACCACAAGAACGCCGCCCCGGGCAATGACGGCGCCGGCGACCACGCCCGCGCCAACGCCACCTTTCTCACCGGCGTGCGCGCCCGCAAAACCGACAGCGCCGACATCCAGGCCGGCGTCTCCGTCGACCAGTTCGCCGCGCAGCAGATCGGCCACCTCACCCGGTTCTCCTCGCTCGAGCTCTCCTGCGACAGCGTCCGCAAGTCCGGCAGCTGCGACAGCGGCTATTCCTGCGCCTACCAGTATAACCTGTCATGGCGCTCGGCCACCACGCCGATGACGCCCGAGCCGAACCCGCGGCTCGTCTTCGAGCGGCTCTTCGGCAGCGGCGCCCCCGGCGAGCGCCAGCAGAACTTCGCCCGGCGCCAGCAAACCCAGAAGTCGCTGCTGGATTTCGTCCTCGCCGACACCCGCGACCTCCAGCGCACTTTGGGCGCGAAGGACCGCGACAAGGTCGACGAATACCTCACCGGCGTCCGGGCGATCGAACAGCGCATCCAGCGCGCGGAAAGCTTCGGCCCACTGCCCCAGCCTGGCGCCCCGGCGCCCGGCGGCATCCCCGCCGATTACGGCGAGCACATGGACATCATGTACGACCTGCTGGTGATGGCCTTCCAGACCGACTCGACACGCATCGCGACCCTTCTGCTCGCCAACGACGGCAGCAACCGCGCCTTCACCGAGATCGGCATCCCTGAGGGCCACCACTACTGCTCGCACCACCGCAACAATCCCGAGCTGATGGGAAAGGTCGGCCAGATCGACCATTTCTACATGCAGCGATTTGCGCGTTTCCTCGACCGGCTCGACAAGACAAAGGACCTCGACGGAAAGTCCCTGCTTCACAACTCAATGATCGTCTACGGCTGCGGCAACGCCGACGGCAACAAGCACACGCACGACAACCTGCCGGTCATCCTCGCCGGCCACGGCGGCGGCACCCTGACCCCGGGCCGCTACACGAATTATGGCTCCCAGCCCATGTCGAATCTCTTCCTCAGCATGACGGACCGCATCGGCGTGCACGGGCTCGATCGCATCGGCGACTCCACCGGCCGGCTGGCCAACGTGTGAGTGGTAGCCACGATTCATGAAGCCCTCCAGCCCTCCCCGACTCCGCACTATCGCGGCGTTCCTCTGTCTCGCCGCCTCCGCACTCACCGCCGCCCCCGCGGACGATGTCTACCGGCTCGGCCCCGACTCCGAACCCCACGAGGGCGTGCCGCAGGGCAAGGTCACCGACTGGGAAAAGCTGCCGAGCTTGGCCTATCCCGGCACGCTCCACGATTTTTGCGTCTATGTCCCCGCCCAGTACGACCCGGCGAAACCGGCGGCGTTGATGATCTTTCAGGACGGGCAGGCGTGGCTGCGGCTCACCGGCGAGTACCGGGTGCCCTACGTCTTCGACAACCTCATCTACCGGCGCGAAATGCCGGTCACCATCGCCGTCTTCATCAACCCCGGCCGCACGCCCGAGCAACCCGAGGCCAGCCAGAACGACTGGGGCGATAAGTCTGCCAACCGTCCGCAGGAATACAACGCACTCGACGACAAATATGCCCACGTGATAGTGGACGAACTGCTGCCCGTCTTGAACGCGCGCTACAAAATCTCAGCCCATCCCGACGACCACGCGATCGCCGGTGCCAGCTCCGGCGCGATCGCAGCCTTTACCGTCGCGTGGCACCGGCCGGACCAGTTCCGCAAGGTGATCAGCACCATCGGCAGCTTCACCAACATCCGCGGCGGCCACGTGTATCCCGACCTCATCCGCCAGGGCGAGCGCAAGCCGATCCGCATTTTTCTGCAGGATGGCCTCAGCGACAACCGCGGCCTCTGCCGCACGGAGCCGAACCCCGTCTATAATGCCGAGCGCGACTGGCATGCGCAAAACCGCAGGATGGTCGCAGCGCTGACCGAGAAGGGCTACGACGTGAACTACACCTGGGGCATCGGTACGCACTCCAGCAAGCAGGGCGGTGCGATCCTCCCGGAGATGCTCCGCTGGCTCTGGCGCGACTACCCGCGCCCCGACGACCCGAACGACGCAAGCAACCGTTCGCTCCTCGTACCGCCCGGTGCTCCGGCGCCCATGTCGCCCAAGTAGGCCGTGGGGGTGCCTCGTGGTTTTTCCTTCCCCGCCTGTCATGACCGGGCGCTTCCTCGTGCCGTATTCCCTTCACCCATCCTCCTTATGCTGCCCACCCCGAAACCGCCCGCCGCATTCCTCGCCGCCTGCCTTTGGTTGGCCGCCCCCGCCACCGCCGCGCCTCAACCGGTGCAATTGCACTGGGTCAACCCGCCAGCGCCGGGCGTGTCCACCGGTGTCAGCTGGGGCGTGCCCTGGCCGCAGGGCACCGTGCCGCGCGAGACGACGTTCAGCCTGACTGATGCGTCGGGGAAATCCCTGCCCGTCCAGACCTGGCCGCTGGCCTACTGGCCGGATGGTTCCCTCAAATGGAGCGGGCTCGCCACGGTCGCCCCCGCCGGGTTGTCCGGCGAGCTCACCCTTGCGGCCGGTCCCTCCCCTGCTTCCGGCAGCCTGAAACTCGTGCAGGACACCAAGGTCGTCACCATCGACACCGGCACGCTGAAGGCCGTCATCCCGCTCAGCGGCCGTAATCTCGTGGATTCGCTCACGGTGGGCGGTACCGAGGTCGCCCGCGACGGCCAGCTCGTTTGCCTCCTGCAGGACGGTCCGGTAACCGAGCCGGAGGACACACCGAAGCGCGAAAAATATCTGAGCATCGTCAAGCAGGTCACGGTCGAGCAATCCGGCCCGGTGCGCGCCGTGGTCCGGATCGAGGGTTATCACCAAGGCGTTGATTCTAAGCGCGAATGGCTGCCCTTCACCGTGCGGCTTTATTTCTACAGCGGCGAGACGGCGGTGCGCCTCGTACACAGCATCATCTACGACGGCGACCAGGAGAAGGATTTCGTGCGCGGCCTCGGCGTCCGGTTCGCCGTGCCGTTGCGCGAGGAGGCGCGGAATCGCACGGTGCGCTTCGCCGGCGCCAACGGCGGCCTGTGGTCCGAGCCGCTCCAACCGGGCGGCGGCAACGTCGAGCAGGAGACCGGCCAGCCATTCAACGGCCGGGGACCGTTCGCCGCCAACGCCGTCTGGGACGACTTCAAGCTGGCGCAGCCGAACCCCGACGGCTTCACCATCACCAAGCGCACCAACCCGAAGAGCACGTGGCTTTTCGCAGGCGCCGGCCAGCGCGCCGCCGGTCTCGCGTTTGTCGGCGACCTCGGCGGCGGGCTCGCCGTGAGTGTGAAGAATTTCTGGCAATCCTATCCGGCCGGCCTCGAGGTGCGCGGCGCCAGCAAGCCGGTGGCGGAACTGACCGCGTGGTTGTGGTCGCCCGACGGCCCGCAAATGGACATGCGGCATTACGACCTCGTGGCGCACACCCTCGCCGCGTCCTATGAGGACGTGCAGCCCGGCATGAGCACGGCCTACGGCGTGGCCCGCACGAGCGAGCTCACGCTTTTCCCCTCCGCCGGCACCCTGCCGACCAAGGCCGTGACGGCCGCGCAGGCAAAGACAGGCACGGTGCTGCCGCTGCTCGCCGCAATCCCGGCCTATCTCCACTCGGCCGGCGTATTCGGCGTGTGGAGCCTGCCGGACCGCTCGACGCCGTTCAAACAGGCCGTCGAGGACGGCCTCGATTCCGTGCACGCGTTCTACGCCAAACAAGTGGACGCGCAGCACTGGTACGGCTTCTGGCAGTTTGGCGACTTCATGCATTCCTACTCAGCGCCGCGGCACAAATGGCATTACGACTGGGGCGGCCACGCATGGGACAACACCGAGCTCGGGACCCCGCTGTGGCTCTGGTACAGCTTCCTGCGCACCGGCCGCACCGACTATTTCCAACTCGCCGAGGCCCTCACTCGCAACACCAGCGAAACCAATGTCTATTCCCTCGGGCCGATGGCCGGGCTCGGCTCGCGTCATAACGTGATCAAGTGGGGCTGCGGTGCCAAGGAGGCCCGCATCACCCAGTCCGCCAACTGGCGGCCCTATTACTACCTGACCACCGACGAACGCACCGGCGATATCATGCGCGCGATGCTGCAGTCCGACGCGGCCGCCGCTAAATATGACCCGATGCGCGTGGCCGCTCCGCAAATCCCCGGCGAGCCACAGTTCGTCGCCCGCATCCGCATCGGCCCCGACTGGTTCGCCTTCGCCAGCAACTGGATGACCGAATGGGAACGCACCGGGGACACCCGGTGGCGAGACCGCATCCTCGCCGGCGTAGACTCGATCCTGGCGATGCCGTACTGGCTGCAGACCGGCCAGAAGAACGGACTCAACCCCGACCTCGGAGACGGGAAAATCGGACCTCTCCGGAGCGGCACCCAGGTGGTTGGCTACGACCTCGCCACCGGCCGGCTGACGCCCATCCGCGACCCGCTCACGAAGACCTCGCTGCCGGTCAGCTACAACCTTGCGACCATCATGGGCGGCGGCGAGATCATGTTCGAGCTCGTGCCGCTGCTCGGCCGCAAGGACTTTGCGACCGCCTGGCTGCAATACTGCCGAATTGGCGGTGCCCCGGCGGAGGTCCTCACCCTTGACCAGAAGACGGGCACCGAGGGGGCCGACGCCCGATACATCCTCAATGAGCAGAGCGGGCCGCGCCTCGCCGCTTATGCCTACGCGCAGACGAGGAATCCGGCATTCGCCAAGAAAGCCCTTGAGGGCCTGTTCAACCGCGGTGGTGGTTTCGCCAGCCCGAAACTCCTCAGCGGCCCCGATGTGCTCAACCCCGCCGAGGAAGCGCTGGAGGTGAACACCAACGAGGCGGCCCAGACCGGCCTCACCACCATCGAGCTCCTCGAACTCTGCCAGGATCAGTTGCCCGTGGCGGCCCCCGTGCGAACCGTGCGTGAACGGCGCCAGTAGTTATTTAGTTCTTGCTTAATTAAGTTACAACTTAATCATTGGGGCATGCAAAGCCTCCTGGCCATCGCCGACCCGACCCGACGCCGCATCGTTGAACTGCTGGCTGAGCGCGATCGTACCTCCGGGGAACTGGTGGACGAGTTCGACGTCAGTGCACCCGCGATCTCGCAGCACCTGAACGTGCTGCGTGAGGCGGGACTTGTGACCACCCGCGCCGACGGCCAGACGCGCGTCCAGACACTCAATCCCAAGGGCCTCGACGAGCTCGACGCCTGGCTGCATCGAACCCGCCGGTTCTGGAGCAGCCGGCTCGATGCCCTCGAACGCGAGCTCAAGGCCGAGGACGAAGCCAACGCCAAGACAGCCACCCGCACCCGCAAGAAGATCTAATGAAAACCAACGATCAATACGCCCAATTCCCTGCCCCCGGCGAAATCCGCATCATGCGGACGTTGCCTGGTCCCATCGAGCGCATCTGGACCTACCTGACCGATCCCGAGAAACGCAGCCGCTGGTTTGCCGGCGGCCCGATGGAGCTCAAGGCCGGTGGCAAGATGGAGCTGCTCTTCCAGCACAAGAACATCGCGCCGAACGAGGCACCGCCCCCCGAGCATGCCGAAATGCATGAACATGGTTGGAAAATGCCCGGCACCGTCCTGCGCTGCGAGCCGCCACGCGTGCTCAGCTACACCTTCGACGAGGATTCCGATGTAACCTTCGAGCTCATCCCCCAGGACAAGGAGAGCAAGAGCGTGCTGCTCATCCTCACCCACCGCGCCCGCGGCGAGGACGTGAAATCCCTCACAGGCTATGCCAGCGGCTGGCACTCGCACTTCAGCATCCTGATCGCCCAGCTCGAAGGCACCACGCCCCCACCCTTCTGGGCCACCCACGCCCGCTTGAAGGCGGAATACGAGAAAGTCCTCCCGAAAACCTGAACCAGCATCCCACCTCTCTGACCATGAAAACCGCCTCCGCCAAGAAACCCATCGTCGCCACGCCCGAAAAATGGCTGGCTGCCCGCCTCGAGCTCCTGCGCGAGGAAAAGGAATTCACCCGCCTCGGCGATCGTCTCGCCCAGCAGCGCCGCGAGCTTCCGTGGATAAAAATGATCAAGCCTTACGTCTTCGAATCGCCCCGCGGCACAGTCACGCTGGCCGACCTCTTCGAGGGCCGCAGCCAGCTGATGGTCCAGCATTTCATGCTGGGACCCGGTTGGGAGCAGGGCTGCAAGAGCTGCTCCTTCATGATGGATCATTTCAATCCCACTGTGCCACACCTCGCCGCCCGCGATGTCTCCTTCGTCGCCATCTCCCATGCCCCGCTCGCGGAAATCCTGCCCTTTAAGCAGCGGATGGGCTGGGCCGTCAACTGGGTCTCGTCGCACGGCACGGACTTCAACCGTGATTTCCACGTGTCCTTCACGCAAAAGGAAATCGACCGTGGCCAGGTGGACTACAATTACACCAAGATGGATTTCCCGCAAACCGAGGCACCCGGCATCAGTGTCTTTGTCCGCGATGACTCCGGAAACGTGTACCTCGCCTACTCGACCTACGGTCGCGGCGTGGAAGTGGTCATGACCACGTACGAACTGCTCGACCTTGTGCCCAAAGGCCGCGATGAAGGCGCTATGGAATACGGCATGGAGTGGCTCCGCCATCACGACCGTTATGAACCTGCGCCGGCAGCTGTCTGAACATGCGCGTCGCCGTCGCGGCTGGCTGGTCCCGGCCGCGTTGCTGGCGCTGGCGCCCAAATGCGTCCTGTGCGCGCTGGCCTACGCGGGCGCCGGGACCCTGCTCGAGTTCGGCGGAACGGAGATTTGCGGAGCTGATGACCCGGGCCGGTCGTGGGCGATCGCCCTGCCGGCGCTCGGCGCCACTCTGGTCGCCGGCTCGCTCCTCGCCCGAAGAAACCGGACGCTCCAATACCTGCCGGTTCATTCCGACGGTAATATTTCGAGCAGCTCCACGTCGAAAATCAGGCCCGACAACGCCGGGACGTTGCCCGCTTGCATGTTGCCGTAGCCGAGGCTGGGCGGGACGTAGAAAACGGCCCGGCCCCCGGGCTTGAGAAACCCGAGTCCGTCGGTCAGGCCGCGCACCACCTTGCTGACGGCAAATACGCTGGGCTTGCCCTTGGCGCGCGTATCGTCGACCACCGTGCCGTTCACCAATCGCACCGTGTAGTGAACGCGCACACGATCCGAGAACTGCGGAGAGAGTCCGTTGCCCGGTGCCAACATCTTCACTCCCAAGCCCGTGCTGCGCCAATCGACCGATGGATCGGCCGCTGCTTCCGCGCCAAAATATTTCTCCCGCTTCAACTCGAGCTCCGATTTCACCGGGACAGCCGGGATCGGAGGAGGGGGCGGTTCCGCCGGGCCGCAACCCGAAAACACCATGGTTGCCACGGGCAGCAGGAGTCGAAGCCCAGGCTTCATGGCACCCGTAGAGTCTGCGCCCCACCTTGCAGCCCGGTGCTCCGCCCGGCCCAGACGAAGGTTCCCGTGACCCCCTCGGGCAGATTGATCTCGGCCAACACTCCCGCGCCCTCGCGCCGCAGGGTGACGGCAATTTCACCGCGCGGATGCGGCATTTTCGCGGAGGCCTGTGTAAGGTGGCCGAGATGCGGTTCGATGTGAACGGTCGCGAAGCCCGGCGACCCGGGCTCGATGCCACAGACGGTGGCGAGCAGCTCATAAACCGGCGAGGCACTCCAGGCGTGGCAATCGGACCGGGTCGGGTCGGGCTTCTCGGCAAAGGTGGTCAGGCCCCGCTCCAGCATCGTGCGCCAGGGTCCAAGTCGGGAAAGGTATTGGTCGCCCAGACCGGCTGATTTCATCGCGCGCAAAAGGTAGAAACGGAAGTAGGTGGTCGCTTGTATCAACGAGGTATCGTCCGCGACCCGCAGCATGAGGTCGCGCGCCGCTTCGCCGGTGACGGCCCCGGAGAGCACCGCGAAGACGTTGGCGTGCTGGCTAAAAATATCCTTCGCGGGCGTGTCGGCGTAAAGCCGGCGGCCCGCGTCCCAGCAGTGCCGATCGATCGCGGCGAGCAGGCCGGTCGCGACGCTCTGGTAATGGCTGGCGAGGTCATCCCGACCAAAGGCGTGGCAAAGTTCGGCGGCGTGGCGCAGCGTGCCTGCATATTGCAACGTCACGATGCTCGATCCCCCCGTATGAGCACCCGACGGCTCGCCACCTATGCCCATGGCACTGTTCCAACCCCATTGGTCGGCCCAATCCACGAAGGTCCAGTATGGCAACGGCCCGAGCAGGCCGGTCTGCGGATCAATCTTCGCTTCAAACCACGCCAGCACGGCCTGCAGGCCGGTCAGGCGCGCGCGCAAAAAGCCATCATCGGTGCGGTGCCGCCAGTAGTCGTGCAGCATGTCCACCCAGAACAGGGAGAAAGTGTTGATGATTTGCGGGCTGAGTGACGGGTAGCGGCTTTGCGTCAGACCTTCCGGAATGCGCGAGTGGTCGAAAAGTTCGATGGCGTTGCGCATGAGGCGATCATCACCAGAAACATAGAGGGAGATAAGGCTCTGGATGCGCGTATCGCCGACGTATTGAAGCTGCTCGTAGTAAGGGCAGTCCACATAGGTCTCGAGCGCGCACAGCCGCGCCGTGCGCCAGCCAACCGTCCAGATTTTGGCCAGCTCGGGATCGCTGCTGGTGAACGTGGCGTTTTCCCGGAACGGATAACCCGTAAACACGCCGTGCAGGTCGTCGATGACCAGGGGTTCGGTCCCGGTGGTGATGTCTAGCTGCAGATAGCGGTAGGTACGGAAATCCATCGGAGCGAACAACCGGTGGGTGCCGCCGTCGGGCAGGAACTGGTCTCCCAACCCGATCAACTCCCGGCCTTCGGTAGCATCGCGATTCCCTTTCTGCTTCTTCCCGTCGACCAGCGCCTCGGCATAACGCAATGTCACAATCGAGCCGCGACCGCCGCTAGTGGTGAGCTGCGGAAAGGCGTTGGTCAGGTGACCCTGATCAAGGAGGACGGAGGCGCGGGTGTTGGCGGGTACATTGAGAGGAACAAGGACCGCCGGAAAATGCGGCGGCACGGTCACGCCAGTGGTGCGAACGACTCGCGCGAGCCGCTCAGGCGTTTCTTCCATGAGTGGAATTGAGCGGGGACTGAGCCAGTAGTCCACATCGGTGCCCCAGCCTTGGGGCAAGCCGGCACCAAGCACGCGAGGGGCAGCCCAAGTGTTGTCGTCGAACCCGGGCTGCTCCCACCCCCAAGGGTGTTGCGTGGCATCGAGTCGATCCCCGGGGCCGACGACCACAAAAGTGTGCAACTGCTCGCGGTCGGCCTGAAACGGGCGGTAGCCGGCATCATGGAACACCTTCCAACCTGCACCGGTGTCTACTGACTGTTCGGCCGTCGTGTCCCCCTGCAGTAGAAAGGCCGTGCGCTGACCCATACTCGCATAGGGCGCCATGTCACCATAGCCAACCACCTGAGCCGCGATGACGTTCACCCCCGGCTGGAGGAACGGAGCGAGGTCGATACTCTCGTAGCGCCAGGCGAACAGGTCGCAGCGCTGCGGCCCGTAACCAATCGAGTGGCCGTTTACCCAGAGCCGGTAGCGCGCATCGCCAGTTACATGCACGACGAAGCGGGCGGGCTTGCCCGTCAGATCGATCACCTTACGGAAAAGATAGACGCCATAGTCGGACTTGGGCGCCGCCGGATGCGTGATCCAGTGCGCCGGCCAGCGACTTTGGCGAAGGGATTGTGCGGTCTCGGGCAGGCCGCCAGCGGGCTCTACGCCATCCGCTGCCGTCAGGCCAGCCAGTAAGCCAAGCCAAAGAATTTGCCGCAAAACACGAGGGCCGGACCGAGGTAGCATTTCTCTGGCATGGCATGACCTAAGCCGGCTGACAAGCCCGGCACCGCGCATTGTTTGCTTGCGGAATCTGGTGTCGCGATTTCTGCTTGAGCGAAGGCCGGCCTACCGGCCCCTATGCTGTCCGGCTCAAACTCAACGATCCCATGAAAAAAACCCTCCTCACCCTTCTCGCCTCATTCCTGCTTGTGTCCGGTGCGTCCATTGCGTCCGCCGCAGACACCGCCCCGAAGTCTGTTGTCCATGTAATCACCGTCGGGTGGAAAGACGGCACGACCCCCGCGCAGATCCAAGCCGCCCTTGATGGGGCAAAGGCTCTGCCCACCGCTTTTCCTGGCATCACGCATGTCTGGACCAAGGCAATCAAGGTGCAGAACCTCGATGAGGCTAAAGTGAAAAAGACTCACGTCATTGTGATGGAATTCGCCGACGAGGCGGCATTCAAGGCCTACACCGACAGCCCGGCGCAGAAGGAATGGTACAAGGTCTACCAGATGATTCGGCAACAGAGCACCACGTTTGACATAACCAACTAAAATTTCGAGTCAGTCAGTCATGCCTAAGACCGCCCCAAGGCGGTCTTACTTTTTATCGCGTGCCCCACTTGCTCTAATAAGAGAGTGGTTCACTTCTGGCGAGATTCGGCACGCAAACTACACCTTGATCCATGTCAGACCAGCCCCTGATCTCCCATCTCTACACGGCCGACCCCTCTGCGCATGTTTTCAACGGCCGGATCTACATTTACCCGTCGCACGACCGGGAAGCAAACATTCCGGACAACGACCGGGGGGACCAATACGACATGGTAGATTACCACGTCTTCTCCTTGGACCGCGTGGGTGGGCCGGTCACCGACCACGGGGTCGCGCTCGACCTCAAGGACGTCCCGTGGGCCAGCAAGCAGCTCTGGGCCCCCGACGCGGCGTTCAAGAACGGCAGGTATTATCTCTATTTCCCCGCGCGCGACAGGGTGGGTGTCTTCCGCATCGGCGTCGCCATCGGTGAGCGGCCCGAGGGTCCCTTCAAGGCTGAGCCGGCGCCCATCGCAGGTACCTATAGCATCGATCCCTGCTGCCTGAACGACGACGACGGCCGCGCCTGGCTCGTGTGGGGCGGCATCTGGGGCGGCGAGTTGCAAATGTGGCGCACCGGGAAATTTGATCCCGCCGGTCGGGAGCCGGCCGACCATGAGCCCGCCATCGGCCCGCGCATAGCCGAACTCACCGCCGACATGAAGTCCTTCAAGAGCGGTATCACCGAGCTCCAGATCCTCGACCAGCAAGGCAGGCCGCTGCTCGCGGGCGACCACGACCGCCGCTACTTCGAAGGGCCGTGGATGCATAAATACAACGGCACTTACTACCTCTCTTATTCCACCGGCGACACCCATTACCTCGTCTATGCCACGAGCGACAATCCGCGCGGCCCCTTCACCTACCGCGGCCGAATCCTTGAGCCTGTGATCGGCTGGACCACCCATCACTCCATCGTCGAGCATGGGGGCAAATGGTGGCTGTTCCACCACGACGCCTCGCTCTCCGGCGGGAAAAACCACCTGCGCTGCGTGAAGGTCAAGGAACTCACCTACGCGTCCGACGGCCGGATCAATCCCGTGCCTCAAGGCTGAGTGACCCCGCCAACTGGAGGCTCAGGGGGCGCTTTGCAACCAACCACCTGTCCTGAGCCAGTCGGCGACGCGGTCTGGCCAAGTGGTGACATCGTCGGCCGTGCGACGCAAACCGTAGCCGTGTTCCCCCGTGGGATACAGGTGCATCTCGGCGGAAATACCAGCGACTTTTAGTCCCTTGTAGTATTCGACCGCGTTCTCGACCCGGTCGACCTCGGTCATGGCGATGAAGGTTGGCGGGGTGACGTCCCTCACGGGCACCACTTCGGGCCGCAGGACGTTGTTCTGTTTCGGATCGGTCAGGCCGCCGGGATAAATCAGAACGGTGAAATCCGGCCGGCAACTCACGGCATCAGCGGCGTCAACTTCAGGATAATTGCGTTTCGCGTGGTTGGCGGCGAGCGTAGCCGAAAGGTGCGCCCCGGCGGAAAACCCGAGGATGCCGATGCGCTTGGGATCGAGACCAAGTGCCTTGGCCTGATGCCGCACAAGGCTGACGGCCCGCTGGGCGTCCTGCAAAGGGGCAAATGGATCAGGCGGCTGCCCCTCCCGACGCGGCACGCGATACTTGAGCAACACGCCGGTTACGCCAATCGAGTTAAGCCAGTCGCAGACCTCCGTGCCCTCGAGATCCATCGCCAGGATGTTGTAGCCGCCGCCCGGACAAACAACCACGGCGGCACCGGTGCTCTTTGCCGGATCGGGGCGGTAGATCGTGATGGTTGGAATTTGGACATTGCCAAGGCGGATGATGGGGCGGCCTGCGATCAGGCGGTCGGTCGGTTTGTTCAGATCGGCCTCAGCCGGGAGAACTTTCTTCTCCCCGGGCACGACCCCGGGCCAGAGCGGAATGGGCTGGGATGCGGCCCCGGAGGCAAGGAGGGCGCCACCAAGGAGAGCGAACAGGACAACAACACGCTGGGGCAGTTTCATGAGGGTGGGAAAAGTAAATCCAGCAGCCACCACACTGCAAATTGCCATTCTGTGAGTTTGTGCTAAACCATCGCGCGGGCGCGCCGTTGAACAGGAGATCGTCATGCTTAGCGCTGGTTTCATTCTCCTCGCCTTGTGCCTTGTCGTATCTTGCGACGAGACGCCCTTGGTCGTACCATCCGAGCGCAACGAGTAAGTCAGGGCAGGGCGAAAGCTACATAGGCGTCACCGCTCTTAGTCCCCATCTTGCCGCCACCGCAGGCGATAACAACGAATTGGCGCCCATCGACCTCGTAGGTGGAAGGCGTGGCGTAGCCGCCGGCGGGCAGTTTCACCCGCCATAACTCGCGGCCGGTCTTCCGGTCGAAGGCGCGGAAATTTTCATCCTTGCTTGCGCCAATGAACACGAGTCCGCCGGCCGTTACCAGCGGCCCGCCGTAGTTCTCAGTGCCGGTGGGCGGAATGCCCATGGCGGTCAATTCGGGCAGTTCCCCAAGCGGCACACGCCAAAGATAGTCGCCGGTGTTGAGGTCGATAGCGTTGAGGGTGCCCCAGGGTGGTTTTACGGCCGGGTAGCCGTCGGGATCGAGGAAGCGGTTGTAGCCGGTGTGAGTGAAGGGGGGCGGGACCACGGTGCCGGCCGGCTTGTCCGGCATCCAGGTCACCCAAGGCTCCGGTGCGGCGTTGGCCTCCCGGGGTTTTTCCGAGTCGCCATATAGAAAACCCACCACTGCCTTGCGCTGGGCCTCCGAAAGGAAACCCCAAGGGGGCATCACCGCGCGCCCTTTGGTGATGACCTCCATCGCCTGCTCACGGGTGAGGCGCTTGTCCACGTCGAGAAGAGAAGGGATGTTGGCCGCCTTGTTGCCAGTGCGGTCGGCGCCATGGCAACCGATGCAGTTCTGCATGAATACCTGCTGGCCAAGCGACGTCGCACCGCCGGTCTCGATCATCGAGAGAATCCACGGCATCTCGTTGCTATTGACATAAAGCACGCCGGCCGGGTCGGCCGCCGCGCCACCCCACTCCGCGCCGCCGTCGAACCCGGGAAAGATAATCGTGCCCTCCTTGCTCGGCGGCGCAAAAAGTGTGTGCGGTCGGATGCGTGAGAAGCGCTCGAGCACGGCTCGGTGAGCCTCAGGACTGCGGTTGGTGATCTCCTCGGCGGTGAAGATCTGGCGGGCAAACGGCGCGGGTTTCAAAGGCAGTGGCTCGCTCTTTGCGGCGAGTTCACCCGCGAGGTCGGAACTAGGTATGGCCACCTCCTCGATCGGGAAGAGCGGCACACCGGTCTCGCGCTGAAAGACAAAGACGTGGCCCGACTTGGTGGTCTGCGCCACGGCGGGGATGTCGCGCCCGTCGCGCCGCACTGTGAGCAGCACGGGGGGCGACGGCAGGTCGCGGTCCCAAATGTCGTGCCGCACAAATTGGTAGTGCCACACGCGCCGACCGGTCGCCGCGTCCAGCACGAGCAGGCAGTTGGCGTAGAGATTGTCGCCATGGCGATCACCGCCCCAAAAATCGAAGGTCGCCGAGCCCGTTGGACAGAACACGAGACCACGTTCCTCGTCCACTGTCATGCCACTCCAGACATTCACCCCACCCACCCGCTGCCACGCATCGGCCGGCCACGTCTCATATCCCGGCTCACCGGGGCGCGGGATGGTGTCGAAGCGCCAAACCATCTTACCGCTGCGCACGTCATAAGCCCGCACACAGCCCGGCGCGGCCGGAGCAGGCCCCTCGCCCACCCGCATGCCCATGATGATCAGATTGCGAAAGACTACTCCTGGCGTATTGGCTTGAATCGCCAGGCCGGTCGCATCCCGGCCGAGGTTATCGCCCAGATTCACACGGCCATGGTCACCGAACGAATCAATCAGCCGGCCGGTGCCGGCGTCGACGGCGTGCAACCAATGCCCGTTGCCAAAGAGGACACGACGGTCCACCCCGTCCGCCCAGTAGGCAAGCCCACGGTTGAGGCCGTTGGGCTCGGTCGGGACAAAGCGCCAGAGCTCGCGCCCCGTGGCGGCGTCAAGCGCGACGACTTTCGACTGCGGCGTGGTGGCGTAGAGCACGCCGTCGATGATCAGAGGATTGCACTGAATCTGGGTCGCCCCCTCGCGCAGGTCGCCGGCGTGGAAAGTCCAGGCCACCTCCAGCTTGGCGACATTGGCCGGGATGATCTGCTTCAATATCGAGTAGTGGCTCGCGTTCTTGTCACCGAGATAAACGGGCCAGTCGCGACCGGCCGAGGCGTGCAGGGTGACGACGCTGGCCGCCAAAAGAGCGAGGAAGGGGAATCGCATAGGTTGAGTGCAACAGTGACACGCTAACTTGCCAAGCTGGGAACCAACAACCAGGCCGATTGAAATATGATTTTTCTCCGATCGGAGGTGTGCGTTTCAGCAAACTGAGCCGGACTCATGCAGTTGAAGCGGTGATCGCCAAAAGGGCATCGTTTGGCGTTGTTGAAGGTACGATGCTCAAACTACAGATGCGACGTTTGAGGTGGCGAACCAAACGGTGCGGCTAGATTTGGGCACCAAAGACGGGTAACGCCGATACGGATTGGCTTTACCGATCAGCGCCAGACGGCGCACGGCGGGCTGGCGGTGTGGACCCGTTTTGTCGCTGAACGGGGTCTGCGGGAGCAGTTGTGGGCGGTGCGGCCCTATGCTCCGACCAGTCCAAATGCCTACGATCTGGCCGACACAGCACTGGGCTTCATCGTCGGCATCCTCTGCGGCGCCGACAAGCTGGCGCGGGTCGCCCACCTGGCGCATAACCCGGCGGTGGCCGAGGTGCTCGGCATCGAGGCCATGCCAAGCCAGTCCATGCTTTCGAGGTTCTTTGCCCGGTGCGGCCGGCGTAGACGCTCTCCGGCCCGCTCCGCTGGGCGGTGCACGATCTGTCCGGACGGAGCGAGGCTACACCCTTGACTTGGTTTCCTTTTCTTTGATCCACGAGGACGGTCATTAGGGGGGCGTTCGGGTACCTTCAACTCCATGATTCCGGCTCAGCGTACCAACATTCATTACAGGCCTGCAGTCTCGCAGCTCCACGATTTGGGTAAAAAGAAGGCCCGGTTCGTCTTTCGACAAACCGGGCCATAAACCTGGCAACGACCTACTCTCGCGGGACCTAACGTCCTACTACCATTGGCTACTCGGGGCTTAACGGCCGTGTTCGGGATGGGAACGGGTGGAACCCCCGGTATGTGGTCACCAGGAAGGGAAACTCCTCCGAAGGAGGAGTAATTGAATAAAGCTCAGACAAATTGATGTTGGGTAAGGAGGTGAAATAAACGCCTAGAATTTGGTGTCTGCATAAACCGGCAAGGTCATTAGTAACAGTAAGCTGAACGTATTACTACGCTTGCACTTCTGTCCTATCAACCGGGTGGTCTACCCGGACCTTGCACCGTCTTGCGACGGATTGTGATCTTATCTTGGGAGGAGCTTG